>JAZRAX010000036.1:0-44226 GCA_045634745.1 Acetatifactor sp. | reverse complement strand
ATCCATACATACCGGCTCCGGTGACGCGACTTTGTTCACTTTGGCAAAATCAAACGCGGCGCAAACGAAAGGGCAGTTTATCTATATTTCAAGACTGCTTTTTCGTTTACGCCGCTATTGATTGTAGCCTAAAGAAGTTGTTGAAATGATTCTATAATTAATTATTTAATCCATTATCAATAAAATGCACTTTGGGTATAAATAAGCTACTATGTGTTATAATACCCACAAAACCACAAATCTCTGGGTATAAAATATAACATTTTTCTCTATATACCCAAACGCTCTTCAAAACACTTATAAATTGTCATTATCAGCTAGAATTTGGGTATTAAACCGCCGAAAAACGTTCATTCTACCCAAAGCATAGATTTTCCTTCAAAATCCTGCTACCTTACGCTGCTGTACTTCGCAATTGTTCTCCCTCGCTCTAAAGAGCTCGCTCAATTCAGTTTTCTGCTCCTTACTAACTTCATTATATCTCACTCATATCAATAACACAATTTAGAAAAAAGCATATCTAATAAAGTCTATAATTAATCCAGACTCGCAGCGCAGCTGCTCGTTGATGCGACGTTCGCCAAATGCGTCTGCTTCTGCAGACGCCCCCCGGAAAGAGCATACAAGTTTAGCTCTGCAAGCAGCCACACATGTATGCTCTTTCCGGGGAGCGCGTGTTTGCACGCGCCTGGCTCACTGTTAATGCACAAAAAGAGAACGCCTTACGACGTTCTCTTCAAAATAACATATTAATCATTCAAGAAACCTTTATAGTTTCTAACCAGCATCTGTGATTCAATCTGCTTAACGGTTTCCAGGATAACGCTTACAATAATGATAAGACTTGTTCCACCAAAGGAAACACTTGCGCCGAATACACCATTAAAGAAGAATGGAAGTATTCCTACAATAATTAAACCGATAACACCAATAAAGATAATACGGTTTAAAACTGTATTTAAGTAATCGCTGGTTGGCTTACCAGGTCTGATACCCGGAATAAAGCCGCCTTGCTTTTTCATATTGTCAGCAATCATCATCGGGTTAAAGGTTACTGATGTATAGAAGTAAGCAAAGAAAATTGTTAACAAAATATACACCACTAAACCGATGGAATAGATTGGCTGCTTTGGATTACACCAGTTACCTGAGTTTAAGCCTTTTAAAACTTCGCCCCAGAAACCTTCACCGGAGTATCCAAACAGACTACAAAGTACTAATGGAGTCTGCATAATAGAAGAAGCAAAAATAATTGGAATAACACCTGAGGTGTTAATCTTTAAAGGAATGCTGGAAGTCTGTCCTCCCACCATCTTTCTACCCTGAACCTTCTTTGCATACTGAACAGGAATCTTACGAACACCTGCATTTAAAATGATTACCAATACTACCATCAAAATGATGATTGCAAAAATAATCACTACTGCAAGAACTGCTGTAGCCGGTGCCTTGCCGAATACAAACTGTTCAAATAACAAAGCTAAATCCTGGGGCAGTCTGGAGATAATATTAATTACCAATACGATAGAGATACCGTTACCGACACCCTTTTCAGTAATTCTCTCACCAACCCACATCAAGAATGCACTACCTGCTGTAAGTGCTACGATACAAGTAATAACGTTGAGTGCATTGTACTCCTGAAGCAGACCCTGATTACCGAAGCCAACTGACATAGCGGTTGCCTGAATCAGAGCTAAAATAACAGTCACATATCTGGTAATAGAAGCTATCTTCTTACGACCATCTTCTCCATCCTTCTGCATTTCTTCCAACGCAGGAATTGCGATGGTTAAAAGCTGCATGATAATAGAAGAAGTAATGTAGGGGCTGATATTTAATGCAAGAATGGACATGTTCAAGAATGAACCACCAGTAATTGCATCAAAGAAACTACCTGCTCCACCGATATTTGCATTATACCAATTATTAAAGAATTCTCTGTCAACACCCGGCACAGGGAGCTGTGATCCTAAACGAATCACAACTAACATTGCCAGTGTAAAAAGGAGTTTATCTCTAATTTCCTTGATTTTAAATGCATTCTTAATTGTTTTAAGCATTAAATCACCTCTGCAGTTCCACCGAGAGCCTCAATTTTCTCTTTTGCGGATGCGCTGTAAGCATCTACCTTAACATTGAGCTTCTTGGTAAGTTCTCCGTTTCCAAGTATCTTAACTCCATCTCTAGGATTCTTAACAATACCAGCCTCAATTAATGCATTTACATCAACATCTGCGCCATTATCAAAGCACTCTAATGCTGACAGATTAATTGCAACGATTTCCTTAGTGTTTCTATTCTTGAAACCTCTCTTAGGAAGACGTCTGTATAATGGCATCTGACCACCTTCAAAACCAGGTCTCGGTGCGCCTGAACGAGCCTTCTGACCCTTGTGTCCCTTACCGGCAGTCTTACCGTTGCCTGAGCCGTGTCCACGACCTCTTCTAAAATTATCACTCTGCTTTGAACCTTCTGCAGGTCTTAAATTGGATAATTCCATTGTGACACCTCCTTATCTGATTAAACTTCTTCTACTTTTAATAAATGACTTACCTGACGAATCTGACCTCTGGTAGCTGCATTGTCAGGAAGGATAACGGACTTGTTTAACTTTCTAAGTCCCATAGATTCAACTGTTGCTTTATTCTTTGGTACAGCACCGATGGTAGACTTAACCAAGGTGATTTTCAACATCTTTTCTGCCATTGTGATTCTCCTCTCTGCTCAGCTTATGCCAAAATTTCGTCTACTGATTTACCACGTTTCTTAGCAACCTCTTCAGGTGACTTCAACTGGCTTAAACCAGCGATAGTAGCAAGTACTACGTTCTGCTTGTTGTTAGAGCCCAAAGATTTGGTACGGATATTCTTGATACCTGCAAGTTCACAAACGATACGAGCAGGACCACCAGCGATGATACCGGTACCTTCTGGAGCTTTCTTTAAAAGAACATTAGCAGAACCGTATTTTCCGATAAAATCATGTGTAATAGAATTATTCTCATCCATAGCAATTGTAACGAGATGCTTCATAGCATCTTCTTTACCCTTACGAATTGCTTCCGGAATTTCTACAGCTTTACCAAGTCCAGCGCCTACGTGACCATTGCCGTCACCTACAACAACCAATGCTGTAAAACGCATGTTACGACCACCCTTTACAGTCTTGGTAACTCTCTTAAGGGCAACGACCTTATCACTTAATTCTAACTGGCTTGCATCTACGATTGTATGTCTCATAGTTTCTACTTCCTTTCCTAGAATTCCAAGCCAGCTTCTCTGGCTGCGTCTGCTAATGCTGCAATCTTACCCTGATAAATAAAGCCGCCTCTATCAAAAACAACTTCCTTAATACCTTTTTCAATTGCTCTCTTAGCAATAACAGTTCCTAAATATGCTGCTGCATCAACGTTATTGGTTTTCTCAAGGTCTGCCTTTACTTCCTTTTCTACAGTAGAAGCAGCTACTAAAGTATTTCCAACGGTATCGTCGATAATTTGAGCATACATATGATTATTACTTCTGAACACTGCAAGACGAGGTCTTTCAGCGGTACCGCTAAAACGGTTACGAATTTTCATGTGCTTTTTAACACGAACTTTCTGTCTTGATTCCTTACTAACCATTTTCACACTCTCCTTATCTATTATTTCTTACCAGTCTTACCAACTTTACGTCTGATAGTTTCATCAGCATACTTGATACCCTTGCCCTTGTAAGGTTCAGGTCTTCTCTTATCTCTGATTTCAGCTGCGTATTGGCCAACTTTTTCTTTATCAATACCCTTAACGGTAATTACGTTACCTTCAACTACTGCTTCGATGCCTTCCGGATCTTCCATCTCAACCGGATGAGAGAATCCAAGGCTCAATGTAAGCTTCTTGCCAGCCTTAGCAACCTTGTAACCTACACCGTTAACTTCAAGCTTCTTCTCGTAACCGGATGTAACACCAACAACCATGTTGTTAATAAGTGTTCTGGTTAAACCGTGAAGAGACTTCATTCTCTTTAAATCATTAGGTCTGGTAACAACTACTTCTGCTCCTTCAACCTTGATTTCCATTTCGGGAGCTAATACTCTTTCAAGTGTTCCCTTAGGACCTTTTACAGTCACTTTGTTATTTTCTGCAACTTCTACAGTTACACCTGCAGGAATCGCGATTGGCATTCTTCCTATACGTGACATGCCCGTACCTCCTAAAAATAATTTATAAACAATTTAATTGTTACTGAATTCAGACTCGAGAAACCAAATGCTTCGCATTTGAACAGCTTACGCTGTAATCTGTTTCTCTCGTTGTATGCCGCTCAAAAACAAATACTACGCTTCGCTCCGTGCTTGTTTTTATCGCTTACCATACAAAAGCTAAAACTTCTCCACCAACGCCAAGCTCACGAGCCTTCTTGTCGGTGATAACACCCTGGTTTGTAGAAACGATAGCAACACCAAGTCCACCAAGAACCTTAGGCATATCTTCCTTACCAGCGTATACACGAAGACCAGGCTTAGAAATTCTCTTAATACCAGAGATAATCTTGTCATTCTTATCTACACCATACTTTAAGGTGATGTGGATAGTCTTGAAGCTGCCTTCTTCGATAATGTCATATTTCTTAATATAACCTTCTTCCAAAAGGATTTCAGCGATAGCTAATTTCATCTTAGAAGCAGGAACATCTACTGTATCATGTTTTGCAGTATTTGCATTACGGATTCTTGTAAGCATATCTGCAATAGGATCGCTCATTGCCATGATTTTATCTCCTCCTTACCAACTTGCTTTCTTAACGCCCGGGATCTGTCCCTTGTATGCTAAATCACGGAAGCAAAGTCTGCAAATTCCGTATTTTCTTAACACTGAATGTGGACGACCACAAATATTACAACGAGTATAAGCCTGAGTAGAGAACTTAGGTTTACGCTGCTGTTTTAACTTCATTGCTGTCTTAGCCATGAGAATTTACCTCCTTATTATTTAGCGAACGGCATATTGAATAATGTCAATAATTCACGTGCTTCTTCGTCAGTCTTTGCTGTAGTTACGAAAATAATATCCATACCTCTGGTCTTGTCGATTTTATCGTACTCGATTTCAGGGAAGATAATCTGCTCTTTGATACCAAGAGCATAGTTACCTCTACCGTCAAATGCGTTAGGGTTAACACCTCTAAAGTCACGTACACGAGGAAGTGCCAGGTTTACTAAACGATCAAGGAATTCATACATCTTCTCACCACGAAGAGTTGTCTTACATCCGATTGCCATACCTTCACGAATCTTGAAGTTAGCAACAGAATTCTTAGCCTTGGTAAGAACTGCTTTCTGACCGGTAATAGCTTCCATATCCTTAACTGCGTTCTCCAATACCTTAGCGTTATCCTTTGCTTCGCCAACGCCCATGTTGATAACAATCTTGTCAAGCTTCGGAACTTCCATTACATTTTTGTATCCAAACTTCTTAGTCATTGCTTCAATGATCTGGTCATTATATAAGTCTTTAAGTCTTGCGCTCACTGTCTAATTGCCTCCTTCCTCTGATTAATCAATCACTTCGCCAGTTGCCTTAGCAACACGTACCTTTTTGCCGTCCTTAACTTCAAAGCCAACTCTGGTAGCTTTGCCCTTGAAAACAAGCATTACGTTTGAAACATCAATGGCTGCTTCTTTCTGAATAATTCCGCCGTTAGGGTTTGCCTGTGAAGGTTTTGCATGCTTAGTAATCATGTTAACGCCTTCTACAACAACTTTGCCCTTCTGAACATCTACGGAAATAACTTTGCCTTCTTTATCTTTGTCTTTACCGGTAATAACCTTAACGGTATCACCCTTCTTAATCTTTAATGCTGACATGTGGCACCTCCTTATAATACTTCGGGAGCTAATGAAACAATTTTCATGAACTGTTTCTCACGAAGCTCTCTTGCTACAGGTCCAAAGATACGAGTTCCTCTCGGAGTCTTGTCATCCTTGATAATTACAGCAGCATTTTCATCAAATTTAATATAAGAACCGTCTTTACGACGAGCACCCTTTACAGAACGAACAACTACAGCCTTAACTACGTCACCCTTCTTTACAACACCGCCGGGTGTTGCATCTTTAACGGAAGCAACGATTACATCGCCGATCTGTGCATATCTTCTTGTAGAGCCAGCCATAACACGAATGCAAAGTAATTCCTTAGCTCCGGTGTTATCAGCAACCTTAAGTCTACTCTCTTGCTGAATCATGTTAATTCTCCTTCCAAATTATCCGCAGATTATTTAACTTTTTCTACGATTTCCACAAGTCTCCATCTCTTATCCTTTGAAAGAGGTCTTGTTTCCATAACCTTAACTGTATCGCCGATGTTGCACTCGTTGTTCTCATCATGTGCCTTAAGCTTGTAAGTTTCCTTAACAACCTTGCCGTAGAGAGGATGCTTTACACGATTTTCAATTGCAACAACGATAGTCTTATCCATCTTATTACTTACTACCTTACCGGTACGTGTTTTTCTTAAATTTCTTTCCACGATTGAATCTCCTTTCTTCGTCCGCTACTATTAAGCTCTAGCTTTTTCAGTGATTACAGTCTGGATACGAGCAATATTCTTTCTAACTTCTTTAATTCTTGCTGTGTTATCCAACTGGTTGGTAGCGTTCTGGAATCTCAAATTGAAAAGTTCTTTCTTTGCTGCTACAAGCTCCTGAGCGAGTTCTGCTTCAGACTTGTTCTTTAATTCTTCAACAAATTTACTAGATTTCATTATTGTACACCGCCTTCCAAATCTGCCTTAGAAACGATCTTACACTTACAAGGAAGCTTATGCATAGCAAGACGTAATGCTTCACGAGCTGCTTCTTCAGGAACACCTGCAACTTCGAACATTACACGGCCAGGCTTAACAACTGCTACCCAGTATTCCAAGGTACCCTTACCGGAACCCATACGAGTTTCAGCAGGCTTTGCTGTTACTGGTTTATCAGGGAAAATTTTGATCCAAACTTTACCTGTACGCTTTGTATAACGGGTAAGCGCAATACGTGCTGCTTCAATCTGATTAGACTTGATCCAGCAGGGTTCTGTAGCTACAAGACCGTATTCACCATAGGTAAGTGTGTTACCTCTAAGTGCCTTACCAGCCATAGAACCACGGAACTGTTTACGACGTTTTACTCTCTTAGGCATTAACATTATTGCTCGCCTCCTTCTGTTTTGTTTCCTTTGGTAGGAAGAACTTCGCCTTTATAAATCCAAACCTTAACTCCCACCTTACCATAAGTGGTATCAGCCTCAGCAAATCCGTAATCGATATCTGCTCTTAAGGTCTGAAGAGGAATAGTACCTTCGCTATAGAACTCAGTACGAGCCATATCTGCTCCACCGAGACGTCCTGAACATGCTGCCTTGATACCAAGTGCACCGGACTTCATGGTTCTGCTCATGCAAGACTTCATTGCACGTCTGAAAGAAACACGGTTCTCCAACTGAAGAGCAATGTTCTCAGCAACCAACTGAGCGTCCTTGTCAGGTCTCTTAATTTCCTTAATATCAACCAAGATCTTCTTGTCAGTAATCTTTGCAAGTTCCTTCTTGGTTACTTCGATTTCTGCACCACCCTTACCGATAACAACGCCCGGCTTTGCAGTGTAGATGATAACTTTTACTCTGTCAGATGCTCTTTCGATTTCAATCTTAGAAACACCAGCACTGTATAATTTCTTCTTCAAATACTTTCTGATCTGATAATCTTCTGACAAATACTCAGAAAACTCAGCTTCAGCGTACCATTTAGAATCCCAATCTTTAATAACGCCGACTCTCAGGCCGTGAGGATTAACTTTCTGTCCCATTTTCCTTCCTCCTATTTCTCAACAAGCACTACAGTGATGTGGCTCATTCTCTTCTCGATTCTATAAGCTCTACCCTGTGCTCTCGGTCTAACTCTCTTCATTGTCGGTCCCTTGTTTGCATAGCATTCTGCAACATAAAGGTTTTCAACGTTCATACGGTTATTGTTCTCAGCATTTGCGATAGCTGACTCTAATAATTTCTTAATGATGCTTGATGCATATCTTGGGTTGTACTCAAGAATAGCGAGTGCAGACTGAACGTCCTTACCTCTGATGGCATCTAATACGAAACAAGCCTTCTGAACAGATACTCTAGCATAAGATAACTTAGCTGAAGGTCTTGTATCTTTCTGAGCATTTCTCTCTCTCTTAATTTGACTTCTATGTCCTTTAGCCATAGGTCAAGTCCTCCTTTCAAAATCTCCGGGAAATCTTTCGTGTTATGCTTTCCACTGAGCCGTGAGTATCATAACACAATTCTTAGCAATCTTCAAGCGAAATTACTTTCGCCTGAAGATTGTATTTAATTTTGTACAAAAACGTTCGAAAATTATCTAACTTTAGACTTCTTCTCGTCCTTACCATGACCTCTATAGGTACGTGTAGCAACAAACTCACCAAGCTTGTGGCCAACCATATCTTCTGTAACGTATACAGGCACATGCTTTCTACCATCATGAACAGCAAAAGTGTGTCCAACGAAGGTAGGGAAAATTGTAGAACGACGGGACCAGGTCTTAATAACTGCCTTCTGTCCACTAGCGTTCATAGCATCTACTTTCTTCACTAAACTCGCATCAGCGAATGGTCCTTTTTTAAGTGATCTAGCCATTGTCTTTCCTCCTCAATTATTTGATTGCTCTACCGTCACGTCTTCTTACGATAAGCTTGTTAGAAGCTTTCTTTTTCTTACGTGTCTTAAGACCAAGTGCAGGCTTGCCCCAAGGAGTACTTGGGCCGGGACGTCCGATACCACACTTACCTTCACCACCACCGTGTGGATGGTCGTTAGGGTTCATTACAGAACCACGTACAGTCGGGCGGATACCCATGTGACGCTTACGTCCTGCCTTACCAATATTGATAAGGTTGTGATCAACATTACCTACAACACCGATAGTTGCGCGGCAAACGATAGGAACCATTCTCATTTCGCCTGAAGGAAGACGAAGTGTTGCATACTTTCCTTCTTTAGCCATTAACTGAGCACTGTTACCTGCTGAACGAACAAGCTGTCCGCCCTTGCCAGGATATAACTCAATATTGTGTACCTGAGTACCTACAGGAATCTCAGATAAAGGTAAGCAGTTACCTACTCTTACTTCTGCCTGAGGTCCGTTCATAACCTTCATTCCGTCGGTTAAACCTTCCGGAGCAATGATGTATGCCTTCTCGCCGTCTGCATAGCAGATTAAAGCGATGTTTGCAGTTCTGTTAGGATCGTACTCGATACCAATTACAGTTGCAGGAATACCATCTTTGTTTCTCTTGAAATCGATAACTCTGTATTTTCTTCTAGAACCGCCTCCGCGATGTCTAACAGTGATTTTACCCTGATTGTTACGACCTGAATTCTTCTGAAGTGATACACAAAGGCTCTTCTCAGGAGTTGCCTTTGTAATTTCAGAGAAATCTGAACCAGTCATGTTACGTCTGGAAGGTGTATAGGGATTATAAGTCTTAATACCCATTGTTATTTCTCCTTTAAATTGATTTAATATCGCGACATCTAATCATACGCCGCCTAGCTAAACGACTTTCAGAGAAAGTCGTTAGAAGAATCGCAAGCGATTCTTCATCCGCACATCCTATAAACCAGCGAAGATTTCGATATCCTTGCTGTCTGCGGTTAACTTAACGATAGCTTTCTTGGTCTTAGCAGTCTTACCAACTACCATACCACGTCTCTTGTTCTTGCCGTCCATGTTGATAGTGTTAACACTTGCAACCTTTGTTCCTTCGAACATTTTTTCAACAGCTTCCTTAATCTGAGACTTGTTAGCTTCCGGATGAACTAAAAATGTATACTTCTTTTCACCCATGCCGGCCATACTCTTTTCAGTAATAACCGGTTTGAGGATTACGTCATAGTATTTAATATCTGCCATTATGCGTACACCTCCTCGATTTTTGCAACTGCGTCCTTAGTAAGAACGAGTGTCTTTGCATTCATAACATCATAAACATTCATGGTGTTAACTAAAGTTGTATTAACATTAGCCATGTTTCTTGCAGAAAGAACAACGTTTGCATCATTCTCAGCAATAACAACAAGACCCTTGTTTACATTTAAGTTGCTCATTACAGTAGCGAAGTTCTTGGTCTTGATTTCGTCGAATTTCAACTCATCAACTACGATTAACTTAGCATCCTGAACTTTGCTGGTTAAAGCAGACTTAAGAGCTGCTCTCTTCTCTTTCTTGTTCATCTTGAAAGAGTAATCTCTTGGAACGGGAGCGAATACAACACCGCCGCCTGTCCACTGAGGAGATCTGGTTGAACCCTGCCTTGCATGCCCGGTTCCCTTCTGTCTCCAAGGTTTTCTTCCGCCACCGGATACTTCAGAGCGAGTCTTTGCCTTCTGAGTTCCCTGACGATTATTTGCAAGCTGCTGTACAACTGCCATGTGCACTAAATGCTCATTACCTTCTACACCGAATACTGCATCGTTTAATTCGATTGTACCAACTTCCTTGCCTTCCATATTAAAAACAGATACGTTTGCCATCTGATTGGTCCTCCTTTCGCCCTAAACTATGCTTCAACCTTAACGGTTTCTTTGATGGTTACTAAAGCCTTCTTAGGTCCCGGAACTGCACCCTTAACTAAAAGAAGATTCTTTTCAGCATCCACTCTTACTACTTCAAGGTTCTGAACAGTTACCTTTACGCAACCCATGTGACCAGGCATACCCTTGCCCTTGAATACACGGCTAGGTGAAGAACATGCACCGTTGGAACCCTGATGACGATGGAACTTAGAACCATGCTTCATAGGTCCTCTGTGCTGTCCAAGTCTCTTGATAGCGCCCTGGAATCCTTTTCCCTTAGAAATTGCAGATGCATCAATCTTATCTCCAGCTGCGAAGATGTCAGCCTTGATTTCTGCGCCTAAGGTATACTCTTCAGCGTTCTCAAATTTGAACTCTCTTACATATCTCTTAGAGGTGGTGCCAGCTTTCTTGAAGTGGCCCTGCTCTGCCTTGTTAACGCCATGTCTGTGGATAACTTCCTTCTTACCATTCGCATCCTTGTTAACAATCTTATCTTTCTTTTCTACGAAACCAACCTGAACTGCGCTGTAACCATCGTTCTCAACGGTCTTAACCTGGGTTACTACACAAGGGCCGGCCTGAAGTACGGTTACAGGAACTAAAACACCGTCTTCGTTGAAGATTTGAGTCATTCCGACTTTTGTAGCTAAAATAGCTTTCTTCATTTTGCTTTCCTCCTAATTACTCTACAGCGGGGCACATCTGGGTGTCCATACTAGTAGGGGATAAATAATAAGTTACTATCAATAAGAAACACCAAATATAACACAGGAATTATTTGGTCTTCATTTTGATGTCAATGTAAACACCAGCAGGCATTTCAAGACGCTGTAAAGCATCTACAGTCTTCTGGGTCGGTGTGATGATATCGATCAGTCTCTTATGAGTTCTCTGCTCGAACTGTTCTCTGGAGTCTTTGTACTTGTGTACTGCTCTCAAGATGGTAACTACTTCCTTCTTAGTAGGAAGAGGCACCGGTCCGCTCACCTGTGAACCATTCTTCTTAACTGTTTCGATAATCTTCTTAGCAGATGCATCAACTAACTGATGATCATAAGCCTTTAATGTGATTCTCATTACTTGACTTGCCATAAAAAAAGTCGCCTCCTTTTCGCACTTTTAAATTAATTAAGTACGACAAGCGGTGACTGTACACTCTTCCGCGTGTGTCCGAAGCCTATGCATACTCATGCACGCACTTCTTCACAGCAAGGTTTGATTTTCTAACCTCTCGCGTTTTCTACCCTACGGTAGACTTCAGTTTCTGTACAGTGACTTGTCGTCAGTTTCCTAACTTGACATTCGCTCCACGGAAAACCTGCCATCCTGCGTTAGCTCTTGGCAGCAACCTCACGCTTCATAGCTATCATGCCACAGCAAGAGTTAGTATACATGAGATGTTTTTATTTTGCAATATATTTTTTGCGCAAAAATTGTTTTTTTTTAAGTACAATCTCGTCTCAAATTCGTCAATTAAAAATGCTAAGCCGCAAGTTCTCACCTTCGGCTTAGCACTATACTATAAAAGACATTTCTTAATGTCAAGTTTTATATCCAATTATTTACCACAGACTGCATCAAAATCCGCCTCAATCTCTTTTGAAGGTGGTGCTGTCACTAAGGATGCAATCACAATGCAGATACTTGAAAAGATAAATGCAGGCAACAACTCATAGATAGCAAATGCGCCACCAAGCTTGCTGATACCAAGTTTCCAGATAAATACCATACCTGCTCCGCCAACCATACCTGCAATAGCACCTACTTTATTCGTCCGTTTCCAGAACAAGGAGAACAACATGATAGGTCCAAAAGTAGCTCCAAATCCTGCCCATGCAAATGACACAATTCGGAAGATAACACTATTCTCGTCCATAGCAATTACCATAGCAATCAATGCAATTGCCAACAAAGTAATTCTGGTAACTTTCATAACCTGCTTGTCAGTCGCTTTCTTATTGAATACGCCCTGATAAATATTTTTAGCACAAGCAGACGCTGCAATCAACAAATAAGAGTCAGAAGAACTGATTGTTGCTGCCAAAATACCAGCCATAACAAAACCTGCAAGAATTGCGGGTAAGGAACTTGTAGCAAGAGTAATAAAAATATTTTCTGCGTCCGTTGCACTCAAATGTGCAGTAGGATACAATTGACGTCCTACAATACCGATAAATACTGCAACCGTCAAAGAAATTACAACCCATACCGTTGCAATTCTTCTAGATATCTTCAACTCTTCTTCCTTACGAATCGCCATAAATCTCAAAAGCACCTGAGGCATACCAAAATATCCAAGTCCCCAAGCCATCATGGAAAATACACTTAACAGACTGTAATCTTTTGCTGCACCAAATACCGGCGCACCATTCTCTACGATCTGACGTCCTGCATCATCAAGAGTGGGAGCTGCCATTCCAAAGAATTCTAAAAATCCAGGAATCGACTGAGCATTATCCACTACAGCACCTAAACCACCTGCACTTACAGTACTGATTGTTACAATCACACCCAGCGCAATTATCATAACGATTGCCTGCATAGTATCTGATACACTCTCTGCCAGAAATCCTCCCAAGATGGTGTACAGTAACACAAAGATTGCACCTACAATCATCATAGCCACATAAGGCGCTCCAAAAAGAGTAGAAAACAGTTTGCCACAAGTTACAAAACAACTTGACGCATATACAGTGAAGAAAATAAGAATAAATACTGCAGACAGAGTCATAATAACCTTCTTGTCTTCACGGAATCTGTTAGAGAAAAAATCCGGAAGGGTAATGGCATTATTTGCTCTTTCACTGTAACGGCGAAGTCTCTTGGAAACGATTAACCAGTTAAAGTATGTACCTACAGCAAGTCCGATTGCCGTCCATGCTGCATCTGCAAGACCACACCAGTAAGCAACGCCTGGCAAGCCCATAAGCAACCAACCGCTCATATCCGATGCTTCTGCACTCATGGCAGTTACCCAAGGGCCCAAAGATCTTCCACCCAGAAAATACGCTTCTGAGTTCTGATTTGCTCTTTTTGCATAAATAAATCCTATACCGATAACAACTGCCATATAAACAATCATGGCAATCAATATCTGAATTGTTTGTCCGTCCATTGTCGGCACCTCCTTATTTTGTATTTATGTTTAACCCACTTGTGGGGTATTTTATTATAAAATAATTAATCATACTACATTTTATTGCTTTTGCTTAATTTTTTATTTTCTACCAATTAATATAGATGCACTCAAAACCAATACTATCCCCAACAACATTAAGGTGTCTAAGTTTTCATAATATATAACAACACCTACCAACGACGACACTATAGGTTCTAATGTAGCCAACACAGCCGCCCGACCGGCCTCCATAAATTTCAACCCTATAGTATATAAGGTAAAAGACATGCAAGTAGAAAAGAATACCATGCACAAAGCCCATCCCCACAATCCCGGATCCACGCTCATTTTCTCCCAAATCACTATCGGCTTAATAAATGGCAATACACCTACACAAGCAAAGAGAAAAGTATATGCAGAAACTGTTATGGGATGATATCCTTTTTCTAAAGCAATTCTTCCAAAGATGCTATATAATCCATAACCAATTCCACTTCCCAATCCAAGAAGCAGACCTTCCACACTTACCTGACCTATACCTCCGGTAATTCCACTGACCAGAACACAACCTGCAAATGCCATGACTAATGCAATCAGTTTGCGTTTTCCAATCTTTTCTCCAAATATTGGTTTAGACATAATCGTCACCCAAATTGGTGAAGTATACATTAGTATAGAGGAAACCGCCACAGAAGAAACTGTTACATTCTTAAAATAGCAGTAACTGAAAAACACAATGCTGACTACTCCTGTACCCACAAAACACCAACAGTCCTTTAGCCGAAGTTTTAATAACTTCCTATTATATAGAAGAAGTCCTATACCAAAAATAAATGAAGTACCATATACCCGCAATGCCACAATTTCCATACTTTCCAAACCGGCACTGCTTAAATTCTTTATAAAAATCACTAAAATGCCCCAAAGTATTGCTGCAACCGTCACAAAAACAGGGGCAAATTTTTGTATCTTTTTCATCTCTATTACACTCTCATCGTTTTTCCCACAACTTTTATTTTTGGCCCTATTTCTACATTATAGATAGAATACTTCCACAAGTCAACACTTTAACATAATAAAGTAATAAAAATCATAAGACGAAATATATTTTCTACTGGCACTATTGCACAATCTATTGTATACTTTAGGAAAATGATTCTGGGTTGTAACCGAATACATTAAGAAAGGCAAATTATTATGTGGATTGCAAATAATTGGAAAGATTACGAAGTTTTAGATACATCGAATGGAGAAAAGCTGGAGCGCTGGGGCGATTATCTTCTGGTCCGTCCCGACCCCCAGGTCATCTGGAACACCCCTCATGACCACAAGGGATGGAAAAACAAAAACGGTCACTATCACCGTAGCACCAAAGGTGGCGGCGAATGGGAATTCTTCAATCTGCCAAATGAATGGTCTATTGGCTACGAACTGGGTGGTGAAAACGGTATCAGGGAAAATCAGCTGACATTCCACTTGAAGCCCTTTAGCTTTAAACATACCGGCTTATTCCCTGAGCAAGCTACCAACTGGGATTGGTTTTCCGACCTTATCCGTAAGGAAACTGCGAAGCGCTCTGCCGACCAACCTATAAAAGTATTGAATTTGTTTGCATACACCGGCGGTGCCACCCTTTCTGCAGCCAAGGCCGGTGCTGCTGTTACCCATGTAGATGCTTCCAAAGGTATGGTGGGTTGGGCCAAAGAAAACGCCATTGCTTCTGATTTAGGTAATGCTCCGATCCGTTGGTTAGTAGATGACTGCGTAAAGTTCGTAGAAAGAGAAATCCGCCGTGGCAACAAATACGACGGCATCATTATGGATCCCCCCTCTTACGGCAGAGGCCCCAAAGGTGAAATCTGGAAAATTGAAGAAAGCATTTGGCCTTTTATTGAATTGACCACACAAATTCTGGCTGACGATGCGCTCTTCTTCCTTATTAATTCCTACACCACCGGATTGCAGCCGGCCGTGTTGTCTTACATGATGAATACTGCCATCACCAAGAAATTCGGTGGACATGTTGAAGCCAACGAAATCGGTCTGCCGGTTACTAAAAATGGTCTGATACTTCCTTGCGGAGCTTCCGGACGCTGGCAGAAAAATTAACGCACATGCAAAGGACAGGCCTTCACAACCTGTCCTTTTCTTTTTCACTCTTAATAGAATTCTCCTGCAGCAAACGCAAAGGCAAAAATAAAAATGTAAAGAATGATTACCAAAACGGTAGAAATCAACATCACAATCAAATATGCCTTACAGTAGTTTGCTTTACTCTTCTTGGTATTGGAACCAAATGCCCAAATCAAATATACAATTAATGCTGCACAGGGAACCATCGTCAACAACAAAGTACCCACCCAATCCAATACAGATACCGGTTCCTCCAGTTCGCTATTCGTCGGCGGATTTTGATTATATCCTGACTGATAATCAGCAGAACCATATGATGAAGACGAATACTCCGACGAAATATAAGGCGACTGATTATAGGTCGACTGACCATATGCAGACTGACTATAGGTCTGATTACTATTCACACCCGACTGCTCATACGGATTCTGGTCATTCTGACCATATGAACCATTGTCATACGAACTGTTTGTATTATTCGTATCATAAGTATTATAGCTATCATTGTTATCATAGCTGTTATTTGTATTATTGTTATTGTAATCCATAATATCCTCCTTTTATATCACAGTCAAGCCACCCATAAACAACCGGTACACATAAAATACCAGCATACCACCACACAACAGAATCAGAGTCACTCTCCAAAGCACTTCTTTTTTCCCAAATACATATCTGTCCACAAAGAAAATAATTGCAAGCACAATCCAACCATAAGCAAAGGGATGTAGCTCCCACGCCTGCTTAAACTTTCCTTGCAGAATCAAAAGAAAACTTCTGGTCATTCCGCATCCCGGACAAGGCATTCCCGTAATATTCCGAAAATAACATATGCCCCTGCCCAGCACTGTAGCAATTACAACCACTACCAGTGCTATGAGCAGTCCTGTTTTATAATTTTTCCAATCTTTTTTTATTCGCTCAAGCATATGTCAAGCACCTCATTTCGACACCCTATCTCTTTACTCATGTGTCAAACTCCAAACCGAACGCACTCTAAACTCTTTCGCGTCGCCTTCCAGAATCTCCACACTTCTTTCTCCCGGGTTCATATCAAAGAAGTTATCGGAAAGTTTCACATCACCATCCACACCTTCGATTTCCACAAAGCGTGCAAAATGCTGTGCCTTCACAATCAGCTTATTTCCTTCCCGTCTCAGTTCCAGCTTCGGGTCTACAAATCCGTAATGCTTCGGTGCAGTAAACAAACAAGTACCACCGGAAATTTCTTCACCATTTACCACAAACCCATAGCTTACATAATGCTTCAGCTCATCCACCTCCGCCAGTCCTACCTTGGAAAGCCAATATGAACTCAAAGGCTCTACCGTTACTTCCTCGCTACCGCTGCGAAGTACCTTTCCATACCCATCACGCAGCTCCCAATGTACACATCCCTTCACTTCCTCAAAGGACTCATTTGCCACACAAAGGCGAATCGATTTCTCAATCTCTTCCGGCTCTGCAATACAGAAAGGTCTTTCCGAAAGCTCACCGGTTTCCTCGCAAGAAATCATTATCGGTGCAAACATTCTCTTTTCAGCATAGTGAAGCGCCTTCCAGCGTCCGAAATAATCAATACTTGCCCAGGAAGCTACCGGCCAAATATCGTTCAACTGCCACACCAGTGTCCCCATACAATTTCCACGATAACGTCTGAAATGCTCTACACCATAACGGATGGCATCTGCCTGTAACAGCTGTGACGCATACAGCAGACTTTCAAAATCTTTAGGATACTGATAGGTAGCTGACAGGTAATTCAGAATCTTACCATTTGCTGCCGTATTTCTCTGGTGCATCTCCATAATACGTGAGAAAATATTCCTATCCGCCGGCTCCGTAAAAGTCTCCACCGTTTTTAAGCTGGGGAAGGACTGGAAACCAAACTCCGACAAATAGCGGAATTTAAATTTACGATACTCCGTAAAAGGCTTGTTGCCATGCCACACATCCCAATAATGGGTATCCCCTCTGTTTTCATCCCATGGTCCGTCAAAATTTCCTCCTGACGAGGGGGATGATGGCCAGTAGAACGCTTGGGGATCTTCTTCCTTTACAATCTTTGGAATAATATATTCAAAAATCTTTATATAATCATAAAACTGCTTCTGCGACGGTTTCCAGACCTTATCCCACACCTGGGTCTCCATCTCATTATTACCGCACCACAGTCCCAAACTGGCATGATGTCTGATACGACGCATATTCTGACGTATTTCCACACTGATATTTTCCTCAAATGCATCTGTCAATTCATAAGAGGAACAGGCAAACATAAAGTCCTGCCATACCAGAAGTCCCAGCTCATCGCACAAATCATAGAAGAAATCTTCAGGATAATAACCACCGCCCCAAATACGGATACAATTATGATTAGCCTGTGCCGCATCTTCCAAAAGCTTCTTGGTACGTTCATAGGTCACTCTGGTTAAAAGATTATCCTCCGGTATGTAATCAGCACCCATGGCAAAAATATCCACACCGTTTACCTGATGGGCAAACTGCTCGCCATACTCATCCTTTTCCGTATTTACAGTCACTGTGCGTAAACCGATACGACGCTCCCAGTTATCCAATTCACGACCATCTGCTCCAAACAAGCGTGCAATTACTTTATAAAGAGGCTGTTCACCATAACCATTTGGCCACCAAAGCTGCGGATTGTCAATCAATACACTGCCATCTGCGCCCTGACGGTACACTTTTCCATCCGGTGCCTCCACCTGCACAATTACCGACAAGGCTTCCTCTTCCTTATATATATCCAAATCCAACTGAAATTCCAGTCTGACCTGTTCTTCTTTTACCTGTAAACGCTTTTTACCGGATTCATCTGTCTCCATCTGCGGTTTACTCATATTTTCATGATGCTGAATTACGTACACACTGTCAATCATTGCCGCATCCACCACTTTCAACGAAACGTTGCGGAAAATTCCGACATCAGGAAGTCGCGGACCCCAGTCCCAACCATACATACAATGAGCCTTTCGCAAATGAGGATAGCCCTTCATAGCCTCATTCACACCACCGGCAAACACCTTTTCATTTTCTTCTTTTATGTATTTCGTAGGAGAATACAGTTTCACGGTCAGTGTATTTTCACCAAGCACTACCTCCTTGGATACCTCATATTCCCAAGTGCGGTGCATATTATCCACATGCCCCAGCTGCACCCCATTCAAGTATATATCTCCCAAGGTATCGATACCCTCAAATACCAATAATAATGCATCACCTTTTAACATCTCTTCCGTTATCTGCACCTTGGTTTCATATACAAAATCATTCTCCATAAGCTTCAAGGCTGTCAGCTCATTGTCCCTATAATACGGGTCCGGCATCTTTCCCAGCTCCAACAGCGTCGCATACACAGAACCGGGCACCTTGGCCGACATCCACTCCTGCGGAATATTATATACATTTTCACCTAATATTTTTAATTGCCACTCTCCGCCCAAATCTATCTTCACCATTTCTTAATCCTCTTTCCCCATCAGTTTCAGTTTTCCGGCCTTCATAAGCTCCAAATAATCCGTAGGCTTCTCTATCCGTACTTCTGTTTCCACACCACACATCTGCAAATCATTCCCATGATGCCCATCTGATCCGGAAGTCTTCGGCAGCTCATACATCATAGCATAGAGCTCCGCTCTTTCGTTCATCAGCGGAAATGCTTTTTGTCCCCCATTCATCACCTCTACTCCATCCACATCCCTGGGAAACAGGTGAATATGATTAATGTAATCCCTCTCACGGAAAGGATGGGCATGTACAATAAATCCGCCTTCTGCACGCATGGTAGCAAAAGCCTTTCTCGGCTCCCACTTATCAATATCCGGATGCGCCTTTAGCCATTCTTTATCCAGATTATATACTAAAAAATCCGCCGCATCAAAGCAATACTCAAAGCCAAAGAACACATCCAAACCGATTTTGTCACCTTCTGCTTTGGCCTCTTCATATCCCTTGCAAAATAACTCCACACGCTCTTCCCACGGCAAGTCCCTAGGCACCGCACAATTACCATTAAAAAAATGATCCGTCACAAAAATTCCGGTATATCCGGCTTCCTTGTGTGCCCTAACCATTTCCGCCCCCGTGGAACGTCCGCAAGCACTTCCCTGGGACGTATGCATATGCGTCTCGTATTTATAACTCATATCAGTTACCTCACGTCTCTTTAGATCTCCAATGTTTCAATAATACCTTTTAACATCTTTGCAGACTCCTGCAACTTAAGTTTTTCTTCTTCATTTAACAAAAACGGAACCTTTGTCTCAATACCGTCTTTCCCTACAATACAGGGCATACTTAAAACCACACCATCTACACCATGTTCCCCATGCATCATGGTAGAAACCGGCAAAATGGACTTCTCGTCCCTGACAATCACCTCACAAATTCTCTTCACTGCCATAGCTACACCGAAATAAGTAGCCTGCTTTCTCTGAATAATGTCATAGGCACTATTCTTTACTGCCTCTGCAATTTCTCTGGTAGATTTCTCATGCTGGTAATGTCCTCGCATTTCGCAAAAATCATTGATGGGAATACCGGATACATTGGCACTGCTCCACGCTGCGATCTCACTATCACCATGCTCACCAATAATAAAAGCATGCACGCTTCGGCTGTCCACTTCCAAATGCTCACTCAAACGATTTTTAAGTCTAGCTGTATCTAGTACCGTACCGGAACCGATTACGCGATTTTCCGGCAAACCGGACAATTTCTGTGCCACATAGGTTAAAATATCCACCGGATTTGCCACCACCAAAATAATTCCGTCAAAGCCCTGCTCCATAATCGTAGGAATAATTTTCTTGAAAATACCTACATTCTTCTTTACCAAGTCCAGTCTGCTTTCTCCCGGCTTCTGATTGGCTCCCGCCGTAATAATTACAATTCCGGCGTCTTTTACGTCCTCATAATCTCCTGCATAAATTCTCATATGACTGGCAAAGGGAATACCATGACTGATATCCATGGCCTCACCTTCCGCCTTTTCACGATCCACATCAATCATTGCAATTTCAGAAAACAATCCGCTCTGCATCAAACTAAATACAGATGCCGAACCTACAAAACCACATCCAATCATTACTGCTTTACGATAATTTATCATAAACATACTCCTTCCGTTAAGACCTATTTCCACTTAGTTATAGTTTGCACTATTATGATATCTTTATGTAAAACCTACTTTAAAAGTTCTCCTGCTTCCAATGCCAATACCAAATCTCCTGCATCCATTAAGCTGGCATCATGGGTAGTCATAATAATGGTCACGCCTTCTTTCTCCACCATTTGCTTAAACAGATTTACTACAGAAACTGCTGTTGCACTATCCAACTCACCCGTAGGCTCATCCGCAAAAATAATCTTAGGATGATGTGCTACCGCCCTGGCAATGGCCACACGCTGCTGCTCGCCACCGGAAAGCTCCTGAGGCATATGATGCATACGGCTACCCAACCCTACCATGTGCAGACACTCCTCAGCTCGCTCCTTACGTCCCGTTTTAATTCCCGCCATACGCAGTGCAAACTCCACATTTTCAAAAGCCGTCATAAGCGGTATTAACGATACTGACTGAAAAATATATCCGGTCTCCTTTCTGCGAAGCAGCTCCCTCTTACTTTCTGACATAGTCGTAATATCCTTGCCCTGTACCCAAACCTTACCTGAGGTAGGCTTATCCAAAGCACTTAAAATATTTAAAAGCGTGGTTTTGCCGGAACCGGACCTGCCACGAAGTATGGTTAGTGTCTTTTCCGGAATTTCAAAGGAAATATCCTTTAGCGCCATAAACTCTTTCTTTTCCAGTTTATTGGTTCCGGGCAACGGGAAGCTACGTACGATATTTTCTGCTTTCATCATAATCTCACTCATATCGCTTAATCCTCCCCTAGTTTTAACGCCTTGGTAATATTTAAATGTGCTACAATCCTTGTTAATACGAACAGACACACCACCATTACTATGCCAATAATCGCAAACAACTGTACCAAATCCTGTTTACTGGTAATTAGTGTTAACGGCAATACCTGATCTGATGCCGCATAGGCATTTTGAATCATAGGCACAAACATACGGGAACCTAACAAACCAATTCCGGCACCTGCAACAATCGCATACAATCCGCAGAATATCTGTTCCAATAACAGCATGGTTGTTACTTCTCTTTTCCGCATACCCATAGCTCTCAGTACACCAAACAGAAGCTCCCTGGAACGAATGGATAAAATAAAGTATATTAAATAACCTACACCACACAGGATTAATACCACCACAAAGCTCATGGTCAAAATACCATTGGTACCTTGGAACAACGTATCACTGCGAAGTTCCTCTTTAATTACATCCAAATCATTGAATTTACCAAACACAACATCCGGATTCTTCTCCACAAACTGATATAATCCATCCGTATCCGTACCCACTGTCATCCAAACCTCATACGGATACGTTGTTAATTCCCGTTGTAACATGCTCAAGTTTGCCACAATCATATACTGCTCTGTTTCCACCAAGGAACCGTCATTTGCCAAACTATAGGCAACCGGCTTGTAGGATGGCCAATAATTAAAAAATCCCACAATCGTCATACGAATCTTGCCATCGTCATCATCATCTTCGATTTCTATAGTATCTCCCAGCTTATAGCCCTTGTCGGTCATAAAGTTTTCCGATGCCAATACCGCATACTCTGAAGTCGCCAATACATTCAAATACTCATGAAACCCAAAAGGCAACAAATCTGCCGGCATTTTGGCTGTTTCATAAAATTGCGCCGGCTGAATGCCCAAAAAGGTAGCATTAATATCTGAACGCATTATTTCAATCCTACGACGCATTACCTTAGCAGTTTTATCCATCCCCTCAATTACAGTATATTTACCATAATCCGGTTCTACATATTCCAAAGGTTCCCCCTCGGTTCTGGTATACTTATTGTCCGGCCAGATTTCTCTAAGTACTACATCCGCCCCATTTACATAAGATGCATTGTGCTCTGCATTTGCCACGATAGTACGTGCCACCGTAGTATTATGAATCCCCAACGCTACCGTCAGTATCATAAACAACATAATAAATTCCTGACGTTTTCCTCCACGGATTCCTTCCACAAAGGATACATATACTGCCGGTGAATATCGCTTTTTGCCCAAGGAAAAAAGTATTTTTAATATAAGTGGTTGCAAACGTAACACAAGTAAACCACAACCAAACAAAAACAAGGACGAGCACAAATATAGGAACGGATCTAAGGCTTCACCTGTTAATACCTGCTCCATCATCACATCCTGATTTTTGGAAAAATCCCACCAACCATACAAAGCTACCGCAATACATATAAAATCCAAGCCTATTTTTTTCCACAGAGACACCTTCTTCCCTGCACGCGAACGCTTCAAATGTACAATAGACACCCTGCTATACTGTAATACCGGCAGAATCGTCATAAGCATGGTCAATACCACGGCACCTACCACATAAAAAACAATATCTACCGAATAATATACTTCTAAGGGTCTTCCGCCGGCAAACTCCATGAAATCTGTTGCCGTTCCCATAAGAGAGCAAAATAATCTGCCCAAAGGAAGTCCGATTACAATAGCAATGCCGCAAAGAATAAAATTCTGTATAAAGTACATTCCCACAATCTGTCCGCCTTTGGCACCACGGCTTTTCATTACGGAAATTTCACTCTGCTCCATGGATAACATTTGTGAAGAAATCATATAAATAAACGCTAATAAAAGCGCCAATACCGGCACTTGCAAAATCAACAGCGAAGCTTCTACCCTTTTCGCCTTGGCACTATAATTTTCGATAATGCCCTCATATACATTATCCCCCAAAACACTGCCGTACTGTCCTTCATTTAGCAATCTTTCTGTGGTTGCCACGATACCGGAAATCTGCGAAGGCTTTATCTGTTCATAGTCCCACATTTCATAAATGACCTTCTTCAGACCATAGGCCATTTCTGCATCTTCCCCTATGAAGAACTCCTGAAAAGTATCCATATTCACAAACATGTCACGGTTTAAATTCGAAGAGCTCTCTATCCAATAAGAGTCTCCGGCATCCGTAGCATAATACATACCTACTACTTTCACTCTAAGAGGCGCTCCGCTCAAAAAGTAAGCCTCCTCCAGCTCATATACCTCATCTACCAGCATATTCATAGAATCCGCTACTGCTTCTCCTACGATAACTTCCAAATATTCTCCATTTATTAAACCACTTTCCGGAAAACGGCCGGCATACAAGGTCACATGCTCTTCGATGCCACTCATGGCAGAAATACGCACCTGTCTGGTAATCCGTTCTGCACGCTCTACCACCGGGTATGCATTCATAATCGAAGTATTTAAAAACTGGATTTCCTCCGCTATAGGTACCCCAAATTCACTATTTACATAGTTAATATATTCCATAAGAGATGCATAACTAACACCTTCTTTTCCTTTATTACGGTACAAGCTAACCGAAACGGACGCCGGCCAATCACCGGTCTCCTCCATATAAGCCTCAAACTCATCCGTTAACATTCTTTGGAAGGAGGAGGTCCGATACATAGGATAACTGACCGCTACGGCAAGCAATAAAATATTACCGATCAGCAGACACAGCACCATCCATTTTTTATGTACAATTTTCTGTAATATTAATGTGAGCATCTTTTCCCCCACCTAGTTTTCTATAATAATCTTTGTTCCCTGCTCCAAACCGTCAAATACCCAATAATAATCCAGGTTATTACCTCCGGGTATGAACTGTCTTTTCTCCAAACTGCCGTCTTCATGTAATACCGTTACAAAATATCTGGAATTGTCCTCTGTCACAGCCTCTGCCGGTACCAAAAGCACATTCTCCATTACATTAGTCTGACCGCCTACCATTAAAGCACCTTTTTCCAGTACCTCACTAATGTTAAAAGCACCGGCAATTTGCGTGGTAGTTTTGTTCCATTCCTGTGTTAGTGTTTTTCCCGGTGAACTGATTACCGTTACATTATACTCTTGCCGGTTAGGTTTAGAGTTGGCCCCTACGCCCATAATCAGTTCCTTACCATATCCATACAGTAACGCTTCATCTGCAAATTCTAATACAATTTTATCCTCCGGTACGATAGCGCAAATCACTGTACTGTTTTTTAACTCCTGACCCACTTGTAATCTGGACACAGAAATCACCAGACCGGACTGCGGTGCCACAATCTCCTTGGTAGCTGCCATGGTTTTCATTTCCTTAATCCGTTCTTTAGAATCTGCAATACGGCTTTCGTAATTCTCCTTCGTCCGTTCAAAATCCAGCTCCATCTGTGCAATTTCGATTCTGTCAATCTTCCCCGGATGATTGTACCCACTGATGTTTTCTGCAGCTTCTTCATGACGTTCATTGTAATCCGCCACTGCTTGTGCATATTCTTCTTCCAGACGCTGTAACTTTAGCTCCATCTCCTCCAAATCCAATTCACTGATTTCCACATCAACTGTAGCAAGAACATCGCCTGCTTCCACATAAGTGTATCTGGATACCAAAAGCCCAGTCAAAATCATACTACCCTCTTGTAACTGAGGCTTTACCTGCACACTTTCCACCATATTAATACTGGCTCTGGTTTCAATAATATTTGTAGCAAAGGTATCGTACTCCAAGGTCCAAACCGCATAACCGTTCCAATTACCACTTTCCTCTGCCGCATCTTCCTTATCCAATAATGACAAATCCAAATATGCGGATGAATCTGTCTCCATTACCAAATTCGTCCCTGTATCCGTAAACATCTCTTCCGAAAAGGAGCAACCGGTCAGTCCAAGTATCGGCGCCGCAGCAAGTAACAGCCATATGCTTTTAATCATTCTCTTGCCCATATTATTCAATGACTACTTCCTCTCCTTCTGTAAGACCACTTAACACTTCATAATTCATTCCATCAAAAAGTCCCAGTTCTATATAAACCTTCTCCCGTTTATCACCGCGTTTCACATAACAGAAGTAACTGGCTGCCTCAGGCTTCACACAAATATAAGGTATGGTTAATACATTTTCTTTGGACTCCTTTTGTACCACTACCACAGCTGACTGTCCAAAGCTTAAGCCTTCCGGATTCCGTATCTCATAAGAAGAATACGGCACCTCTCCTTTTGCAATAATGGCATTGTATGTTTTACTTTCCATAGGAATATACTCTGCTTCATACTCCTTACCGTTTATAAAAACATATACCCTCTGTGCCTTATCAATTACCGAACTGCCCACATAAGTTCCCATAGCCAAATAACGGCTATTGTCCGCCACCGCCACATAAGGTTGATCTGCACTGACACTGTCTCCGCCTGCCATGGACCGAAGCTCCACTACCACACCATCAAAAGGTGCCTTTATTACATTACTGTTCAATAACTTCTTTGTTTCCTTTAGCTTCTTCTGATAGTAGGGAAGCTGTAATTCATACACCTCTGCCAGCTGTTTTAACTCCAGTTCATAGGTTTTCTTGCTCTTATCCTGACGTCCCAAGGCTTGGCAGGTTTCAGTGTAGCCGGGTGCCATATACTCCATGGCTTCTAACGCTTCATAATTTATGGCCATCTCTTCCTCCAAAATAGCCAAACTGTTTTGAATAGATGCCACCTTATACTCATAGGTATCCGTTAAGGATGCAATACTTTCCTGTAACTGCTCTACTGCAGCCTCCAAGGCTTCCGTATCTGTTTTTGCAAGCACTTGCCCCTCAGTTACTTCTTCACCCAAGGTCACACAATACTCTAAAAAGATACCGTTCTCTTCGAAAAACAACTCCTCCACATAAGGTGTTATGGTACCTGTATACAAGTCCCGTTTTACTACATCACCGTACACTACCTTAGAAAACTGTTCCTCTACCATAGGGTTACCACTGCTTACCTCAATTTGCGGAAGAACCACCTCTTGTACCGGTTCTTGCCGCTCACACGCGGTGAAGCCTGCTGTCAAAAGTAAAATACCACAAGACAGCAGACCATATTTCAACAGCTTTTTATTTTTGCTCATACACTGTCTCTCCTTACTTTAAAATAACCCGGGTTCCTTCTTCCAATCCGTCCGTAATTTCTACAATACCGTCGCCCCACATGCCTACCTGAACAAATTGCATACCACGCACACCGTTTTCATCCAAAGTGTACACATAGTACTCCTCTCCGGAAGAATGTACGGCATCATCGTTCAAATATAATGCGTTTTCCTTTTGTGCAATGGTGAGGGTTATTTTACCGCTCACTACATTATTAGGGTCATAGTCCTCATCCAACAAGCGGAAGTACAGTACTTCCCCCCATTGTTCCATATTTGCGGGCACTACTGTATACTCCCGTAATCCTTTACCCAAACCACAGGCAATGGTATATTCCTTCTTTGCCTCCAAATAAGGAATGGCCTCTATATTTTCGGAAGTATACAGCTTTGTCTCCGGGTCATACATACGGATAATGCAGGAATCTTTCTCGCTTAAACTCCCCTCCAAATCACTTCTTACAAAGCTGATAATACCGTCCATGGGCGCAAATAATTGGCCGCTTGCCACATATTCTTTATACTCCGCCAAACGTTTCTTCTGAAAGTAAATAGTATCCTCATAGCCCTGTATCTGTTTAGCAAAAGACTCGTTAATCCGTTCCTTCTCTTCCTTCATATTCTTCTCGTCATCTGACGTCTTAAAGGTATACTCAAACCAGACTTCTGCCTGCTCTAGCTGAAAATCCCTCTTTTCAATGGTCTGCTTCAAGTACAGCTCATTCAGTGCTAACTGATACTCCAACTCTTCTATCTTGTCCGCTGTAGCGTCTACATTTACACTGGCAAGCAAGTCACCCTTTTCTACCGTATCACCTTTTTTTACCAATACCTCCGTAATCAACTCTTGATCTATGTCAAAGCTGATTTCCACCTCTTCAGTTTGCTTATAGGTACATTTTATGTACATTACCTGTTCTACGTTTCCACGATATACCTGTGTCAATTCATAATTCACACCTCGTGAAGGTTCCGTCTGAATCTCCACCTCTTTATTTACCTCTACCGGCTGACTGCAACCGGTCAGAAAAATAGCACAAAGAAGCGAAAGCGAAAACACTGCCTTCATCCATTGAATGATTTTCTTGCGAAATACGGTAGCAAGAATACCCAACAAAAGAAATACCACCAAAATAATCACTAACCAAACAGGACTGCTGCCCCATGGAATTACCAACAAAATACAAATACTCAACAATATAATAATCGTAATTCCCATACCTGCAACACATTTCATAATACGTTTCTGGTTGGCTTCCATCTGCTGTTGCAGCAATACTTGCTTCTTGCCCAATAAAGTCATCTGTAATTCATGACTCTCCAGCAACTGCTCTCTACTAATTCGCTCCTGTTCTACCAAACGCTCCATCTGCTCCAAATAAACAGACCGCTCATTTTTAAACAGCTCTAACTGATATAAAAAGCGTTCTAACATACCGCTAATATTCTTCTGTACTGTTTCCTGCAGTAATATCTGTGCTTTTTCATTAGCCGCCTGCATATTACGGATATACTGCTGTACGGTTTCTTTATACCCCTCCTGCAGAAAATCCAATGCTTTCTCAATGCTCTCTTCTCTACGAATCAGCTCTGTGGTAAGCATCTCTATTTTATTTGTCTTTTCGTCCAATTTTTTATTTAATCCCGCATTGTTTGCTTTGGTTGCCTCCAGAATACGTTCATATTCTTTATAATGACTTCCAAAGGTGTTGCAGATCCCAAGCAAGGTGTTTTGGAACATCAGGTTCATTTCTTTTGCCTTGCCTTCGATTTCCTTACCAAAAGAAAAACGATATTCTTCTAAAAGAGTTCTCACTGTAATGCATAATTCTTCTCTTTCGCGGCTGTTTAACACAGAAACATCCTTCTCAAATCTATCAAAGCCTTTTTCATAAGAAGCTGAAATATGCTTCAAAATATCCTCTGTTTGCTGTAGCTTCTGATTTACTATGAATTCCAGATTGCGGATGCTATCCACATTAGCCTGCACTTCCTGGGCTAATGCAGTATGTAATTGATATCCCTCCTGCAACAATGCATCATAAGTACCGTAATTTTCTTTGTACTTTTCCAAAGTGTTTTGCAGTTCTACAACAAAACGCTCTCTATCTTCTTCATTTAAGGTATTAACCCGGGCAGAAAACTCATCAAAAATCGAAAGGTATCTTTCGTTCATACCAAACAAAGTCTGATTCATCTTCTCCGTAGCAGCATCTACAATAATGCACAAATCCTGCACACGGTTGCTCAAGCCTACATTCATTACATCATTGTCACGCACCAGCTTTTCAATTTCTTCACGCCCACTTCCGATTACCTGTGCTTCTTCCTGAATCTGTTCCATAAAAGCCTGAAGCATATTCCGGTAATCTCGCATTACCTCTCGGGAGAAATCTACCTTATACTGCTCTAAACCATCTAATAGTAACTTTAAAAAAGCATCCCGTTCTGTAGCATTCAGCGTCCCAACCTCTTGTGAATACTTTGCAAACAGAGCCTGATACTCTTCCTTTACGGCATCCATACGCTCGTCCAGCTTTTCCAAACGATTTTCCACACGCAAATATAGCCGGTCTACCTTCTCCCGGCTTGTTTCCGTATATTTATCCAATTTTTCGTTGGCTTGCTGGGTATGATACATCAGCGCCTCATACTTGGACAACTGATTGTTATACTCCACACATATTTTCTCCAGCTTTTCAATCAAGGCTTCCATACATTCCCCCTGTAAACCTTCCTGACATCCTTACGATATTCTATCCTTCGGTTACAACTATACCTTCTGTTACTTCACGTCCTAACATTACACTCTCAGCATCAATAATAAAGTCTGCCATCCTCTACTACGACAGCCTTACCATCTTTTACTTCAATCAATGACACTGCACAGTTTTTATGCACACCTTCTCCCCAGAAATCTGCAAGAGAACTCCCACAAACATTTGACAAAAGCGCCTTTAAGGCACATCCATGAGTGGACAAAAGGATATTTTTATCTTTTAACTCTTCTTTTTGCAGGATTTCTTGCAAAAAGTCGCCTGTGCGTTCTATAATCTCTTCAAAAGACTCTCCTCCCGGCGGCGTCATATACTCCTGTGGCTTGTTAAAGAAATTCATAAAATCCTTATCCGGTATGGAATAATTATCTTTGCCATAACAAAGACCTTCATATTCTCCAAAACTGATTTCCTGAATCCGCTCCTCGCAAAGCACCGGTACTTCTCTGTCACCCTTTATAATTTCGGCAGTTTCTCTCGCTCTCTTTAAGGGTGAGGAAAAAATAATATCAAAATCTATTTCTTTTAATCCTTCTGCTGTTTTACGTGCCAACTCCCTACCATATTCATTCAATTCTATATCACTGCGGCCTTGTAAACACTTCCGCTTATTCTGATCCGTTTCGCCATGACGGATTAAATAAATCTTTGTCATAATACCACCTTATTTTTTACATTATACTACATGTTAAAGTATAATATATATGTGGTATCTCTGCAAATTATTTCTTCTTTTTCTTTTACTTTATACAATATCCGATTGCCAGCAAATAAAAGAGTTTATCTTCGTCCCCTTCCTGCATGCGCACTTCCACTTTAATGTTTTTACATTCCGTTCCCCGATATACTCTCACCGGTACCGGATTGTACCATCCGGCCTCCTTATTGGAATCAATGGTATACACCTTTTCTCCATCCACATAGACCTCTGCCGTACCATACGTATCGTTATTTGCCTCTTTATACACCAAAAACAAACTTCTGCACTCTATTTCAAACACAAAAGAATCATTTTCCACTGCATCTGCCGCTTTCATCCAGCCCTTTGCAAACGCTTCATGCCCGGATTCTTCCTGAAAGGCTCCCAGTTCCAATACATTGACCGATTCTTTATCCGCCATTTTCATGGTGGTATAATCCAAATTCATCATTTTCTCCGGAAGCACATAGGATGCAGACCTTTCCTCCGCAGCCACCTTATCAAAATAACGGGTAATAAACTCACTATATAACTTTTGTCCCTCTTTATTGGGATGGGAACCGTCATTCGCCCAGTCTGCCCACTGCATACGTCCTGCCTCCAATTCCGGCGTTAATGCATTTGGCACACTAATCATGGGCAACTGGTAATTCATACCGATGAGTTGCATTGTGTTTTGACAAGTATAACCGGTTTCCGTCATGGAGAACAAAAGCACTACTGCAGGTTCCTGCTCCTGCATCAGGGATTTTCTTACCAGACTTTCAAAAGCTGACTTGTTCATATTATCCTGTCCGTCATTTACCGCAAACTCTATAAATACCACATCCGGCTTTGCCTCAAAAATATCCCTTTCGGAACGGATTAACCCCAGCAAAGACGGAGTTCCGCTAAGTCCTGCATTTACATAATTTACTTGACCGGTAGTCGCATAGGTATCTCTAAAATAATCGCTGGACAACTTAGCAAAAATCTCTGTAGTACCGGCATTATATCCTTGGGTAATGGAACCGCCGATATACGCAAGCGTTACATCTTCTCCCTTCCCTGCCTTTTCCATCACTTTTTGCATACGTTCATTATTACCGGTAGAAATAACAGAGCGCTCCAACATTTCAAAATAGATTCTTTCTTCTTCCGTCATAGGTGCTGTAGTCTGCACAGGTTCCTCTGTAGATGTTACCGGCATTACCGATTCCTGATTTTCTTCGTTCTGCATATGATTATCCTCCACTGAACTTTGTCCGCAGCCGGTTATCAAAAACAAGCATAAGAGCAAGCTTACAAATGTTTTACGATTCTTCATCATTATCTCCTCATTCCCTTTACTGTTCTTTAAAAATAAGGCGCATAAAATTATATAAATGTGGTTTTACACTGCTGTGATCATGCCCGGTATCGGAAAGCTCATGCCACAAATGTTCCACACCATTCTGTGTCAACGTATCATGATAATCCATTGGCGAACTACCTACTACACCATCTGCAGTAGACGCACTGATTAGCATAACATAGGGCTCATTTTCTGCAAATACCATTTCCTCCTTTGTCATCTGTCCGGGATGCATTGGAGAATTGGGTATTTCCACCAACCCCGGAGCAGGACAAACCGCCCCTATATAGCCAAACAACTCCGGATGTGAAAAACCGATAAACAAAGATTCTCTGCCGCCCATAGAAAAGCCTGTAATCGCTGTATTCTCTCTTCCTTTTGCCACAGAAAACGTATTTTCTACAAAAGGCATCAAATCCGTTGTCAAATCATTTATAAAATTATCATAGCTCATACAATTTGTTAAATCCATACCGGTACAATAAGGCATATCCTTACTACAATAAATATATGGTAACACTACTATCATTTCTTCCGCTTCTTCGGACGAATATAGATTCGACAGCATTGTATTTAAGCTAACCACCGGTCTCGCCATCCACTCTTCATTGTCCCAGAATCCGTGGAGAATATATAGTACCGGATATTCCTTTTCCTCAGAATATCCCGGCGGCAGTAATATATTCACGCTGGTATCTCTTTCTGCTGTCTGAGAGTAGTACGTATATTTCTGAAACTCCCCATATTCTACATTATCCTGTTCACTATAAATCGCATCATCCGGCTTAATCACGACCAATTCTTCATATTTCTTCATGTATGAAACCTCCTCTGTATTACTGGGCAATTCTGTCGAAGTCGTAGTTTTCTCCAAAAACGGCAATTCATCTAAAGTGATAAAATATTCACTGTTATAGATTTCTGCTAAAGCTTCCTTCGTATTATTTCTCTCGTTTGTAATGTAATCTGTATGCCATACCATAAAGAAGGACCATGGCGCATCTTCTTCCATCTGTTCCTGCGTAGGAATCGTACCACACTCATGGAATACTACCGGCATTCCTTCCGGCGCCAAAGCATTACATGCTTCATATAAATTCGCATTCGCCCCCGGATTATAGCTATCCGCACCAAGCAAATCCACATATGCATCCCCCGGATACCAACCCGCCATACTTCCACCGTTACCGGAGTATCCCAATACCCAGATCAAATTATCCAATCCCCAATAATCCGTGTATCTACTATACATCAACTGCCACAGCTTCACAAAATTTTCGGCGCCACCTTTGCTCCACCAAAACCAGCCGCCATCCAACTCGTGGAACGGACGCCAAAGAATCGGAACACCCGTATCCTCTAACTGTTGTAAATAAGGAACCGCTCTGTCCATATCCTCCAATAACTTATTATACGTTTCACTTCCAGGTACAAAAGCCTCTTCCCAATTCAAATCATGTGCCTTACTTTCGTCATAACCGCTGGCAAAATCTGAACCGGTATGCCAGCAAATCGTAGGAATTCCGCCTTTTTCCCACCACTCCTGAGCTCTCTTTGTTACACCGGCAAAATCATTATGCATAAAGTCCAGACCGCGAATAGCCGGTAGTTTTCCGGTGCTATTTTCAATATAATTCAACTCATAATCAGGGGAACCCATCCATGTAGATTCCATCTGTCCTGTCAAACAAACATCACCATATACTTCCTGCAAATAATTATACACAATTTTTGCATTTTCTATTGCATTTTCATTAGACAATTCTCCGTTATAAGTATGTATAATCTTTTCTGTCTCCTCCACTTCAGCCAAGAAACCATTTAGTTCTACCGCTACCTCTTCCGGCAGATAGTAAAGGCCTGCTATTCTTCCGCCATTCCATGCACCAAGTTGGAAGGTCGTAATATCTGATATACTTTCTGTGCCTGCCATCTGAAGAAGTTCTTCCATGGAATATACCAGCAAACGTTCTTTCCCGGGCTGATCCGAATAAGCTGCAATATCCTCCTGTTTTCCCAAACCATCAGCAGACTTTACAACCAGCCCCAATACGCCCCAACCACCATGTGTCTCATCGTCACAAGCAAAAATAAGCGCTACGCAGTCCTGCTTACCAGCATCCTGCAACCATGAAATATCACTTGGATAATATCCTTCATTCGTTTTTCCGGAAAACAACTCTGTTCCTTTTTCCAAAATGGCCGTCTGACGAGTTAATTTTTCCTCCTCTGAAATATCATTTCTGATAACCGGAGCAGGCTCCATAACCCATACATCTGCTATACTTTCTGTATGCTCCACCGTAGGTTCCGGTGTATTCATAGTTATCTCTGTTGTATTCATTGTACTACCACTTGCCTCTAAATCATTGTTATCTACCTTTGTTCCGCATCCGATAATAAGCATTAACATACCAATTACTGTAACAAGCACTGTTTTCTTTTTCATTGTAACCTCCTATATTCCAACGCATTGTACAATTTCATAAAATTTATTAAAATAAGACTAGCATTTTTGTTTATTTTGCGCAACTTCAAATAATGAACATCCCATAATTTTTATATTAAAATTTCTAAAGTTTAATATGCCCACTTCTTTATTTCTAAATATTTTCACCATTTTTTCAATGTTCATATATTAAAATTATCTGGTAGCAATGTAATACTTATGATATACTTGAATTCGAAATATCTTTATCTGCATGAAAGGAGATTCTCCATGCCTGTCAATCAAAGTATTTACCCTAACAATCCTCAAGTTCGCCAGCTCCCTATCTACCTTGTAGGAATCGGTGGCAGTGAATATCAAGGACATGTATATCGACCGGAGGGCTATTATTGGAGCCAGCTTTTGTACAGTGTCAAGGGACAGGGATGTTTAAAAACCGATGCCGGCACGGTTACCTTAACGGAAGGATGGTTTTTCTTTCTTCCAAATGGTGTTCCTCACGAATATTATTCCCTTACTGAAACCTGGGAAGTGCGTTGGGTTGTATTTGATGGCTATGCTCTGCCACAAATTACAAAGGAGCTGGGACTCACACGCCCCATCTGTCTGAATCCAATCGACTGCAGTTCTTTGGAAAAAATCTATAACAAAATGTTTGTTGCCCAAAAAACAGACAAGGTATTCTGCGATTTCACCTGTTCCGGATTGGTTTACGATTACCTTTTGGAATTTTATCGTCAGGTAACTAACAAAAGTACCTCCGGCAGAACTGATAAGAGCGAACAGCTGATGCCCGTTTTAAATTATATTGATGATCATTTTTCCGAAGATTTTTCCATAACATTTTTAGCAAAACTGGTCAATATTTCTCCACAACACCTATGCCGTATTTTTCATGAAACATTACACATGCGCCCTTCAGAATATGTTACCTATCGACGTATTAGCGAAGCCAAGCATTTATTGCTACACAGCAATATTCCGATTGCAGAAATCGGCGCCAGATGCGGTTTTCCCGATCCAAGATACTTTAGTACGGTTTTTAAGCAACATGAAGGTACGTCTCCGGCCAAATATAGAAAAAGTATTAATTTGAAATAACAGACTCTTTCAAAGAAACAATAAGGCGGTACAGCTATTAGCCGCACCGCCTTGTACATTTATTCTTCTTAATAATTCTCTTTTCTCACTTCGAAGTAAGCCTGTGGGTGATTACATACAGGGCAAACCTCCGGAGCAGCCACTCCAACTACGATGTGACCACAGTTACGGCACTCCCAAATCTGTACACCTGCCTTGGCAAATACCTGCTTGGTTTCCACGTTGTTAAGAAGGGCACGATATCTTTCCTCGTGTGTTTTCTCAATCGCAGCTACACCACGGAATTTCGCAGCCAACTCTACGAAGCCTTCTTCCTCTGCCTCGCGCGCCATTCTATCATACATATCGGTCCACTCAGCATTTTCACCCTCTGCTGCATGAAGTAAGTTCGTTGCGGTGTCTCCCAACTCTCCCAATTCCTTGAACCAAAGCTTTGCATGCTCCTTTTCGTTATCAGCAGTCTTTAAGAACAGCTCTGCAATCTGCTCATAGCCAGCCTTCTTTGCTACAGAAGCAAAGTAAGTATATTTGTTTCTTGCCTGCGATTCGCCGGCAAATGCTTCCCATAAATTTTTCTCGGTTTTAGTTCCTGCATATTTGTTTGCCATAATTACCTCTTTCCGCCACATAGGTGGCAACCTCCCATATACTCAAAGACTATTTCTTTCGAAAAGCTTCTGCAATTATTATAAGCTTTTCGCATTCTGCACGCAAGAGGAATAGAAAATTTTTTCGTTTTTTCATTGCTTGTCAATACGCGTTGTTTGCAATAGTCCAATTTGTTTTATTGTTGATTTGCAATTTTTCATTGAATTGATTACTATATTATGTAATATTATAAGTATGGTGTTGCCAAAACGGTAAGCGGTTCGCCTTTCGCCAGAATAAGTACATTCTGAGAACTTCCATATCTTGGGAGGGATGCAGATGGAAAATACAGCAAAGGACAAAAGATGTTAGAAACAATCGTCGGTATTGTCGGTATTGTAGTAACAGTTATCAGCATCATTGTTACTACTATCAGTATCGTACAAACCGCCAAGAAACATAAACATCAAAAAAGCAACCGCACCAGCCAAAGTTAGGTTGCTAATTTGATTAGAAACTATAAACCAAGGCGAACCGTTGCTGTACGGCAACACCTTTTTGTATACAAATATTAACATTTCTCTGCTGTTTTGTCAATTATTTTTGTCTGTGACACATACATCATTCTCGCTAAAAATCTGTCGGTGTAAACTCCATATGCAAAATATTGATTTTACCCTTCTCATCATAATTAAAATACACATAGGCATTACCGTAATAATCATACTTGCCCCATGGACCGCCCAAACCATGCTCTGCAATCAGACAGTTGTTACCTTCATAAGTTCCTGTTTGAATATGCCAAACACCCCAGGCTAACGGACTGCCTACCACACTACCCTCTACATAAGGCCCTTCCATAAATGCTTCATACGTTCCATTTCCTTCGTCCAGCTCTGCCTTTCTGCGTTCATAATGTGCTGTAGCATCAAAGGCAATTTCACCATCCCAGCCTTCACACCGGATGACAAAATCAAATTCTTTTTCCTTAAGTACCACAGTAATCGGAAATGCATTATCCAGCATATCATCCTTATAATGATACATCTCCAGCATTTCCCAGCTATCGTCTACCTTCTTCAGTACAAACCATTCCTCAAAAGGCATGGAATTTACCGCAGGCATAAAGCTGACAAAAATTTCTTCCTGTCCGTCTCCGTCCAAGTCCAGATACTCCATGGCATCCACACACACGATCCACAACTCCTCCGTATACTGATATACCGGCTCATTGTTTACGAATACCGTCAGCCTGCCATTTACCGAATTCATTCCCTGGAAATCACCACGTTCCACCAGAATATATTCTTCTGAACCATCTCCATCCAAATCTGTCCATGGATATGTTTGGCTCCATTCGTCGGTGATTTCCTCAGCCGGTTCCGGTGTAGGCTTCGGCGTTTCCTGCGCACCGGCAGTCTCTCCTTCCGGTGTTTCTGTAAGCTCTGGTTCCGGCGATGTAGATGGCATTTGCTCCTCTGCCTTTTCCACACTGCCTTCCTGCAACTTTATGAAATCTATCACCTGCTGCGGATTTATAATTCCATAAGACAAGCTGGGCTTCACACCATCATCAAACCAAATCTCTTTATAATCATTGCCAATATAAATATAAGTGTCATTATTAATATTATAATGACTGGTACCAACCCGTAAAACAACATCCTTTGGTCTGTCATCTGCTCTGCTTGGAGAAATGGGTTCCTTAGTTACCTCTAACTGATTAAAAAACTCTACAAAGCTGTCATAATAGGCTTCCGGAAAAAACGTCCTTTCTTCACCTATTGTAAGCCATATAGGTTCGGCATCCTGAGACCAGCTTATAATTCCCACTTCATCCTCTAGCTTCTTCAGAGTTGTAGTATCCTCATACTTACTCAAAAATCCTGCTGCCAATACAATTACCACGATGACTGCTACCACCGAAACAAACACCCATACCTTTTTATATCTAACGATATTGCGCACCCTATCCTTTACATTATCTTCGCCAAATGCCAAAGGTGCTCCTGCAAGCATCTTTTTCGCAGAAGATAACTGTAACAGCGCCATGGCATATTCCTGCTTCTTCTCCATGCCGATTCTTGCTACCGTTTCCTCATCACAGGCCATCTCCATATCCTTACAGAAGAAGTAAAATGCCACCCATACAAAAGGATTGAACCAATGCACGCTCGTAATGCCAAAGGCACAAATCTTTTTTAACGGATCAAATCGTTTGATGTGCGTCCTTTCATGTTCCAGCACATAGGTTATATTTTCACCATGTAAAGCAGAAGGTATATATATCTTTGGTCGAAACACGCCAAACACAAAGGCAGTGGAAATATCATCCGCACAGTAAAGATTATGCTCCACTTGTATACTACAAAGCACCTTCTTTTTCAACTTTATATAGGAAACTACACTGTAAATTATGAGCACTACAATACCAAGTAACCAGATTAGACCAAGGATATCTGTTACACTCCATGCATTACTTATGCTACCTGATACACCCTCAACGAATTCTACATTTGCCGAATTTATTGCCCCATTACCCAAAGCTTCCTTTTCCGCTATATTTAGCACACTTCCCGGGGTAGACACGCCTGAAATCACTGCTACTTCCTGACGCCCTATACCCTCCCCAGCCAATGTACCGGTAACCATCTGTGTCACTACCTGCTGAACCTTATTCGTTCCTTCCTGTATCCTATCCATCTGATATCTCTTCGGCATTCGCCAAAAACTGAACACACTGCTTATCTTCCAAGGGCAAATCATAATAATATAAGGCAGCATCCATAACCAATTTACATACTTTTTCGGCACCCTCGCTCCTGCAAAAGCCGCGCGCACCAAAAGAACCACTAAAATCACTACTACAGCCTGCATGCTCATACTTCCAAGCTTATAAATAAACTGTTCCATACTCGCTCCCCCTTATTTGCTCTGTTCAATAATCTTCTGCAACTGTGCCACTTCTTCCTCACTAAGTTTCCTTCCGGCCGTAAAAGCCGCCACAAACCCCGGTAGCGACCCGCCAAAAGTTTCCTCTACAAACCTGGCACTTTGCTTGGACAAAAACTCCTGCTTGGAAACAACACTCGTTACCACTCCGCCTTCATTCTGAAATAATCCACGCTCACATACTCTTTTCAATATCGTATAGGTGGTTGACTTTTTCCAATTCAATTCTTTTTCACAAAGCTTCGCCAGTTCCCCGGAACTCAACGGCTCGTTTATCCAAATAATCTCCGCAAACTTCATTTCCACTTCGCCAAGTCTGTATTCTATCATTATTTCACATCTCCTAAAACAAAAATTCTACTGCGTGTAGACCTATCTCGATTCTACACGCAGTAGACCACCACTGTCAACAATATATTTCTTAAGATTTCTTTATAATTTCTCAAAAAACCTTCGAGGTTAGAATTCCTCGAAGGTTTTTCACTACTCCACAACTACTCTATTTAACTGTGCCGCCAACTCCTTAATCTGTTCCACAATATCTGCCAGCCCTTCTGCTGCCGCACTGTTTTCCTGGGTGGCAGCCGTTACCTGTTCCACCGCATTACAATTCTGCTGTGTATTGCCACTAATCTGTTTCATACTGACGGCCACTTCATTGCTCTTATATTGAATATTTTCCGCAGCCTTATCAATTGCCAGAATTTGTTCCACCATTTCCTCATTGGAAGCCGTTACCAGGACAGCCGATTCATGTGCCTGCTTCATACTATCCATACCTTGTTTAGCCAGCACTGCACTTTGTTCCATGGCATTTACTGCCTCACCTGTATTTTCCACCACCTGATATACAATTCTTCCAATGTTTTCCACGGCAATCTTAGTCTGCTCGGAAAGCTTCTGGATTTCCTCCGCCACCACGGCAAAGCCTCTGCCATGCTCCCCTGCTCTTGCTGCCTCTATACTGGCATTTAAAGCCAAAATATTGGTCTGATTTGAAATACCCGTAATAGTTTTCACAATACCAATAATCTCCTTAGATTCCTCACCCAGACGTGTGATAATATCCTTGCACACATCCGTACTTTCTTGAATTTGTCCCATATTACCGGTAGCCTCGTCCATACGCTTCTGATTTTCCTGCGTGTTTTCGCCAATCTGCCTTGCCAGAGAAGCCGTCTTATGATTCATTATACTGAGCTCTTCCAATAGACCTGCTATATCCTGCATCCTTCCGTCTGCCAGCTCCACACCCTCTGTATTTTCCAAAGAGCTTTGCAAAAGTCGCTCCGATTCCTTGGCAATCTGTTGGTTTGCAGAAAGCGTGGTATCGGTAATCCCAGCCAGCTCTGTTACCATATTTACCATGGTTCTGGAAGTATGTGACGCACTCTCCCGCATAGCCTGCATACGCTCCAGCATTTCCTTTTGCTCCTCTGCACCCATTAGATTGGACAAAAGGCCAGCCGTTCTGGAACTTAGCATAGTAAAAATCGCCGCAATGGCAATTAACACCAACGCTCTGGGGACAATCCCGTACACCACCACACTCTGAAGCTCTGTAAAGTTATCATCCTGCAAAGTTTGCAAATAAAATGCCAACAGCTGTCCTACAGACACTCCAGCTACCGTTAGTACAGTCGCCACAATATTCAGCTTCTTTGAAAAATATAATCCTGCAATCGCAATAGCATATACATATAACACCACCACATGATAGGTCAGGGTGATCGTCGTAATGGTTACAAACATTACTGCACACAGTGTATTCACATACTTCACCCAGAAGCCCTGCTGCTTTAACACATTTACCTAAAGCGTAGGCATCCACAGGCATAAAGTACCTGTTACATATGCAATGGTCATAATATCCATATCGATTACAAAAATATCCATTATGTTCAGTATGTACACCAATGTAAAAATCAAGAAAGTAATTCGCATTACCTTTGCGACCACCTTATTGGCCTGCTTTTCATTTTCTCGCAACACTCCGCTTTCCATCTTATTTTCCTCCTTCATCCGACGGATAATTTATTTTATGATGAACCTCTTCCACATTGGGACGAATATCCAAAAACACCTCTACTAACAACGGATCAAAATCCTGCCCGCTCCCCTCTTGAATAATATCAAAACATTTATCCAAGGGCATAGCCTCACGATAACAGCGATTCTGCGATAGAGCATCAAACACATCAGCAATAGCCATAATTCTGGCACAAAGAGGTATTTCCTTTCGCTTTAACCCTTCCGGATACCCCTTGCCATTCCACTTTTCATGATGAAATCTTGCCACCTCATAAGCCATCTGCGCATACTGTTCATTCCCTAGATGTCCAAAAGTCTCCTGTATGATTTTACCTCCGCTGACCGTATGTTGTTTGATAGCCTGAAACTCCTCGTCTGTCAGCTTTCCCGGCTTTTGCAAAATCACGTCCGGTACTGCTATTTTACCGATATCATGCATCGGTGCTGCCATGCAAAGATTCTTCACATAGTCCTTGGTCAGCACCTCCTTGTAATATCCCCTGTTTCGAAGCTCCTTCGCTAACAACCGGACATATGTAGTGGTTCGCCGGATATGACCACCGGTACTGCCATCCTTATTTTCTACCAACGTAGCAAAACCCATGGTCATTTCATCATGATAATGGGCCAGCTCCTCTACGGTTGGATTCTCCTGATTAATATAAGCTCCCAGCACAATAATAGTCACTCACAAGCTACTGAGCAAAGACTGAGGATGCAACATCTGATAACCCGCCACACATGCCAAAACAAGCAAATAAGTAAAAATACTCACTCGCTTATGCGCCTCAATATACCTCCATCGTCCAAAGAAAATAATCATACTTAGCAATATATAAATCCCCGCCATAATAAAGCAAGTATATGCCGACACACCCATGGAATAGTTCGTCAGCTCTCCCTGGCAATATTTTAGTGACGGCATATTCACAACCACTAAGATTACATTTACCACAAACGGACTATACAAAAGCAACATTTTACCTTTCGCCTTTGGCAAGCCGGTGGTTATGGATATCATATATATAAACAGCCAGAAGATAAAGGAATCTAAGCTGAGCAAAAAGAACATGTGTAATGCGTCGTTTACCCATACGCTTACCTGATCCAAATGATTCACCGTATATGCCGTAACCCCATCAAAAAATACCGCCACAACGCCCTGCAATAATAATCCATCAAAAACAGTCCATGCCCGTTTTCTCCGAAATCGCCTGCGTTCCTTGCAATAAACAAATATAATGTACAAAATGATCAGCATACAGCCAATTTGCAGCTTACAATGTTCCAAATGTTCATCTCCTTTTCTTTTGCGTCTGGCTCTACCATATTTTCTTTTCCCCAATATTCCTAACGGGTAACACTTTTTGCTTATTCAACCATGGAACAAATCAATTCATTAAATCTCTTAGCAAACAATGGTGGTATATTATGACCTGCCTTATCCCAAATTTCATATTTTCCTCCAAAAATCCAAATCCATCAAGTCTCATCATCTCTTACCTCCACAATCCCTATTTCTCAAACCTTGTAATTTAGAATTTAACGCATACAAGCATTAACGAATTTTATCGGAACATCCATTCGCTCTGCTACTTGTTCTGGTGGCATACCACTATCTTAGAAACGTTTACAAACTACTTTTATGTTTTCGCCAACCTCAATGATATGCTTGTCCGGGTCATAAATTCTAACCACTCGCTGTCCCCATGAACGCTCTCTGACAGGGTGAACATATTCCACTTCACACTTTTTCAGTTTGTCAACAAATTTATCAAAATTATCTTCTTCAAAATAAACTTCCGAACTATTGCTACCAACATAGGATTTTTATTTTCATCTATTAAGCCTCCGTTAAATTTAAGATCGCTTATTTTCAATATCTCCACAAACCTAAAAGTTTCTATTATGTGCGGTCTATGGAAAAAAAGCTTTTCTTTAGAACCACTTAAAACTGAAAAAGACTACTAAAATGCTTAAAACTCAACTTTTCCTACCACCCAAAGTATCTATACAGAAAAACTTCATTCTGAGATACCACTTTTTGCACTTTATGGTATCTGGACAGATATTTTTTCTGTATAGATACTTTTTACCGTCAAAAATCCTATTTTTTAATAGAATTTGTATAAAAAGTGGTTCTGTAACAAAAGTTTTTTTGTATAGATACTTTAGGACTTCCGTAAGACGAAAAATAAAAGAAATGTGCGCTTTCAATCTCTACGCAAAACCGAGATTTTCACGTCCTCGACAAATTGGGATTTGTCTTTATAACCACCATATTATTTTATTCGGCAAACCTTGTACAACCACTACTTAATATGCTAGCAAAGAAAAAGCCCACCAAGCATAACAAGACATGCCACCATACTACAAAATAAGGCAACAGCAACCTGTGTTTCTTCTGCCCTCTTGTCATATTTCTCCTGCAGTTCAGCCCGTTCTATTGAATCTTTAGAATGGATTTCTTCGTCCGTACGGCAAGGAATAAACCCAAAGAGTGGTATCAACACTATTAAAAGTGCTCCCATCTTTGAGCCATATTTTCCATTTCCTACATGAAAAAGAGCATTATTATTTATTACATTCGGCAAAAATAACCAAATACAAAAACTGATAAACATTCCACTAACTATTATTAAAATTCGGATAGTTCTTAATTGCTTTGAAGTAAGTTTTTTCATTTGTATGCTCCTTATCTATCTCTTGGACCTATTCCAATTTATCCCTCAGTTTCACCTTTAAAATCCAGCCGCATCGCGTCTGACGTGCTTCGCACTTCTGATTTTGTCGGTATCGCGCCATGAAAAGTAAATGTCTGCTCCACAACCGCTTCCTTTTGCCTTGAGCGCGATGTATTCAATTTCGTTACCCTAAGGTTTCTGCAAAAATCTGCTTCAAAACTTCATATGGTATATCCTGTTTTAAATATACCTGCACCATTCCCTTAGGAGTAATTTTGTAGCCTGCCAATTCTTCCTTATGTTGCATGACCGCCTGTGCTTCAATGTTAATATGGTCCTTAAAGGGAATCAGTCTCACAAACGCTTCGCCCACATAATAGCTTGGTATCTTTGCCCACAATGTTTCCTCCGGTTCACATGAAATACTATCAAAAACTACTTGTCTTAAATTATTGTACATATCGATAATCTCACTTGGATACTTATCTATATAATCTTTTACTTGCTCATTCATTTGAATAACCTCCACAAATTCATCGGTAGTGTCAAATACTACCTCTTATTTATTATTAAAAACCTTGATTTATAGGGAGTTTGCAAAGAAAAAGAGCAATGACCTCCCTTTTTTGGTATAATGTCAATCGCCAAACCAACATCAAACACAAAGGTGATTATT
>JAZRAX010000035.1:0-78202 GCA_045634745.1 Acetatifactor sp. | reverse complement strand
CTCACTTGATGAAAAACGTAACAGTACTAAATTCGTAGCCGGACACAGCCGTCTACTCATTAAGTGCTGACGTTTTTCAACAGTCCTTTATAGGGACATACCACCCGCACCCGGCGGAGGTTTTTAATCGTCAACTGATATTTAATTAGTTAATTTTAATGTTCTCCCACAGAGTGTTCAAATAATCTAACATTTCTCTGTCCAGATTACGGTATGCCTGCTTGTTGTAGCTTTCTGCAAAGCTTGCCATATCCGGATACAACACTGACATTGCTTCCTCGCCCATATCTTCAATATAGGTTGCGTTATTGTAAACCAGGCTGTTAGGCGAAGCATAGTAGGTGTATTCTGCATTTGCTACTGCCGGTTCTTCGGAAAGCATGTAGTTAATGAAAATCTCTGCCAGCTCTTTATTCTGTGCACAGGAAGGAATACACATCGCATCTACATAAAAGTTAGTTAACTCCGGATAGTAGAATTGTAAATCTACATTTTCTGCCTGTGCATCTACCATGGTAAAATAATCGCCTGCATAATAAGCACCAATTGCAGCCTCACCGGATTCCATAATATTATAAATTTCATCCATAACATAGCTGTAAACCATAGGTCTCTGTGTTAAGAGTTCTTCGTATGCAGTATCCCATGCAGCCTTATCTGAAGTATTTACATCCAAGCCTAACTTGTACATAGCAGTACCGAAAGCATCACGGGAATTGTTAAACTGAACAATCTTACCGCTATATTTTTCATTCCACATTAAGTCCCAACCATCAATATCTGCAGCATCTACCACATTAGCATCGTAAATCACACCAACAATACCATATGCATAAGGAACTGTATATTTATTGTCCGGATCATAGTAAAGACCTCTAAAGGATTCATCAATATATTCATAATTGGGAATATTATTGAAATCCAACTCCAGTAACAATCCTTCCTCAGCCATTCTGGAAATCATGTAGTCAGAAGGAATGATTACATCGTAACTTACTGCACCACTGGAAATCTTGCTGTACATATCTTCATTTGATGCAAAAGTACTGTAGTTCACGGTTACCTTCTGTCCGTAGGTTTCCTCATACCAGCTCTCGAACTCACGAACTGTGTCAAAGCATCCTTCACTTCCGTCTGAAATGTATTCTCCCCAGTTATACACATTCAGAGTAAGTGAATCTCCACCTCCGCAACCGGTCAGGCACATACCGAGCACCAATACGGTCACACAAAGCATTAAAAATTTTTTCATTTTTTCTCCTCCACTTTTTTATGTTTCTTTTTATTTTTTACTTCCTGTAGCTTCTTACTGTCCTCATTATCTACAACATTGCTGATTAACAACAATGTCAAGGTTACAAAGAATATAATGGTAGCCAATGCATACATTTTCGGTGTTACCGTCTTTTTCGTCATACCGTAAATTCGAATCGGCAAAGTTTCAAAGCCGTTTCCGGAAGTAAAATAACTGATTACAAAATCATCCAACGACAAGGTAAACGCCATAATAGCTCCAGTAATAATACCCGGCAAAATTTCCGGAAGCTCCACCTTAAAAAAAGCTCCCATGGGCGTACATCCCAAATCCATAGCTGCCTCATGCAAGGATTTATCCATTTGCTGTAGCTTCGGTAATACCTGCAAAATCACATAAGGTGTACAGAACGTCACATGAGCAATCAAAAGCGTCCAAAAGCTGAGACTGGTTGCCGCACCCATAAGCCTGCCCACAAACACAAACATAAGCATTAATGAAATACCGGTAATAATATCCGGGTTGGTCATAGGAATATCTGTTACCGTATTCATGGCTGCACGATACCACTTGGAACGTAGCTTATTAATACCTACCGCTGCAAAGGTACCCATAATGGTAGAAATCGCAGTTGCGGATGCTGCCAAAACCAAAGTGTTTCGCACTGCCTCCAAGGTGTTTCTGTCATGAAACAATTCCTTGTACCATTTCAAAGAGAACTCAGAGAATACGGACAAGCTCTTTGCCTCATTAAAGGAAAATACCAATAATACTAAAATCGGAGCGAATAAAAAAGCAAAAATAATCACACTATATATTTTAGCTGATAGTCTCATTTATTCACCTCCGTAAACATATTTTGCAGTTACATACTTCACAATTGCCATACCTGCCAACAAAATCAGCATCAAAATAAAGGCTATTGCTGCCGCAAAATGTAAATTGTTCGCAATATACTGTCCTTCAATGGCATCACCGATTAAGAAGAACTTTCCATTACCCAACTTCTGTGAAATATAAAATGTACTAATAGAAGGAATCAAAACCATTGTTATACCGGAAACCACGCCCGGCATACTTAATGGTAGCACCACCCGGCGTAATACCGAAACACTACCACATCCCAAATCTCTCGCCGCTTCCAAAAGTTTTACATCCAATTTCGCCAAAATGGAATAAATAGGAAGCACCATATAAGGGAAGTAATCGTATACCATACCAATAATTACCGCTGTCTCTGTACCGATGACCTGTACCGGTCCCAAACCGATTTTACCCAAAAGGGTATTCATAATGCCCGTATCCTGCAAAATCGTCATCCACGCATAAGTACGAATCAGGAAATTCATCCACATAGGAATCATGATTAAGGTCATCATAGTCTTTTGGGTCTTTTCCTTGGCTCTGGACATAATATAGGCTATGGGATATCCCATAAGCAAACAAATAGCTGTAGAAATGACTGCCAGCTTCAAAGAACGCATAAAAATCAATACATAGGTTCTTACTTCCTGGGTACTGCCATCCTCTTGGATCACATTACTGGTAGCCGTAAAAAAACGGGTAATATTATCCGTGGTAAAATGAAACTGATTGTCTGTAAAGGCATAATATGCCACAAAAATCAAAGGAACTACCACAAACACAAAGGACCATATGGAATAGGGTGCCATCACCACCCCATAGGTATTGGGTGTCCTCTTTACATTCTTACTTTTCATTCCTCATCGTCCTCCCCTACGTTGGACAATTCATCCAATTCATTTGAGAAGGAAGAATAATCACCAAACATACCGGAATACTTTGATTTCTTCATAATATGAATGGCATCCGGCTCCAAAGTAATTCCTACATGTGCCCCTTCTTCTACCGGGTCCGTGGTCTGGATCATCCATTTAAAACCATCAATATCCACAATTGCTTCGTTGTGTACCCCCATAAAAGTAACCGTAGTAACTGTACCTTGAATCTGACCTTTTTCCGCGGGTACTAAGTCCACATCTTCCGGGCGGATTACTACATCTACCGGTTCATTTTTCTCAAAACCGCTGTCCAGACAATGGAAGGTCTGACCACCAAAACGCACACTGTAATCCTCTAACATCACACCATCTACAATATTACTTTCGCCAATGAAATCCGCTACAAAAGCATTTATGGGCTCATTATAAATATCCGTAGGTGTACCAATCTGCTGAATTTTACCCTCACTCATAACCACAATGGTATCAGACATACTAAGTGCCTCTTCCTGATCATGGGTAACAAAAATAAAGGTAATTCCCGTATTCTTCTGAATCTTCTTCAATTCCTGCTGCATATCCTTACGAAGCTTCAAATCCAATGCTCCCAAAGGCTCATCCAAAAGCAATACCTTCGGCTCATTTACCAAAGCTCTTGCAATAGCAACTCGCTGCTGCTGTCCGCCGGAAAGCTGTGTTACACGACGATTTTCAAAGCCGGACAACATAACCATCTTCAGCATTTTCTCTACTTTTTCCTTAATCTCCGCTTTTGGAACCTTACGCTCTCTCAAAGGGAATGCCACATTTTCAAATACATTCAAATGCGGAAACAGCGCATAACGCTGGAATACTGTATTTACATTTCTTTTATGAGGTGGTATATCATTGATTCTATCTCCCATGAAAATCACATCACCGGCATCCGGGTACTCAAAACCACCGATAATTCTAAGAGTAGTTGTCTTTCCGCAACCGGAAGGTCCAAGTAACGTTATAAACTCATTATCATGAATATCCAGACTAATATTGTCCAGAATGGTTTCTCCATCAAATGCCTTTGTGATATTCTTTAGTTCAATAATCTTCTTCATCTTTACTTTCCTCGTTTTTTGATCATTTCATATGTGTAAAATATGGATATAACAAAAAATGGCATGCCACATTCGCAGCATGCCTCTTGGAAATCGATTATATAATGGTTTTCTTAATGACGCGGATAATCCCACATCCTATCCAAACAAGTACCCATTAAATCACAATTAGATCAGAGTCTATATAGCAAAGATTACTTTTACTACTCTTATTGACCATTTCACAAGTTCATGCCGTCGGCATTTGGTGGTTTATAGTAACCAACTTATAAAACTGAGCTTTTAACTCAATCAATAAGGCAACAGAAGTTGCCAACCTTGCTTGGAAAAACTCTTCCAATTGGGATCATTTTTAATTTATAGCATTCTGACCATAATGTCAAGAGATATGGACAGATGTTTTTAAATTTTTCTTATATTTCTATGGTTCTACCCTCTTCCAATTTTCTTTGTCAAATAGATTATCTCCGGTTATGGTATACCATACACCACTTCCCATATCCAGAGTATTCCCCGGCTCCTGGTCAAATTCGTCTGCCGTCGTAATCAAAAGATTCCCCTCACTCTTTGCAGCATTTGTAATTGGATTACCGGTAAATGGATTTATGGGTTGTTCCACAATTCCCTCAAGTGCAAGCGTTGGCACATCTGCATTGGTCATAAACTCCTCGGAAGTGGCAAATTCTCCTTTTCCAAAGTCCTTTACCAGCAAAATCGGATGGTACCCCTCTACATCCAGTTCTTCAGAAACTAATAAATCAGCAAACTGTCCTAAGGTACGACCATGATCTGCTACAATAATAATTCTGGTATTATCGTAAACACCACACTCCTTCAAGTAATCTAACCACTTGCCAATTTGTAAATAGGTAGCCATGTTTACATGATAATGCTCTAATTGGTACGAATTATCCATTTTCATGACTCTTCCGTCCAAGGTAAAGCGACCACTATCCTCATATGCACCATTATTAATGCTATCCGCCGGTACATAATCCGGCATTTGTAAAATACAAGGTTCGTGAGGCGTCTCATTATTCATCATAACAAAGCCACCCACACTATCTTCTTTAATATCTGTCAATCCAATTAGATTTGTTAATACCGTATAGGACTCCGTAAACGCCGGACTCTGGGTATTCTGCTTTGCAGCCTCAAAATATTTACCTTCATCATACAAAAATGACTGAAACAGCACCGGTGCGGCCTTCATAAGACTATAACAGAAGAAATTGCGCTCCTGGCTATCCTGAAGACGCTTCACAAATTTATCTTCCTCTCCCATATACGCCCCCATAGTAATATGGGTATCTATCTCGGGATAGGAATCATAAATGGATAAATCTGAAATTTCACGATATCCCGCAAGTGGCGGATCGCAAACAGTTACATCATAGTCCATTTCGCTAAAAAGGACCGGAAGCACCTTCAATGCTTCGTTCTGCTTTTCTACTGCCTGCATATCGCTTCGTGCATTCATTTCTGCCGGAGTGTATTCATAACCACCAAAAATAGATGCCGATGCATAAATCGTGTATTGTCCAAAAGAAATCGTATTTGGATAATACACAAATCCTGAAAACTGTTCTGCCAACTCCGGCTTCTCCGCTACAATGTATGGGAAATAGTCACTAATGGCTCTATCCAGCATAAACACCACAACATTCTTCCCCGTCTTACTTAAGGTCAGAATAGGAGACACTTCCATTGCCCCATCCTCTTTAGATAGTGTCTGAATATAATCCATTTCATCTAATTCCTGCCAGGTGCCGACTACATTAAAGCATCCCAATCCCAACAAACTAAGTGCCATGACACCTAATAAAGTCTGCCATACCTTTTGATACTTCCAGAAAAACCATACAACCATAGCCAGTGCAATAGTAATCAAAAGGCTCACTATGCCTGTTTTGCGCCCCATGGAAAGACCACCGTCAAATGTTAAAAGAGGTGAAACGGTCCCTGTCCTGTTACCAAAGATCATGTAGTTTGCCAAGCCTATAGATGCCAAGATACCATACACTTTTTCAATGATTACCTTTGCCCGGACACTACCTACATAATACATAATGCCTCCCCATACGAAAAAGACACCGGTTGCCACACAAAAAGTTAACCATACAAATATTAGCGGACTACGATATGCATTTATAGAAACAAACTCTGCCGGCGAAGCACTAACCACTGATACCGGTATAACCAGTCCCAAAAGCATAGTCAATAAAAAGGCTCCCAAGAAAAAGTTCTTCGGCGAATTCTTCTTTTCTTCCTTTACTAGAGCTTCCTTTTTTTCCTTCTTTAAAACAGGCTCCACTAATTTCATCACAATATTTTTAAATAGTGAAAACAGGTTATTCATAGTCCAGTATAACACCAGACCGGATGGGCTCTGATAAAGCACTACCAAAAAGACACCTGCCAATATGTAAAGCTGCATTTTATCCTTAAGGCGGAATCCTTTGGTATATATAAAACCTGAAACAATATTAATCACTGTCATCAGAATCGGCATTACATTAAGAGACAGTCCGCCAAACTTCAATAAACGGTCTGCCTCACCTAAATTCTGCAGGAATAAAAAGGATTCTCCCTGCAGGTTCACGTGGGTCAAATAATGATATGCCGCCATAAAAAAGGGAATCTGTAAAAGCAAGGAAAGGGAACCTCTGATTGCATTTACCGGTTGGTAATCCTGCTGCCTGTAATAAGTGGACAGCATCATAAAGCGCTCATCTCCCCGGAAGGTTTTTCGAATGTGCTTTTCCCACCGTTCCATTTCCTTTTGTTTTTTTCGTTCCTGTTCTTGCATAGCATCTGAGCGCTTATACAAGGGTAGTATGAGTAAATTAATCACTATACTTACCATAATAATGGCAATACCGTAATTCCCAAACCATCTCGACATAATAGTGAAAATAAACTCTATTACCAAAACAAGGGGCTGTATAAAAATGTAAAATAGTGTTTTACTTATCATGTCCTACGTCCTCTCCGAACACAGTTCCTGATACTTTTGTATCATATAGTCCGTTGTCTTTCGTGCACTCTCACCAATACATTGCCATGCCTCACTGCGTACCTTTTCTCTGGCCTCGTTTCCACTTTCTTTCTGCAACAGTCCATCCAACAGCTCCTGCATTCCGGTGAAATCCTCTTTCTTGAGAGGTATACCCAATTCTTTTAATACCTCAAATCTCCACAGGGGTTCATCAATCCATGCCGCATCATAAGGCGCACTGTCAAAAGAGGTATCTGCATAAACCACAGGCTTCCCAAAAACCAGTGCATAATCAAAAATAATACCCGAAAAATCTGTAATCATAACATCTGCTTTACGTAATACTTCAAAATTATCATTATCATAATTCCACTCTAATCTATCCGTATCAGGGAATTCCTTCCAAAGCGGTTCCAATACATTCTTCTCTGAAACCAAAGACTGCGGATGGGGACGTACAATAATATGATAATCCGTAGCAAGCAGTGCCTGCAAAATCTCAGCTCCATATTTACTCAAAATACTGCTGGCCCCCCATGATGGTGCCAAAAGAAGTGTCTTCTTTGCAGAGTCTTCCGGTGCAATCTCTTTTGCCTTATCCAGCTTTGCCTTTAGTGCATCCATATAAGTAGAGCCCGTCACCATTAATTCTTTTTGTGGCAGACCTCTCAGCTCCTCTAATTTACGGATATACCTCTCCTGAAAAGCTCCCGTAAGTAATATGGCATCATAATAATCCATTCCAAACATACGATAGCCGGTTCCTTCGTCCACCGCATGAAAAATATGTACATACCAGCCTACGTTCTGGGAACGCTTCCACTGATACACATCCAAGCCGGGCGTAGTAGACAGCACAACGCCTGCATCCAATAAATTTAATTTGGCAAAAGCTTTATTATTTTCACCGATAAACTGACAATGTACATGATTATACTTCTCTTCCAACGCCGGGTCATCCGGTGATGCCGTAAGATATTCCAGAGCAATCCCTCTTTGCTCAAACTCATCACAAATGGACTTAAATACATTCCAATATCTTTTACTATCACTGAAAATCACATAAGGATATCGTTCTTTTGATGCCTCAGCACGACCTCCATGTAATATGAATTTAAATTTCAATACCAGCTTTTTCCACAAAAACATTACACTTGTGACAATGCCGATAAGAATGGTAAACAACATGCTCCCTGTTCCGGGATCAATGTAGCATCCGATTAACATTTATAAGTTACTCCTTTTCTATTGCTCGCACTTGTAGCGCAACATTCTACTGTAGTTCACACTTCAAAGCCTGAACCAAAGCATCATTGTCCGCTCTGTTTCGAACAGCAATTCTTAAATGGTTTCCGCCGGTCTTTTGACTCAAATCTTTTACAAATATATCATATTTCACAAGCAGAAGCTCTGTAAGTGTCGTTGCCGACATACCACTCTTCAATTCTATCATCATATAATTTGCCTGGGATGGAATGACTCTTACTCCTGCAATCTTGGATAATTCAGATGAAAACCATTCTCTTTCCTGTGCCAGCTTTCTTGTAGATATTTCGTACTCTTTTTCATACTTTCCAAAAATCTGCAGGAAATATTCTGCAAAGGAATTAATATTCCAAATTGCCACATCTTTTTTCAAATAGGCAATCATCGTTTCATCCGCACTTGCCAAAACTCCCAAGCGCAGTCCCGGAATCCCATAAGATTTGGAAAGACTCTTTACCATATAGATTTCAGGATAACGCTCTAAAATCTCCTCTTTCATCATACTTCTTTTCTCTTCACAGGCAAAGTCTGAGAACGATTCATCATAAATCAAACGGATTCCTTTTGCTTTTGTCCAATCAAAAAGCTTGTACAACTTCTCTGACTCTATGTAATTTCCCGAAGGATTATCCGGATTGATCAATACCAGATTCCGGATATCTGTACCTTCGAAGTATTCTATAATATCCTCTACCGTATATGAGAAATCTTCATTGGCTGGGGCAAAAACCACTTCCTGTTCCTTGCAAATACGATGTCCGTATTCTTCAAAACTGGGACGAATCAGTCCCACTTTTCCATCCAACTTCTCCATAACAGAACGGATTAATTCTGCCGCTCCGTTTCCCACCACGATTCTTTCGGCACGAATATTCATATTATTTGAAACGAGAGAACTGTTTACCTTCATTCCGGAAGGATACGCACATAATAGCTCGCCATATACCGCCTTCATCTCTTCCTGCATACGGACAGGTGGGAAAAATGGATTCACCAGATAACAAAAATCCTTTAATCTGGGATATCTCCAATAGCCTCCATAACGTTCCTGCATTAAGGAAAGACGCTGGGATGGGGGTGCAAACAAAGTAGTTGCAATCGCCAAATCCTGCGCATCATCTATTTCATACCAGCGCTGTCCACACAGTCTTTTCGCGTATATTCCTGCATTATCCAAGACTGCCAATACCTTCAGCACCTGCTCATAATATTCATTGTTACCCAATGCCTTTGAATATGCCTCCAAAAAAGGGACATAACGGTTTACCGAAAAATCTTTGGCAAATTTATATAGATTCACCGTTTTATAATATAAATCTTTTTCTCGAAAATTCAAACTCTTGCCCGGAATGAACGCTTCAATGGAATCGTCCTCCCGAAGCTTTAAACAGGTTCCATCCATCCAGCTCTCGTACCTGTCTACCAATGCAAGCGTATCTCTGGGATCCTCCAGCAATGCATCTAACACTGCAGGTTCAAAAATAACATCAGACTCCAGCAAAATAGTATCTTCCTCACATAAATAGTCCTTTGCCAAATATAATGAATAGATATTATTCGTTTTATTATAATCCGGATTTTCTACATACTGTATTGGCAAACTAATCTGTAATCCTTCTATGAATTCTTTTAGTTCTAATCCCTTGTAGCCGATAACAATTATCACCCTGGAAAATGCCCGTTGTTCCAACTGTCGAAGCATTCTTTCAATCAAAGTCTCCCCACATACCTGTACCATGCATTTGGTATTATTTTGGGTGTATTCTTTCAATCTCTTTCCCATTCCTGCTGCTAAAATTATTGCCTGCATACGATCTTCACCTCGCCATAATTTCACGTTTTTACCCATAGTAAATGTAGCATAAACTACTACAAAAGTACAGAAAAATCTGGTTTTTTCTCGCTTCTTCGATATTTTTTGCAACAAAAAAGACATCCTATTGGATGCCTCTACTTTGTTAATAACACTACACACTCACAATGACTCGTAAATGGGAACATATCGCAAGCCACGCCTTTCTTTACCTTGTAGCCATTCTTTGTCAGATACTTCAAATCTCTGGCCAAGGTCTCCGGATTGCAGGAAATATAAACTACTTTCTTCGGCTTCATCTTTACCACAGAGTTTAAAAACGCTTCATCACTGCCGCTTCTGGGCGGATCCATGAGGACCACGTCCACCTTGGCGCCCTGCTCTGCCATACCGACCAAAAACTTACCCGCATCGTTCTGATAGAATTGAATATTCTTTACGTTATTGCGTTTAGCATTCTCTCTGGCATCCTTTACCGCATCTGCGTTCAATTCGACGCCGATGACCTGCCCTGCCTTATCACTGGCAATCAGACCAATGGTTCCGGTACCACAGTAAGCATCCAACAATGTCTCTTTGCCGGTCAGTTCTGCATATTCCAAGGCCTTGCTATACAGCTTTTCCGTCTGCACCGGATTCACCTGATAAAAAGATTTTGGAGAAATGCGGAAGGTTTTTCCACATAACACATCCTCTATATATCCCTTACCGTAAATTACTTGCTCCTTATCTCCCAGAACCATACTGGTTCCACGATTATTTACATTTACCACAATGGTTGTAATCTCCGGATGAAGCTTTAAAAGTGCCTTGACAAAGTTATTTTTGGAAGGCATAACAGGTGAACTAAGTACCAAAACCACCATAATCTGTCCGGTTGCGTGGCCGGTTCGAATCAGTACATGACGTAATAATCCATAGCCGGTATCCTCGTTATAAGGACGGATTCTGAAGGATTTCAGCAATTCCCGAATAGACACAATAATGGCATCTGCCTTTTCATTTTCAATCAGGCAGGAGTCTACCGGTACGATTTTGTGGGTTCCTTCTTCATAAATACCGGAAATAATATTGTGCTTTCTATCCTCGCCAAACACCGCATGTACCTTGTTGCGATAGTGGGTAGGCTGTTCCATACCGATGATGGGCTCCAGCTTGCAAAAGGGCTGTAAAAGGCCCTGCACCCACTTCTCCTTTTCTTTCAGCTGCACATTATATTCTTTATCAATCCATTTACAGCCGCCACATTTCGCAGATACGGGACAGAGTGCACTTCCCTTAATACCTCTTTGGGGCTCATTCTTTTTTACAGGCTTTTCACTCGCCTTTGCGCCTTGTCGCGCTGCTTTTTTCTTAGCTGCAATTATCTTGTCTCTGTTGTCCTTCATGAATTTAACATTCCTTCATCAATCTAATATAAAATTCCACAGTTTTTACTAAGGTATCCAAGGGAATACGCTCATTATTTCCGTGAATCATGGCACGTTCTTCTTTAGAAAGCTTCATGGCAGAAAATCGATACACCTTATCTGAAATCTCAGAATAATGTCTGGAATCGCTGCATGCCATCATTAAATACGGTGACACAATTGCTTGTGGCCATGTAGAACGGATTGCCTGATTTAATTTCGTCCATGCTTCGCCCTCTGTGAGTGAAATCTTGGACGGATTAGAACCATCTACCACACGCATTTGAATTTTGTCATTTTTAATTACTTTGCGTAGATATTCCTGTGCAGACTCTATGGTATCCGTTCCCATGAGACGCAGATTCATACCCACGCTTGCCTTAGGTGGCAATACATTAAATGCCTTGGAGCCTTCCATTCTGGTTACAGCGCAGGTGGTCCGCATCATGGCATTTAACTCCCCGCCAGATAACCTACACACCAGATTTAATACCGGTTGAAAGCACCAAAGATTTGCAAAAAGGACCTTATAGCCAAAACTGGAATAACGTCCCAAGGCATCAAACATGCCTGCCACCGGCTTGGTCAACTGTCCCTTAAAGGGATGTTTCTCGATACGTACTACTGCTTCAGAGAGCTGCCCAAGCATCGTTCTGGTGGGTGGGGTAGATGCATGACCTCCATTCCCTTCCATGTATAGTTCCAAATCCATCATACCTTTTTCAGCAATACCTACTACGGCGCACTCCTGCTTTACTCCAGGGAAGACATTTTCTACTACGGCACCGCCTTCATCCACTACCATCCCCAGCGTAATGCCCTTATTTACGAAATATTGCACCATTTGCGGACAACTATCGCCGGACACCTCTTCTTCGCCGGAAAAGGCAAAATACATGTCCTGAGAAGGTACAAAACCTTCACTCAGTAACTGCTCCGCCGCTTCCATAACTCCACACAGGGTTCCTTTGGTATCCAACGTACCTCTGCCCCACATAAATCCATCTTCCACAATAGCTTCAAAGGCCGGCTTCTCCCAGCCATCTTCATTAATGGGCACCACATCATAATGTGCCATAAATACGCAGGGCTTATCATTCTTTTCACCTTTTAAATGATATAACAAACCGGTTTTGCCGATTTTTTCAAATTTGCAAGCACCGTGTATCAAAGGAAATCTTTCCTTCAACACCTGTTCAAACTTAGTAAACTCTCTACGGTCAATAAGCTCTTCTTCCCGATAAGACACTGTTTTGCAGCGAATCATTTCCGCCATATCATCTATGATTTTTTCTCTGTTTACAGTTACCGGTGCAGTATCCGGCATCAGCTCCGGCTTAGGATTAAAACTACATGCCCTCACCAAAATTACTGCCAGAAATGTCACTATCAGAATTATAACTATCCATCCAATTATACTTCCCATAATTCCCTCACTCAAATATACTTTGCACTATTTTTGTCCGAATCTCTACACAAGTCCCTTCTTGTACAAAATTCTCGCCATTACAATAGAGATAATGGCGCCTACCGGCACCAATACCCCTACCGAGCTTGATAAAGATGGTACCAGAATAAAAAGGATTACCATAAAGGTTACCGGAGTTACCGCTACCTTCCAATTCTTGCTGATATATACCACACCCAAGCCACCAAACAATGCCGGAAGAATATTGTCAAAAGCCGGCTTCAACACTGGTGAATTTAAAATGGGAGTCAACTGTGCCAATAATAATACGCCGGTTGCAATAATAATGGTTGTCACAATGGAGCTGGTGGCAATAGCAATAGTGGATACCACTTCACCTTCTTCCGTTCCGGGCTTTACCTTAGCATTTTCCATGGCATTTAAGGCAGCCGGTACCTTTAAACTGGTAACATTACCGGTTACAAAGCTCAGATAAGAGCCTGCCGTCCCCAGCATGGGCGTGAAGGTAACTACTTCAATCACTCCTACGGTCCAGAAAATAGGGGCTACGCCCAAAAGTCCTTGTAATACCGGTGTAAATCCGGGCCAGCAATCATATACGATACATATAATAATCGGTACCGACAGAATCACTACTACTGCTGTCCAAATCCATATTTTTCCCCAAAAATGTGTCTGTTCTTCATAACTTCTTTTCATATGCTGTCTCCTCCTTTAGCCCATAATAAGCGGTGTAATTACCATGGCAAATGCCATCGCACACAGCATACTGATTGGCAAAGCATAATTCTCCAGCCAATTTACGTTACATTTTTTAATCAAAATTCCGCACACTACCATCACTATCGCAGAACAGATTAACACAAATACCGGAATCCAGCCTTCTAAACCGCTTCTTACATCTGCAAACACCATGCCGGAAAAGGCTGCAATCATACCAAGAAACAGAGATGTACTGAATAAATCTCCCCACTTGGCATCTTTATTTTTCATGTTTAATAAACCTTTTTGAATCTTCTGCAAAAGTAATGGGACCAAAATAATACTTGGCATAATGCCCAGTGTCATAACCCAAGCAATGGCCGAATACACTTTTGGGTCCGAAATCGTCTCAGAAAGAGAAATTCCGAAAGCATTTGCCGCAGAGGTTGCCGCAGGCAATTCATATGTAAGAGCTCCGATTACACTCATACGAATCCATGGCAATGGGAGTCCCAAGAACTTTGACAAGGTGATTACGCCCAACAAAATAGAGACTGCCGGTGCTATGGTAAAAATCGCCGTGGATATAATAGTTTTCCTGATTTGTGCCATATCCATATTTAATTCCCGGGCCCGACCATAAGCGCGAATCAAAAAGAATAAGGACTGGGCAATTACAAATATTATGACGCAAGCTGCCACAATATATAAAAATGTACTATTCGGTGAAAAATTCATATGGTTTCTCCTTTAAAAGGCACCCACTTTCGCTCGGAAAGCGGATGCCTTACTTTAAAACTACTTTACTCTTCTTTTGTTCTTTGAATACCTATAACCATATGCACCTGCTACACTTGCTGTCATGAGGAAGAACCACAACATACCTTCTACCGGTGTGTTATCTCCGGTTTTCGGTGATGTCTGTCCGCCTGGAACAGGTGTCGGTGTAGGTTCTGTACTCGGTGAAGGCGTCGGTGTTGAATCCGTACCCGGTGTAGGAGTAGGCGTTGGTGTAGGTGTAGGGGTTGGCGTTGGTGTAGGTGTAGGAGTTGGCGTCGGGGTCGGTGTAGGAGTCGGTGTCGGCTCTACTTCCTCTTCCACCTCTGTGTTGGTAATAGTTACCTTTGTAGAGGTTGTCTCCAAATTCAAGGTTACCTTTTCCTTATCCACAGTTACGGTATAACCAAAGTCCTTACCGCTCTTTACCACCTTTCCGTCCTTATCCACTTCTGCCAGATACAAGTTCATTTCGGTTCCCCAAATAGTTACCTGTACCGTAGCAGTTGCTTCAGCACCACCATTCAATGCCAGCTTCACTATATTCTCAGAAACAAGCGAAGATAACTTGGTGCATGCAGCATCTTCAAAAACACCTGCATAGAACACTTCACTGCTGTTCTTTGCAACACCTTCTGCATCTAACAGCTTCTTGGTAATTTGAAGTTCTCCGTTGATATAATACTGCTCCGGAAGCTCCTCAAAGGTATTAATCAAGGTTACTTCTCCCTGCTCACCCTTTAATTCCAAAGCCACTTTATTATTATCATTTTCGAATGTGGCTACAAAAGCAATTCCATCCTCTGTAGTACCATTGGTTATTGCATTGCCGTTTACGTCACATTCTCTTACATAATAGGTCTTGCCCACTTCTACATTCAAAAATTCCACGCTGGTAGAAGAACTATCCTCGACAAAGTTCAGACTCTTTACATCTGAAACAAGCATGGTACCATCATTGTCAGCATATAACGCTACGTAGAAGGTATCGCCTGCGGTCTTAATATCCATGCCATTACCAACCAGCTTTTTGGTTACTACGATAGAACCATATACTGCCGGTGTGACGTTGGTAATATTAAAGCCCTCTACCTTTGCACTGTAATCTTCTACTGCATCCTCGGTAATGGTATATTCAATTTCTTTGCCAGCTTCGTACTTCGGCAATGTACCAAAATCCCAGCTCCAGTTCTCTGCTGCTGTTACAGTCTTTGTTTCCTTCACGGTACCGTTGACAAGCAAATGAACTGTAATGCTAGCCGGACGAATATTACCTAAATTGTTGTTATCTGCCCAAGCCTTGCTACCCTTTACTTCTACTACTTCAGGAGCATGAGTGTTGGTAATGGTATAACCATCCGCCATATTACCTGTAGTATTCTCTGTATAACCTTCAGGTACCTCTACTTCCTTTACAGTATAAGTAATTTCTGTACCTGCATTCTTCTTCGCAAGTCCGGTCCACTTATAAGTCCAACCATTTGCCTCGTTCAAAAGAGCTGCCGTTCCTTCTACTGCACCGTTTGCATATAACTGCACCTTAATACTGCTTGGACGCTTACCATCCTGGTTATCCGCATCATCCCATACCTTTGTTACTTCTACCTCTGTTGTCATAGGAATATGCTTGTTGGTAATAGTATAACCATGGGTTGCACTACCGGTAATAGACTTTTCGTAGCCTACCGGAACAGCAATTTCATCCACTGTATACTGAATTTCCTGACCAGCCTTCATAGCATCCAGATCAGTCCATTTATGTGTCCATTCATTGGTAGCATTTAAGGTCACCGGTTCGCCTTCGGCAACGCCATCAGCGTAAAGTTGTACCTTAATCTCCAAAGGATTTGGACGAAGACCATCCTGATTCTCTGCATCATCCCAGACCTTAGTTACGGTTACGGATGTCTTACCCGGTGTATACTTATTGGTAATCGTATATCCGTTTGCTGCATTACCTGTAATATCTGCGGTATAATCTGTTACCACATCTTCCGTAACAGTATAAGTAATCTCTTGACCATTTGCATACTTAGGCAATCCGGTAAACTCACAAGTCCAGGTGCCATCTTCTGCTTCGGTTATGGTTGCGCTGTCAGCTTCCTTATTGTTTGCCAACAAGGTTACAGTAACGCTTGCAGGACGCTTTCCATCCTGATTATTTGCATCATCCCAATCCTTAGTTACCTTCACACTAGTGTTCTCCGGTGTGTAGGTATTGGTAATGATAACTGCCACACCATCTGTGGCGCTGGTCTGAGTATAAGCCGGTGCTGCGTAACCAGTTACCTGTACTTCCTTCACTGACCAGGTAAGCTTCTTACCATTTTCATATACCGGAAGATTCTTAAAGCTATACTTCCAGCCGGTTTCTGCAGATAAGGTCTGTGCATCTTCTTTTGTGCTTCCTGTAGTACCTTCCACTTCCTTGTACAGTTCCACAGTAACACTTGCAGGACGTTTTCCATCCTGATTATCCTTATCATTCCATACCTTCTCAATATGGATATTGGTTGTTTCCGGAGTATGAGTATTGGTTATGGTGAAGCCATTAGCCATATTGCCGGTAATAGTCTGCTCATAGCCATCTACTTTATCTTCGGTAATAGTATACTTAATTTCCTTACCACCGTCACGATACTTATCTAAACCGGTAAAGGTACAAGTCCATGCACCATTGTTTTCGGTTATTGTAGCACTATCTATTTCCGTGCCGTCTGCAAATAAATGTACAGTAATGCTTGCAGGACGAATACCATCCTGATTGTAGCCGTCTGACCAAGTCTTGGTGATATCGATGGCGATGGTTTCGGGGGTGTGAGTGTTGGTAATGGTAATCTTTCTTCCATCTGATACTGCTTCTTCAGCATAATCGGGATCATTATAATTCTCCACCTTTACTTCCTGTACTGACCATACAATTTTTCGACCTGCTTCGTATACCGGGAGATTTTCAAAAGTCCACTCCCAGCCATTCTCAGCAGTAATTGTTGCAGTATCTTTTACTGTTGCAACAGTACTTCCAACTTTTAACAGCTTTACAGTAATACTTGCCGGACGGTTTCCATCCTGATTATCCGCATCATTCCATACCTTGTTTACATGAATATTGGTAGTTTCAGGAACATGTGTGTTGGTCACATTATAGTCCTCATAGGTAGGCGTATATCCTGCTACTGCATCTTCCACAATTGTATATTCGATTTCTTTACCATTTCTATTCTTCTGAATACCGGTAAAGGTCCACTCCCAGTCATCCGCCGCGGTTACGGTCTGCGATGCCACCTTAGTATCACCATCCATCAAATGAACAGTAATGCTTGTAGGACGTATTCCATCCTGATTGTTATTATCTACCCAGGTCTTTGCACCACTGATATCAATGGTTTCTGTTTCGTGGGTATTGGTTATATTCATTCCATCATAGGTAGGCGTATATCCTGATACCGCATCTTCCGAAACAGTATAATCAATTTCCCTACCTGCTGCATATTTCGGCAAGTCAGTAAAGGTCCACTCCCAGTCATCCGCCGCGGTTACCGTTAACTTCTTGTCTGCTACCGCTGTACCATCTGCTAACAGTGTAATTGTAATGCTTGTAGGACGTATTCCATCCTGATCGTTATTATCTACCCAGGTTTTTACACCACTAACTTCAATAGTTTCGGTTGTATGGGTATTGGTTACATTCATTCTATCATAGGTAGGCGTATATCCTGTTACGGCATCTTCCAAAACAGTATAAACGATTTCCTCACCTGCTGCATATTTCGGCAAATCAGTAAAGGTCCACTCCCAGTCATCCGCCACGGTTACCGTTAACTTCTTGTCTGCTACCGGTGTTCCATCTGCTAACAGTGTAATCGTAATACTTGTAGGACGCTTGCCATCCTGATCATTATTATCTACCCAGATCTTTGCACCACTGACATCAATGGTTTCTATTTCATGGGTATTGGTTACATCATATCCGTCGTAATCCGTGGTATATCCTTCTACTGCATCTTCTGCTATGGTGTAAACGATTTGCTGGCCTGCTACATATTTCGGTAAGTTAGCAAAGCTGTAAGTCCAGGTACCGTCAGTTGCTTCCTTTACAATTTCACGCTGAACTTCTACACCATCCGCATACAAACGAATAGTAATACTGTTTGGACGGATACCGTCCTGATCATTATTATCTACCCAGGTTTTAGTACCACTGATACTGATTGTTTCAGGTGAATAGGTATTGATTACTGTAAATCCGGTCTTTGCATCACCATCGTAGGTTACAGTATAGTCTTCCGGAACATTGTTTTCACGTACAGTATACGCAATAGCCTTTCCTGCATCATTGATAGCCAAATCGGTCCATGTATGCTTCCAGCTATTTGAAGTATCTAATGTTACCACATTTCCGGTAGCCACTCCATCAGCCAAAAGCTCTACTTCAACACTGGCAGGACGTTTATTATCCTGGTTGTTTGCATCCTTCCAATCCTTAACTACCGTTACAGAGGTTTCACCCGGCGTATAAGTATTAGTAACATCATAACCATCAATGTCCGTACTGTAATCTGCAATAGCATCTTCCTTAATGGTATAAGTAATCTTCTGACCGTTTGCATATTCCGGCAAATCGGTAAAGCTCCACTTCCAACCATCTGCTTCCTTTACAGTTACACTATCTTCTTCTTCACCATTTGCCAACAAATGAATGGTAATACTATCCGGGCGCTTACCGTAGTAATCATCATTATCAGCCCATGTTTTTTCACCGCTCACTTCAGTAACTCCCGGTGTATGGCTATTAGTAAAGATAATCTCTCTATCACTTCCGGTAGTATTGTCTGTTACATTTGCAAGCGTATACTCTGCTATCTCTTCCTCCTGTACAGACCATGTAATTAAATCTTTTACCTTGCCTGCTTCATACTTAGGCAGATCTTCGAAATCACACTTCCAGCCGTCTGAAGCTGTAACCGTCTTGGTTGCATATACGCTACCATCCTTTAATAAATTAAAGGTAATCTTTTCAGGACGCTTTCCATCCTGATCATTTACATCACTCCATACCTTGCTTACATGAATATTCACAGTTTCAAGTGTATGGGTGTTGGTGATATCATAAGTGCCATCTACAGCCGCAAAGGTATAACCTGTTACTGCAGCTTCTTCGATGGTGTAAGTAATCTCAGCTTTTACTTTACCGGCCTCATACTTGGGCTTGTCTGTAAAGCTGTATTTCCACTTGCCTTCTGCATCCGGAGTCACAGTAGCACTATCTACCTTCACACCGTTCGCCATTAAGTTTACGGTAATAGAATCCGGACGGATGCCATCACGGTTGTTGTCATCTATCCAGGTTTTCTCACCCTCGATAGTAATCTTTTCTACCTCATGAGTATTGGTTACATTATAACCACTCACTGCAGTGTCATAGCCTGCTACAGTATCTTCTTTAATGGTGTAATCAATTGCTCTACCCACTTCGCCTGCAACATACACCGGCATATCAGTAAAGGTCCACTTCCAGCCATCTGCTTCTGTTACAGTCTTAAATGCCACCTCTGTACCATCTGCCAACAAACGAATGGTAATGAACGTAGGACGTACACCATCCTGATTATCACTATCTACCCATGTTTTGGAACCACTGATATCCATGGTGTCCGATGTATGGGCATTAGTAATATTGTAAGTACCATCTACCGCTGCAAAGGTATAACCATCTACCGTTTCTTCTGCAATAGTATACTTAATTTCCACACCATTCTCATACTTCGGCATATCCGCAAAGCTGTATAACCACTTACCGCTTGCGTCCGCGGTCACTGTTACACTCTTTACCTTCTCACCATTAGCCATTAAATTTACAGTTATAGATGTAGGTCTCTTGTTATCCTGATTGTCATTATCTATCCAAGTCTTTTCACCGGCAATGGTAATCTTTTCCGATTCATTAGGAAATGCCACCAGATAACCTGTACCATCTGCAACAACTGTCAAAGTATCACAGGATACCTCCAAGCTGTCACTGATTACAATCTTATGTTCTGTTGCATCTATAATATAACCGTCAGGTGCAGTAATCTCCTTTAAAATATACTCACCGGCTTCCAGCTTGTTGAAAGATGCCTTACCCTCTGAATTGGTTGTTACCTGAATAGTAGTATTATCCACACCATCAATTCTACCGCTTAATGTGAAAGTAACACCACTTATAGGCTTATTTGTGCCTGCATCTGTCTTGAGTACATAGAAATTCTCAAATACGTTTGCAAAATAAATTTCATCATTTGAAAAATATTCATCTTCGCCCAATACTGAACCATTTGCCTTAAAGGTAAACTCTATGGGCGTCGGATCCAGGGTATATCCGGCCGGTGCTTTGGTTTCAATCAAGCGATACGGTGTATCGGGTTTGAAGAGCCATTCTGTTCCGTTCTGTATCATTACTTCACCTTCAGAATCCGTAACAAAGATTACCTGTTCTCCGCCGGCACCATCATACACCGGAACCCATGTATCAGAAGCCGCGTCATAGCCCTCCAGCTTAAATTCCGCCCCTAAAAGGCCTTCATTTATATTTCCATACACATGCTTATGGAAATTCAAATACCAGGAATCACCGGTACCAATTCCGGTTGCGCTCATCTCAGCTGTTCCATCTGCGAAACCGGTTTGACCTACTCCCGCAACCTTTACAGTGTTACTATAGGTTACATCATCATCCGGCTGTCCCATTACAACAGCTGAATAAGTAATTACAATGCGCTTGCCATCAGGCACCTTAAATATAATATCCTGTTCCTTTATATTCAGTCCAAATTCATCCTTCGAAAGCTCCACGCCATCTGCAGTTATAACTAACGTATCCGGTAAAAAGTGCAAAGAATCAGACATAGTATCTGTAACTGCCAGCTGTGCCCCCTTGTTCATAAGTAATGCTTTGTCATTTACCACAATTTCAAAGGTAGCAACAAAATCATTTTCTGCTTTTGCCTCTACCGGCAAGCTTTTTGTTACAAAAGTCTCCTTATATTCATAAGTAACCTCTGCAGGGTCTGACAAATCCGGCTCGTTCCATGTGGCTGTATTAGTCAGTGTAGCTACACCATCTTCTTCTGCCAGTGCCAGTTTCTTTAATTCCAGTATTGCGTCCGCATCTTTAGGAATTAAAGTATAATAAATGTGATAATACTTGTAATAAGTTCCTGCACTTGTCTTCAATGCATCCAACTCAAAATTAATCGCATTATCCGTCATTTCATATGTAAAGTTTACCTCAGGGCTCACTTCACCATTGTATTTCATATTACCATAAGCGTCCAAGCCCCATTCCTGAGAACTTGCTGTCGCTCTAAGTTTCATATGAGATGCGGTCCACCCGTCTGTATTCTCCGGACCTTCATAAATCACCCAATTACTCATGGGAAGCGGCGAAATCACATCTGTAACTGTAATCTTATCAGAAGACACGCCTTCCAAAGTAATTCTAAACTGATAATATGGATATTTTTCACCATCAACATCAAGAATTCCGCACCACTCCGGCATAGAATTCTTAATGATCGATTCGTTATTATTGGCTACGATAACACTATCACCATCATCAAATTTTTCCTCATTTGCAGTTAGTGTCACCGAATTATTATGATTCTCATAGTATGTACTATCTACCGCTGCAGCATACCAATCCTCATTCACTTCTGTAGTTACTGTGATAAGTACTTCTCTTTGGGTCGAACCATTTCCATTTAAACCGGGAGTACTTCCATTATCTTTATAAAATTTCACAGTAAAGGAATTCTGTACCTGTATCGGTGTACCATTGTCATAATATTCCTGATATCCCTTTTCCAGTGTATAACTCTCTGTGCCTTCTAATCCGCTAATTTGAATATCAGTTACTGCATCTGCACAATAAGTATTTATACCATTTACATTAACCCATACATTGGGCAAGCTATCCTTAACTTCGCATACATTCAAGCCCTGTGCCGGCACTGCCACCTTAATCTGCCACTTAATCTCTTCTTTCGTTGCAGAAACAGCAGTCTTTTCCAGGCCCGCCTTGTAGTCCCCATCCGGAACCACAGGAACAGATGCTGTAGTAGTAATTGTGTCTACGGTTGCTTCATTCTTTACTACCAGCGCATCCTTTACCTGCTCTGTCATATCCACATCCGTAGTATATGTAATTACATAATAGTTATTACCCGCATTGGAATCAAAAGTATATGACCATCCAATAATATTACCTTCTGCATCCTTAGTTGTTGTTAATGCAGACCACTCTACCACTTGTGTATTTATTGACTCACCATCTGCATCAATTTTCTCAATCGTTATTCCAGTACCGGAATAATTTGCTTTATCTGCCACATCACTTGCCAGCTTATCACTGACAGTTGTGCCATTCATGTTCAACCAGCCATTTTGATTCATAGCCAGTTCCCATTTCACCGTCTTATTAACGCCGGAGCCGGTCACTTCTGTTGCTACCTTCTCCAAAGCATCCGGATTTAACACAGGTGTAACTACTTTAGCTTTGTCAGGCTCTGTATCCTCATCACTGACAACTGTTGCCTCATTTTCTACATTTGTACTATTTCCACCCAGTGCGTTATAATCTACATCTGCCGAATAAACAAACTGAATCTTTTGTCCGGCTGTCATCTGTGGAATCGTACAACTAAAACCGGTTTCCGTATTGTTGTAAACAATGCCGGATACCTCTGTTCCATTTTCATCATATGCCTTTACATTTTGTTCCAATGATACAAACTGATTTGCACTCATTACGTCCGACAAATCCACATTTGTATTGGTACCATTAGAAATTACGGTCACTGCATAATACAATTTACCATCATTACCACGAAATGCTACTTTTTCCACATCCACTGTTATCGGTATCGGCGTTGGTGTAGGGGTCGGAGTTGGCGTTGGTGTCGCGGTAGGTATTGGCGTCGGCGTCGCATTTGGATCCGGCGTCGGTGTTGGGGTCGGCGTCGGTGTTGGAGTCGGCGTCGGTGTTGGAGTCGGCGTTGCATCCGGATCTGCCGGTAAAATCTCACGCTTTACACCATCACCGAAATCAATTTCCGCATCTCCTGCATCTCCTTCCAATGCTACATCCATACCAATGCTAAACTGTACATTACCGGAACGCAATAACTGTTGATAGTTCTGATCTGGAAAGTACATGCTGCCCCAATAGAAACCATTGTCAATAATTTTCACTTCCAATGTCCAACCAGCTTCCGTTTCTACCAAGGTTGCCACTGCCGGTACATTGTATTTTCTATATCCTGCTGAAATGGTAATGGTAAAATTACCGTTGGAATTATCCAAACCCACCGGTACTACCCCCTCAGGGAAGGTATATACCAATGTATTCTCTTCTTTGAACTGTATATCATTACTTTCTGCAAAGGCCAGCTCTAAATGATACTGCTCACCAGCCACTAAATCATTTACTTCTTCGTTATTATTATCCAAAATAGTGGAATTGGAAACCGTCTGATTCAAATTATCCGTCTCATTTGTAGTCACAGCCAGCATCGCTTCGCTCATCAGTGTAGTAGTTTGTATTTCGTCTACAACCGACTCTAATGAAGTCGCATCCGCTCCCGAAACCGTCGCACCACTGCCACCCACATCTTCCGTTGCCAATGCACTCAAATTAGGTGTTTGCAATACCATAGACACCGCCAACACCGTTACTAATGCTCTTTTTAATGCTTTCTTAATTCTCATAAGTCAATCACTCCCACTTATCCTATCCGAATATTCTATTTCTAATAATTTTCTTTTGCAATAAATTATGTAAACACATAGTTATACAGTTTCATTTTACTCCTATATATGGTATTTGTCAATTTATTCACAACAAAAAAAGAGAACTTATGTGAACTAATTAATCACACAAATCCTCTTTTATGCTTCCGGCAGCTCTACTCTCCTGCCTTTAGCTTCTTTTTCTTCCGCTTCTTCGCCTTGTACATCTTGTCATCCGTTACGCGGATACAATCCTCCAGATAGGTAGCTGCATCCACTTTAAATATATCATATCCGAAGCTTATGGAAAGCTTCGCTTTATTGTCCGATTGCTGATTATTATACTTTAACACCTCTTCCTCTACACATTTCCAATAATCCGCAATTTCCTTCTCATTATTTACTGAACCGATAACAATAAACTCGTCCCCGCCATAACGAACTACATAGCTTTTCTTCGCCTTCTTTCTCAGAATTTCTGCAGCTGCGCTAATGATGCGATCACCTTCTTCATGTCCATACTTATCGTTAATTTTCTTTAAATCATCAATATCCGTAAAGGACACCTGCAAAAATGTTTTAGACCTTAAACACTTATGCTTTAATTCCGTAAAGAACCGTTCCATGCCAAAGCGATTGTATGCACCGGTAAGAGAATCCCTAATATACATTTCATCCAAACGCTTCATCGCATTGCGCAACAAGCTTTGCTTACGGATATTTTCTATGGAGTTACCCATACTAATCAGCCAACTCACATACAATTGGTTGCCAACAGGGAACTCACTATCTACGAATACGAAATAGCCAAAATTTCTATCCGAATAATGCAAAGGCGAGAAAATATACAGCTTGCCTCCCTCCGTATCCTCGAACATTTCATCAAAAGCACATTTTGATGAAAAAGATGCGTGCTTTTTAAATATCCCATTTTTATATGCCAGAACTACCTTTGACATAGGAGAATATTCTAATCGTTCTTCTTCATCCATATCCTCCTGTAAAGTATCACCCGATTCAAAAACATTTTCTACAAAGTTTTCATTTACACAACAATAGAATTCCGGAGGATTGATTTGACTGATAAACTCCTTCATAGCCCCTAGCCAATGCTCGTAGGTAGTTCCTTCTATCATATTCTTTTCCTGCATAATCATTTGATGAATAAAAATTCTTTGGGTAATATCCATGCCATACATAACCCGCTGCCGTTGCTCCTCGTCTGACGGGCGTCTGCCATGGCAGCCACAACTTTCGTCATAAATAACCTCATCCGGCAAAAGAATCTCTTTTGGCGTCTCAACACCTTCCATACACTCAAGTACCGTCTTACATGCAGCTTCGCCCAGCGCCATAAAACGGCTTCGAACCGTAGTTAACTTCGGAGAATGATTCAAGCCCTCCAAACTGTAATCATAGCCGGATACTACAACATCCTCCGGTACGCGATACCCCTTTGTAGCTAAAATATCGCAAATAGTAATCGCCATAATATCATTGGCACATACAATCGCTTCCGGAAAAGGTAAGCTGGAATTTAATATTTCCTTCGCTGCTAATTCCCCACCGGTTACGTAAAAATCGCCCTGACTGATTCTCTCCGGCACAATTGGAATATTATGCTCTGTCAACACATCCACATAAGCTTGAAAACGTGCTTCCGCATCCGGATTTCCTTCAATTCCTTTTACAAAATGAATCCGGCGCATACTATGGTCCACAACATAATGTTCCACCAATTCACGCATGGCAGTGTAGCTATCTGTATAAATTGCCGGTGCATCATTCATCTTACAGCCGATACTTACTAAAGGCTTGGTCAATTCCGACATCAGTTCACGAATTCGCTTTTCGTTATTCTCCATATGTATGGTATTGGAAAACAAAATAACACCATCAAACAAATTCAAATCAGGCAAATTAACAATATTAATCTCTCCGGAATTATGCTTATCCTTCTCGAAGGCACCTGTAAACCATAAGAAAACCGCCACATTACAGTTATGGTTTTTTGCATATGCTTCTATTCCCTTTAACGTTTCTGCTTGCCCATCAGAGTCCAATGCAGTCATTAATACTGCAATATTCTTATGTTGCATCTTTTACCCCTTACTTTCTACAAGTTCTAATACCTCTCCATAACACCCCTATTATAAAGATTTAATTATTATATCATATTTTTGTTCATTTGTCAGTATTTTAGAAAATCTAAAATTCATTTAAAATGATATTTTTTTTAAAAAGTACTTGCTTTTTTTCCAAAGCCCTAGTATAATAATTTTTGTTGCCGGGGTGTGGCTCAGCTTGGTTAGAGCGCCGTCTTAGGGAGGCGGAGGTCGCGAGTTCGAATCCCGCCACTCCGACTTAAAAAGACTAGCAGATTTGCTAGTCTTTTTTGTTATTCCATATACACTCTACAGATTTTATCATACTGCGCAAATAATTGTTCCTGCAGACCTGCCACTTCCTCTGCAAATCCTTCTCTTGTCAGCTTCTCCATTTCATATGCCAAGTCACCTAATGGTCTGGCGCCTACCGAATATGCATTATTCTTGAATCCATGGATTACTATACAATAGTTTTTATAATCCCCGGAATTCATATACTTTAACAATTCATCCTTTATGGGCAGTATTACGAAATCACCAAACAATTCCAAATAAAGCTCTTCATCCTCGCCGCATGCTGTCAGCCCTTTTTCAAAATCAATTTCCGGTAATCTTTCTTCAAGTTCTGACAGACTCCATTGATGCTCTTCCATTTCCTCGCCTTCGCTTTCATCTACATACTGAACGATTTCTCTTGGCAAATGCTTTAAAATCATTTTATCCAGCTTATTGGGCAAAATAGGTTTTGTCAAAAAGTCATCAAAGCCTTCGCTAATATACTTTTCTTCATCTCCAATAATTGCGTTTGCCGTAAGCATAATCACCGGCACACCATCACACAAGTGCTGTTCTTTCATGGCATGCAACGTTTCAATACCATCCATTTCCGGCATCATATGATCCAAAAAGATAAGGTCAAAACTTTGCTTCTTCAGGATCTCCAGACATTCTCTGCCGCTTTCCACTTCAAAAATCTGCATCTGTGTTTGTTTTAATAATCCTTTAAACACTTTCAGATTCATTTTGTTATCATCCACAGCCAAAATTCTGGCATTCGGTGCTGTGTACGCCGGTCGGTATACATCCTCTTGGGATACCTGCATTAACCGACCTCTAAAATCCCCCAAATCCTGAGAATCTACGATTTCCTGCTCTAACACAAAAGAAAAAGCACTTCCCTTATTATACTCACTCTTAATATGTAACTCACTGCCCATTAACTTTAATAACTGTTGGGCAATATTCATACCCAATCCACTGCCCTCTACATTTCTGTTTCTTGAAATATCAAATCGTTGGAAGGCATCATAAATTTTCGCAATATTTTCTTCCTTAATACCAATTCCGGTATCTTCTACAGAATATGTAATCACCGACTTGTCTTTTTCGTTTTGACAGGTGACCTTAAGGGTTACCGTTCCCTGGTTGGTATATTTTACTGCATTGGTAAGCAAATTCAGCAAAACTTGCTTAATACGCTTTTCATCACCATAATATGCCTTGCAAATAGTAGGCGAGACATCAAAAAACAATTCCAGATTTTTCTCCTTGGCCCGGACATTAATCATATTATATAAATCATTTAACATGCTTCCTGTTTCGTACTTCTCTACCACCAGTTCCATTTTACCGGACTCGATTTTGGAAGAATCCAAGATTTCATTAATAATGTTTAGTAACAATACCGAAGAATCTTTTACATCCCCTGCATACTTACGCACATTATCTTCTGTACTTTCACGCAGAATCAACTCATTCATACCGATTACCGCATTAATCGGAGTTCTGATTTCATGAGAGATTTTAGCCAGGAACTGGGACTTTGCCCGATTCGCATTCTCTGCTTCTATCTTTGCCCGCTCTAATTCTTCCGATAATTTTGCCCGCTCTAAGCTTCGGCTTACTATAGAATAAATGCTGTTACAAACAGACATAAACGCTACATAAATCAAACATCTTGGTAATACAAAGAACAAAAACAGGGTGGTAAGCGGATTTTCATTAGCCTTGGTCAACGTAAAACTACCATTCACTACATAACTGCTCAAGGAACCGGTTGTTAAAACCGTCATATTTGCATCACACAAACCGTAATAATATCCGCCATACACAATAATCACAGTACTGATAACCGTCATAACATAGACATAACGCATTACCTTTTTGGAGGAATATAGCGTTGCATACAAAAAGGGCAAAAGCGTTACCAATACTACGTGATAGGTTAGAAACACACCGGTAATTGTAAACACCAAGACAATACTACCCAAAATAAAATATTTTAGTTTTCGGTTAGATGATGCTATAAACCTGGTTGCTAAGAGAACAATAAAATATATGCTTAATGATGGTAAAAACGCTGACATCATCAACTTTTGTTCTATTACAAAGATCCCCAGCAAATTCAGCAAAAACGTTAATGCATATACCAACATGGTTACAGTAAAGCATTTCATAACATAGGAATTCGCCACATTTTCCTGGTCTCTTATATAAACAGCAATATCATCGTTATCTCTCTTGAAATTCTCCATATTTCCCCATTCTGCCCTCATCGGCAAATCAATTTACAAAAAACTCTTTATTCCTTTGATTTTTGCTTTTTGTTATTATAATAATAACGTTTTCTATAATTCTTCTTTTGCTGCGCCTTCTTTTCTCCTGTCGGTGCATCCTCATGCAGTTTCACTTCCGGCAATCCCTGTTCCGCCAACTCCTGATCCACTTTTACCTTCTGCTCAGCCACCAGTCGCTCCACAATTTGAGCTGACGTAAATTCCTCTGCAACTTCTTCCTTTTGTTGTTTCTGCGCTTTTGATACTTTCTGTTCCTTTTGTACCTTTGGAGTATTCTGTTCCTTTTGAGCCTTTTGAGCTTTCTGCTCCTTTTGCACCTTTTGGGCACTCTGCTCCTTTAGGGATGTTTGGTCCTTCTTAACCTTTCCCACTTGATTAGCCTGCTTACGATTATTCCCCTTGCCCTGCTGATTTCCATAATTTCTTTGGTTTACATCATCACGAAGCAGAGAATACAGTGTAGACATCAAAGGAATAAATACCAACATACCTACTACACCGAACAAACTGCCACCCACACTGACAGACATTAATACCCAAATAGACGGTAAGCCTACAGAATTACCTACCACTCTGGGGTAAAGCAAATTACCTTCCAACTGCTGAAGAATCAGGAATAAAATCACAAACCATAATGCCTGAATAGGGTTGTCTATCAAAATCATAAACGCACCCACGCCACAACCAATAAATGCACCCACAATAGGAATCAGTGCTGTAAACGCAATTAAAGTTCCTACCATAACCGCATAGGGCATCTGGAAGATACTCATAAAAATCACAAACAATAATCCTAAAATAACTGCTTCCAAACACTGTCCACAAATAAAGTTGGTAAAGTTTACATGCAATCTGTGTAACACATCACGGATACGTCCATTTGCTTTTCCCTTAACGTACGCATCTAAAATGCGGCTTCCCTGGTCCTGCAGTTTTTCCTTCTGTGACAAAATATAAATTGCAAAAACAATGGCAATAAATGTATTTGCAATGCCACCAAAGATACTACTTGCCACACTTACGGTAGAAGTAATCACATTGGTCACTCCATTAGACAAAAATCCACCTACAGCAGAAGTAATGGAGCTCCAATCAAATTCATAATCTTCCAATTCATTAATATGTTCTGCTAATTCCGGATAGTCCGTTGACATTTTTTCCAACCAAACGAGCAGTCGTTCCCAAAACAGCTCTATCTTCCCACCTAATGTTTGAAGCGTCGTACGCAACTGAGGCACCACTGCAATAACTACCAAAGACACAATAGCCACTACAAAAACCATGGACAGAACCAAACTAATGGGACGTTTCATCTTTGATGTCTTTCCCTGCCACTTTTTAAAGACTCTATTTTCTATAGCATTCATGGGAATATTTAAAATAAATGCAATGGCTCCACCAATCAAAAAGGGTGCAAAAATTTTAACTCCCATGCCAAGTCCCTTAAGCAATATATCACTATATATCAACATTAAGACAACAACCGCAATATAAAGCACCAACAAACATATTTGTTTTATTTTCACCTTATCAAAACCCATCATTCCTTATTCCTTTCACTTTCCGTAAATCATTCATCCTTTTTTGCCAATAATGCCACAAGATAGTTCCATACGCGTTCTGTAGAAGAAATACTTAAAGTTTCTTCTGTCGTATGAATATTGGCCATATCCGGTCCTAAGGATACACAATCTAAATCCTTAATTTTAGCGGCCAACAGTCCACACTCTAATCCGGCATGAATCGCCTCTACCTTTGGTTTTTCTCCGTACATTTCTTCATAAAGAGCAATCATTTTTTCACGCAATGGCGAATCTACTCTGTACGCCCATCCCGGATAATCTCCGGTACATTCTGCACTCATATGAGCTAATTGAGCCAATGCTTTCAATCGTGATACCAATTCCCACTTGCTGCTTTCGACACTACTTCTTACAGAAAATTCCACACGAACCTGTTCAGCATCTATTATTAAAATACCTAAGTTTAAAGAAGTTTCTACCAATCCCTGCATATGTGCACTCATAGCCTGCACACCGTTTGGTACTGCCATTAAAAACGATGCCAGTTCCTCTAATTGCTTTCCTTTTACGCAGACTACCTCAGCAGCCTCCATTTGGGATACATGAATAGAAAAGTCATTATCCTTGCCTGCCAGCTCCGTCTTTATTTCCTGCTCCACAGCCTTTATGATCTGTTCCAACTTCTCAGCCATAGCTGCTTCCACTACCACTGCCATTCTATTTTCACGACAGATTGCATTGTCTGCCACACCACCATGACAGTTCATCAGACCTATATTTAATCCTTCAGAAACTATTCTCCATAATAACCTGCCTGCCAACTTATTGGCATTACCACGTTCTTTGTGAATTTCCGCACCGGAATGACCGCCCTGCAAACCTCCAATTGTTATTTCCAAAAGTTGTCCCTGCATTGCTTCTTTGGACAATGTTTTCTTACAACAAACTCGCGCTCCGCCTGCACAGCTGGTCCAAAAAACGCCCTCTGCTTCCGAATCCAAATTTAACAAACGGTTTCCCTGTAGCATAGATAAGTCAATCTCTCTGGCACCATCCATACCGGTTTCTTCATCTACTGTAATTACTACTTCCAAACGGGGATGCTTCAAAGAATCATCATCCAAAATGGCCAATGCATACGCTACCGCAATGCCATCATCACCGCCTAAGCTGGTACCTTCTGCATAAATATGATCGCCTTCTACAGCTAATTTCAAAGGTTCCTTTGTCATATCAATGGAAAGCCCCGGCTTGCACACTGCCACCATATCCATATGTCCCTGCAAAACAACAGCCGGTTCCTTTTCATACCCTTCGCTGGCAGCCTTTATTATAATTATATTTTTAACTTTATCCTGTATTACTTCAAGTCCCCGCTGTATAGCAAAGTTCTTTAAATAGTCACTTATCGCTTCTACATTACCTGAGCCATGGGGAATTCTGCATATTTCCTCAAAATAGTAAAACACCTTCTGCGGTTCTAAATGTTCCAATACTCGCATACTACACCTCATTATAAAAATTTATATATATTATATCACAATACAACAATACTTTCATCCGAAAATTTATAAAACAGCACATTTAAGGACAAAATATAAAAAAGCAAATAGAAAAGAGGTCTGTATGAAAAATAAAATTATTCGCAACAAACAAACTATGGATGGCAATCAAGCTGCTGCACATGTGGCATACGCTTACACCGAGGTGGCTGCCATTTATCCTATTACACCATCCTCCACCATGGCGGAATATACCGACGAATGGGCCGCTGCCGGTAAAAAAAATATCTTTGACCAACCCGTAACTCTTTCCCAAATGCAATCCGAAGCGGGCGCTGCAGGCGCAGTACATGGTTCCCTGGTGACAGGAGCATTAACCACTACTTTTACCGCTTCTCAGGGACTTTTACTTATGGTTCCCAATTTGTACCGGATTGCCGGCGAATTATTACCCGGTGTATTCCATGTAGCCGCCCGAACCATTGCCACGCATGCCTTATCCATTTTTGGTGATCACTCCGACATTTATGCCTGCCGCCAAACCGGTGTGGCCATGCTGGCTACCGGAAGCGTTCAGGAAATCATGGATTTAGCTCCCGTAGCTCATTTAGCCGCGTTAAAAGGACGCATTCCCTTTCTTCATTTTTTTGATGGTTTCCGCACCTCTCATGAAATGCAAAAAATCGAAGTTTGGAACTATGAAACCTTAAAAAGCTTAATGGATTGGAATGCCTTGGAGAAGTTTCGTTCCCGCTCTCTGCATCCCGAGCATTTAAAACTCATGGGATCCGCCCAAAATCCGGACATCTTTTTCCAGAACAGAGAAGCCTGTAATATTTTTTATAATAGCTTACCGGATATTGTAGAAGCTACTATGCAAGAAATCAACACTTTAATCGGCACCGATTATCAGCTCTTTAATTACAGCGGTGCTTCAGATGCAGAGCACATTATTATTGCCATGGGGTCTGTTTGTGAAACCATAGAAGAAACCATACAATACTTAAATTGCACCGGGGAAAAAGCCGGTCTTATTAAAGTGCGACTATATCGCCCTTTCAGTGCCAAACATTTGCTATCTGCACTTCCGGACACCACCAAAAAAATCACTGTTTTGGACCGCACCAAAGAACCGGGGGCACTTGGCGAACCTCTCTATTTGGATGTCGTAGCCGCCTTAAAAAACAGTGAATTTTCTGCCATACCCGTGTATTCCGGACGCTATGGATTAAGCTCCAAAGACACTACACCCTCTCAAATTTTAGCCATTTTAAATAATACAGATAAATCACCCTTTACCGTAGGCATAGTGGATGACGTCACTCACTTGTCTCTCCCTGTCATAGAACATGTGGATCCATTACCGGAAGATATTTACAATTGCAAATTCTGGGGATTGGGTGGGGACGGTACCATAAGCGCCAACAAGTCCTCTATAAAAATTATTGGCAACCATACAGACATGCAAGTACAAGCATACTTTGAATATGATTCCAAAAAATCCCGAGGACTAACCATATCCCATCTGCGTTTCGGTCAAAGTCCCATTCACGCACCTTATTTAATACAAAAAGCCGACTTTGTAGCCTGTCACAATCCGGTTTACATTCACAAATTTAATATGGTACAGGAAGTCAAGGACGGAGGTTTATTTTTATTAAACTGTTATTGGAAAGAAAAAGATTTAGAGGAAAATCTCCCCGGACAGGTAAAAAGATATATTGCAAAGCACAACATACGTTTTTACGTTATTGATGCTATATCCATCGGTAAAGAAATCGGTTTAAACAATAAAATCAGCACCATTTTACAAGCTGCTTTTTTCCGGGTAACCGGAATCCTTCCTCTAGAGGAAGCCATACACTATATGAAAGCCGCCGCCAAAACCAACTATCACAAGAAAGGAAACGACATCATTCAAATGAATTACGACGCCATTGAAAGAGGCATTCATGACGTTTACGAAGTTACTATTCCGTCCCATTGGCTACAGGCAGCGGATGAGCCATTGGATACCGAAGTTTTGTTTGACCGACCGGAAATTGTGGACTATGTCGCCAATCTACAAAAACCCATTACACGCCAACAAGGAAACCTTTTGCCGGTTTCAGCCTTCTTACCTTATGTGGATGGCTCCGTACCTCCCGGCACCACCGCTCATGAACGACGTAATGTAGCTACCGAAATCCCTGTATGGATACCTGAAAACTGTATTCAATGCAACCTATGCTCTTATGTATGTCCTCATGCAATAGTGCGTCCGGCAGTTATGACTGAGGAAGAACAGGCAAATGCACCGGAAGGTATGCACACCTTACCTATGACAGGTACTTCTGCCAACTACCACTTTGCTATTACTGTATCTGAAGTGGATTGCACTGGTTGTGGTAGTTGCGCAGGTGTCTGTCCCGGCAAAATGGGCAAAAAGGCTTTGGAAATGAAACCCATTCATGAAAAAACGGAACACCAAAAGTATTTTGACTACGGAAAAGAATTACCTTCAAAGCCTGAGCTTTTGGAAATCTTTAAAGAGAATACTATTAAAGGAAGCCAGCTACGCCGTCCCTTGCTGGAGTTTCACGGTGCCTGTGCCGGCTGTGGCGAAACCACATACCCCCGCTTGATTACTCAACTGTTTGGGGAGCGTATGTATATCGCCAACGCTACCGGTTGCTCTTCTATTTGGGCAAATTCCTCTCCTTCCGCAGCTTATACTGTAACTCCGGAAGGCCGAGGTCCTGCATGGTCCAATTCCCTATTTGAAGATGCTGCCGAATTCGGTTACGGCATGCTTCTAGCCAACCAAACCATGCGTCCCACACAAAATCTATCCCATTGGATTTTCGGCGGTGACGGTTTTGCCTATGACATTGGTTTCAGTGGTCTGGACCATATTCTGGCAAGTGGCAAAAATATAAATGTCCTAATTATGGATACGGAAGTGTATTCCAACACGGGTGGTCAGGCCTCTAAAGCCACTCCCGTTGGTGCTTATGCCAAATTTGCTTCCGGTGGAAAACGTACACGCAAAAAAAATCTAGCACTCATGGCCATGACCTACGGTGATGTTTATGTGGCACAGATTGCCATGGGTGCGGATTATAACCAGACTCTGCGCGCCATTTTAGAGGCGGAAAGCTATGACGGTCCCTCCTTAATTATTGCCTATTCTCCCTGCATTAATCATGGTATCAAGGCAGGTATGGGAAGCTCCCAGCAGGAAGAAGCCAAGGCAGTCAAAACCGGGTACTTTCATCTGTTTCGTTTTAACCCTGCGCTACAAAAACAAGGAAAGAATCCATTTATTTTAGATAGCAAAGCTCCCACACTGGAATACGAGGAGTTTTTAAGTGGAGAAACCCGCTATACCGCCTTAAAACAAACAGATCCGGAAAAGGCAAAAGAACTGTTCCGACGTGCCCAATCCGACGCAACAGAACAATATGAAAAGCTAATAAAATTGCAGGACTTTTATAAACCTGCGTAATAACAAACAAGCCGATGTCTCACGACACCGGCTTGTACTAATTTCTTATAAAATTAAGCTAATTTGCTCTTAGCAAGTTCAGCTAATGTTGCAAAACCTTCTGCATCATTTACTGCCATCTCTGCTAACATCTTTCTGTTCATGTCAACGCCTGCTAACTTAAGACCATACATAAATCTGCTGTATGATAATCCGTTGATTCTAGCAGCTGCATTGATACGTGCAATCCATAACTGTCTGAACTGACGCTTTCTTTCTTTTCTACCTGCGTATGAGCTGGTTAATGCTCTCATAACAGACTGCTTTGCAATTCTATACTGCTTGCTTCTAGCTCCTCTATAGCCCTTTGCAAGCTTTAATACTCTATTGTGTCTCTTCTTAGCGTTTAAGCCGCCTTTAATTCTTGCCATGTCTTATTCTCCTCCTTACCTGATTAGATATATGGTAAAATCTTCTTCATTGTCTTGATATTTGTTGCATCCACCATTGCAGGCTTTCTAAGATTTCTCTTATTCTTTCTGGTCTTCTTGGTTAAGATATGGCGCTTGTAAGCCTTATTTCTCTTTAACTTACCTGTTCCGGTTAATTTAAAACGCTTTGCAGCTGATCTGCTTGTTTTCATTTTTGGCATAACATTTTCCTCCTAAATTTCCTTAATCTATTTTAACTATTGCGATTAACGCTTTTCAGTTAAAAACATTGTCATACTTCTTCCTTCTACCTTCGGTGCCTTATCCAATACTGCTACATCAGCAAGGAGTTCCGCAAAGTCATCCAGAATATGCTTGCTACTATTCATGTGAGCCATTTCACGACCACGGAAACGTAAAGAAACCTTTACCTTATCGCCCTTGGTCAGGAACTTTCTCGCAGAGTTTGCTTTGGTATTCAAGTCATTCGTATCAATATTGGGTGATAAACGAATTTCCTTGATTTCAATTACCTTCTGCTTCTTCTTAGCTTCTTTTTCTCTTCTCATCTGGTCATACTTATACTTACCATAATCAGTAATCTTGCAGACCGGTGGTTTTGCAGTCGGAGCAATCTTAATTAAATCCACACCTGCTTCTTCAGCCAAAGCCAAAGCTTCCTTTACAGACATGATACCCAGCTGTTCGCCGTCTTCTCCGATAACACGTACTTCTTTGTCTCTGATTTGTTCATTGATTAATAAGTCGCTAATGGTTTTACCCTCCATTCAGAAAATCAATTGGTTGTTACAATAAAAAAGAGTGAATAGCGCACTATCCACTCTTATCTGACATAATAAACCTTCGACCATAAGTCTCCCGCATATTTAAATATCAAATGTTTAACGCTTACCAGCCCAATTGCCGTAAGGTGAGAGTGGATACTCTGCTTGCTTCATGTTTTCACATGCTCATATAATTTAACACATACTTTCGTTAATGTCAACAACTTTTACAAACTTTTTTATAATTATTTTTAATGGCTTTGGGTTACTATTGCTTAACTCCGTTACAGTTCAACCGGCGCCTGTTTATCTTCTATCATATCCAGCATATGCTTTACAATTTTTGCATCAAACTGTGTTCCTGCGCCAGTTTCCAGCTCACTGATAATCTTAGACATTTCCAACGCCGGTCTGTAACAACGTTCACTACTCATAGCATCAAAGGAATCTGCCACTGCAATAATTCTGGCAAATAAGGGAATCTCTTCTCCCTTCAAACCGCTTGCATAACCCTTACCATCATATCTCTCATGATGATAGCGGGCACCCTCTTCAATCCCCTCAATGGCAGTAAAATCTTTTAAAATATCACCACCAATAGTAACATGCTTTTCGATACTGGCTCTTTCTTCCGGTGTCAATGCTCCTTTTTTATTCAAAATAGCATCTGTTACACCAATCTTACCAATATCATGCAAAAGTGCAATATAAGAGAGTTTTTGCCGTTCATCCTCCGAAAGCCCCATTCTTTTTGCCAATTCCTTAGCATAATGTGCCACTCGCTGGGAATGTCCTCTTGTATACGGATCCTTTGCATCGATAATATTTGCAAACATCTGGAAGCTTTGTTCAATAATATTCTCAAACTCTTCCTTTTTCTTTTGTAACTGATATGTTCTAATCCAGCTGACTAATAAAATCAATTCAAATAAAAATACAATACCACAGGCTAACAACCATAGATGGAATATAGGCAATTCCTTTACGGCAATTTGCTTGTGAAATGAAACCGTCCAGTCCTTAATATTTTCCATTAAGGTTTGTGAATGAATAACAAATCCAAAGGTACGGGTACTGTTTGGTTCCACAATATGAACATCCTGATTTGGTTCAAAACGAAGGGTATCTCCCTTGTAAGTCAATTCGCCATTCCAATAGCTATCAATATGACAGTCTTCCGGAATAATAATTTCCATACTCCAATCATACAGTCTTTCATCCGTCTTATTTTTAAAACTCACATCATACTGCATACCATTAAGGTATCCACGGGCAAGCTCCGACCAATGCTTAGGAATCGAAAAACGAACCGTATATTCTTCAGATTCTTCATTCATGCTATATGTAAAAACTTTCTCATTATAATTCTTCACATAAATATGAATGCCTATCAGCCAAACCAATAGTCCCACAATTAATATGCACTGAATAATTTTAGTCCTATTACTCATACACTCTCCATTATGGTTGTATAAGGCAGATATAACTGCCTTATACGACCATACATCAATCTACTATTACTTCTCCTTAAATGTTGCACAAGCTGTTTCTCTGCTTTCATTGGCCTTCTGACCTCTGATATCCACATGCTCTGCTACACATTTATAATTGCTGTTATAAATACACTTTACAGCTTCACAATCAATACTGATTACTTTACTGGGATGAGAAATGGAACTGGTAAAAGAATCTGCTCCGGGTTTCTTACATACAAAGCTTTCGCAGCAGGTATCCTCACTTGCATTCGCATGCTTACCACCTACCATGATATCACCCTTGGAACAAAGTCTCTCTTTATTGTATACACAACTTTCTGCTCCACATTTTAATTCAGCCATATTTCCTCCGTTCTGTCCTAATATCGGACTTAGACTATTATTAGTTACCTAAATAGTATGAACAAAGGATAACTGATTTATACCTTATTTCTTTTCTTCCACTACTTCTTCTTTACGAATTTCCTTGGTTCGGATTTCCTTACAAATCTGGTCAATAAATTCACCTAATGTCTTCTGGCCTTCATCACCTGCAAAACGGCTTCTTACAGAAACAAGTCCTTGTTCTTCTTCCTGCTGACCAACTACCAGCATGTATGGAATTCTGTTCTTTCTTGCTTCACGAATCTTGTAACCGATTTTTTCAGAACGGTTATCTACATCAACCAATACACCATTCGCCTTCAGCTCTGCTCTAACCTTTTCCGCATATTCTGCATACTTTTCAGAAATAGGAAGGATTCTTACCTGCTCCGGACACATCCATGTAGGAAGCTTACCTTCGTACTTTTCAATTAAAGCAGCCAAAGTTCTTTCATAGCATCCCATAGAAGTTCTGTGAATAATATAAGGACGTACCTTATCACCATTCTGATCAATATAACTCATATCAAACTGCTCTGCAATTGCATTATCCAGCTGAATGGTAATCATGGTATCTTCCTTACCATATACATTCTTTAACTGAATATCTACCTTAGGTCCGTAGAAAGCGGCTTCGCCTTCTGCCTCATAGAAAGGAAGATTGGCCTCTTCCAAAATCTCACGAATACGTCCCTGTGTAGAATTCCAATACTCGTCATCGCCAAGATATTTCTCGCGATTGTTCGGGTCCCATTTAGAAAGACGATAGGTTACATCCTCTGCAAGACCTAATGTCTTCAAGCAATACAATGCCAATTCCAAACAGCCCTTAAATTCGTCGTTTACCTGGTCCGGACGAACAATCAAATGTCCCTCTGAAATAGTAAACTGGCGTACACGGGTTAATCCATGCATTTCACCAGAATCCTCGTTACGGAAAAGTGTAGAGGTTTCACCATAACGGATAGGTAAATCTCTATAAGATTTCTGGCTTGCTTTATATACATAATACTGGAACGGACAGGTCATAGGACGAAGTGCAAATACTTCCTTGTCCTTTTCCTCATCACCAAGCACAAACATACCATCTCTGTAATGATCCCAATGTCCTGAAATCTTGTACAAATCACTCTTTGCCATCAAAGGTGTCTTGGTACGTACATAACCTCTGTTGTTATCCTCTTCATCTTCAATCCAACGTTGAAGGGTCTGGATAATTTTTGCACCCTTTGGCATCAGAAGCGGAAGTCCCTGACCAATCACATCTACTGTGGTAAAGATTTCCATTTCACGGCCTAATTTGTTGTGATCACGAAGCTTGATGTTTTCCAAATATTCCAAATACTCTGCCAATTCTTCTTTCTTGGCAAATGCAGTACCATAAATACGCTGCAACATAGCATTTTCCGATTTTCCTCTCCAATATGCACCGGAAGATGAAATTAACTTAAATGCTTTGATATTCTTAGTGCTCATTAAGTGAGGACCTGCACAAAGGTCTACAAATTCACCCTGGCTATAGAAGGAAATCACTGCATCCTCGGGTAAATCTTTAATTAATTCTACCTTATACGGCTCATTCTTCTCTTCCATAAATTTAATTGCTTCTTCTCTGGGAAGAGTAAACTTCTCTAATTTATTGCCTTCCTTAATGATTTTCTTCATCTCAGCTTCGATTTTATCCAAATCTTCTCTGGAGAACGGAGCATGGTCAAAATCATAGTAAAAGCCATTATCAATGCTGGGACCGATAGTAACCTTTGCATCCGGGAAAAGTCTTTTCACTGCTTCTGCCATTACATGAGAAGTGGTATGGCGGAGTGTTGCCAAACCTTCCTTGTCATTTGCAGTTAAAACAGACAAATTACAATCATAATCAATAACTTCTCTTAAGTCAACCACCTTGCCGTCTACTTCACCACAGCAAGCCGCTCTTGCAAGGCCTTCGCTGATATCCAACGCAATTTCATATACACTTTTCGCTTCTGCATATTCCTTTACAGAACCATCCTTTAATGTAATCTTCATAGTATCCTCCTGCGATATACAATTTAATCAATTTTTTCGTTCTTTTTTGATGATTTATTTGCATCATAATAAGCAAACTGGTTTTTACCGCTTCTCTTTACCTGATACATGGCATCATCAGCACAGGCAATCAACGCTTCAATTTCTACCGCATCCTTAGGATACGATGCCAGACCGATACTTCCTGTCACCTTATGCTTTTTGTTTTTGAACTTCATTTCCTTGGCAAATATATTTCTGCAGTCATATGCAACCTTTTCCACCAGCTTCTGTTGCTCACTGCACAAAATCATAATAAACTCATCTCCGGCAAATCGATAAGGCGTCAATATTTGTGAACGTATTTCCTTCATTCTGTCCGCAATAGTTCTTAATGCCACATCACCGGCAGCATGACCGAAGTTATCATTGATATCTTTAAAGTCATCAATATCCATCATAATAACCGTACACGGTGTTTTGCTTTCAATCAAAGCTTCCAAATCCTGCATAAATTTGCTTCGGTTTGGCAAACCGGTTAAGAAATCATGCTGGGATGCATTTTCTAAAATATTCTTGGTGTTTTTTAACTCATCCAACATACGATGCTTTTTATAGCTATCCCATGCAGCCCATATAACAACGGTGATTACCAGTAAAACCAATATAACCACCAGAATCATAGCTTCCTGATTACGCTCTGCAAAGCTTTCCGTGTGATTCACCAGCTCTGTTCCCTTAGGAACATTCTTCAAGCTGACACCATACCGGTTCATTACTTTTTCATCCAGAACACTGACACTGGGACTTTCCAGCATAGGTGCTATTTTAGAAACTGCTTCGCCATCCATAACTCGAATGGCCATCTGTGCCGCTTCCTGACCACATAGGTACATGGATACCACCTGTCCGCCCAGGAAACCATCACCAATTCCGGCTTCCACCATACGAAATGCGGGTACGGAAGAATATGTCAACATAAAATCTGCCAATTGCTGACTGTTATACTGCTTTCCGTCTGCATCCTGTGTCATTACCACAAATAAAAGAATGGTTTTATTTTTTTCCAGACTTCTCAAGCCTCTTTGCAAGTCTAAGGTACTAAGCTCAGATACATTCAACTCTGCGAACTCCAGCTCAGGATATTCGTCCTCCAAACCGTAAAAGCGCTTTCTTTCCGCCACTCCGGTAACCGTATCATCCAAAATCGCCACTACTTTATCAGCATTTGGCAAAAGCTTCATAGCCATTTCCAAATTTTCTTCCAAGGGAAGCTTTTCCACAATACCGGTAATTAACTCATCCTTTAAAGCCTTTTCTACCAAGTCTTCATCATTGATTCCTTCAAACACAACCGGAATCCCCTTAAACAAGCCACTACGATACTCTAACACAAAGGAAAGCGCCGCATCATCTCCTACAATAATTACATCATAAGGCTCCACCTTAGACATACTGTACTTCAGACGGTCATAGAACAGCTGCATGGCCTTGGCATCATCCACCCTTTTGGTATCCATATACTCATAGTCGATTTCATAATCCGTTCCCAAAGTATCCTTAATACCTTCAATCTGCATCTGCACCGTATCCCAGCTATAGGAATAAGAACTGATAAATAACACCCGTCCTTTCGTCGCTATATCTGTAGCAAAAACAGGCATGGAACAACAATATAAAATTATACAAATCAAGCTAACTATTAGCCCTTGTACTATTTTCTTCACTATACTCTTAACACTCCTGTTTGAATTACATACAAGGTTTATTATAATACATTCAATTTTCTTTTGCAACCAAAGCACTTTGTTTTTTTGATAAATATTTTTGCTTATATTAAAAAGGACATCCTGTTTTCGCAGAATGCCCTTTTCATTACATTTCATATGCTATTTTATTTTCCCGGTACATAATCAAAGGTAACCTGAATGGTCTTTACATTCCCCAATGTAGCCGCATCCATAACACATGCACTTACATACATTGCGTTACCCGCTGCAGTACGTGCATCATCCGGAATTGCGGATACCCACTCATTGTAAAGATTTACTCTGGTACACTTTTTATCATCACTGGCAGTATAAGGTCTGCCTGTTAATTTATATGGTTCACCATTTACCAAAACTTCCTTAATTTCGATACAATATCCCGGATATAAAATTTCACCGTTTGCAATACCGATTGCAGAGAACACCATACTGTTTGCATAACCGCCACCGGTACCGGTGAAGTCAAGACCTACCGTATAAGTACCCTCTCCGGTAATCTCTACATCTGTTGCCACAACGCCAGCTGTACCGGAATCCGGAGAATAGGTATCACCTACACTATAAGAGATACCCCAGTCACTACTACTGTACATAATCCAAGCCATTGCCGTAGCATCATCCACACCTGCAGCCTCCGGAGCCGCTGCAGTCGCTGCATCAATTTCAGCTCTTGCCGCTGTCTGAATCTCATCCAAAGACTTGCCAGCCTGACTTGCTAAGCTATGTGCAGTCAAAATAGTTGCCAATTCTTCATAACGGATATTGCACTGTAAACGATTGAATACATCATTACAATCCCAAAGAACCGGACAATATCCGTAATAATCGCAGTTATCTAAAAAGTTCTCATAATATTCCTCGGTATCCTCCCGCAATTCACCGGACTGTTCCAAAACGCCCCATTCACCGATTACAATACCATAACCCTGATCGGTAAACTTGCTCAGCTTTGCCAGCATATCGTTCATTTCAGTATAATCCTTCTTGCTACCCCAGCTACCGATGCTTTCCCATAAGCAATAACCTGACGGATCATAGTAGTGTACGGATAACATCAGCTTATCATCTGCGGTATCAGCAGGCATCTGGTAACCATCCTTACAGGTATTGGTAATATCCGTACCGAAACCTGCAATCAATAAGAATCTGTCGGCATTGTTACCACCGGTAGCACGGATAGTGTCTACAAACGCCTGATTAATCTGGTTGGTTACGGTATAACATTCTGCATCTGTGAGACTACCGGAATCATTTGCAATATCCTTATCATTCAAACGGAAACCTAACTCTTCATTACCGGATTCAAAAATCAAATGCTCGTCATATGCTGCATATTTGGTAGCAATCTGTGTCCACATAGAAGTGTACAGCTCCATTGCCGCATCTCTGGTTTCCTGGCTTGCAGAACCAAACATTCCCCACCAGCCGCCATCCCAATGGTCATTTACAATAACATACATATCCTCATTTAAGGCATAATTAATAATCTCTTCCACACGGTTCAAATATGCTTCACCGATAGTATAATCACCGGATTCAAAATTCATAGCATTGGTCCAAGCCACCGGAATACGGATAGTATCAAAACCTGCCGCCTTCATACCGGAAATCATCTCCTGTGTAGTCTCCGGCTGTCCCCAAAAAGTTTCATACAAATAAGGGTCCGAATTCACACCTACACTATTACGTCCATAGGCTTCCATAGTATTACCCAGGTTAATACCATTACCCATAATATAGGCCATTTCAATGGATGATAATGAATTTGAATCTGCCGGTTCCGTAGTAGTTATATCATCGCCTGTCTGTACGTCCTCTTTTACCTCTGCAGAAGGATCTGCCGGTGCTTCCACCGAATCCTGTGGAACACTTGGCTCCTTTGTATCCTGTGTAGCTCCGCAACCGGTCAACATGCTAAGCACCAGCGTTGCAGCCGCCACTACACTTAGTAATCTTTTACGCATATGTAATCCTCCTCATTTATGCATATTCATCTAACTAACATGATAAAGATTTTCTCTTGCAGTGAAAACCTCATTAATTAGAGACATATTCTGTAATTTTTATACCATATTTTTATTGAGCTAACAAAGCTTTAAACTGCTCCATCCTCACCGGCTTGGAATATAAATATCCTTGATAACTGCTGGCCGGATAATTATTCATATAGCTCTCCAGCTTTTTGTTTTCAATACCCTCCACGCAAACCGGTATCTCCAAAAGCTGTGCACAATCTAACACAGACTTTACAATTGCCTGGTCTGCACGATTCGTTTCGATTTCCGAAATAAAGCCTCTGTCAATTTTAATCAAGTCTACCGGAAGCTCTCTTAACAGATTTAAGGCTGAAAATCCGGTCCCGAAATCATCCAATGCGATTTTAATCCTATATGACTTTAAAAATACCATTTCGTTGTACAGGAAAGATAAATTCAGCAATCTGCAACGTTCCGTCAGTTCCAGGCATAAATTCTGTGGTGGGAAACCGGTTTCTTCCAGAAGCCGGACCAAACAATTACGAAACTCACTACGTTCCAACTGTGTGTAAGAAAGATTCACATTCAATATAAATCCCGGTTCTTTATCTACAATCTTCTTCGCTTCTGTCATAGATTCTCTCAAAATCCAATTGCCCAATTCAAAGAACAATACATCGTTTTCCAACAAAGGAATAAAAACGCCGGGAGATACTTCCCCAAATGGCTCTTTCTTCCAGCGGACCAAGGCTTCCATACCAATAATATGGCCTTTCTTAGCATCTACCACCGGTTGGTAACACAAATAAAAATCTTCACACTTGTTTAACACACTCTTACGGAGTGCATCCAAAAGTTCCAGATTACGTTTATTATCATTTAACGCATCATTTTCAAAGAAAATAAGTTCTCCATGCTTATCGTTTTTCGATCGTTCCAAGGCAAACCGTACACCGGAGTAAATAGAATTTTCATCAATATCAAAATCCTTGATTTCCACTGCTCCGCCACTAAGGCTCAAAGTAACATGATTCTTATCCACGTACACATTTTTCTTTGCCATATCCTGTACAAAACTGTAGAGGTTTTCCACTTCTGCCCGGTCTATGTCTTCCAAACAAATGGCAAACTTGGCACCATCCATACGGTAAACCATACCTCTTCTCTTACATGCGAGCATAAGTTGCTGTGCAAATTCTCTTAATACTGCCGTTCCAAATGGATAACCATATACATCATTTATATCGGAAAAATGCTTAATACCAATCATTAATACTGTAGCCGGCAATTTCTTCTCCCGAAGAAGTTGCAAGGCATGCATGAACTCATATAAGTTGTACAAATTAGTGGCAGGATCAATATTATCAATAATTCCATGATTTGAAATAACTCCGGCAAAATAATTCATTTCACCATTTTCATCACGAATCATTTTCCCCCTGCAGGTACATACTACATAACTGCCATCTTTACTTCTGGCACGATACTCCATATCATGACTATCCTGCAAACCGGAGTACACCCTATCCATCTCCGACTGGAAACGTTCTTTATCCTCCGGATGAATATGATCCAAAAAAGTATGATATGCATCGTCCATGTATTCTCCGGGCAACCCAAAAAACTCCACTGCATTTGGTGACCAGCGGGAATGCTTTGTTTTCATATTACGCAAGAATATATACCTACTCTTGGACGCTGTTGCATACGCTTCGAACATCTTCTCAGCCAAGCGTTCCATTTGCATACTACCACTCCTATCTAATGCTTGCCCTTCAACATCCAGATATCTATATTAATTTTACCACCTTGTCAAAAATTAGTAAATAGTGTTTTTTATATTGTATTGTCAGAATTCATTCCTCAATTCCTTAAAATTGTATTAATTATTCAGATAAGAGGACATGCCCACACTAATATTTTAACTCCCATTTCGGAAAAGTGTTCCTAACGCATAATAAGTAAATTACTAAATTGGGCTTTGTTGAGATTTTTCTATAATTTATTACCCATCCACAATTTATAAAATACACTTTGGGTATAAACAATCTATTATGTATTTTTATACCCACAAAAACACAAAACTCCGGGTATAAAATTTGACATTCCTTTGTATATACCCAATCGCTCTTCAAAACACTTAATAATTATCATTTTCAAGTACTATTTGGGTACTAAATCTCCCAAAAACGTTCCTTCTACCCAAAGCGTAGCTTTCTCTCTAAAATCCAGCCCCTTTGCGTCTGTCGCGCTTCGCACTTTTGATTTTGTCGGTATCTCGCCAAAAAAGAAAATGCCTGCAAAGCAGGCCTTTTCTACAACATATCATATTCACTTTGATAAAATACCACTTCTCCCGTCGCCCTGGTCTGCACCATATCAATTACTCTTTGGTTCTCACTACCGCGATAAGGCAAAGTTAAATTTCGTTGTGCCAGCACAAACGGACCATCCACCAAAATATCCGCCAGCTCCAAAAGCTTTTGCACACCTTCATTAGGCATCTTTTGCAGCTCTTCCAGCAAATACCCGGTATAAATCATTAAATGTTTCCCCCGTGCCTTCAACATCTCTGCAATAGGCACTAGTGCATCCGCCTGACAAAAAGGTTCCCCGCCAGAAAAAGTCACACCGCCAACCAGACGATTTTCAAAAATCTCTTTCAAAATCGCTTCCACATCAGCCACCTCTCCGCCTTCAAAATCATGGGTTTGAGGATTGTGGCAACCTGCACAATGATGGGGACAGCCTTGGGTAAATATTACATAGCGGATACCCGGTCCATCTACGATAGAATCTCTCTGGGTACCAGCTATACGAAGAGGCTTAGGACAGACTGTGTTTAACACGATCTCTTTCCTCCGCACGTTTTGCATTATTAAAACGATCTGTAGTACCTACCAGATAACCGGTGATACGACGGATTCTGTCAAATTTTACATTTTCTCCTACACATCCGTTATTTACAGGTGCTTTTACTGTCATAACCATTCCTCCATTCGTTCTTTTCATTTATATCTCAACACATTTACCTTGATACATTCAAATACTGCTTTCCTCAACAAATCCTGCCGCCATAGTCATGCACTTTTATCGATTTGCATCCCAATATACGGGAACATCCGGATATTTCTTACGTAATTCATTTAACATATCCAAAGAAACCGCTTCGCCTTCTCTTCTGCCACAACGAGGGCATACATCATCAATCACACCGGTATAGCCACATACAGGGTCTCTGTCTACCGGATGATTCACGGAACCGTAACCAATACCGCATTCCTTCATGCAACGAACCACTGCTTCAAAAGCTTCCGGATTCTTCGCGGTATCACCATCCAACTCTACATAGCTGATATGACCTGCATTGGTCAGGTTATGGAACGGTGCCTCGATTTCAATCTTGCTAAATGCACTGATTGGATAATAAACCGGCACATGGAAGGAGTTGGTATAATACTCTCTGTCCGTAATACCCGGCAGTATACCAAATCTCTTTTTATCTAACTTAATAAATCTGCCGGAAAGACCTTCTGCCGGAGTTGCCAAAAGGGAAAAGTTCAATCCTGTTTCCTCAGACTTCTTATCCATATATTCTCTCATGTGGGAGATAATCTTATAGCCCAAAGCCCGGCTTTCTTCACTTTCACCATGGTGCATACCGGTCAATGCCACCAAAGTCTCCGCCAAGCCAATAAATCCAATACTTAAGGTTCCGTGTTTTAATACTTCCTCTACGGAATCATTGACTCCCAAACCTTCAGAATCTATCCAAATACCCTGTCCCATGAGGAAAGGATAATTCTTCACTGTTTTCTTCTTCTGTACATTGAAACGATGTAACAACTGTCTGGTACAAAGGGCCATACGCTTGTCCAGAATCTTGAAGAACTGCTCCATATCCTTGGACTGCAAAGCAATTCTCGGCAGGTTAATGGAAGTAAAGCTTAAGTTACCTCTTCCACAGGTAATCTCCCTGGACGGGTCATAATTATTACCCATTACTCTGGTACGACATCCCATGTATGCCACTTCTGTATTGTAATCGCCCTCTTTATAATACTGCAAATTAAAGGGTGCATCCAAAAAGCTAAAGTTCGGGAACAATCTCTTAGCAGATACTTTAATTGCCATACGGAACAAATCATAATTTGGCTCGCCGGGATTGTAGTTGATACCCTCTTTTACCTTAAAAATCTGTACCGGGAAAATCGCAGTTTCACCATTACCCAAGCCGATATCGGTTACCTTTAACAGGTTTTTAATAGCCATACGGGCTTCCGGAGAAGTACAGGTTCCATAGTTAATAGAACTGAAAGGCACTTGTGCACCTGCTCTGGAATTCATGGTATTCAAGTTATGAATCAAAGACTCCATAGCTTGGTAAGTAGCTTGGTCTGTTTCTTTTGTAGCAATTTTTACAGAAGCGGTATGACACTTACGGATATCAGCTTCCTTGGGTTCCAATCCAAGCCATGTATAGCCTTCCTTTAACATCCATTCTGTGAAACAATCCTCTTTGGCATCTACATTAGACATATTTAAATCTTCGCCTATTACCTGAGTCAGTGCTTCTCGGAAGTCATCCTCCATCATTCTTTCACAATCATACTCTAACCACAAATAACGCTGGATTGCATCATAGTACTCCTTGCGGAAAGTCCATGTTACACCATCTGCCATAGCATAGTCAAAGTTGGGCACTGACTGGCCACCATGCATTTCATTCTGGTTTGCCTGAATAGCAATACAAGCCAAAGATGCATAGCTGGCAATGGATCTTGGTTCACGGATAAAGCCATGACCGGTAGAAAAACCATCCTTAAACAGCTTGATTAAATCAATCTGGCAACAGGTTTCGGTCAACATGTAGAAATCCTTATCATGAATATGAATATCACCATTAATATGTGCTGCTGCAATATCCTTGGGCAAAATGTAGTTATCTACAAAGTAATTGGCACCCTCGGAACCATATTTCAACATAGTACCCATGGAGGTATCCGCATCAATATTTGCATTTTCACGCTTAATATCTGCATCTGCTGCACTGGTAAAGGTTAATTCTCTGTAAATATTTACCAAATCCTTCTCTGTCTTACGCACTTTGGTGTGCTCAGCACGATACAAAATATATGCTTTCGCAGTCTTGGCAAAACCATGGGCAATCAATCTCTCCTCTACCAAGTCCTGAATTTGCTCTACGCTGGGTGTCTGTCCCTCCGGAATGGCATCCACTACCTCTTCTACCAGCTTTTCAAACTGATACGGTGCAATAGCCTCTACCTGTGCAGCATCGTTTGCCTTACGAATTGCCACGCGAATCTTTGTTACATCAAAAGGTACCGGTGTTCCGTTACGTTTGCTGATTAATTCCGGATAACCCATGCTTTTGTCCATAAAAATATCCCTCCTCAAGAACTATATCTAGTATTTTGTGTTTTTTCGCTATACTAAATATAGTATCATCAGAAGGGATACTTTGCAAGACCTTTTTCACAATTATTCAATTATATTTTTATTCCAATACCATTTGGCGCTTCCATGTTAAAACTGCCTTAAACAAATCGCCGTCCACATCGATTTTAAAGGTACCTCCCTGAATCTCAGTGAAGCTCTTAACAATAGCCAGTCCCAGACCACTGCCCTCTGAATTACGCGAAGCATCACCACGAACAAAACGTTCTGTCAGACTGTCTGCATCTGCCGCAATCTCCGTTGCCGAAATATTTTTAAATACAATCTGTACTCCGTCCTCCGAAGGTATAATATCAACATATACGCGGGACTGTGGCATAGCATATTTCAAAGCATTGGTCAGAAGATTCTCAAAAATACGATAGGTCTTCTGCCCGTCCAAGGTCAAAAGCACCTTTTCCTCCGGCAGATTCCAGCGGAATAACAAATCGCTGTCCGCTATCTTATCTTCCATTTCCAGTCGTAATTGTTTCATGAGGCTGACCACATCCACCTCCATCATATTCAGCTGAATATTTCCGGACTGGGCCTTACTAACCTCAAACAAATCCTCAATCAATACCTTTAATCTCTGGGTCTTTACATCCAAGGTATGAATATAACTCTTCTGTTGCTCCGGAGTATTTCCCTCCTGCTTCAGCAACCCGATGTAAGTAATAATGGCTGTCAGCGGAGTTTTTAAATCATGAGATACGTTACTGATAAGCTCCGTCTTCATATGCTGACTTTTGGCTTCCTGGGCCACCGCCTTGGAGAATCCTTCCTGCACCTGTGTGAGTTTTGTTCCGAGCGGCGCAAACATGCCCAAATCTTCATGCAATGTTATTTTAAGTTCCCCTTCTGCCATTTGCTCTGCAGCATGCAAAATACTGTTGTACTGGGTTTGAATGTTTTTACCCTTTTTACGCAGTATCAAATAGACAACTATAGAATACACTACTGCCGCACCGATTCCTACGAACCAGCCGCAACACATGGCCGCCACCAACAAAAAGTTCAACAGTACAATTTTTACAATACTGCTATGCATCTTCTCCGAAATATCAATATCCGTCATAAAATGAACAAATCGTTTGCACTGATGCCAAATCCAACGAATAATCATAATACCCAACAGACGATTCTTCAAGTACTCTATCGGATGACACAAGAACTGTCTGACGCCGGACACTACGGTATATTCTGCCAGAAAACAAAGCGCCCAACCGACAAAGTTTACTACAAGTACCAAACCATAAATTGCTTCATTGCTAACGGAATACCCCAGAATCGCTGCATTATTCCAGTTACGTGCCACTTCTCCCATGGTAGAATAACACATAAGTTCAAACATAAACCATGCTGCAATGACTCCTGCCACGCAAAGGGCACATATACATTCAAACGGAATGCAAAACAGCTTTTCCCATCCTGTGTTTAACTTCTTGATAAAGGGTAATAATAAAGCAACCAGCGCTACAATTGCAGCAAATATCACAATTACAATAATTACACCCATATCCCAATAAATACTTTCTGTACTGATGTGATACCGATGAATATTACTTTCATAAAATACTGTACCATCATCCACAAACTCACTATCCCATGGAATAGCAAATACCGCCTGGAAATTTTTCGGAACTACTTCCCATGCCTTATTTGCCCATGTCATATCTGCACCATTGTACTCTGTCTGTTCCAAATAATAAGATATATTATGTTGAAATTGCTCCACAGACTGTCTGGCCGTTTCATAAAGGTTTACACGATATTCCAGAGAACCGAAACTTTCAAAAACGATTTTTGAAATCTTACCGTAAGGATCAAAGCCAATAATCAAATATCCCCTTGTACCGGAAGATAACGCCTGCATTTCCGGAGTATCCATAGGCATTCCCTGCCCTTGTAAAAGCATCTCCAATGGGTAACTACTATTACTTTCCGAACAAATATCTCCCATAGCAGTCTCATATTGTGCATAGTACTCTGTTTCTTCAGCAATATTATAAAAATCATTAATCCATCCATAATTATCTAATACATCCGTATTTACTTCTCTGCCTTCTGCCTCTTGCAAAAGCCTGCTATATAAGTAATAGGATGCTTCCGTTGCATAATTTACAAAATTATATGTCAGGGAAGGATTACCATTTATAATTTCCATTGAAGCGGCAGGCAAACTATTGTCTGCTCCTGCATTCATTCCCGCTCCCGATACAACCACATTTACCGTCAGCCCGTCGCCGGTATCCGAAATGGTCGTATTATCCGTTACAGTATTCTCATACTCCGCCCGCTTTTCCAACATCAGCTTCTCCATACGCGGATACAGCATTACCAACAGTAATGCCGGAAGCACTACGACAAGTGCAATTATTAACTTTGCAATTTTACTAGACTTTTTCGATTTTATAGCCAACGCCCCACACCACCTTTAAATATTTTGGTTCTTTCGGGTTATACTCAATTTTTTCCCGAATATTGCGTACATGAACCAGCACAGTGTCTGTATTAATGGCCATCTCATTCCATACTTTTTCATAGATTTCATCCGTAGAGAAAACCCGCCCCGGTGACTTAATCAAAAGCTGTAAAATCTTAAACTCAATCGGCGTCAGTTTGACCGGCTCTCCGTCTACCTTTACCTCTACCGTATTCTCGTTCAGCTCCAGACCGCCCACTGTATAGACTCCGGCATCCTCCTGCATTCCCCCATTACTTGCCATTTTTAAGTATCTTTCATATCGGCGCAGGTGGGAGTTTACTCTTGCCAGAAGTTCAAGCGGCTGAAATGGCTTCGTTACATAATCATCTGCCCCCATATTCAGGCCCATGATTTTGTCTACTTCTTCCGACTTGGCAGAAAGCATCAATACCGGGAAATCAAACTCCTTGCGAAGCTGTATTACCATATGTATTCCATCCATTCTGGGCATCATGACGTCTACAATGGCCAGATGAATTTCCTCCTTATGAATGACCTCCAAACCTTCTATGCCATCTGCCGCCTTAAAAACCCGGTACCCTTGGCTTTTCAAATAAATTTCAATACCGTCTCTGATTTGTTCGTCATCCTCTACTACCAAAATATGATACGCTTCACTCATGTCCGTACTCCTTTTCACTTCCGTCTTCTCGATTCTGTCTCTTTCACTCGCTTTTATCCGGTGACCTCTGCTACTTTCTCATGTACAAGTATATCATAAAATATAAATCTAAAAAGCCACTCCATAAAAAAAGAAAGAAATTCTTAAGAATTTCCTTCTTTTTTTATATTCCCCTGCAAATCTTTCCATACAAAACCGGTCTCGTCCATAATCATGTACCCATGATGGGTATTTTCCTTGGGCATGGATACGGAGCCCGGATTCATATAAATATAATCATCATATTCCACATACTTCGGTATATGAGTATGTCCGCACAATAAAACATCTCCTTTTTTAAGCTTGGGCGGATTGTTTTCTCCAAAGTTATGTCCATGGGTGGCATAGACCACCTTTTCTCCTATACAGAGGATGGCATACTCCGCCATGATAGGGAACTCTAACATGAGCTGGTCTACCTCTGCATCACAATTCCCTCTCACACACAATATACTGTCAGCTCTCTCATTGAGCATTCGCGTCACTTCTTTCGGGTTATACCCCTCTGGGATACCGTTTCTGGGACCATGATACAAAATATCTCCCAAAAGCAGCAGCCGGTCAGCCTGCTCCCTGTCAAAAGCCTCCAATAATTGTTTACAATAATATTCCGAACCATGAATGTCGGATGCCACCAAATATTTCATAGCTCCTCCTCGCTTTTACGTAATTCCTTGATGTTGATAATAACATTCCATATAAAATTACGCAATAAAATGTTGTACTTTATCTTTTTATAGCGAAAAGAAATCTGAAATTATCGCACTCACATTTTTCATAAATACCCGTAGCACCTTAAAATCTGTCTATGCAGATTTTTTACCAATTTAGTTCCCTTGAGCTGGATTTTAAATTGCCAGTTTTTCTCCATAGGTATCTACCTCTTTTACAAGCAATGATTCAAAAAGGATATATAAAATCTTGCTTACTTCTAATTTAACACTCCGACAAACTGAAAGTGTACCTGTCTTCCAACTAAAACACATCCTATTCTTTCATTGTTCTATTTATGTAAAAAGCATAACTCAGCGAAACAACAACTATAAATACAGTTACTATGTACAACATCGATTTATTTCCCTCATTGAATATACTCAAACCATTAAATAGTGCATGCGTAATGATACATGGAATAAGGGATTTGCTCTTATAGAAAATAATAACAAGTATATATCCGATTGCTGTTGCGTAGCAAATTTGCATTAATGTTGGAATTAAACCTGCCCCATTCAACAAATTCACAATATGCCCCATTCCAAAAGTAATAGCACTAACGATAATGGCACTTTTTAAATTGTCTTTTGCCATCATCTTAAAAAGAAATCCGCGGAAAATCATTTCTTCCAAAAAGCCCACATTAATCATGGTTATAGTGTGAAACAGGATTTCACTTGGCGTATTATTAATGTGAAAACCATTCCAAAGTTGAATAGATACAATTAACAACAAGGGAATAAAATACAGATATTTCTTTAAATCTGTCACCTTGATTAAACCGTAAAAAGTTACTCGTTTCAGACTAATGACCAATGCCAGCAACACCACAGAAAATATAGTGTTTATAATTGCACTTCTATAATCTATCAATCCAAAGTTCTGTATACAATAAGAGTTAATCACCACATACAAAACAATTAACAAAATACAAAATAAATTTTCATGCTTTTCAAATATCTTTTTCATCCTAATCTCCTTTCACAGTACAAACTGCTCCTTCAAATATTTTATCGAGTGCCTTTATCACATCCTGCTCATTATAGAGCATTGTATTATTGGCATATAAACTTGCATACCCATGGGAAAAAATAAATAATGTACTAAAAACTTCCTTTGCAGCCTCCATCGATATGCCCAGTTCATTCTGTAGCATACCAAGCATGGGGAACAATTCTTCCGTTTCTAACAGTTCCAGCATACTAACTCCCGAAAACTCATTGGATTGAAACAGAAAACGAAAAAGATTTCTTTCCTCTATGGCGAATTTTATATAATTCATACCTATTGCCAACATCGGATTTTCGCAAGTCATCTCCAAATTCATTAGATAAACCGAATGATACTCATCCGCCTTTTTATACACCGCTTTCTTAATCTCTTCCACAGTCGAAAAATAGTATAGTACCGGCTGTGTGGAACAGTTTAACTGCTCTGAAATGCTTCGAGCCGTTACCTTGTCTGCACCTTCCTTCCGCACAATCTCAAAAGCAGTGTTCACTATCATTTCTTTTGTTATTTTTGCTTTTGGTGGCATAATTCCTCCTTAATATAATCCTTGTTATATAACATACATTATATTTTATTATTTGTCAATAATAAAATATGGAGCATGTGCTATTTTTACACATACTCCAAACAATAAACCAATGCGAAACTTCAAATCTTCTGTTGCCTTCAGTCTCTCCCCAAGACTGAAAATTCTACTACTTCGTAACGAATGTAACTATCCCTGCAATTATAGCAAAAAGCAAGGGAAACATAATAAGATTACCAACCCATTTTTTTGATTTTTACCTTTACCGGAATATACGGCATCAAATCCTCCGTACCGGGAATAAACCACGCCTTTGTATGTCCCACCCAAAATTCATCAATAAAAAGACGGTCAAATACATTTCCTATCATAAATATTGCAGTCATTTGCCAAAAGGCACTCCAAAAATCAGAAGCACCATTTATGTAATATACCATTACAGGTACTATGATTATCATAGGAACAAATAATGCAATTCCTGAAATAGCAAAGCTTCTTTTCAAATTCTTCTCCGTAGTATATCCAAGCTCGATTACTCGTTTCTTTACATCTTCTTCATAAAAAACTGCAAATTTTTCCGGACCATCCTTCAACCCTACAACACATACGATTAAAAGTATAAACTTTTTTACTTTTCTAAAACAAACTCAACTGCTCGTACCCCTTATTTTCCGGGAACTCATGCAGGTACTCGAATACCTTATCTACATTATGCACAATACCATTCGTTCTGCATATTTCCCGAAACAGTCTCATCAACTCCCTGCTGTTATCACAGGGAAGCTCATAGGCATATCCGTATCGCCTCTGATATCGTTCCTTTACACCCGGAAAATGCTTATCCAATGCCGCGTAATAATACTCTCTATCGCCCTCCCGAAGAGTGAGCCCCATTCCAAAGCAAATAATACCATACACGTCCGCCTGCACACAATAGTCCAAAATTCCTTCCACATTTTCTCTTGTGTCATTGATAAAAGGAAGTATGGGTGATAACCACACTACAGTAGGAATACCGTTTTCTTTCAAAATCTGCAACACCTCAAAGCGTCGTCTGGTAGTGCATACATTCGGCTCCAAAATCTTACACAACTCTTCGTCATAAGTAGTTAGCGTCATTTGAACCACACATTTACTCTTCTCATGAATGCTTTTTAACAAATCCAAATCCCGCAAAATCCTGTCCGACTTGGTTTGAATGGCCAATCCAAAACCATACTCATCAATCAACTCCAAACATCTGCGTGTCAGCTTTAATTCTTCCTCACAATGCATGTAAGGGTCACACATAGCACCGGTACCAATCATACATTTCTTCCTCTTGGAACGCAGCGCCTTTTCCAACAGTTGCGGTGCATTCTGCTTTACCTCAATATCCTCAAAATCATGGATAAATTGATAACACTTGCTTCTGCCGTCACAATAAATACAACCGTGTGTACAGCCTCTATACAAATTCATACCGTTTTGTGCCGATAATATCCCCTTGGCATCTACAAAGTGCATGTGTGCTCCCCCTTTTCTCAAATACTTTATTTTACCCAAATACACATGTGACTTGTACTAAGTTACACTCTGCTTTCATTATAACAGCCTTAACCTGACAATAGTATGTCAAATTAAGGCTGTTATAATAATTTCTTAATATCTATCCTTGTACAAGACTATCGCTTGTGTTGTATGCATTTTGACAAATTCCGTTTTTGCATTTGTATATCCATCTCTGTTATGCTCATATTCTTTCCATAACTTTAACTTCAATTTTTCGTATTCTCTTGCCATATTAGGATGTTCAATAAGATAATCCCTTCTCGGTATAACCTTTATTGAACGACATTCTATCTTCACTTTTCGCCTCACCTTGGCGTTCCCACTTCAATTAGATTTCCATCCAAATCGTAAAAACGAATTACTTTTTGGCCCCAGCTATGTACCATAAGTTTGTTCACATATTGAATAGATGGATACAACCTTTCCAATTTTTCAGCAAACGCTTCTATATCTTTTTCCTCAAAATACAATTCACAGGAATTATTTTCCGGTACAACATCTTTTCCCAGAAACTTTCTCCAAATTCCCTCCTCCTGAAGTACCAGGCCTTCCGTCAAAATCATATTACCATCATTATCCAGTACCACATTTAAACCAAATAGGTCATGATAAAACTGTTTGGACTTCTCAATATCTTTTACTACAATCAAGATATTTTTTAATTTCATTGCCTTTTCTCCTTTATCTCCCGGATATTATTTTGAGAACCCTAAAAGATATTTGTTTAATCTAATTTTTAAACATCCCCTGCCGCATCTACTTTGGGCACATACCGGTTAAAAATCTCTACATGGTCATAAATACATCTCCAACTGCTGGTAGAACCTGCCGTTACACAAATATAAGGAGTTCCACCTGCAAAGGTTCCGTAGCTTACCGCACAGTTTTTAGACTGCACCACATAGCCTGTCTTGGCACCAATCACTTCGCCACCGGTATCCTTGTCCTCGATTCTACGCAAAAACCAGTTAGAAATGATAATTCCCTCCGGATGCTCCGGTGTGGGTATGGTTGTGTATGTATGGGCGGTCAAGAACTCTCTGCACAACTCGTTCTCCATGGCCGCCTTCATGATAATAGCCATATCATAAATGGTACAATAATGATTCGCATCGTAAAGTCCCACACAATTAGTAAAATGGGCCGTTTCAGATAGTCCCAGCTCTTCCAGCTTTTCGTTCATCATGTCCACAAATGCTTCATGAGAACCTGCAATATAAGTAGCAAGTCCCACTGCCGCATCACCACCGGAAGGCAGAACCGTTCCATAGAACAAGTCTCTTACCGTCACTACCTCTTCATTTAAGAAACCTACCGAACTACAATCATTCACATAGGCATAATCTGTAATCTCCAAGGTCATGGTAAAAGTATCATCCAAATCCGCTTCCGTAATCTGTTCTGCTGCCACCAAAACCGTCAACACCTTTGTCATGGATGCCGGACAGATTCGCTCAAAAGCGCCTTTAGACGCCACAATCGTATCCGTGCTTACATCCACCAGAATACCATGGGTACTGATTACCTCTTCACTATAAATAGGCATCGTATCATCCGTTGTTACAAAGCTGTAAAGCGGTGCTTCTGTAGGCTTTGGTGTAGGTGCTTCCGTAGGTTCCGGTGTTGCACCAATCATTCCGCCTGTCTGTTGTGCAGAACCATCTGTTGTCCCATTGGCTGTATCGCCCTGTCCTATCGTATTTTGCGTTGTCTCCATACCTCCTGCACTTCCCACCTGCGCATTTTGTCCACCAAAATTCTCCGCTCTCGGGTTCTTGCTCAGCACAGCCACTGCAACCACTACAATAATAATTACCACAATCACAATTGCCGCTATAGGCAGCAGCATCTTTATCAATTGACGTCGCTTCCTTTGAAGCTCCTTCTCCCGCCGCATACGTTCAATACGTTCCGTTCTTCGACGCAATCTTTCTTCTTCATCTCTATTTTCAAAAATTGGTTCCATTACTCATTTTCCTTAACTACTTTATATTTCTTAATTCCTCTGTCGCACTACCATTCCAAATCAAAAATAATTCCCCCACAAAGTATATGATACTTTTCTGGGGGAATGTAGTCAATAAAGAAAAAATAAAGTTTTCACATCCTTAAAACAACACTTTTGAAAGGAACTGTTTGGTTCGTTCTTCTCTCGGTGCATCGATTACCTGCTTTGCATCACCCTGCTCCACAATCACGCCTTCATCCATGAAAATAATTTGGTCTGCCTCATCTCTGGCAAAGCCCATCTCATGGGTTACAATAATCATAGTAGTATTCTGCTCTGCTAAGCTTCGGATTACTTTAAGTACCTCGCCGGTAAGTTCCGGATCCAAAGCTGAAGTCGGCTCATCAAAGCACAAAATGTCCGGCTTTAATGCCAATGCTCTCGCAATTGCCACACGCTGTTGCTGACCGCCGGAAAGCTGATGGGGATAATGATTCTCCCTTTCGGACAAGCCCATCTTCGCCAAAAGTTCGCGTCCATGGGCATCTATTTCCGCATAAATTTCTTTTTTCTTCTGTTTAAAATCAGGTCGTTCCTTTGCCAACAACTTCTCAGACAAGGTTACATTTTCAAGTGCTGTATACTGCGGAAACAAATGAAAGGACTGAAATACCATGCCAAAATGCAACCTCTTGGTGCGCAAATTCTTTTCCTTGAAGGTTTCCGGATTTGATGCATCAAACAAGGTTTCATCTTTTACTGTGATCGTACCGCCATCCGGTGTCTCCAAAAAATTCAGGCAACGAAGTAACGTAGTCTTTCCCGAACCCGAAGAACCAATAATTGCAAGCGCCGTTCCTTCCTCCAAGGAAAAACTCACATCTTTAAGTACCTTTGTATTTCCAAAATGCTTTTCAATATTTTTTACTTCCAAAATAGCCATATATTTAACCTCAACAGCTTATCTAAAATAACAGAGTCTATGTTCTATGTAGTTAAACAACAGTGTTAACAGTCCTACAAATGCCAAATAGAACACACCCGTGTAGAACAGTGGCCATGTAAGACCTGCTGACTTCATAAAGGAATATCCCGCAAAGGTAAGTTCATACGCTGCAATAATACGTGCCAACGAAGTATCCTTGACCAAAGTAATAATTTCGTTTGACATGGGCGGAATTACTCTTTTTACCATCTGTAAGAGGGTTACCTTAAAAAATATCTGACTACGGGTCATTCCCAATACCTGTCCTGCTTCTCTTTGTCCAGCAGGTACACCTTCAATACCACCGCGGTATATTACGGAAAAATAACAAGCATAATTTAGTGTAAACGCAACTACAGTAGCCGTAATTCGCCCTGCTTCATTTCCACTCCAGATATTTCTTCCAAGCCACAAACCCGGTCCATAGAATATGATAATCAACTGAAGCATCAGTGGTGTTCCTCGGATTACCCATACCAGCAAATCCACTAACAACTTCAACGGCTTAAACTTACTCATAGACCCAAAGGCCAATACTAATCCTAATGGCAACGAAAATAATAATGTCAATATAAAAATCTCAAATGTTGTTGCCAAACCACCTAATAACGACTGCGTAACATTCCAAAACATAATCTGTCTCCGACTATTTTTTAATAATCACTACCTGCGCATTGTTGCAGTAAGCATTGGTACATTCCATAGCTGCCTTAACTTCTGCTGTAAGTGTCATACCATTCCATACTACGTCAATATTTTTAGAATCCAATTCCATAATCTTGTTATCCCAATCGATTTCTACGAACTGAACCTCAACACCAAGCTTCTCACCAACGATACGAGCCATATCTGCATCAAAACCAATCCATTCGCCGGACGCATCCTTATAATCCATCGGTGCAAAATCTGTAATACCTACGATTAAAGTACCCTTATCCTGAATGTATGCCACATCACTTTCAGCCGCTGCTACATATTCAGATGCCGGCTGTTCTACCAATGCTGCCTGTACACCATACTTGGTAGCAGTTTCCTTCATACTGCCATCTGCATAAGTTTCTGCAAAAACCACATTGATATAAGAAGCCAAATCAGAACCCTTACGGCAACCTACACCATACTCCTCTGTGGTAAGCTCTTCCCCGGTAACCAAATCCGGATAGCTGGTTCCTTCACCAATCATAGCACCTGCCATCAACAAATCGATGATAGCTGCATCAGAAGTACCTGCTGCTACTTCCATCAATGCGTCTGCCTGAGATGCTACAGAATTCATCTGAAATCCGTTTTCTGTAGCAGCTGCTTCTCCTGCAGAACCTGCCTCTACTGCGTAAACCATAGCTCCCTCATCGGAACCACCACAAGCAGTCAATGCCAATCCCATGGTCATTACTGCTGCCAAAACTAAAGCAATTTTCTTTTTCATAATTTTCTCCTCTTTGTTCTTCTTTACCAATCTTCTCAATGCTTTCATGCATCAAGTACGTTTTGTATTTTAACATAGTATCATGGTAAAGTAAAGAAGAGGATTGGGTATTCTTTTAAATTTTCCTTAACATCCAAAATCTGTTTCTGTTTCTCTCAAAAGCATCCTCTCTTCCACCGAGCATACCGTTTCCTCAATAGCCTCCTCATATCCGGTGAGTGCTGCAAATGGTGCAAATTGCGCAGCTCTGTCATGAAGTGACATATGCGGTCGCTCGATTGACTGATGGTGCGGCAAATATAATATATCATCATACCGATGTTCATCCTTATAGTACCCACTCATGCTTTATGTCCTCCGATCTGCCCATTACGTTCTTTTGTCATAGCACCTTCCTCCAGATTCATACCCTTCAATAAAGCATTCTTGCCATACTTCTTTTGAATATCTAGTATGGCTTGCTGTATGCGCTTCTCCTTTTCTAACTCCTGCTTCTCTTCCGTCCGCTTCTGTTCCAATGCTGCATAATCTGTAAAAAGGTCCAACTGCTCAAAACTTATTGATGCCTGTGCCTTTCCCTCCGGTATTACCTTACCTGCACAGACGTTAATTCTTCGAACCAACAAGTCCGGATGAACAATACGATCGTATAAATCTGTCACCGCTTCCATAATTATCTTGGTAGAGGAAGTAGGGAACGGCAAATTGGCCGTGCCATGGGCATGCTTGGGTACCTGTCTTCCATAATGGTCTGACTTCACTTCTCCATGATACTTCTTTCTAATATTCGGATCCTTCAAACTCTCAATGTCATAGCCTATGGTAAGCACCATCTGGTCCGTGACCAAATGCTTATCCACCAAATCAAGCACCAATAAATCCGTCATTTCTTTTACAATTAATTTCGCCTTGTCTGCTGTATACGCACAATGCAATACCTGCCCGGAACCCAAGCTATTACGCTGTGGGGTGTAGGATTTAATATACTCCATGGTAGTAGGCTCCCAGCCCCATGCATGGTCTATTAAAAGCTCTGCGTTAATTCCAAATAATTTATAAAGCAACGCTTCATTGTAGTATTCATTGGGCTTACCTAAGGAACAACGTGCAATATCTCCCATGGTATTCAGCCCATTCTGCGTAAGCTTCTGGGCATATCCGGGACCCACTCTCCAAAAATCCGTCAACGGCGTATGATTCCACAAAAGCTTCCGATAAGTAATCTCATCCAACTGTGCAATACGAACACCGTTCTCGTCTGCCGGAATCTTCTTTGCTACAATGTCCATAGCCACTTTTGCAAGATACATATTGGTTCCTATGCCTGCCGTCGCCGTTATGCCGGTTTCCGTTAGCACTTCCTTTATAATTTTCAAGGCCAACTCACGTGCTGTCATATCATATGCCTGGAGATATGATGTAACATCCATGAATACCTCATCGATAGAATACACATGCATATCTTCCGAAGCAATGTACTTTAAATAAATGTCAAATATTCTGGTGCTATAATCCATATAGTATGCCATACGGGGAGTTGCCACAATATAAGCCAGCTCCAACTCCGGTGACACACCAAGCTCCACCGCATTAAAAGAGGCACCTGTAAATCTGCCTCCCGGCGCCTTGGACCGCCTATGAATATTGGCTTCCCGCACTTTTTGCACCACTTCAAACAAACGTGGTCTGCCCGGTATTCCATATTGTTTCAAAGGCGGAGATACCGCCAGGCATATAGTTTTCTCCGTTCGGCCGGCATCTGCCACTACCAAATTGGTCGTAAGCGGATCCAATCCACGCTCCACACATTCTACAGAAGCATAAAACGACTTCAAATCAATTGCAATATAAGTTCTCTCTGACATTTCATGCCTCCTTTCTGCTCTTTCCACATCATTGCTTACATTTCATACAATATTTACCATCCCACACACTACATCTTGTAGTTGCATTCAGAACATTCGTTCGATATAATTATAGTATCAAAACACAAGAGATTTTTCAAGTAGGAGTGATTTAAATGTCTAAAATTTATGCATTCGATTTTGACGGAACCCTTTGTCAGGAAGCCTGGCCCAATATTGGCAAACCCAATAAATACATGATCCACCTTGCGAAAAAATTAAAGCGTGACGGTCATAGACTAATCCTTTGGACCTGTCGCTGCGGTCAGCCATTGGAAGAAGCCATTGCCTGGTGCAATTTACAAGGAATTACTTTTGATGCAATAAACAGTAACCTTCCTGAAACTTTACAAAAATATGGTACGGATTCCAGAAAAGTTACTGCCGATTATTATATTGATGATAAGGGTGTCGGGACATTACCCATACTTTTGTCCCTTCTATTATAATGGCGCAAATTATTTCACGCAATTCCCACGATTATGCACCGGTCAGGATTATCCCCGTCATTGCTTCCTTTAATGAAGACGGACAAATCAAACCACTGTATGTCGGCATTGACGGCGAACGCTATAAAATCCACTCCTACTGGATACGTCGAAGCTTTTCCAACCAAATTGAATTCAGTTGTAAACTTATTTGGGGCGAAACTCTTCAGACCATGGTTATCACTTATTATATGAATGAATGCATCTGGACCATCCCGGATAATAATTGAAACAAGCCTATGCTTATCCAATAGCATAGGCTCATCATATATAACATATCCTAACATCCAAATAATTCTTCTGCCTTTTTCATTCTGTCCGCAATCGGAACACTAAACGGACACCTGTTTTCACAGGCTTTACAACCGACACACTCCGAAGCTTTATGTTCCAGTAACATGTAATGATTCTTTACCGTCGCCGGCACCTCCGGCTGCATAATTGCCAGGTCATAATATTTATTAATCATTGCAATATCTAAATTAGCCACACATGGTTTACAATGACCGCAATAGGTACATTCTCCTTTGTAAGAATGTAATGGCGCGTTCGCAAGTACAGTTGCATAATCCTTTTCTGCCTCTGTAGCATTTTCATAATGTACCGCCTGGTCCACCTGCTCTTTTGTATCATATCCGCACATGATTGAAGCCACGCCCGGTCTGGTAAGCGCATAATGGATACATTGTATTGGTGTAAGACTTACCCCAAAGGGAGAACGCTTTTCATCAAACAATCTGCCGCCCGCAAATCCCTTCATAACTGTAATTCCCACATTGTGTTCTTCGCACAATTTATATAATTCTGCTCTTTCCGCATCAATTCCCGCCAGCTTCTGATCATAGACATATCCTTCTGACAATAAATCAGCTAAATTTTCGCCGGAAGGCAACATATCATATGCCGGATTAATACTGAACAGAAGCATCTCTATTAAACCGGATTGTACCGCCAACTTGGCACTTTTCGGATTATGAGAACTCATTCCTATATGGCGGATAATTCCTTTCTCTTTTAGTTCTTTCACGTATTCCAAGAAATCAGACTGCAAAATATAATTCCAATCCTCTTCTGTATCTACAAAATGAATCATTCCAATATCAATATAATTCGTCTGAAGTCTTTTAAGCAAATCTTCAAACGCAGGTTTTACATATTTCATATCCCTAGTACGTACATACTGACCATTCTGCCATGTAGAGCCCAAATGTCCCTGCACATACCACTTTTCTCTATTTCCAAGCATGGCTTTGCCAATAATGTCTCTTGATTTCGGATCCGGCATCCAACAATCAATAATGTTGATTCCCTTCTCCCCCGCATATCTCATAAGTTCTATGGCTTCTTCTTCCGGATGACGTTCCAGCCACTCACCCCCAAAGCCAATTTCACTTACCATAAGATTTGTTTTACCAAGCATTCTCTTTTTCATCAGCATCTCTCCCATAATTTGTCTATGTAGAAATTATAACATATTATACAAAAACAGGGGGAAAAAGTGTGATAAACTTACGACACTTTTATAAGTTTTTTCAATGCTGCAGAATACGCTTCCTTATAAGCCGGAAAATAAACAGGATACTGCATTCTGCGCAAGGCAATGTACATTTTAATTGCCCGACACCTGTCTTTCAGATCCGAAGTATTGCAATAAATACTTCCTGTCCACTGTCCGTATTGCTTAGGTATCGCATAACAATTCTTTCCGATACGGGCTGTCTCGTCGTTTATATAGAATGATGGCCCACCAAAAAAGAGTTCCTCATTATGATAAGAAACATCAAATTTTTGTGCAAACTGCTCCGGCGAATCCCAATCAATACCTAAAATCCCCTCATCACGTTCATGCTCATAGCTCCACAAACGCGCGTCACAAAAAAGCTGTGTTGTTGGAGTATCCTCCGGATAGGGTACATCATATGTGGCATCATACACTACCCTGCACATGTCCAGATAAGTACGGGTAGTTAAAAGAGGCGCTGTTTTTGACAATTCCTCTATCGGAATCTTTTCAACCTCCTCTGCAAGTAGTTTAAATTCTTCTAACTCCTCCATAGTAATTTCTTCTTTACCTCTCACGCCTAGACCTCCTGTTAAAGTTTATTTGCCTCTTCCTCATTTACAAAAGCCGAAGCAATTGATATGCTCCGGCTTTTTCATTTATTTGCCCATATTTCAGCCATGTGGATACCCTCCAGCCAACCGACTCAACACATTAACCATACTCATGGTTTTCAGCATATTCCTATGCCTATCTTAATGTTATCCATTCAAAATTAACCATTTCTTCATTAAAAGTTAATCATTTAAAAGTAAATAGTAATCCCAAATCCAAAATAGTTGAATCTCATGGTAGTACTATAGCGTACCTGGCTTTAACTTATTCTTCGTCCGGAATCGAACCGGAATTGCCCAAAGTGGGGGGTGCTGCCATTGCACAACAAAGTAAGTTATTCTCCTTATCAACCATCCTTTCACAAAGGATATTTACGTAGCTTAACCCTGCTACAGGGGAGCCGGGTTCGAGGTTTTCAAAATACAGGCAATGCACATTATAATTCTATAAAAGTTGTTGCATTAGATACCTTAATCTGCGTATCCAATTCTGTCAAAAGAGTATTTCTTTTTTCTTCCAATGCTTCCAGCTTCTTCTTCACATTTAGCGGATCCACAAGCTCCGTGGTATTCTCCTTCACATAAGCATCCACCACTCCCAAAGGCTTATCATCTTTTGCCTTGCTGTCTTTGCCTAGAATACTTAACCGCATTTCTTCCGCGGTAGACTGTAGCTGGCTGTTTTTCATATCGCAGAAGCGGATTCTATCACTATATTCATTTGCTAACTTTGTCCGCAGTTTTCCTTCAAAATCTGCGTCTCCACCATAGGCGCCAACACCTTTTAATCTGCTCCTTAAAGAAATTGCTCCGGCAACGGTAAGCGTACCGTACGAAGTTTTAATCTCTGTCTTGGCATTGGATGCCACGATGGCAGCATCAAGTTTTTCGAATCTACTGATTAAGTCCACAATCTGTTGATGGGCTGACTCTGCCTCTTTTGCAAAATCTTCTTTACTGATACGTTTTGCAAAAACCTTATCTTCATTTGGCTTAATGGTATCAACGAAGCTTGCTTTTACAATCTTGTCGGCTATCTTCTTTACAAGCAGGTCTCTTTCATCCAAAGCCTGCGTTACTAACATCTTTTCACTCATAATAGTTCCTCCTTGAAATTTATTCTAAATACATTTTAAACCTCACAAGGAATCCTGTCATTGAACTGCTAGTTTAAAGTGGGTAGGGTTGGACTTGAACCAACAGAGTCCGTAGACACCAGATTTACAGTCTGGCCCGCTACCAATTACGGTTTACCTGCCCATAACAGCCCCTGCGGGAATTGAACCCAGCATCTTGAGATTGAAAGTCCCAAATCCTTACCTTTAGACTAAGGGGCCAAAAAGTTGCTAAGCAACTTCAGAAGAATCAAAGATTCTTCTTGATACTCCACATGGGATTCGAATCCTGATACCCTTTCGGGATGCCGGTTTAGCAAACCGGTGCTGTACCATTTGAGCCAACTCTGCATATAAAAAGACCGCTCACCTCACAAAAGATAAGCGGTCCGAAAATCTATGTATTCCTTGTTTCATTCATACCTTACAATGTATGATGCTACAATTCCAAATCCACAATTATTCTTTGCCTTACCTTAAATGAGCGCATGAAACCAGACCACTCTTCGTATTTATACTCTACGAGTGATTCATAACTACATTCACTATTAAGGTAATATGCAAATCTAACTGTTGTCATGTTTTTCCTTTCCGCGAATCCTTTTCATTCGTTCGCATAATTCTTTTATTTATCTTAAGAACATTATTTCCGCTCTTCATGATGTTAATATAGCACGAATGCTTTACGTTGTAAATTCTACCCGTAGTATAAAGCTTTTGCTTTATTTTCAAAAAACTCATGCTAAAACTGAATTTTCTGCTCCTTACAAATTGGTTTTGTTAAGATTTTTCTATAGTTCCTTATCTAATCCGTTATTTAAAATGCTCTTTGGGTAGAAATAAGCTATTATATATTGTAATACCCACAAAAACACAAATCTCTGGGTATAAAATTTGAAATTCCTTTGTATATACCCAAACGCTCTCCAAAATACTTAAAATTCATTATTTTCAGCTACCATTTGGGTACCAAACCCACAAAAAAAGTTCATTCTACCCAAAGCGTAGAATTTTCTCCAAAATCCAGCCTTGTTTTGAGATAATAAATTGTTTGAAAATTTTTCCGTTTTATGAAACATCTAAGGAAGCTTATTTCTTAGGAATGAAGCGGATTCATATACGCCATCATGAAGTATATTTAATGAACGCTTCAGCAACCTTAAAACCATATTGAAGGAAAGAATACTTACTTCCTCGGCTTCCCCCAAGACATATGCCGTACAAACTCGCGACTAAGTCGCTCGTTCACGGGCTGCGCCCTATAAAACGCAAAAGAAAAAGCAGAACTCTCAAGTAAACTTGATGTTCTGCCTTTTCTTTCACGTTTTGCACGGCTTATGCCTAGCGTGGAAGCTGCTGACGGGAATCGGATATTATAATGCCCGAAAAAGCACGTAAAATCAAGGAGGAAAGCACACTGTCTACAAAGTGTCTACAACCTGTCTACAAATTGAATGAGCCTGTCAACCCTGCGAAGCATCCATAAGGACTTGGGGTTTACAGAGCGGACTTCAACAGCCAGTACACCAGATAATAGTAATGGGGGTTTGATAAAGCACTTCTATCAAATCCCCTTGATTCCCCTTTGTTCTATTTGTTCCATACATATTTCTTAAAGTATGTCAAATCGTCTATAGGTATATTCTTAAAATGTCTAAAATATCTCTTATAGTAAAAGAAATCTACCCCTAAGAGTAGATTTCTTACTGATTGTACTTATTCAAATTAAATATCTTATCTAATAAATACCCCTATCTATTCAACTGTAATGCCCAGCTCCTCTGCCAACTCTCTTGAATGAGCTGCATCCTCCGCGGTGGGTTCTTCGGCAACGCCGTAGCCGACTTCGGGAGTCTGGGGGGCTCCTATCAAATCATTGAAACGTCTCTTTTCTTCTGACGTTAATTTGTAACCATCTGTAAGCTTTTGTTTGAGGTCGCTCAAGGTCATCTCGTCGAGGGACTTTGTTAGGTAGGCTGGCTGGTCAGCTGAGGTGGTGTCGTCGACTACTTCCTTGACTACCTCTGCAATGTAGGTCGTGTCTACATATACTGGATTACCCTCGTAAGTTGTCTTAATGTAAATAGAGGGTACCCCATCCACATAAGCAACTGCCTCGATATATAACTCAGTATCTACAGCAGGCTCAGTTACGAGGTCTGCGTCTTCTCTCGGCTCTGCCATGTACTTCGCACCAGCTAAGGTTGCATAAAGAATATCATTCTCGGCTGCTATATCCTCCCAGATAAACGCCTGTATAGGAGCTTCCGTAACTTCTGGGGCTGGGGTTTCGACTACTGGTTCAGCAGTTGGTTCTGGTACATCTACTACTACCTCTACAATAGGACTTGCAGTAGGCTGTACCTGTGCCACATCATCATCTTTACCACCCATTAACGATGCTCCAATAGTTACGATTGTAACTAAAATGATTCCAGCTACTGCTGTTATTAAAACCTTTTTCTTCATAATTTTTCCTCCGCATATAATATCCAAATTTGCTTACACTATTATAACTCTATGCTTTTCAAAATACAACTCTAATTCTCCTTAAATCTTTAAGGATTTGAATGTTATAGGATATACCTTAAACTAAAATTGAGGTGATTGAATGATTGTATATACTCCGTTTTGGGAAACCATGAAACGTAAGGGAATATCCACTTATAAACTCGAAAAAGAATATGGCATGAATAAAAACATGATACACAATCTTAAACACAATAAGAGCATCACGATTCATACATTAAATTCGCTCTGCCAAACATTCGACTGTGACATTCATGACATAATTGAATATATAAAAGATTAGAAGAAGTATTCTGTTATTGGGAATGCTTCTTTTTATTTTTTATGCATACTATATCTATGATAATATTTTGATACTGAACTGCATTGTGATTTTGACAGTTTGCGAGTAACTAATTGAGTTTGTATATCTGTATATAGTGTTTTAATTTTTATATCATTATATATGGCTTTTTCTTATTAAGATGGCTTTGTCCATTTTGTTTGTGCATTTTTTTGTTCGTTATTTCTACCAATTATTTAATTATACTTTGATGACGATATTTATTGTGAAAGGAGGTGGATGTGATGGGTGAATTCAAAAAGGTCGAAAATGGGGCATTTAGTGTTGATATTGACCTTGCTGTAACAGCTGTTTATGATGCAACATTTAAAGGAAAAGATGGGGCTGACCACTCATATTATCGCGCGTACATCAAGGGTCCTCGCGGACTCAAAGACGTCGCGGTGACAGAGGACTTATTTAAAGAACTTGACGGACATGTTCCAGCAACAATTAGTTGCACTGCACTTGTTAATCTAATTTATGGAAATGTTAAGTTAACAACTTTACAATGATTCCACTAAAAAATGGGGGCGCATGAGCGCCCCGGAAAGGAGGAAAATGGAAATAGTTGCAACTATTTTTGTTATTATTTTATTAATAATTGGGGGGATTATTGACTGTAGCGAAAAAAATAAAAAATATCAGACGACCAACAATTCTATGCCACCCTCTATTCCTTTTAATATTGTTGTGGCTTCTACTAATGATATGCTAACTGAAGCAATTAGCGCGCTAACGCTTAATGCTTATCACATAAACTCAATAAGCAGTGTATGCCTGCTATATGTTCAAAATCACCCTACTTCACTTTGTTTTAAATTTGCAATGAATAACCAAAAAATGGTAAGCCGTTCTGCGCTACTACAGTTTCAAGGCGATTTAAATGCTAAATTGAAGGAGCTCCATCATGCGTTCCATGCTAAGCTGACAAATGTAAACTTGTCACCAGAAGCTGTTGCGTTAGAAAAACCAGCTTATTATTTTGGTATTTCAATAATTAACATTTTTGTGTTCAATGGTTATATTTACATTGAAAGTGTGATTGACCAGATGCTTTGAGCATGCTACGCAGAGCGCGTAGCGCGGCGCGTGGTATGCTCGTGCCCTTTGGGCACGCCCCCAAAGATAGTATTACCTTTTGGGGGCTAATACTTTGTTACAAATTACAAATAAACAAGGTTACAACTGGTTCAAATGCCTTGTAACAAACTGTAACAAAGTCTAATTCTGTTACAAAGAAAGGGGTGATTATATGGAAAATGCAGGTACATCACGTTCTTGGTTCTGTGTATTAAATAATCCTGCTGACCATGGCTATGAGGGGAAACCAGAAGAAATCTTGGAACGTTTACGTAATGAATGGGTAACTGACGAAAATCCAGAACGTACAGGTGCATGGGTTTATTGCATTAGTGCTTCTGGTCTGCCACATGTTCACATGGTGCTTGAAGATACAAAGAGTATGCGTTTTAATGCGGTTAAAAAGTCATACGCTATTGGCATGCATTTTGAAGCTACAAAAGGTAAAAAAAAGCAGGTGATAGCATATATTGAGAAAACAGGTGTTTTTGAAGAAAAGGGTGAACAGATTATCGCTAAATTGGTTCATGGCGAGATTGTTGGTCGTGTTCCAAAAGGTGATTCTAACCGCACCATCTATGATGAATTACAGGAATTATTAGATGTCGGCTTAACACCCAGCGATATTTTAGCTATGAGTGTTAAATATTGTAAATATGAACGTACCATTAGAACTGCCTTTATCGCCAAACGTGCTAATGCAATTCCTATTATTAAAAAAATGCGCGTATACTGGCACATTGGTAAAAGTGGCACCGGTAAATCCTATACATACAAAAAGTTATGTGATGAGCATGGGGAAAAGAACGTATTTTTTCTTAATGATTACATGAATGGTGGTCTTTCTGCTTTGGATGGATATGTTGACACTATGGCTGAAATTCTATTCATTGATGAATACAAGGGTGCTTTTCCGTTTTCCGTATTGCTTGCAATTCTTGGGGAAAATAAGTGCCAGATACATGCAAGATATAACAACTGTTATAATGCATGGAACATAGTACATGTTACGTCTGTGTATACACCAATGCAGATTTATAATATGGCAGTTCCAGAAGACAGGCAACAGCAAGATCCTTACTTACAGCTTTTAAGGCGTATTCATTATCTGGTATATCACTATAAAGTCGGTAATGAATATTGTACCTATGAAATACCTATGACTGATTTTGTTTCCCTTACGAAACTGCATCAAGATGCTCTTGCATCACACAAGATGTCCAAGGTAACTGTAGTGGAATGTACGCGGTCAGACAACGACTATTTAGAAGGGTGGTGATGAATAATGAGTAATCCGTATAATATTTTCTTAGACCCTAACAAGCGCAATACAGCCAAGCCTTATACATTCTGGCGTATCAAGCAGATACTGCGTGATGACTATAATATCAGCTTGGAAAAAGTTTGGGGCTACAAGTATCGTAGAGGTAAGTGTACGTCGTATCGCTTGGTTAGTTTGACAGATGGTTCTGTTATCGTTAAGGAAACGATACTTGACCATTTACGTATTTTACTTACCGAAGAAGGTTATCCGTTAAAGGATAATGATTAAGAAATTTTAGAAAGGAAACTATGTGCTTTCTTTCAACCAAGAATTCGAATGAATAAGTAATCACTGAAAGCACCTATATTTTATGAAGGTGCAACTATGACAGACAAGAATATCGAAAATATTATATTGCAAGACCTAACCTATAGCGATATACTGAATATAGATGGTGTGCATGATATTGTTATGGCTACTAAAAGAGAACAAGTTAAGAAACTGCACCCTTATTCATTGACACCACCAAAAACAGATGGCGGGCGCTGGCAAACATGCTACAAGGATGAAAAAGGTAACAGAAAAAATATCAAAGCACAAACGGAGGAAGAATTATTAGATAAGTTAATCTCTATCTATTTTTCCAAGTCGTACATTGACAAATTAACTTTTCATGGGCTTTTTGATGAATGGTTAGCATACAAGGCAACTGTTACCAATAGTGCTAATACTATCAAGCGACACAAGCAGCATTATGCAAAATACTTTGGTTCCTCTATCTTAGATACTACCAAGGTTAAGAAAATTGATGAACTGTTGTTGGAAAAAGAATGTAATCGTATTGTTAAAGAATTTAATCTACCTCGTAAAGAATGGTGTAATGTAAAGACTATTCTAAATGGGATGTTTGATTATGCGATACGAAAAAAATATCTTACCGAAAACCCTGTATCCAACATCCAGATACATATTAAGTTTCGGCAGGTTGTTCGTAAGACCGGTAAGACAGAAACCTTCAATACCAACGAATTAGCTGATATAAACAGCTTCCTTGACCGTATGTATGAAGAAACACAGGATGCTTCCTTTTTAGCTGTAAAAGTCAACTTCCTGTTAGGTCTAAGAGTTGGGGAATTGGTCGCTTTGAAGTGGAATGATTTATGTGATGCTAGTCATTTGCATATTGTTCGTGAAGAAGTTAGGAATCAAGAAACAAATACTATAGAGGTAGTAGACCATACTAAGACGAATCGTGACCGCTTTGTGATTCTAATTCCTAAAGCTGCTGAAATCTTTAACAAGATTGAAAGACAGGGGGAATATATCTTTATGCGTGATGGTCAACGTATTACTTCTATCCGTATTGCAACCATATTGAGGAAATATGCCAGATATATGGGGGTTCCGTTAAAGTCCAGTCATAAGCTCCGTAAGACTTATGCCAGTAATTTAAACGCTGCCGGTGTACCGCTTGACTGCATAAGGGAAATGCTCGGACATTCTTCCTTACAGACTACCCTTGGATATATATACAATCCACTGACCGAAACGGAAACATACGACTTAATAAGTAAGGCTCTATAGTACTAAAGTACTGTCTACAACTGTCTACAGGTTTTTAGACATAAAAAAATAGCGGAAATCTTGATTTTCTCAAGGTTTCCACTACTTTTCACTAAGCTGCTGACGGGAATCGGACCCGTGACCTCCGCACTACCAATGCGACGCTCTACCGCCTGAGCCACAGCAGCATGTTTAAGGGCTTGCCTTAATCACAAGTGCTATTCTATCAAAGGATGTTATTTTTGTCAACACCAAATTGAATAAATTTTTGAAACAAATGTAACGATTTATAAATAGTTGTTTTTCGGTTTTTTCATCAAGAAACGCACACGCGCACCCATTTCATCACAAATATTTTGAATAATATCTGCTGCTTCCTCTTTCACATCATCATGCACGCAAATAATACAGGTCTCTTTTCTACCCAAGAAACCTCTCTTCTGCCAACGCAAAAAATATGAGATTCTGTTCTGTAAAAGCTCTTTCTCCACAATCTTTTTACAGTCCATATCTATGATTTCGCACAGCTCTATTTCATTATTTACCTTTAGGTTGCTATATAATGTCTGCATAAATTCTTTGTTCCCCCAATCGCCACCATGAACTACTGTCACTTCGTTTCTACCTTTATGTACATAAAATGGACGCATAAACACAGTGGCTTATGCGTCCATGATAACACAAATTTTAAAATTTATCTATCCCTATTTCTTTTTCTTTTCCCTGTTAAAGATATCATATACACAAGGAATGACAAATAATGTCAACAAAGTACCATAGGACAAACCGCCAATCGTTACAATTGCCATAGGTTTTGCCATTTCTGATCCCATATCGTGAGAGAATACCATGGTGGACATGGCCAAAATGGTAGTCAAAGCAGTCATAAGTACCGGCCTCATTCTAGTCTTACCGGCAGTAATAATGGCCTCTCTCTTTGCCATGCCACCTTCTCGCAGCTGGTTCATATAATCTACAATTACGATACCATTATTTACAATAACTCCGGCCAGCATTACAAAACCAATCATTGCAATAACACTGACTTCACTATTACTTAAGAATAATCCAAAGAAACCACCGGTAAACGCCAAAGGAATGGTAAACAAAATGATAAACGGTGATAACAGCGACTGGAACTGTGCCACCATAATCAAATACATAAATACGACTGCCAGCAAAAGCATAAGCAATACCTGACCCATGGCATCATTAATCATCTCATTTTCACCACTGAATACCAGCTTATATCCTTCCGGTAATTCATAAGCTTCCAGACGTTTTTCAATATCTGAAGATACCAAACCAACATTGTACCCATCTGCAATGCTTGCGGATACACTAAGATATCGGCTCTGGTCTACTCGATTAATGGCCTCCAAAGATAACGCCGTAGTAAATTCTGCCACCTCAGCCAACGGAACCTCTACTTTTTTACCTTCTTCATCCGTACCTTCTACCACTAATTCCTGCACTAATGCTCTGGTCAATTCTTCATCCTTACCATTAGCCACATAGACACTATAATCCTTGTTTGCTGCCTCCAAAGTAGTGGCTACACTTGCGTCCGCCAATTTCGGCGCAATCTGTGCAAATACTTGTGCTACCGTCAAACCGTAAGATACTGCTTTGTCTTTATCAACCACAATTCGCAGTTCTTCATTCGTATCGCCTAACCCATTCGATACTTCTGCAGTACCTTCTACGGATTCTACAATTGCAGCGACTTCTGTAGCAATTGTCTGTAGAGTATCAATGTCTCTTCCCCGCACTTGAATGGATACGCCACTGCCTCCCAGAGCCGTCATATCCATATTGGAGGTTTCTACTGAAACCTCTGCTTCCAAATCTTCCGTTTTTGACAGAATTAATGCGGCAATTTCCTCGTTACTCATGGTTTTATCTTCATAGGTAACCACATAAACTGTTGCACTGTTTGTACTACTGCTACCTCCCAAAAGTGAAGTGGCATCCGAACTGGACATGGCACCTACATCCTGCACATCTTCAATTTCCAGAATACGTTCCACCACCTGGTTCGTTACATTGGCTGTATCCTGAAGCGTTGCTTCCTCAGACAAACGAACCGTAACCGTCATCTGTGTGGAATCCATACTGGGCATAAAGGCAGTACCCTTTGATAAGGATAATGCAATACTGGTTACCAACAATGCCAATGATAAAATGATAACTAAGGATTTTGCTCTTAAGCATGCCGATAACAATTTACCGTATCCGTTAATCATTACGTTAAAAAACTTACCATCTGTCGCTGTTTTCGTCTTTGTAAGCACCTTAGATGCCATAGCCGGTACTACCGTAAGTGCAATTACCAAACTAGCCAACAAAGAATATCCAATGGTCAGACCCATATCCACAAACAACTGTCTGGTCAGACCTTCCGTAAATACAATAGGCAGGAATACACACACTGTGGTCAGCGTAGACGCCAAAATCGCACCCGCTACTTCTTTCGCACCTTCTACGGAGGCCTCATACATACTCTTTCCTTCTCCGCGCATTCGATAAATGTTTTCAATAACTACAATGGAGTTATCTACTAACATACCGATACCCAATGCCAGACCGGACAGAGAGATTACATTCAAGTTCACACCACTAAAGTACATGCACACAATCGCAGTTACCAAACTGATAGGAATAGAGAATGCTACCACCATGGTAGGACGCATATCTTTCAAGAATATAATCAATATCAAAACAGCCAGAGCGCCGCCCAGTACGATGTTACTTACGATAGAGTCCATAACCAAATCAATGAAGACACCTTGATCCATTAAAATAATCATATTCAGATTCTCATCTTCAGTCATCATCGTTTCAAAGCGTTCCTGCAATAAATCCGATACTTCACCGGTAGAGTATCCTGTCTGTTTCTGTATGGTCAACATACAGCCTACACTACCATTTACATTCGTATAAGACTCACCGCTGTTATCTGTATAAAATACATCAGCCACTTCTCCCAACGTCACTACCGGTACGCCGTCCATGTGCAAATCCATGAGCGGCAAACTAATCAAATCCTCTAGTGTTTCCGGCTTATCGCCTACACGTACCAGATAATCCACGCCTTCTTCTGTAACATATCCTGCCGGCATGGAGAAGTTCTGCGCTGTCAATAAATTCTTGATCATATCCACCGTCAGAATATTAGTCATATCCGCTTGTTCATAAGCGGTTTCACGACCTTCCTCCAACTGCTTCTCACCTTCTGCCAGTTGCTCCTCTGCATCAGTCATCTGCTCTTCGCCGGATTCTATCTGGGTAAGGGCACTGTCCAACTGCGCCCCTGCCTGCTCCATTTGAAGCTCTCCTAATGCAATCTGCGATGCCGCATTAGCAAACTCAATGGCAGCCGTTAACTCACCCTTTTCTACCTCTAACAAACCGGCATTCACTTGCTTCAGACCATCCTCGATAGTAACCAAAGTTTGATTCATCAACGCCTGATATGCACTTAAGCCCATGCCGTTTGTCATCGAACTAATGGAGCTTTCCAAACGAACAATCTGTACCCCTAAAAGCAAATCCATAACCAAGAGATTATCTACCACGGTGTCATGGTCTTCAGGCGAAGTCCAATCTGCATCTTTTAAGGTCTTTAACACACCGGCTAAACTGGCATCTGCTGACGCTACTGACTGAATGGTACCGTCTTCCACATAGGATTTCTTCAATGCTTCAATTTCTGCCCGCAAAGCTTTTGCTTCTTCCTCAGACACACCAGAACCATTTGAAGCATCGGAACCGGATACAGAATCGGAACCGGATACGGTACCTGCATCCGGATATAATTTGTCATAAGCTGTTTCGTACTTATTTCTTACCTCCAACAGAGGTTCCATAGCATCTACTGCAGACTGTAAGCCCTGCACCGTCGTTAAGTTCGTGGTGATAGTCATTTTCGTAGATTCTAAGCTGGTTTTTGCAGTTAACAACTCATTTTTCGTAGCTGCCAGCTGTTCAATGGTTTCTTTTTGTTTTTTCTCAAGCTCGGCCTTACCATCTGCCAGTTCACCTTTACCATTTTCCAACTCCTGCTTACCGGTAAGAATCTCTTCCTTACCGTCTAATAACTCCTGCTTCCCCTCTTCCAGCTGTTCACGGCCTTCTGCCAATTCCTCCTCGGCTTCTTTCATCTTCTCATCAATGGCCGCATAAATTTTTTCATTTAATGCATCCACCTTTTCCTGGCGAATGATTACATTAATACTTTCCTCCAAAAGTCCGGATGCACTGACACTGGCAACACCTTCAATACTTTCCAGCTCCGGCACTACATTTTCCTCTACATAGGTACTGATTTCAGCATGTTCCATGCCTTCCACACCTACTGCAGCAATCATAACCGGCAACATATCCGGATTCAGTTTCATAATAATAGGATTGCCTATGGAATCATCCCAATAAGACTTAATCTGGTCCAAACTTTCCCTGATTTCCAAAGACACCGCATTCATGTCAGCAGACTGGGCGAACTCCAAAATAACCATGGAATAATTTTCTGAAGATGTGGAGCTAATGCTCTGTATATTACTCACCGTAGCCATGGCCGATTCTACCGGTCTGGTAACTACTGTTTCCACCGTCTCCGGACTGGCTCCCGGATAAGTTGTCATAACAATAACATAGGGCAGGCTCATGCTCGGAAATAAATCCGTTGTCATTTTTGTAAAGGATACAATACCCAATACAATAGCCAAAACCACGCCCACTAATACCGTATACGGTTTCTTAACACTAAACTTTGATAACATAAAATTCTCCAATTCT
>JAZRAX010000034.1:0-67821 GCA_045634745.1 Acetatifactor sp. | reverse complement strand
ATAGAAGTCACTCAGAGTCTTTTTTTGCGTGCCTCCAAAGTTGTCAAAAACTCATTCCAACTACAATATCTACAAATTTTCAAGGTTCATCTGAGCCTTTTTCTTTTGACTCAGTTTTTCATAGTTCACTTGACACTATCAATTCATCTCTCCGTATTACTGTAAGTTACTTCTCATATATCGCCAGAAAAGATGTCACATTTCCTTACACATATACAACACATGCTCGCAATCCACAAACCCATTCTTTTTGTAAAAATGCGGTGCGGGTGCATATTTGTTCGTGGATAATGTCATCCCAGCCAAGCCCTTATCCTTTATATACGCCTCCACTCTCCTCAAAAGCATGGAGCCATAACCGTTTCGCTGAAGTTCCGGCTTCACAAACATTTCTTCCACAAATACTTCGCTATTATTCCACCATACCTTTTCATGAGCAAAGATGCCCCCAAGAACCGCCCCCTCCTCTTCTAATACATATCCGACGAACTTTTGCATATTAAAAAAGTCTGTCAAATATTCCATAGCCGTTTCCCTGCTCCATCTGCACATCCACATTTCGTTGTTATACACACTGCACAAAATGTCCGCACAGGCAGCAATATCATCCACTTTCATCTCTCTTATCATCATAATAACATCTCTCTCCAATCCTCTTCCAGCCAATACACCTCTTATTTTAGGCAACCGACTTCTGTAAAATTACCCCTTCTGTGTTTTCCGCTACAACTCAATATAATATATCCTACTGTCATCGCCCCAGACATCCACGCGGTTCTCCAGATAAACAAATCCATACTTCTCATACAAACCTACATGGTCTGTTGCCAAATATACTTTTGTATGTCCCTGCTTTTTCGCCTCCTCCAAGGCATGTTTAATAATCTGCTCACTATAGCGATTTCCCCGATACTGCGGATAAGTGAACAAAAATCCTGCCCACGGAAACATACTTTCATCCGCAATACAATCCTGCTTTGTCAAAGTCACGAAAGCCACCGGTTTGTCCCCGTCCAGCATCATGTACAAAGAACCTTCTCCGCCCAGCGTACTCATGAAGGTGCCTTCTTGCAAAAGCTTCACCAAAAACTTTGCTGCTCCCCAATCACTGGTTTCCAGCATCTCAACTAATTTTTCTTTATTGTCACTTTCAAAATAATTTACGATTTGCATTTTGTTTTCTCCTTCACAATTCAATCCCATCAACGCTTCCGCGAACAAATCATAAGCTGTATATCCTTGCTTGATGCCGGTTTGCCATTATAATCCGCATAGCTGTCATATACATACATTCCTAATTTGCTGTATATCTCTTCAATCTCACTAAAAGAATATAATCTTATAGTATTCCCTTCTTCCATTACCGGCACAGGCAAAGCCTCTCCGTAAGGAAAATCCAGCTGACCATAAATCAATGTTTTCGTTTTATCATTCCACTCGAAATTCGAAAGAGTTAGGCACTTTTCTCCTGCATCCCAAAGCTTACATGGAAAATGTGTGGTCGCATAATCTCCATTCATAATATCCATAAAGTGCTTACCACCGATTTTCAACGCCTTTGAAATAATAGCAAATATTTTCAAATTTTCTTCATCATTTTCAAGATATCCAACTGCACCGTCTGCCATATTAAGCACCACATCAAATTCATTTTCGAATTGCAACTCACGTATATCCGAACATATAAATCGAGCATTCAATTCTTTTATTTTCGCCTGCTCGGTAGCATAATCTATGTAAGTGGGAGTAATATCAACACCCGTCACATTGAACCCTCGTCTGGCCAGTTCCAACGAATGTCTCCCGAATCCACAGGCAAGATCAAGCACTTTCTCATCGCCTTTAAGTTCTAGCTTCTCAATAAGAAAATCTACCTCTTTCCTTGTATTCTCAACCCATGATTGATTTTGTATATCCAAGGTCCATATTTTTTTGTACCAATCGCTTTCCATCGGTTTCATAATGTTATATCCATCCCCTTCCACTTCCTTTTCCCTTGAGTGCGATTAATTCATATTTTCTCACATTTATAGTTTTCCTTCTAAACACCCCAAATTCTATGTACAATATCTGCCACCTGCAAATTCAACATCTCTTCTACATGCTTCCCTACTGCTTCATATCCTGCCGGATTTCCTGCATATCCAAGCGGCACCACCTCTCTGGTAACCTCCCCGCCTTGCAACCATTTCCTCATGCCTTCTCTATCCAAGGAAGAAGATTCTAACCTGCGTGCCTTCTCCAAATTCACCTGTTCAGGATATATATATTTCATAACCGCAGTCTCAAAAGCTCCTGCATGTATATCAAGAAGCCCCTGTTCGGAAGGCTCCTGCTCCGTAAACCACTCCATCGGATATGACGGATTGGTTACCAACAAAAACTCTTCGTTTCCTTGCCAACCATGCAGCTCCAAATCCATCCCTTCCAGCACAAGCCTGCAATTCATCTTCCATGCCAACCTTGCTTCCTGTATGCCTTCCACAATAGCGTGAATATGAGCAGCATCCCCATGATAATTAAAACAATAGACCTCCTCAAATCCGAAGTTGCTTAAATTCTCAAAAATCTCAAAAAGAACCTGCTTCATTGTCGCCGGCTTTAACGAAAAACTTCCCGGAAAGCCACCCGTACAATGGTTGACGCCCCAATAATAAGGTGGCGCAATAACACACTCCTTACCCAAGCTCTCTATTTTAGCCTTTACCATCCTACACACGGCATAACTCCAAAAAATGTCCGAGCCAAGAGAAATATGCGGTCCATGCTCTTCAATTACACCAATAGGAAATAGAACCGGTAACTTCTTTTTCCCTGCTTCTTCCAACTCCTGCCAATTCATAGTTACCATGGTTTCCTCAAAAACAGATACGTACATGCATTTCTCCTCTCATCTCCTTAAATCCTTTCTCGGTCAAATTTCTCGACCATTCCAACGCCTGATTACTTTATACTTTCTTTCAACACTCTTGATAGTTCTTCTCCATGCACTTCAAACCACTGGAGCAATTTCGTGGAAAACTTAGCCTGCTTCAAATAGATATGTCTGTTAGCCGCATCCGAACCATAGTACTGCCCATAATAATCACACACTGCCAGCTGATAATAAAAAAGTGGCACCATACATTCCAAATCACCGGATGCACACAAGCGGTGGTCCAATCAATGACTGCCTCCATCTTTTCTTCTCCGCAAATCCACTGACTGATAAAATAGTCCCCATGAGTAGCCTGGCAGGTCAGCTTCTCCAAATCAAACCAATACTTGGGAAATCGCTTCATCAGTCCCATACGATATTGCAAATCTTCCACCACTTCCGCATCTTCTTTTTCCAATGCTGTCTGCAAAGAATTCCGATAAGCACCTAATGCATTTTCCGGTGTCATATATCGAAAGAAATCCGCACCGATTCCAATCGGCAAATCCTTATACTCTTTCAACGCCGTATGTATTCTTCCAAGCATTTCAGCAGCTTCCTTCAAAAGCCAATCCGGTGCTTCGTTCCATGCATATACCTTACCCTCTATAAACTTCTGTACATGAAACAAGCGTCCTTGCCCATCCCTGCTCAAAAACTCTCCCTGTACATTCTTAACAAACTCGCACACAGGCAAACCGGCCTTAAGTAAAAAATCACACAGCTGCGGCTCCCTCTCCGGATGATTGATTTCACTTTCACAAGGGTACTTTACCACAAGCTTTCCTTGCTCACATTCCATAAACCACGTATCGGACCCGGCGCCCTCCTGCGCCCTCTCCATACGCCTTACCTCTAAACCATATTGCTCTTTCAACATATTCTTCATACATACACCTCAAACATATTTTGGGCATCAACATACTCTCTTTACTCAATGCTACCCCCAAAACCACAAATCTCTGGGTACTAAATTCAAAATCCTTTTTAGATGTACCCAAACCCTTTTTCAATAACACCTGAAAAATATTCTAATAAAGCAAAAAACGCAGAGCAATACATTCTTCTTTAAGTGTATGGCTCTGCGTCTATGCGTCCGGCTCTGTTTTTACTGTTCTACTGACTTTTAGCTTCTCAGCATCAATCAAACTCTCCTGCTTGCACTTCGGGCAAAATAGCGGAAAATTCTTAAGCACTGTATCTACCCGAAGTCTCACTCTGGTTTTATTTTTACAAATCGGACAAATTACCCATTGTTCCTCCATTGTATCTCTCCCTCTTTCTCTTACTTACCATTCACAATATCCATAGCACTAATCGGCTTCTCACCATTAGCCAGTTTCTCTTTATCGTTTACCGGAATCACCTGAAATCTTCCTGATTTTATCATCATAAGCGTCCCCTGAAATTCCAAACTCAGCATCTCTGAAATTTTCTCTGGAGTAAAGCAACACACCTTATTCGCTACTAATGCACAAATCGCAAACGTATGAATCCACACCTGCTTAAATAAAAGCTCTGCCTCCGGTCTGGTCATGGCATAATCCTGTTCAATAAACTTCAGACAAACCTCTACCATATCCCCCAGCTCTTCCACCATATCCTCATAGCGCTGACTTTTCTCATGCTCATGCATGTACAAAAGCTGAAACAACTTGGGTTCCTTCATTGCAAACTCAATCATTCTAATTCCCACCCATTTAAAAGGCGGCGTATAATTGACTGCATCATGCACATAAGTCTCAAACTCCTGCAAAGCCACCTTCCGCACTTCCTGTTGCAACTCTTCCATATTCTTAAATGCAGTAAAAATCGGGGAGGATGAAGTACCAAGCTTTTTTCCAAGCTCTCTTGCCACAACCGCCTCAATTCCCTTTTCTCTGGTCATCTGAAACGCTATTTGCACAATTTCTTCTCTAGTATACTTTGCTTTTGGTGGCATGTACTCCCTCCTTCCGTCAACTTTCAGAACATATGTTACGTAACATATGTTTTATTATAATACTTTATACTTTTCTGTCAACATCTTTCGCACAAAATCAACTTGCTTTCCTATGATTTTTACATCTCCACCACCCGTGTGGCAATCTTTTCCCGGAATCTTACATCATGGTCCACAATCAGCATAGTGGGCTGATATTTTAAAATCAGCTTCTCAATCTGCATCCGCGAAAACACATCAATATAATTCAGAGGTTCATCCCAAATATACAAATGCGCACTCGTTAACAGGCTGGCCGCAATTAACACCTTTTTCTTCTGCCCCTCGGAATAATCCTCCATATTTTTTTCAAACTGTACCCGTTCAAAATCCAACTGACGTAAGATTGCAAACAGCAGACTTTCCTGGAGATTCCGGTCTCTGCAAAACTGCTTTAAGCTTCCTTTGAGAAATGAAGTATCTTGATTGATATAAGAAATCACAAGTCCTGAAGCTGTATATAGCGTGCCGCTTTCCAGCATCCTACTACCGGGAATCTCCTCACCCTTTCCGGATTCAGATGACTGCCATATTTCACTACTGGTAGCTCCGGACACGTGTGTTACACCACTACGACGCAAAATTGCTTTAATCAAACTAGACTTGCCACATCCGTTATTCCCATGCAAAAATACTCTTTCGCCCTGCCTAAGTTCAAAGCGTAAATTATCAAATACCTGCTTTCTATCTTCTATATCACTGCATATATTCACCAAGTCTTCTGAGGACCTATTATCGGTCATATAAGTGATCCCATACTCTTCCGCTCGTACCAGAATCTCTTTATGGTGTTTCCTAGGCATAATCTTTAAATCCACCATGGTTTCAATATCCTGAAGCAATCCTTCCTTTTCCTCAATTTCCCGCTCTATTCTCTGCTCCATTTGCTTTACTTTTGATTGCATTTTCTTGGTTTTCGCTCCAATATAGGACCTTGTACTAAGACAACGGTCATGCTCCTTTATAGGATCAAAACCAATCTTGGTACTCTCGTTTTTATCCGCCCAGTCCCTTGTTCTGGCAGCTGCCTCGTTCAGTTTACGTATCTCTTTTTTATGTTTTTCATTCTCTGCCCGGGAAAAAGCATCCTTCTTTTCCTTATTTTCCCACCAGCTGGTGAAATTACCACTTTGCACCTCTATGGTACTTCGATTTAACACCAACACGTGGTCCACACAATCATCCAACAAATCTCTGTCATGAGACACCAGAATAAAACCCTTTTTAGAATTCAAATACATTTTTACCTGCTCTCTGGACTCCTTGTCCAAATGATTGGTTGGTTCATCAATGAGCAAAAAATCATTCTCTCCGGAGAACAAAATCCCCAACATCACCTTGGTACGTTCCCCATGGCTCAAAGTTTCAAAGGGCCGATAAAGCACCTCTGCATCCAGCCCAAGCTTTTCCAACTCACAGATAATGCGCCACTGTTCGCATCCCGGCTTTATCTCCTCACAAAATTCTATGGCCGGACTTTTTACCTGCACCGCTGTTAACTGATAAGGAAAATAATCAAATACGGTAGACGTACTGATACTTCCCTGATATTCGTATTTTCCCAACAGCAAATTCAGGAAAGTAGTTTTACCCTTCCCATTTCTTCCAATAAATCCAAGTTTCCAATTAGTATCTATAGAAAACGATACTCTTTCAAAAATATTATCAAAACTTCCCTCATAGCAGAAAGTCAAATCTGTTACATTTATTTGTGCCATATATCCTCCAATCCGCAAGCTATTTACCAAGCTGCCCTCCTGCCAAAGCCCTATCTTCCGGCTTTGGCGCACAAAAAAAGAACCATCTGCTGCCAAATGTTTCTGTACTCTAACCTCTGCCTATGAATTGACGTACAACTCCTGTTACGCACCCACCATAAGCCTATGTAAAAATTTACACCAAAAAAGAGGGGTTATGAGAACATAATCCACCTTTGGCAACATGATAAAGTAGTATCCTTTCCTAACGAAAGCATACGGTTCCTTCATTCCACATGTTATCAAAAGTCGATTATCTTCTCATCTTTTCACCCCTCTCATCAAAGTTATACTTAGTATACACATATGACTTAGTATTTGTCAATTCTTTATTTCGACATGATGTTTCACATATATGTTCTTCCATTTAATACGACATTCTTCCCTCTGGCTGCATACTTCTCTCTCCGGCCACATAAAAATAAATAAGGGGGAATAAAATTATGCAATCTAAAATCAAAACATTTCTTTTCTTTACTGCCATACCATTATTGGTGGGAACCATAGCCGGCTTGTTAACTCGCGGTAGTATGGAAACTTTTTCCAGACTTAACCAACCACCGCTTTCTCCACCCGGCATACTGTTTCCCATTGTGTGGACCATACTTTATACCTTAATGGGCATTGCCTCCTATTTGGTGTATACTTCGGATGCAACAAAAGAAGAAGTCAACAACGCACTGCTGATTTACTTTTTACAACTGGCGGTTAACTTCTTCTGGTCTATCTTCTTTTTTAATTTTGAATGGTATATCTTTTCTTTCTTCTGGCTGATACTTTTATGGATACTGATTTTTTATACCATCCGGTTATTTTACCCTATCTCAAATACTGCCGCATACCTGTTAATTCCCTACCTATTGTGGGTTACCTTTGCAGGCTATTTAAATTTAGGAATCGCCGCACTGAATTAATCCTCAGTGCAGCGATTTCACTTTTACATTCTTATTTTATTGATTGCCCAGCGCTTCCAGCTTTTTCTTAATCTCATTGACGGTATCTAGAATAGTAGATACAGATGCTGCAATTTCCTGAGTAGCGGTTGCTAATGACTGAGTTTTATCGTCTACCGCTTCAATAATTGTATTGAGTTTCTGTGTATCCTCCACAATCGTGCCTACGGAAGATAAAATCTTCTCCTGGCTTTCGTTACTTCTGGTAGCTGTTTCACGCGACTCTGAAGCAAGCTTATTGATTTCGTCCGCAACTACTGCAAAGCCTCTTCCGGCTTCACCTGCACGTGCTGCCTCAATACTTGCGTTCAACGCCAGCAAATTGGTCTGTGCCGCAATGCTAACAACCTCATCGTTATTACGTGTCATATCATGCAAGAATTCACCGATTTCATCCATAGACTTTGCCAGATTCTCACAGAATGCACTTACATTCTTAACGTCCTCAGAAATAGCAACACTTTCGGATGCATTGTTTTCATTGCCCTTTAACATGTCATCTACAGACTGATAAAGAACTTCAAACTCTGTATTAATATCCTGAAGTGTAGTCATAATCAACTGTTTCTGATTTTCAATCATATTCTTATCTGTTTCCAGCTGACCAGCCATTTCTTCTGCCATTTCCTTCTGCATTTCTACTTCTTTCTTGATGTAGTAAATACAGTTGTTCTTGCTATTGAAACCATTATAAATCGCACTAGCCATCTGCTTACAAGAATCATAACCACAGCAGGAACAATTAATGGAACGTTCCTCTTTGGTATGTTTCATCATACTGTCAAAGATTTCATTTCTCTCCTCTTCTGTAGGTTCCTGATAAGTACACTGTGCAGAACGGTCCGTATATGTACGTAAATAATCCTCCAAATTCAACTTCTTGAACTGGCTATTCAATTTCTTAAGGCGCTGGGCCGGCGTTAACTTTTTGCCCCAAGCAGTACTCTTGCCCTTTTTCTTAGAATCTTCCTTAATCTGTAATAAGGTCTCCAAAACGGTATCATCATGAGCCTTCTCCTGCTCACATGCAGTTCCGTACAGACAGCCGGAAGAACAATTCAGCGCATCAATGAACAAATATGGAGTCTTATTGTTAGCGATACGTTCTTTGTTCTGCTCTAAATAATGATACATGTGCTTCTCGCCTTCTACCTGACGGATAAACACACTTTCACCTAAGAACCAATAAACATTTTCCTTTAATCCACCGGGCATAGGATATGCTGAACCCAGACCATATTCAATTTCATCGGTCTGAAGAGAACCTTTTATCTTGTTTGCACGAACATACTTCATCAAATGATCAAAGGTCACATTATAAGAAATATAGCCCTTATTTACCGGGTCATCAATTTCCATCTTCTTAGCGATACAAGGACTGATAAATGCCAACTTATCCGTAATACCCATTTCCTTTTTCGCATAAATCGCAGTACACATCATAGGACTCTGTACCGGAAACAGCTTCGGAAGAAGCTCCGGAATATTTCTCTCAATATATCCAACCACTGCCGGACAGGGCTGGGAAATACCACCCAGGAAATTATTCTTTTTCACATAATTCAAATATGCCCATGTGGTAATATCTGCACCAAAGGACACACTGATAATTCTGTTCACACCCAGCTTCTTCAAACCTCCCAAAACAGCCTCATACTCCTTGGGATAATTTGCTTTAAAAGCAGGCGCCAATAAAATAGATATCTTCTCGCCCTTCTTTAAATCTTCAAATAATCTCTCTGTATCATCACGAAACTCTCTTGCACCATGCTCACATACATCAAAGCATGCTCCGCACGCCACGCATCTGTCAGGGTCTACATCTATTCTATTCTTACCGTCTACTTCATGGGATACGCAAGCGCCGGTACAACTACATACACTGATACACTTATTACATCCGATACATTTCTCATTAGTAAATACTAAAGAAGTCTTATCATTTGCCATAGCATTGCCTCCAAGATTTTCAGAATATTTATAAATATTATACCCAAAAAATTCATTATTGACAAGTTATTCTCAATAATTTAGATAATTTTTTCGCAATTCTAAAAGTCTTTTGCATAAATCAATCATTTTTTATTTCGATATCTACCTGTGCAGGATTATCCAAGAGCTCTCCTTCTTTCGTAAACCTGGAGCCATGACATGGGCAGTCCCAACTCTGTTCCGCCTCATTCCACTCCAATTCACACCCCATGTGAGGACACCTATGCTCATCCTCACCAAAAAAGCCCTTCCAGAGTCCCTTCACACTTTCTCCAATATCTATCAGCAGATTTTTCATTGCCGCCTGGAAATAAAAACGTTGAGGCGAAAACACCCTTCCGTACAAGCTCTCCCCATAACAGATTTCATGACAAATCTCCATGGCTGAAATCATAGCTGAAGTCATACCCCACTTATGAAATCCGGTAGCCACATACCAGTATGGTCTGAATATAGAATACTTCCCAATAAAAGGAACTTCATCATGAGGCATACAATCTTGCGCCGCCCAAGCAGTCTTCTCCTGTAAATGAGGATAATATTTTCCCGCCATCTCACGCAGATAAGCATACCCTTTCCCATGATTTTTACAGGTATCTGCGTGTATATCCACACCCTTTCCGGTCCGGTGAGAACCACCGCCCAAAAGAATCATATTTTCATAGCTTCTTAACGACAAACCATTTGCATCCACACTATAATACATGCCGGAAAACTGCGTAGGCTTTTGTGATGTACCCTTCTTAGCATGCGTATCTGCCCGCCATTCTAATGCCAACACATAGCTACGTTCCTGATGCTGACGCAGGAAATAAAAACCCGGTACATTCACAAACGGATAATGGGTGGCGAATACAATATGCTCCGCCTCAATACATCCCCGGTTCGTCAAAACCTTGTGTTCCTTGACCGATAACACCTTGGTATTCTCGTAGATTTCCAGTTTGTCTGCCAAAGCTTTTAGAAACTCCAGGGGATGAAATTGAGCCTGATTTGCAAACCGGACCGCCGCTTTTATTTCAAAGGGCAACTCTGTAATCCTGCTGCCCTTTACAAAACGTGCATCAATTCCCAGACTTTTTGCCGCCTCCGCTTCACGCCGAAGCTCTGCCACTTCCTCCTCAGAGGTAGTATATAAATATGCCGGCAAATGCTCCAGATGGCAGGAAATCTGTTCTTCCTCTACAATCTGCTCATACATCTGTATAGCTTCTTTGTTTGCCAGTGCATACATCTCTGCCTTCCGGGGACTAACCTTATGAATCAATTTGTCATAAATCAGACCATGTTGACCGGTAATCTTGGCAGTCGTGTTGCCGGTCTGACCACTTGCCACACTCTCCGCTTCCAACACAACCACCCTATATCCCTGCTTCTTTAGTAAATACGCTGTCAGGATACCTGCCATGCCGGCACCAATTACCACTACTTGCACCTGCATATCTTTTTTCAGTGCCGGATGCTTTTGAAATTCCGTCGTCATTTTCCAAATGGATTGCATAAGAGTCCTCTCTTTCTGCCATCTGTGGCTTACTATTCATATCATACCTATGAATAGTCTAGCCAATTTAATTCAGAAAATACGCCTTGATAAACTCTTCTACCGAAACAGAACCTATATCTCCCTGCTCTCTATCTCTTACGGAAACCGTTGCATTTTCTGCTTCTTTCTGTCCTACAATCAACATGTAAGGTACCTTGTCCAAACGTGCCTCACGAATTTTGTATCCAATCTTTTCTGCACGGTAATCGATTTCATAGCGAATACCTTTCTTCTTCAAAGCTTCCGCCACTTCCTCTGCATATTCATGGAAACGGTCTGCAATGGGCAAAATCTTTACCTGTACCGGAGATAACCATGCCGGGAATTTACCCGCAAAGTGTTCAATCAAAATACCGATAAACCGTTCAATAGAGCCAAATACCACGCGATGAATCATAATGGGACGATGGGGCATTCCATCTTCTCCAATATAGGAAATATCAAAACGCTGTGGCAACTGGAAATCCAGCTGAATCGTACCACACTGCCACGTTCTGCCAATAGAATCCTTTAAGTGGAAGTCTAATTTGGGTCCATAGAAAGCACCATCCCCTTCATTGATGGAATAGGTTACTCCGATGGCATCCATAGCACTGCTTAGCGCGTTCGTAGCCAGCTCCCATTCCTCATCACTGCCCATACTATTCTCCGGTCTCGTGGACAACTCCACTTCATACGCAAATCCAAATCTCGCATAAACCTCGTCAATAAGCTTCGCCACCTTTTGAATTTCACTAATAATTTGGTCCTCTCTCATAAAAATATGTGCATCATCCTGCGTCAGAGCACGCACACGCATCAGACCATGAAGCGTACCGGATTTTTCATTACGATGAACTAACCCTAATTCTGCCAAACGCAAAGGAAGTTCCTTATAGGATCTGGGCAGCAACTGATACACCAGCATACCCCCCGGACAGCTCATGGGCTTAATGGCAAAGTCCGCACCATCAATCTCCGTCGTATACATATTCTCACGATAATGGTCCCAATGACCGGACGTCTCCCAAAGACTCTTATCCAGCATAACCGGCGTAGAAATCTCCTGATATCCTTCCCTACGGTGAAGCTCTCTCCAATAATCAATGAGCAAATTCTTCAAAATCATTCCCTTGGGTAAGAATACCGGAAATCCGGGTCCCTGCTCAAAAATCGTAAATAATCCCAGCTCTTTTCCTAAGCGTCTATGGTCACGAAGCTTCGCTTCCTCCACTTGATGCAGATACTCTTCTAACTGAGACTGCTTCGGGAAGGAAATACCATAAATTCTCGTAAGCATCTTATTCTTTTCATCGCCTCTCCAGTAGGCTCCCGCTACCGATAACAGCTTAATTGCTTTTACCTTACACGTATTAGAAATATGAGGACCTGCACATACTTCCATATAATTTCCCTGCTTGTAAGCCGTAATTTTGGCTTCTTCCGGAATGGCTTGGATAAGCTCCACCTTATAGGCCTCTCCTGCTGCCTCCATCTGTTTAAGTGCCTCCCGGCGGCTGATTTCGGATACCTGTAATGCCAATGATTCCTCCACGATTTTGCGCATTTCCTCTTCTATAGCCCCCAGATGCTCCTCCGAAAAAGGAAAATCAAACTCAAAATCATAATAAAAGCCCTTTTCAATGGCTGGTCCTATAGCGCATTTCGTGCCAGGATACAACCTTTTTACCGCCTGTGCCAGAATATGCGCACTCGTATGCCAAAAAGCTTCCCTTCCTTCCTTTTCCTCAAACTTACTTTCCACTACTTCATTGTTTGCTCGTACTACCTTCATACTTGTGTCTCCTTTCATATTTTGAAATGATTATTTCGTTCCGGCAAGCCTACAAAACCATGTTTCCACACCTTGAAGCCTCCCCGAACAGTTTCGATAACACAAGAAAAGCACCCATAAATGCACATCTACTGTACATCTAAGGGTGCTTATAGCACGGTTCCACCTTAACTTTTCACTTCAGATTCCAACAAATCCTATCCTTTAACGCAGGCCTACGGTAGCACTTAATTATGTTCAGCACTACAGCTCTGGAATGGTTTTCGTATACCTCTGTCATAAGCGACTTCCACCAAATGCCACTCTCTCTGGATGATTTCAGCAAACTACTCTTTTCCGTCATTGCTTTTCTTATGTTATTGTAGTTAAAATAGCACTAAATTTTTTGTTTGTCAACCACTAATACAAAGGACTCGGTACTTCCTCGTACACAATCTCCTTCATTCTCTCGTAATTCTCCTTAGTATTGGCAGCAACGACACCAAATGGTTTATCTAACGGCAATCCTTCATGGAACATACACTCCACGAAGCCTCCCGCCTCACGTATAATGGGAATAGCTCCGGCAGCATCCCAGGTACAAATACGAATCTCGAAATACAACTCCACCCGGCCTGCAGCCAAATATACTAGTTCCAACGCTGCTGTGCCCAAACGCCTTAAATCATCCGACTCTCCATACACTCGTTCAATAATTTTAAAGCAAGGCTTTGCCAGACTTTTATCATACAAACTCATAGCGGAACACAAATGCGAATGTGCAAAATCCCTATCCGACACGTGAATCGGAGTGTCGTTCAGAAAGGCACCTTTGCCGGTCTGGGCCCAGAACATTTCATCACGATACGGATGATATACTACGCCTATGTAAGGCTCCTTGTCCTTGAGCAGTCCCACAGAAATCACACTTAAGCCGATATCGCGGATAAAGTTAGAAGTCCCGTCAATAGGGTCGATAACCCAGATATATTCACCGTCATAAGCCTTGTCGTCACCTTCTTCGCCAATGAAACCACTCCCCGGCAATATCTTTTGTAAGCCTTCCTTTAGGAACTCCTCCACCTGTAAATCCTTACTTGTCACCCAATTGGAAGCATTCCCCTTCTGTTCAATATCAATATCCCTGTCCATCATAATTTTGCTTGCCTCTTTTACCAGGCTTTTAATTTGTTCCAGCATCTTTCTTCTCCCATTCGTTTTCCCGTCTATTTTCTCTACCAAAGTTACTTCTTTTCTTGCGTTAATTCTAGCAACATTATAATGAATCTTTTTTGCCTTTTCAATACAGTTGTAACAGCAATGTTACTTATCTGCAGGCTCCGCCACCACCATTACTCTTTCGTGGGTTCCACTACCAGTGTTTCTCCCTCTACATACTTTCTTTCCATTTGGTGACGTAGCTTACGATTTTCCACAGTATCAAAAATGATAGAAAAATCATAATCCTCCGGATACAGTTCTGTAGCGGCTACATGTAATTTAATACGCTTGTGATTTATCCAAATCTTTTTGCCCGGCATTTGTATCTGCAGTACCCCTTTGTCATTTTCCGGCTTACAGACGATACCGATTTTCTTATCCGGATATACCATGACACTGTCACCGATTTGATATTTGTAGTGGGCATTCTTCTGCTTGTTTAAAGCTTTTTTACGGACAATACGAGGTGCGACCTCTTTTTTCAAGCCTTCGGTAGCTGTTTCCCAAAGTTCTGTTCTTCCATATGCGGCCTCTGCTGCCCGTTTCAGCATGTTTCCCGGCATACCCAATCTGCGTGCAATATAAAAAGCACAGCTTTCTCCGGCCTCTCCAATCACCATTTGATACAGTGGTTTCAAATTTTCCTTATCAAAGGTCATGCGGGCATTCACAATCCCTTCCGTCTGCTCCGCATACACCTTTATTTCCGGATAATGAGTAGTTACTAAAAACAAAGATCCGCTCTTTTTTAACTCCTCCAAAATAGCCACGGCAATCCCCATACCCTCCAAAGGATCTGTACCGGAACCCAACTCGTCCATGATTACCAGACTCTGGTCATTCACCCTCTTCAAAATATCCAGCACATTGGTTATATGTGCGGAAAAAGTAGACAAACTTTCCGCTAAATTCTGCCCATCTCCTATATCACACAAATAATTACTGTTCATGCAGATTTTTGCTTCCCTGCACGCTACGTGCAGCCCACATTGAGCTAACATTGCATTCAGTGCTACTGTCTTTAACGCTACGGTTTTGCCACCTGTATTGGGGCCTGTAATCACAATGCCGCTTACACCATTTCCCAAAGAAAAGTTCAGAGGCACACAAATCTTTTTCTCCATCAAAGGATGACGGGCCTCCTTCAGTTCAATTTGCCTATCTGTCACAATCAGTGGCTGTACTCCGTCATAATGTAAACTTAGCTTTCCTTTAGAAAAGATATAGTCCAGTTTCTCCATCATACGCATGTTTTCCCGCAAAATTTCGGCCGCTTCATCCACCATGCAAGTCAGCTCATACAGAATCCTGCGCACCTCGTTCTCTTCATCTATGCGAAGCTCCTGCAGCTGTTCATAATATTTTGCAGACCCGGTTGGCTCCATAAACAAGGTGTTTCCTGTGGATGACTTGTCGATCACACTACCCGGAATCCGGAACTTGTACTCTTTCTTCACCGGCACACAAATGTGACCATTCCGAAAAGTACTGAAACTGTCCGACATACACTCCTTATTGGAACGAATAACCTGCTCTGCTTTTTCCCTCATTTTGTTTTCCGCCAGTGCAATATCCCCTCGCAAATCCTTTAAAAACTTCGATGCATTGTCTGCTACCTGCTCATTTACAATCTGCAAATAAATCATTTCCCGCAAATCACTTAAAGCGTCCAGATTTTCCTCATAGAAGCATAAGGATATTTGCTGGGACTTGCCACGACACAAGTAGCTTTTCAGCCGTTCTACAGCCGTCAGTGCATTTTGTACCAATATTAATTGTGCTACACTTAAACATTCCCCCTTCCGGGCAATAGTGATTACTTCTTCCAATCCTGTAAGGGACACCATAGGAGGAGTCCCGCAAAGCTCCATTACCTGTCTGCTTTGTGTAGTCTCGCTTAATGCTGCCAAAAGCTTCCTTTCTTCCAAATAGGGCTTCGCCTCTGCAATTCTTTGCTTCGCAGCATTTGTCAGGGCGTACTCCGCCCAAATATTTTTTATTTTATCAAATTCTAAAATTTGTTCTTCTTTATACATCTCAAATATCCTCTCTTTTATGCATTATAATACATGTCATACACCACATACCCCTGCACTCCTGTCAGTGCCCCTTCATAGGTCTCCCGGCACATCATACATCTAGGTTCCTGCAAGGGATAACCACTAGTAGGGAAAATATTATATTCCGAAGAAGTTTTAAAGCCTACCCGATTATAAAAGTGAAAGTCACCTTCCACTGTAATCCCTTTATAGCCACACTCTTTTACTTTCTCCATACCTAGTTTCAGCATGGCACTTCCCACACCCATATGAAAATAATCTGCATGTACCGATACCGGTGCCAACATGACAATTTCCGTATCCTCAGCACCGCCGTACCCTCCTGAACGATTCTGGGATAAGGGAAATTTAGAAAACAAAAAGTGTCCTACAATTTTGCCATCCAATTCCGCCACAAAGGACAACTCCGGTATATAATACTCAGAATCTCTGATTTCCTCTACTAAGGCTATAATATCCGTACCATCCGAATAATTCGTACCCTCTTTAAATGAACGTAAAATAAGTCTAATAATATCCTTGTAATCCTTGTGTTCTTCCGGTCTAATTGTAATATCTTTTCTCATAGTTTTTATTCTCCTTTTTTCTTTTCGACTACTTTTAATATTCGTATGTTTTCATACCATGTGGACTAAAAGCATTCTTTTCCTGTAGACCACAAACCAGCATTTTATAAATTACTGAACAAAATAGCCATGGTATCTCCCATAAAGGCAGAACTTACCATGGCATACATATTCGTAAACAAATACAACAAATCCGCAACAGAAAAAATCCGGACATGGAATATATAATGTATACATCAAAAAAGCATGACCATACAGTCATGCTCTCATTTCCGATAACGAATATTATATAGAGAAATTCATAAGCACTTTGTAAGGAAGATACGTCAGGGCATACTCCTAGCGTCAATCGCTAAATACCCTGCTACTATTTAGTTCTTTCCACCTACAACGGCCAACATAAATTTCTCTCTTTTCTTTTTTATTTGAAGCGGTTTTGCACTTCTTCTTGATATTGAATATAACATATGTCTATTCCTTCGTCAATACATATTAAAAACCACTGCCTACCTCTCCGCCTTCATCATGTGCATACTGCCTTCCACGAAAAGTGTGGACACCACCAGCATGCTGACTATATTACATAAAAGTGTCATAAAAAATCTCTCCGGGACAAAATCAATGGACATCAATATCATAGGAATACAAGTTATCAGAATCTGAACTCCCAAATACTTTCCAACCACTGCATACATCTCCCTGCGCAGCTTTTTGGCATTTACCGGAAAATACGTCAATATGCTATGTATGGTTCCATGATTTTCATCGTACCATGCTATGCTTAGAGCTCCCCCCACAAAGGTCATTACGAAAGCTCCCTCAAAAAGACTGGCACCGTACAGTGCCCCTGCCGGAATGTACCAGGCCAAGAACAATATGATAATATAAAAGATATTGGTAAATACAAATGTCAGCAGAACGGTCATGGTTTGCTCCATACGCTGCGTTATAAGCGACCGTTCCGGAGTCATACCACTATCCGGTTCCTCCTCTTTAAAATACTCTTCCCACAAATATTCTTCTACCTGTTCAAAATCTTCTCCCTGTAAATGTGCTTCTGCCAGCACCAAATCTTCCTGCAGCTTATTCTCTTCCATCCCACAATTCTCCCGCGCTCAAATAATACATCATTTCTTCAATATTGGTTCGTTCCACCTGTAGCTTCTCCCGCAGCTTCGGATTTGCCTTTAAATATTCCGGATTCTTAAACATAGTGGTAAAAGTACCATGCTTTTTACGAATACGTCCGCATTCCCTTTGGTCAATCAGCGTTAATTGCTCTATCGTACCCGACACCATTGGATAAGCATCCAGCATTTCCTCCTTATCCAGATAAAATATACATTCTCCCTTATCTAAAAGCATCACATAGTCCGCCACTTTATCCAAGTCTGTAGTCAGATGAGTGGAGATAATCACACTCATAAGCTTTTCTCGAACCTCACGCTGCATAATTCTTAAAAACTCCTGACGAAATACCGGGTCCAAACCACCGGTAGGCTCATCCAACACCATTAGCTTTGGAGCATGTGCCAGAGCAAAGGCTAACTGAAACTTGGTTTTCATACCCTTACTTAAATCACTGTATAATTTGTCAGGATTTAATTCAAACTCCCGCAAATATTTATAAAAAGCCTTTCTATCCCAGGTCTTATAAAAAGGACCCAGCATTTCTCCGTTTTTCCACAGAGTATCTGCCACAAAGAAAGGCCCCGGCTCCATTACAAAACCCAAATTCTCCTTAGCCATATTTTCGTGAAACTGCTCTGGAGAACCACAAATCTGAATACTGCCTTTATCATAAACGTTTTTTCCCAAGATACAATTCATAAGAGTGGTCTTGCCGGCACCATTTCTGCCGATAATTCCCAATATATATCCCTCTTCCAAAGAAAAGGAAATCTCCTTCAATGCAAAGTCATTGTATGATTTGCAAAGCCCATTCACCTTTAAAACACATCTCTCCATCTGCCACAATCCTCTCTACTTACAGTTCATCATAAAGCACATCCAGCATGCCCATCATATCTTCCTTGGAAAGCTCAGCACTCTTGCACTGCCGTATCAGCTCTAACATCTGCACCTCCAAGGTCTGGATACGCTTCTCCTTAAGCATCTCTGTCTTGGACTTGCTCACATAAAAACCCTTCCCCGGCTTGGAATACACCAGTCCTTCCTTTTCCAGCTCCTCATAGGCACGCTTGGTAGTAATCACACTAATCTGCAAATCCTGCGCTAGTGCCCGGATAGATGGCAACGGCTCATCCGGTAAGGCTTCCTTATTGATTATGGCATCTCGAATCTGCGCCATAATCTGCTCATATATAGCCAAGTTACTTGTATTTGATAAAATTATTCGTATCATAATTCACCTTTTCAAATCTTTCTGCAAATGCTTCATTATTCCAGGAAACTGGGGCGTGCTCCAATACTATCTCTTACCTGACAATAATCATGGAAATCCATATGTTTAAATATGGTTATCGGATAGGGGAGGTACAGGATAAATAAGCCTGCCTGAATCAAATACTGTACATACAATGGCAAATCCTCTGCGATTTCCAACATCATAAAAACACTTGCTACCATAACTATTATTGTCCAAATGGTCAACCAAATGTTAATCTTATACTTTTTAGGCAAAAACCCTGCCAATCGTTCCTTGATAAAGAAGGAATAAAGCATTACATAGAAAAAATACCACATTCCAAATCCCGGATACCAATCCCAAGAAAAAACAACTGCCAAGGCAAGATAAATACCACCAATCAGCATCACTGTCCCCATAAAAAGAATACATCTATAAATAGCCAGCTTCTTAATCTGCCCTATGGTGAAAGGTACTACGTGATAACTTCTGGTAAAGCGAGGAGAAAACCAAAGAAACGAGGCACCTACACCGTACACACAAGCCGGTACCACACTACTGTCCGAATCCCCCACTACGGGCAATATTCCTACCAGAAAAGCCATGAATGCAAAAATTACCCACATGGCCCATCCCTGAGAGTATGTCCTAATATCTGACCAAAATGTTCTAAGCGCTATCTTAAACATGCTTCTTTTCCCCCTTCTTCTCCTGCATGAGATAATACATAACCTTTTCAATGGTAGGTACTTCTACCTGTACCGGTACTCTCAATTCCTCACCGGTATTTAGGATAAGAGCTTCACTGCTCATTTCGTTTTCCTGTCTTCCCACTGTCCATCTGCCATAATACTGTACCTGATTCTTGGTTCCACGAATCAAATGATACTGTGAAAGCATCTCTTCCTTTTCCATAAAGAAGCGTTGCTTTCCATCCTCTACGTAGAGAATATAATCTGCAATCCGGTCCAACTCCTCTGTTAAATGTGTGGACAGCAAAATACTTTTATCACCATCCGCTACAATTTCAAAGAAGTAATCCATCAGCTCCCTGCGAAATACCGGGTCCAGACCTGCACTTGGTTCATCAAACACATAGAGCTTTGCATCCCTTGCCATGGCAAATGCCAGCTGTACCTTAATCTTCATACCAGTAGAAAGCTTCTTCATAATCTTCTTAAGCGGAATCTGAAAGCGTTCGCACAGAGAAATATATTTTTTATAATCAAAAGCTCTATAGCACGAACCGAAGCATTTACCGATATCCACAGCAGTCATTCCTATGGGAAAAATCATCTCATCCGTTACAAAAGCAATTTCCTGTTTCGCTTCATAACCTTCCGTTTTACGACTGTGACCGGCTACCAGAATCTCTCCTTCATCCGGCAGGAACACACCCAAAATAGTATGTATCAGAGTGGTCTTACCGCTACCGTTACATCCAATCATTCCCACAATATATCCGGGTTCAATGGTAAAGTTAAAATTCTTTAAAGAAAAGCTCTGTATACTCCTTTGATTCTTATTCCACACTTCCCGTTCCAAATACTTTGATACATTTTTTACTTCCAAAACTGTGTCCATTTCACAATTTTCCTTTCCACCATAATCTTTTCGTTATTTGATATCACTGTATATGTTTTCCCCGTCTGTATATACATACATATACAGTATATGCACAGTTTTGTCAATACATATTTTAAAATTATTCCTTACTCCTTAAAACGTAAAATATTGTAACAATATTAAAATAAAAACTTCTAATATTCACTTAATTATGATAAAATAAATAAAAAATCAAACAAAGGAGATTCTCAAATGAAAAAATTAATTGCTGAATTTATTGGTACAGCAGTACTTGTTACTCTGGGCTGTGGTACTGCAATGTTGGTCGGCTGTGATGCCGCAAACGGTGGCGGTTACATTTTAACTGCTTTGGCATTCGGTCTGGTAATCGTAGGCATGGCATATTGCGTAGGTAACATTTCCGGCTGTCACATTAATCCTGCTGTTTCCCTGGGTGTATTTATGAGTGGCGGAATCACTGCCAAGGAATTCGGTGGTTATGTAGTGTCTCAGTGTCTGGGTGCTTTGGCAGGTGCTGGTGTCCTGGCAGCTATCTTTGGTCTTGGTGGTGTTACCGATATGACCGGTGGCTTTGGTTCCAATGGTTTAGCTGGTGTAAATGGCAGTGTTGTAGCCGGTTTATTGGTAGAAATCGTTCTGACCTTTATCTTTGTTATGACCATCCTTGGTGTTACCAGCAAAAAAGCAGGTCATGGCTCTTTCGGTGGTTTAGTTATCGGTCTTACCCTTACTTTGGTACATATTCTGGGCATTGGCTTAACCGGTACTTCCGTAAATCCTGCAAGAAGCATTGGTCCCGCTATCGTTGCTGCTATTTCCGGCAATACCGCTCCCATCGCTTGCGTATGGGTATTTATCGTTGGACCTCTTGTAGGTGCAGCACTTGCAGCAATCACTTACAAATATCTTGAAAAATAATTATGAACCTGACCGCCCGCCGGGGGAGCCCTGTTGCGGGCGGAAAATATATACATTGGAGGTAACTAAGATGGCTAAAACAGCACAGGAACTTATGGACTTTATCAAAGAAAACGATATTAAAATGATTGACTTTAAAATCGTGGATATTAATGGGCAATTTCGTCATGTGACAATTCCTGCCGCACAGTTCTCTGAAGAAACCTTAAAGGATGGCATCGGTTTTGACGCATCCAATTATGGTTACGCAGTGGTGGAAAAGAGTGACATGGTATTTATTCCGGACTTAGAAACCGCTTTAATTGATCCTTTTTGCGAAATTCCTACCCTTTCCATTACCGGTAATGCAATGATTATTGATTACCCGGAAAATCGTCCTTTGGATCAGTATCCCCGTAATATTGTACAGGCTGCGGAGCAGTATATGAAGGACACCGGTATTGCAGATACCATGCTTATTCTGCCGGAATTTGAATTCCACCTGTTTGATAATGTAGGCTGGAGTGTTCGCCCGGATGAAATCGGCATGACTATCGATGCCTCTCAGGCTTATTGGAACAGTGGTGTGGAAGGTAACGGACGTGTGGTTCCTCATCAGAAGAATTATCACATTGCAAAGCCATTGGATACCTCCTATGAGTGTCGTAGTGAAATGTGTCTGGAAATGGAGAAAGCAGGTATTCCCATTAAGTATCATCATCCGGAGGTTGGCGCAGCAGGTCAGTATGAAATCGAGCCCATGCTGGGACAGATGTCCAAGATGGCCGACAACACTATGATGATTAAATACATTATTCACAATACAGCTTTGAAATACGGCAAGACTGCAACCTTTATGCCCAAGCCGGTTTATGGCGAAGCAGGTAATGGTATGCATGTGCATATGTTATTGTTAAAGGATGGAGAACCGGTATTTTCTGATGATAACGGTTATTCACATTTAAGCGAAACTGCACATTACTTTATGGGTGGTTTATTAAAGCATATTTCCTCCCTTTGTGCAATCACAAACCCAAGTACCAACTCCTTCAAGAGACTGATACCGGGCTTTGAAGCACCTGTAACCGTAGGATATGCTACCTCCAATCGTAGTGCAGTTATTCGTATTCCGGCATATGCTAAAACTCCGGCACTTCGTCGTTTCGAGCTTCGTAACCCGGATGCTACCTGTAATCCTTATCTTTGCTATGCAGCAATCCTGATGGCAGGTTTGGACGGTGTAAAGAACAAAATTGACCCTCATGCAAATGGTTGGGGACCTTACGATATGAACTTATATCATTTACCGGAAGAGGAAAAGGCAAAATTATCTTCTCTTCCTACTTCTTTAGACGCAGCATTGGATGCCTTGGAAGCTGACCATGATTACTTAACTGCAGGCGGTGTATTCCCTGAGCAGTTAATCAAAAACTTCATCGCAAACAAGCGCAAAGAATGTGCGGAGCTTTCCAGAATCCCTCATCCGGCTGAGTTTGAGAAATATTTTAACCTGTAGTATAAGCACTAAAAGGGCCCTTATGGGCCCTTTTTATAATCAATCTAACACTATCTTTTACACTTCTATATCCTTGGCATCTGACAGATATAGCTTCGTATACATGAAAACTACATCACCCGGTTTAATAATCATATTACCATTTGGAATCAATGTCTTATTACGGCGTTTTACCATAACAATAATGGAATGACGCGAAATATCCAAATCGCGAATACGCACCCCTGCCCACGGATTTTCTTTTCTGATTACAAGTTCTTTTAGATTGATATGTTCTTTCTCGTCAATGGTTTCTGCACCGATAACAATCATATCATCTTCCATAAGAACTACGTCTCCACGCGGAACCAATACTTCTTCATCACGTTTAATTACAGCAATAATAACTCCTTTAGGCAGCTTCAAATCCGCCACTCTTTTACCAATCCAACTATCATTTTCATCCAAGTGTACCTTAATAAAGTTTAAATCCTGTTCATAACCATATTCGCTTCTCTTCTTCATACTGGTATACTGATCTACAAAACCTGCAGAAATAATACCGGTGGGAATCGCTACCATACCTACACCCAGGAAGGTAATAAAAATACCAAACATTTTACCCAATGTAGTAATCGGATATATATCACCATAACCTACTGTTAAAAGAGTAGATGCTGCCCACCATATACCGGAGAACGCATTTTCAAACACCTCCGGTTGGGCTTCATTCTCCAAACTATACATACAAAGACTGGATGCCAGCATCAATATTAAAATGATAAATACAGAAGATATCAATTGTTGTTTCTTGCCGGAAATAACCTCCGTAATAACATGAAAGGAATCATAATATGCATTAATTCGAAACAGTCTGAAAATACGGACAATTCGAATCATTCGGAAAGCTACGGTTCCTATTGGGAATACAAATGGCAAATAGTATGGCAAGAAAGACAGCAAATCAATAATTCCGGTAAAGGAAGTCAAATATTTGATAATAGCCCTTCCCTCTGTTTCCTCCGGATATAAAAAACGTGCTGTCCACACCCTAAAAATAAAGTCAATTGCAAAAAAAGCTACTGTGACCGCTTCTACTACCAAAAGTATAGTACCGTAACGTTCTCTTATTTCAGCAAACGTATACATTACACTGGCAACCAAATTAAAAATTATAGAAAATGCATTTATAAAATCATACCCGCGGCTTACATAATCTAAATCCGCTCCTACTTCTATAATTTCAAAAAGTCTTTTTCGCCGTCTAATCCACTTCTTGCTCATTTCCTAATCTCCCTAAGCAAAACACATATGCCACTACAATTTATAAACTTTCATAATAAGCAGATACTTTTATAAACTCTGCCTCGTCCTCTATACGAGATACTTCTATCTCTTCACCGGTTACTACCGCACGATAAATGTAAAGACCTTCCTGCACTTCATTGTCCTCTACGGGGGAGACAACAATATAATGCTTATCTTCTAAATCAAACTCGTCCATAATGGCAAATTCTTTTTCATCACCATTAGAAACCATAATCATCACTGTATCATATACCTGAAAATCATCCATTTTCAAATTCTCCTGTTCTTTATATCACCTGTAGCTCTTGTATTTCTTCAGGGCCATCATTCACTTCTATTTATTTTACCACCGGTCAAATCAATTGTCTATGCCTCATAGTCGCAAACGTAGCAAAACACTTTTATCGTCCATACACTAATAGTCATTTATTGCCCTATATTTTGAAACATCAGTCGTACCCAGCTTTCATACTCAGCGCAATTCTTGGCTTTGTGCAATTTTTTCAGTTCTTTTTCCTTATCCGGAAAATTCTGGATTAAATAGCTCCAAAACTCCTTCATCTTAAATAACACATTGCGGTCACCACTCAAAATCTTTTGATATTCGCAATAAAGTTCATTATGGAAGGAACGTAGCTTTATATAATACTCTTCCTGAGAAGCACACTCAGCTATATCTACCGGAATCGTAGTGCAACCATGTAGCACAGCCGTCTTATTGTAAATCGTCGAAGCCAGCCCCGGATTACGAAGCAATCCACGTCCCAACATAACTGCCTCCAACTTGGGAAAACGTTCTAACAAATCCATATAATCCTCTATCGTAAAAATATCACCGTTGTAACATATCGGACACATACTTTGCTCTAATGCTTTAGCAAATGGCTCCCATCTTACAGGCTTCTTATAATAATCCTCCCTGACGCGGGCATGTATAATTAATTCCTTCAAAGGGAACTTATTATAAATTTCCAGAAGCTTGTCCCACTCCTGCTCATCCTCCATACCCAAGCGGGTCTTTACTGAAATTTTTAAAGGTGTCTTTTCAAAAATCTCCCCCAAAAACTGTTCCAAGCGTGCCGGCTCTGCAAGCATTCCTGCCCCTTTCCCCTTCGGAACTACTGTACCAGATGGACACCCAAGATTAAGATTAACTTCTTCATAACCTATATTCTTTAACTGGTTCGCAGCCTTCAAAAAATCCTCGCCCGAATTAGTTAATACCTGTGGCACCACCCTTAAGCCTTCATTGTTCTCCGGCAAAATCTCCTGACGTTCCTTATAACTGAATTCTTTTTCCTTATGCAGGGACAAAAAGGGAGTATAGTACTTGTTCATCTTGCCGAAATACTTTGCATGGGTATTTCGAAATATGTAGTTAGTAAGTCCCTCCAAGGGCGCCATTTCCAGTTGCATTTATTTTCCTCCAACCATTCGCTCAGTAATGCGTTCTTTCATTGTTTATCCAATTTTGAAAAAAATCATAATCTGTTAAAGCATTGTATGACCTAAGTTTCATTCCAATTCCTTTCTATATGATAAACATCTTTATATATCTAATCACTTCGCGGTCCATAGAAAAAAATCTTCTTCTCGGAATCCCTTTTGCAACGATTCAATGTGATTTACATATGAAAATATTGCCTCAGCGGTCTATACAGAAAAACTTGTCTGTAAGACCGCACTTTTATCAAAAAAAGGTATCTCACCAACCACTTTTTTCCTATAGACCGCAACTACTATAAATTTCGACATTTTTCAGAAAAAATAGAGTAAAAAGGATTCCAAATCGGCAAAAATTCTCCATAGACCGCAGACACCCTCATAAACTATGCATAACTTTCCATAGACCACTGTATTAGCAACTACTAATCAGGTATCACCAAACTTAATTTTTTTACTTCAAAGCTCCCCTTAACAAATCCAACTTCTTTTCGTACGCAAATAATTCTGCAATTGTTCCAATCACCTGCTCTTCACCCGCACGAATGTCCTCTTCGCATGAAACCTCTACACCTAATGCTCTTTTCACATTATACTCCAACCATCCCAACATGCCTCTAAAACTTCCTGCAAATACCGGTTCCCAAGCAATCTTCTGTATATCTATATGTTTCATGTAAGCTTTCAATAGTTTCTCCAAATGCCCTTTACAAAGACCGCCGGAACCATTGTCTGTCCAATAATTGATAACCTCCAACAGTTCCTGATAAGGATTGACATAACCTGCCGCCTCCCAATCAATCACAAACGTTTTCATTCCCTGCCACATAACATTCTTAGGGTCCAAATCCCTATGACTGACTACCTGCTTCTTTGCTAACACAGGCTGCGCCTCACATGCTGATTTATTCAGCTGTATTATATATTCCAAAGCATCCTTGTATGCGATAAACCACGCCGTTTGCTGCAATCCCTTTATTTCTGCCTGCCTAAGATATTCGTCCCAAGCATACATTCCTTTCGAATCCGCTTCCAGCTTCATGCTCTCTACAATAATATTTGAAGCATGTATTTTTCCCAGTAAATCTCCTATTGCTGCACAATGTTCTTCCGTAATCTCCGGTGCAAATACAGAAGTCCCCTCCAGCCAAGGAAACACCATGTAATACTGCCCCTGCAATTCATGTACCTGCTTTCCCTTAAACTCTATAGCAGCCACTAACGGCACATTTTCCGCCAAAGCAGCTGCAACCCTTTCGGAAAGAATCGTATTCTGTAAAGCTTCCGAACGTTTCATGATTTCCGGATTCAATACCTTTACCGCATAATCACCTTGGTTTGTACTTACCCTATACATCTTGTGCAACAAACCACCTGTTACCTGACAGGGTTCTGAGACCGGACTCCCTAAACCAAGTATTTGAAACAAATCATCTATGTGTATCAAAAAATATCACCTCACTAAAATCACAATAACCCATGGAAGCCAAGCTTCCATGGGCATTTCCACAAAACTAATATTCCTATGGACGATACTGTGTATTATATCCCGGATTGGTATCCGGTCTATATGCATTCGGATAATGAATATCTGTTTGGATATTCAAAACAGTACTCTGTACCATTCCATAAACTCTTTGAGGATCCTCAACATCCAAAATAGCAGGTGGGTTCTTCTTGCTTCCAACAGTAGATGTATTGGTCAGCAAATAAATATCGCCCACACCCAGCATCTTATCAATAGCACCTACATGTAAAGAAACATTCGAAATATCGGTATAATAAATGCTTTCATACTGATAACCAATCAATCCGTTACGAATCAATACGCGCTTATTCGTTACTGCATATTCTGTATTTTTCCAACGTCCTGCAGCAGTAAATATATTATACAACCAAATCCATACCGGCATCAAATGTAATGCAAAGAATGGAATAATAAACCATAACATACTTCCTAAAGCTCCTGCTTTGAAAAATGTCAAAATAAAGAAGCTGTCAAAAAGCAACCAAATAATAGCAAAAGGAGCCATTTTCATAGATGAATTAATGATAAATGCACTCTTTTTAGGCATTCCCTTCCAGATAACCGATTCATCCGGCATCATCATCATATCTAATTCACTGTAGGTTCCATATTGACCTGTATAATACTTGTTCATACTTTACTCCCCTATGCTTCAAAGTACTCACTATTTTCTATTCTACTGCAAATTTCTTATTAAACTTATCTAATAAAAGTGCTGCCACAATACCAACCACCAGGCAAACCACATTAATAAGCGCACTTGAAACAGAAATCGTAAAACTTTCTACCGGAATAATCATTATGGTAGCTGCAATTACAACACCTACAATTGCATGAAATGCTACGGAATAATGCTTGGTAAATAAGGTATCCACCGCCTTAGAAAACAGAATGACTGTTGCCAAACCACCAATACCACCGGGAATTAATATAGAAAAATCCAAGTGACCGATACCTGCTACAAAAGGCTCATATAATCCCAAAGGCATAAGTAATGTAGAAAAACTCATACCAGGCGCGATAACACTTAATGCCAAACAGAAACCACAGAAAATATACCAACCAAAGTTAGGTGTGATTTCTACGGAGAAAATCTTTAAGCTTATTAACAGGGCAAATACAAATATCATGGCAATCACCAAGGATACATAAGATGCTCTGTTACGTCCCTGTTCTCCGGCTTCCTGAAACAGCGAAGGCAACATACCTCCAATTAAACCAATAAACAAACACACCGAAGGTGCCGGATACTTCTCCAACAAAATGGAAAGTATATTCGCAATTCCCAAAAATCCAATGGCTCCACCAATAATAACCGGCAAAAGCTTAGGAACATGCGTCTTAAATTTACGGAATGGATCTGCTAAAAGCTCCATAATCGTTTTATAAATACCAAAAATAACACAAAGTACGCCGCCGGAAATACCCGGCAATACAGCGCCCAAACCAATTAAGGAACCCTGCAGTACTTTTATTAAAAACTGCACTAATGAAAAATTCTTTTCTTTATTCATAAACTACTACTCTCCTACCACTTCATTACTTTCACGCTTTACATAAATGATTGCAGCCTCTACCTGGTAATTCTTAATTTCGGTTACCTTTACCTGCAATCCGGAAACTTCTACTTCTATATTACTTTCTTCTTCCGGAATACTTCCAAGTGCATTGAAAATTAATCCATTAAAGGTATCGTACTCCTCACATGGTAATGCCACACCCATTTCTTTTTCCAAATCTTCTAGCAATGCACTACCACGAACTTTCCATGTATCTTCAGCGATAAGTTCAATTTCCTTCAATTCTTCTGCTTCATCATCATAGCTTAAGTCACCAACTAATTGCTCTACTAAGTCATTGATGGTAACAATACCTGTCATTCCACCATATTCGTCTAAAACAACTGCCAACGTATGTCTTTCCTTTTTCATATTACGGAACAACACATCAGCCTTTACTGTATCCGGCACAAAATATGCAGGAGTCACTGCATTTGCAACAACGGATTCACGACTCTTATCCTCTAAACGGAAGTAATCCTTTGCATTTAAAATACCAATAATTTTATCTACTGAGCCTTCAAAAATCGGATACAAGGTATGTCTGGTACTGTAAATAATTTCCTTCCAGCTTTCCATGGGTTCCTCTGCATCCAGCATAATAACATCTGTTCTGTGTGTAACCAAATCCTCTGCAGACAAATCGTCAAATTCAAATACATTCTGAATAAATTCTCTCTCTTGAAAATCAATGGTACCCTTTTCGCTTCCCACATCGACCATCATACGGATTTCTTCTTCACTAACATTCTCTTCTTCTGCATTGGGGTCAATCCCTATCAGACGCAAAATTCCATTAGTAGACACTGTCAGCAAACTAACCAATGGCGCAAAGACTTTAGCAATACTGCTGATAAAGCCGGACATACCCAAAGCCAAAGACTCTGCCTTTCTCATTCCAATCTGCTTGGGAACAAGTTCACCAAATACAAGTGTAAAGTAAGACAAAATAATGGTAATAAATACAACTGCAATGGAATCCAGTACTTTTGGCGAAATAGGCACACCTAGGCCAACCAACCAATCAACCAAAACACCTGAGAAGTTTTCTGCCGCAAACGCACTTCCCAAGAAGCCTGACAAAGTAATCGCAACCTGAATGGTGGCCAAAAATCTTGCCGGCTCATTTGTCAGTTTCTCAAGGCGCTTTGCACGCTTATCTCCTTCCGCCGCCATTTTTGCCAATTTCGTATCATTCATAGAAATAGTAGCAATCTCTGCACATGCAAATATCGCATTTAACGCAATTAGTACTACCTGTAACAATATCATAAAAATTATCGAACTCAAAATAAAACCTCCTGAAATATGTAAAACAACTCAAAAATCTCCGTAAAAGCACAAAAAGCAAAGCCTATTGCTCACTCACGTAAGTAAAGACTATGCCCGATCCAACCTGAACTATAATATAACAGGGGTTTATTTTCATTTGAACTGTCGCCCTCGTCCATTTGTAATGTCTTTTACTCCTTTCCTCAAAATAACTATTGCATAATTATATCAAACAACTCCTTTTTTGTCTACTTAATCTTTTACGATTCCTCTTGGAATTTCCCATTATTGCTTTGTATAAATAACAAACCCCATCTTTCCAGGAAAAATGGGGCTTATTACAGATACTATTTATTTAGGTCTTACTGTTAATTTCTTGATAAAACCATCTCCATCCACTTCACGGACGGTTGCAATGGCCATGATATGATAACCACCAAAATTTGCAATAAATTCTGCCTGTGTATCGTTCACCACTTCCGGGCTCATAATGGAATACTGGCGGAAGCCGAATTTATTACGGAAGAACATATTAATCGCTTCCTTACCATAAATGTGGTACTCTCTCTGATTAGAGGAATTGGAGCAATAGTCACATAAAATACCATCTGTTGTAAATAACTGCGCAAGTCCTGCAAAATCCTTATTTTCCATAGCTTCTACATATTTTTCAATAGGTCTCATAGACTCTTCCTCCTCTTAATATACCTTTTCCGAATTTAACAATGCATCTGTTCCGCCATCTACGAACATAACATTTCCGTTAATACCGCTTGCCTTCTTAGATACCAGGAATATCATGACTTCTGCAATTTCTTCCGGATCCATTAAAGTTTCCAAACCATACTTGGTAGGAATTGGCAATGCATTCAGTGCCATCTTTGCAGAAGTACTCATAGTAGCAGTCATGGCAGTATTTACGTTACCGGGTGCGATTGCATTAATTCGTACACCGTTTGCTGCCCAAGTTGCTGATACTCTTCGTACCCAGCGCGCCAAAGCATATTTGGTAGATACATACATACTGTTACCTACACTTAAGTTAGAAGAATCCAAGCCGCCAACTAACTCTAAAATTCTCTTTTCATCCCCAATATTGTTTAGTAAATCCGCAATATCCATTCTGCCTGCGCCCTGTGAAATGGTGTTAGATGCAGTTACCACACAACTACCGTTCTTTTTCTCCAGCAAATCATACACACCCTTAGCCACAGCAATAGTTCCAAAATAATTTAAAGAAATAATTAATTCTAAATTACCACAAGCTCCGGATACGCCTGCATTACAAATCATACCATCCAAACCGTCCGAACACATCTCATGAAGTTTTGTAATGGCTTCTTCTCTTCCTTCTTCTGTTGCAAGGTTCACACAGATATCTCCACCCTTTAAATCTATGTTTATGACTCTGTGTCCTTCCTGTTCCAACAATTCCTTTGTTTTTGCGCCAATTCCGCTGGACGCTCCGGTAATTGCATATACACCCATTTTTATCTCCTCCTATTATTTGTTGACATTATCATTTGACGCTTGTCATATCTTATGTATCCTATTATAATTAAATGTGGGTATATTAAAATAACCAATTTAAGAAAATTTAAGGAGACCAGACGGTATGTTGACCTATGATTTGTCACAAAAGGGGACACATTCTATTTACGAATATTTATATCAACGGATTAAACAGGATATCTTGGACGGTAACCTTCACGGTGATGAAAGACTTCCTTCTAAACGTGAATTTGCCAAGCATCATCAAATAAGTTTGAAAACTGTGGAAAACACCTACGAACAGCTTTTGACGGAAGGCTATATCTATGCAGAAGAAAAGCGCGGTTATTTCGTTATGCCTCTGGGCGAGCCCGGCAACCGAACCTCCCGCCACGAAAGGCATGTTCCATTTAGCGTTTATCAAGGGGATATTGAAGAAGAACACTACTTTGCAGACTTTACCTCCAATCAGGCAGCTATAGAAATGTTTCCCTTCGGCACATGGGCAAAGACGCTACGTAATGTACTGACGGACAAAGATACCACCCTTTTGGAAACGGTACCCTTCCAAGGTATTTTTGAATTACGCCAATCTATTGCTAAATATTTGTATGGTTTTCGCGGCATCCAGGTTTCACCGGACCAGATTGTTATTGGTGCCGGGACTGAATATCTTTACGGGCGCTTAATTCAGCTTTTGGGCAAAGACCATGTCTACGCCGTGGAAGATCCAGGATATCAAAAAATAACAAAAATATATAATGTTCATAATGTCCCCTGGGAATATATTGATGTGGACGAAAATGGTATGCAAATTAACAAATTGTATGAGAGTCAGGCAAGTGTCGTACATGTTTCCCCGGGACATCACTTCCCTACCGGAAGTATTATGCCTATTGCCAGACGGAAGGCCCTGTTAGAGTGGGCAGAAGCAGACAGAGAACGTTATATTATTGAAGATGATTACGACAGCGAATTTCGCTTCAGCCGCAAACCCGTACCGGCTATTCAAAGCATTAACCATAACCATCGCGTAATCTATATGAATACTTTTTCCAAAACTTTGGCACCGTCTATTCGCATCAGTTATATGGTATTGCCACGCAAGCTCATGGAACGCTATGTTAGCACAATGAACTTTTACTCTTGTACCGTCTCTGCTTTCGAGCAGTATGCCATGGCTGAATTTATGAACAAGGGGTATTTCGAACGTCATATTCATCGCATGAAAAAATATTATAAGGAGCGACGTGATATGCTTTTGAAGGTTCTGGACGAGTCGCCTTTCAGGGTTTTCGTGACAATAGATGAAAAGGACGCCGGTAATCATTTTCTCATGAAAGTAAAAACTACATTAAGTGATACGCAGCTGAAGTGGTACGCCAGAGAAAATGGTATTAAATTGGATTGTTTGTCGGAATATTGTGTTAGGGATAAAGAGACGTTTGCACATACGATTATTGTGAATTATTCGGATTTGGAGGAAGAGAATTTCCGGAAAGCATTGGAGATATTGTGGGAGGGGGTAAGGTGATGGGGCATCTGCTAGGCGCACCGCAATTCCGCTTCGCTTCATTTCGGTCACGGCGGTCGCCGCTTAACGATAAGTACAACAAAGCCCGGAAGCAAGTAAACTTGCTCCGGACTTATTATGCTTATCTAAATCTTCTCGTTGTTAACGCGTAGATTACTCGATGATAGTAGCAACACGGCCAGATCCTACAGTTCTACCACCTTCACGGATAGCGAAAGTAAGACCCTGCTCCATAGCGATAGGATGGATCAGTTCGATGGTCATTTCTACGTTGTCACCAGGCATACACATTTCGGTACCTGCAGGTAATTCACAAACACCGGTAACGTCGGTTGTTCTGAAGTAGAACTGAGGTCTGTAGTTGTTGAAGAAAGGAGTATGACGTCCACCTTCATCCTTAGTTAAAACGTAAACCTGAGCGGTAAACTTGGTGTGGCACTTAACACTGCCGGGCTTAGAAAGAACCTGTCCTCTTTCGATTTCAGTTCTCTGAACACCACGAAGAAGTGCACCAATGTTATCACCAGCCTGAGCCTCGTCAAGCAACTTACGGAACATTTCGATACCGGTTACAACGGTCTTCTTGTTTTCTTCCTTGATACCCACGATTTCAACTTCGTCGTTCAAGTGAAGAGTACCACGCTCTACTCTACCAGTAGCAACAGTACCACGACCAGTAATGGTGAATACGTCTTCTACAGGCATTAAGAAAGGCTTATCAGTGTCACGTTCAGGATCAGGAATGTACTCATCAACAGTAGCCATGAGTTCCATAATCTTATCTCCCCAAGGTCCCATAGGATCTTCAAGAGCCTTCAAACCAGAACCCTTAACGATAGGACAATCATTGAAGCCGTACTCTTCAAGCTGCTCTGTGATTTCCATTTCTACTAACTCTAATAATTCTTCATCATCAACCATATCACACTTGTTCATGAATACTACGATGTAAGGTACACCTACCTGACGAGACAGAAGGATGTGCTCCTTAGTCTGAGCCATAACACCGTCAGTAGCTGCAACGATAAGGATAGCACCGTCCATCTGAGCTGCACCAGTAATCATGTTCTTAACGTAGTCAGCATGGCCAGGGCAGTCAACGTGAGCATAGTGTCTGTTCTCAGTCTGATACTCAACGTGAGCGGTAGAGATAGTAATACCTCTTTCTCTTTCTTCCGGAGCCTTATCGATGTTTTCGAAATCTACCTTTTCATTTCCAGGTACTCTTTCAGCTAATACCTTGGTAATAGCTGCAGTAGTGGTTGTTTTACCATGGTCAACGTGTCCAATGGTACCAATGTTACAATGTGGCTTTGATCTGTCAAATTTAGCTTTAGCCATTTTGAAAGTCCTCCTTAAATAAAATCAAATATTTTTTATGCTACGCCGAATTGCTAATCGCGCAGTTCGGCGTGAATTAACTCGGCTATTGATTATTATATAAAATAATCAACATATTTTCAAGCCATTTTTATTGTTTTTAACAGCATATTCCAAATATTTTGAATAAATCTGTTAGTAAACGTTATTATTTAGATTTTGCTGCCAATACCTTTTCCTGAACGTTCTTCGGTACCTGCTCATACTTCTCAAAGAACATAGAGTAGTTACCACGTCCCTGAGTCTTAGAACGAAGGTCTGTAGAGTATCCGAACATCTCTGAAAGAGGAACGAATGCACGTACAATCTTACCGCCGCCTAAATCATCCATACCTTCGATACGTCCACGACGAGAGTTGATATCACCGATAACATCTCCCATGTATTCTTCAGGCATGGTTACTTCAACCTTCATGATAGGCTCCATAAGAACCGGTGATGCCTTCGCCATAGCTTCCTTGAATGCCATAGAACCGGCAATATGGAATGCCATTTCTGAAGAGTCAACTTCATGGTAAGAACCATCATAAACGTTTGCATAAACACCAACTACAGGGAATCCACCAAGGATACCTGACTTGGTAGCTTCTTCGATACCTTCACCTACAGCAGGGATGTATTCCTTCGGAATAGCACCACCAACTACAGAAGATTCAAACTTGAACAACTGCTCGCCGTTAGGATCCATGGGCTCGAATTTAACCTTACAGTGACCGTACTGACCACGACCACCTGACTGCTTAGCATACTTAGAGTCAACTTCAACAGCCTTGGTAAATGCTTCCTTGTAAGCAACCTGAGGAGCACCTACATTAGCTTCTACTTTGAATTCACGAAGCAGACGGTCAACGATGATTTCAAGGTGTAACTCACCCATACCAGCGATGATAGTCTGACCTGTTTCCTGATTGGTATGAGCGCGGAAGGTAGGATCTTCTTCAGCAAGTTTTGCCAAAGCTTCACCCATCTTGCCCTGACCAGCCTTGGTCTTAGGCTCAATAGCCAACTCGATAACGGGCTCGGGGAATTCCATAGACTCAAGGATTACAGGATGCTGCTCGTCACAGATGGTATCACCGGTTGTGGTGAACTTGAAACCAACTGCTGCTGCAATATCTCCTGAGTAAACCTTATCTAATTCTGCACGCTTGTTAGCATGCATCTGAAGGATACGTCCAACACGTTCCTTTTTACCCTTTGTTGAGTTAAATACATAAGAACCTGAGTTGATGGTTCCTGAGTATACACGGAAGTAAGCTAACTTACCTACGAACGGGTCAGTCATAATCTTGAATGCAAGTGCTGCGAAAGGTTCTTCATCTGAAGAATGTCTTTCGATTTCGTTGCCATCCATATCAACACCCTTGATAGCAGGAATGTCAACAGGAGAAGGCATGAACTCAATAACTGCATCTAATAACTTCTGAACACCCTTATTTCTGTAAGCTGTACCACAGCATACAGGGATAGCTGTACACTCACAAGTAGCCTTACGAAGTGTTGCCTTTAATTCTTCAACAGAAGGTTCTTCACCTTCCAGATACATCATCATTAAATCGTCATCTAATTCGCAGATTTTCTCTACTAATTCTGAACGATATAATTCCGCATCATCTGCCATATCTGCAGGGATATCGGTAATAGAAATATCATCACCCTTATCATCATTGTAGATGTAAGCTTTCATTTCAAACAAATCGATAATTCCCTTGAATTCGTCTTCCTTACCAATAGGTAACTGAATACAAATTGCATTTTTACCAAGTCTGGTTTTAATCTGCTCTACTGCACCATAGAAGTTTGCACCTAAGATGTCCATCTTGTTGATGAACGCCATACGAGGTACACCATAGGTGTCAGCCTGACGCCATACGTTTTCTGACTGAGGTTCTACACCACCCTTTGCACAGAAAACACCTACAGCACCGTCAAGTACACGAAGTGAACGCTCAACTTCAACAGTAAAGTCAACGTGGCCAGGGGTATCAATAATATTGATACGATGCTCTAAAGCACCTTCCTTAGCTTTGCAGTTTTCCTGCAAGGTCCAGTGACAAGTAGTAGCCGCAGAAGTAATGGTAATACCTCTTTCCTGCTCCTGTTCCATCCAGTCCATGGTAGCAGTACCTTCATGAGTATCACCAATCTTGTAGTTAACACCGGTATAATAAAGAATACGCTCGGTGGTGGTAGTCTTACCAGCATCGATATGAGCCATAATACCAATGTTTCTGGTTCTCTCTAATGGATATTCTCTTCCAGCCAAGATTTTGTCCTCCTATACTAGAAACGATAATGAGCGAAAGCCTTGTTTGCTTCTGCCATTTTGTGTACTTCTTCTTTTTTCTTTACAGATGCACCTGTATTGTTAGCTGCATCCAGAATTTCGTTAGCAAGTCTGTCTTCCATAGTCTTCTCTGCTCTCTTACGAGAATAGGTTGTTAACCAACGAAGACCTAAAGCCTGACGTCTGTCAGCTCTAACTTCGATAGGTACCTGATAGGTAGCACCACCGATACGTCTTGCTTTTACTTCAAGAACAGGCATGATGTTGTTCATAGCCTCTTCGAATACTTCAAGAGCCGGCTTTCCAGCCTTTTCTTCTACCTTAGCAAATGCTCCGTAAACAATCTTCTGAGCTACGCCTCTCTTACCATCTAACATAATGTTGTTGATAAGTTTGGTAACTACCTTGTTGTTGTACAAAGGATCTGCCAATACATCTCTTTTCTGAATATGTCCTTTACGTGGCACGGTTCTTCCCTCCTTAATTAAAATACATTAGATCATCGGTACTCACATGTGTTTCCCCAAGTGTACGTGCGGGTATATCTGCATCACAGAATTCCAACACTTTTCTTAGTTACGTTTTTTGTGGTCCCGAGTGACTTAAAAAAAGTCACTCCGACTTTCCTGAAAGTTATTCGAACTTTCTTCAAAAGTCAATTTGAAAACTCTACCTAAGCACTTATGAATTACTTCTTAGCTGCCTTAGGTCTCTTAGCGCCGTACTTAGAACGAGCCTGCTTTCTGTTAGCAACTCCCGCAGTATCCAAAGTACCACGAATTACGTGATATCTGGTACCAGGTAAGTCTTTAACTCTACCGCCACGGATGAGCACTACGCTATGCTCCTGTAAGTTGTGACCTTCACCCGGAATGTAGCTTGTTACTTCGATACCGTTTGAAAGACGAACTCTGGCGATCTTTCTAAGAGCTGAGTTAGGCTTCTTAGGTGTTGCAGTCTTAACAGCTGTACACACACCTCTCTTCTGAGGAGCGGAAGCATCTGTAGCCTTCTTGTGCAAAGAGTTATAACCCTTCTGCAAAGCAGGAGCAGTTGACTTCTTAACTGTAGTCTGACGACCCTTTCTTACTAACTGGTTAAATGTTGGCATTCTGATTCACCTCTTTCTTTTTAGTAATTGTTGTATATATGCACACAAAAAACAAATGCATTTGCGTGCACACTAAAATAGTATACTTGTTCGCAAATGCATTGTCAACTAATTTTTTGTATTTTTTAAGATTCAATTTCTTTCAAATATCTTGTAAGGGCATCCTGCCATGCCGGCAATCTGTCAAAACCGTTTTCGGTAAGCTTTTCCTTGCTCATACGGCTGTTTGCCGGACGTTTTGCTTTCGCGGGATACTGGTCTGAAGTAACCGGTGCCACTTCTACCTGAATACCTGCCTGTTTGAAAATCTCACATGCAAATTCATACCAGTTACAAAAGCCCTCATTGGTGGCATGGTAAATTCCATATTTATCTGTCTGTACCATATCTACCAAAAGTTTGGCCAAATCGTATGTGTAGGTGGGTGAACCAAATTGGTCACAAACCACAGTCAACTTATCTCTGGTCTTGCCCAGGTTTAACATGGTCTTAACAAAGTTCTTTCCATTGACACCAAACACCCATGCTATACGCACAATAAAGTACTTGTCCAAGTTTTCTCTGACAGCCACTTCGCCCTCATACTTTGTCAATCCGTAAACGCTCTGTGGATTTGCTACATCCTCCGGCTCCCAAGGTCTGTCACCCAATCCTTCAAATACATAATCTGTACTGATTTGAATCATCTTAATGTCCAATTCCTTACAAACCATGGCGATATTGCGGGGACCGTCTGCATTCACCTTGCGACAAAGTTCTATGTTATCTTCTGCTGCATCTACTGCCGTATACGCCGCACAATGAATCACTGCGTCCGGAGCAGCTTCCTTGATTACTTTATCCACACTAACAGCATCGGTAATATCCATTTCTTCAATATCTACACCAACAGCTTCCATGCCACGCTTTTCCAATTCTTTTACCACATCATAACCAAGCTGTCCTTTAACACCTGTCACCAATACTTTCATATTTTAATCCTTCCTTCTCTTTTCATTATTTATAGTATACACCACCAAATACCGAAACGCAATTCAAAGATTTCTCTTTATTTTATGACTACCATCCATTATAATTCAAGTATATATGTATGAAAGGACAAATCTTATGAGGCGTAGAACACTATTATGCATTACTTCTATTTTATTTAGTATTATAATTTTTAGCAGTTGCCGTTCAGCCCCAACTGACTCTGATAGCCAAACAGATATAACGGCAATTACTCCTACCAGAATACCGGAAGTTACAGCCACGCCAATACCTACAGCAACACCTGTAGTTACCATTCCGCCTATTACTATTGTTATTTCCACCCCAACTCCTGCGGAAAATACAACTCCCCCCACAGACTCCGGTCCGATTGTCACTATAGTCCCTCCTTCTTCGACACCCGCAGAAACACCTGCCACGCCTAAACGTGATTCCACACCTTATTGTCCCGTGTCAGAAGCACCGGGTATACATGTAGTTGGAAATGACTTTACACAAATAGACTTATCTAATGTAGCCGATGGTTATATTATGGCCAAATATACCGGGACCTGTCCAAAGGTTAAAATCATCATTACCGGTCCTGCTTCTTATAAACATACCTACGATCTGAATTCAGCAGAATATTTGTCATTTCCGCTAACCGGAGGAGATGGTTCATACTCTGTGGGTATTTATGAAAATATTGAAGGGAATGCGTACAGCACGTTTTTCACCTCGGATTTTGATGTTGCACTAAATGATGAATTTAGTCCTTTTTTGCGCCCCAGCCAGTACATAAACTATTCTTCCGATACTAAAGCAGTACAATTTGCATCTGAGCTTTGTAAGGATGCCACCAACGACTTGGAGTGTATTAAACTGATATATGATTATATTATCCAAAACATTACCTATGATTACGACAAGCAGGATGCTGTAGAATCCGGCAAATTAACAGACCACCTTTCCAATGTCGATGCCACACTGGAAACAGGCACTGGAATTTGTTCAGACTATGCTGCACTTATGACTTGTATGTTACGAAGCCAACGAATCCCCACCCGCTTTGTAACAGGCTACGTAGGCGAGGAGTATCATGCTTGGGTAAGTGTTTACACATCGGAGATTGGTTGGGTAAATCGTATTGCCGAATTCGATGGAGAACATTGGGTTTTAATGGATCCCACTTTCGCTGCCAGCAAAAGTCAGGTTCAATTGAAGAAAGTGCTTGAAAACCCTTCTTATTACATTGTGAAATATATTTATTAATAGTCTTACCTTTCCACATATAAAAATGGGATGTAGTATGTTTACCTACACACTACATCCCGTCATTTTTATTCTTCTACCATATCCGCGAACTCTTCTGTTACGTCTACAGGTTCCTCTTCTATTACTTCCTTCATTTCAAGAATGTCTTCAAAAGTAATATTATCTTCTACTGGCACATCCAACACCTTATCGGTATCTAAAATGGTGTTACGGTAGCTCTTCATACCGGTACCGGCAGGAATCAACTTACCAATAATTACGTTCTCCTTCAAGCCTACCAACGGGTCAATCTTACCCTTGATAGCTGCTTCTGTCAGAACCTTAGTAGTTTCCTGGAAGGATGCTGCTGACAAGAATGAGTTGGTAGCAAGAGCAGCCTTGGTAATACCGAGAAGTACCTGCTTACCATCTGCAGGCTCTTTACCCTGTGCTACGAGTTCTGCATTCATATCTTCGTACTCAAGAATATCTACCAATGTACCCGGTAAGAAATCGGTATCACCATTGTTCTCAATACGAATCTTCTTGAGCATCTGGCGAACAATTACTTCGATATGCTTATCCGCAATATCTACACCCTGTAAACGGTAAACTCTCTGAACCTCACGAAGCATATAATCCTGTACTGCACGGATACCCTTAATCTTTAACAGATCATGAGGATTTACACTACCTTCTGTCAGTTCATCGCCGGCCTCTAACATCTGACCGTCAACAATCTTTATACGAGAACCGTAAGGAATCAAGTAAGCCTTGTTTTCACCGGTTTCCTCGTTTGTAATTACTACTTCACGCTTCTTCTTGGTATCACGGATTTCCGCCTTACCACCGAATTCAGCGATAATTGCAAGTCCCTTAGGCTTTCTGGCCTCGAAAAGTTCTTCTACACGGGGAAGACCCTGGGTAATATCGTCACCCGCTACACCACCGGTGTGGAAGGTTCTCATGGTCAACTGTGTACCCGGTTCACCGATAGACTGTGCTGCAATAATACCTACTGCTTCACCAACCTGTACAGCTTCACCGGTTGCCATGTTTGCACCATAACATTTAGCACAAATACCATTGTGCGAACGACAGGTAAGAATGGTACGAATCTTCACCTTTTCGATAGGTTCACCCTTCTCATCTACGCCTACACTTAAAATCTTTGCAGCTCTGCTGGGTGTAATCATATGATTACGCTTCACAATCATGTTACCGTCTTTATCATAAATAGATTCGCAAGCATATCTGCCAAGGATACGATCCTTTAAGCCTTCAATGGTTTCCTTGCCATCCATAAATGCTTCTACTACCATACCTGGAATTTCAGCCTTGCCTTCGCAACAGTCAACATCACGGATAATAAGTTCCTGTGAAACGTCAACCATTCGACGAGTCAAATAACCGGAGTCCGCAGTACGAAGAGCGGTATCGGAAAGACCCTTACGAGCACCATGCGCTGACATGAAGTACTCCAAAACGTCCAGACCTTCACGGAAGTTGGACTTAATCGGTAATTCAATAGTTCTACCTGTAGTATCTGCCATCAAACCACGCATACCTGCCAGCTGCTTAATCTGCTGGTTGGAACCACGCGCACCTGAGTCAGCCATCATGTAGATGTTGTTATACTTATCCAAACCTGCAAGCAGTACTTCGGTAAGTTCTTTATCGGTTTCGTTCCAGGTTTCTACTACTGCACGATATCTTTCTTCCTCAGTAATCAAACCACGACGATAGTTTGCTGCAATTCTGTCTACAGTAGCCTGTGCTGCTGCCAGCATCTCCGGCTTCTTTGCAGGTACGGTCATATCGGAAATAGATACGGTCATAGCTGCTCTGGTAGAATACTTATAACCAATTGCCTTTACATCATCCAATACTTCTGCCGTCTTAGAAGCACCGTGTGTATTAATAACCTTTTCCAGAATCTGCTTCAAGCCCTTCTTACCTACATGGAAGTCTACTTCCAACTTTAAGAAGTTTTCCGGATTGGTTCTGTCAACAAATCCTAAATCCTGAGGAAGAATCTCATTGAAGATAAATCTTCCCAAGGTAGACTCTACGTTACCGGAAACCACTTCGCCTGCATCCGTAGTCTTGGTTACTCTAACCTTAATACGTGAGTGTAAAGTAATTACCTGGTTTTCATAAGCAAGGATTGCTTCATTTACATTCTTAAATGCTTTACCTTCGCCCAAAGCACCCGGTCTTTCCTGTGTCAAGTAGTAAATACCAAGAACCATATCCTGTGAAGGAACGGCTACAGGACCACCATCGGAAGGCTTCAGTAAGTTGTTAGGAGACAGTAACAGGAAACGGCACTCTGCCTGTGCTTCTACAGATAACGGAAGATGTACCGCCATCTGGTCACCATCGAAGTCCGCATTGAACGCAGTACATACCAACGGATGAAGCTTAATTGCCTTACCTTCTACAAGAATAGGCTCGAATGCCTGGATACCCAATCTGTGAAGTGTAGGAGCACGGTTCAACATAACCGGATGCTCTCTGATTACTTCTTCCAGAACGTCCCAAACCTGTGTATCTAATCTTTCTACTAACTTCTTTGCATTTTTAATATTCTGGCTGATTCCCTTTGCTACCAGCTCTTTCATAACGAAAGGCTTAAACAATTCGATAGCCATTTCTTTCGGTAAACCACACTGATATATCTTCAGTTCCGGTCCAACAACGATAACGGAACGTCCTGAGTAGTCTACACGCTTACCCAAAAGGTTCTGACGGAAACGTCCGGACTTACCTTTCAGCATATCCGACAAGGACTTAAGTGCTCTGTTACCGGGTCCTGTTACAGGACGGCCACGTCTACCATTGTCAATCAACGCATCCACTGCTTCCTGAAGCATTCTCTTTTCATTACGAACGATAATGTCAGGTGCTCCCAACTCAAGGAGTCTCTTTAAACGGTTGTTTCTATTGATAATTCTTCTGTACAAATCATTCAAGTCTGAGGTTGCAAAACGTCCACCATCTAACTGAACCATAGGACGAAGATCCGGAGGAATTACCGGGATAGTATCCATTACCATCCACTCAGGCTTGTTGCCCGAACCACGGAATGCTTCTACTACTTCCAATCTCTTAATAATACGTGCACGCTTCTGTCCGGAAGAATCCTTTAATCCTTCCTTCAGCTCTACTGCCTCTGTTTCCAGGTCAATTGCCTGAAGAAGCTCCTTGATAGCCTCTGCACCCATGCCTACACGGAACTTGTTGCCCCATGTTTCTCTGGCATCCTGGTACTCTCTTTCAGACAATACCTGCTTATACTCTAAATTACTTTCACCGGCATCCAGCACAATGTAAGAAGCAAAATACAAAACCTTCTCCAATACTCTCGGAGACAGGTCAAGGATTAAGCCCATACGGCTGGGGATACCCTTGAAGTACCAGATATGAGACACAGGAGCTGCCAGCTCAATATGTCCCATACGTTCTCTACGAACCGTTGCTTTTGTAACCTCTACACCACAACGATCGCAGACAACACCTTTATATCTAATCTTTTTATATTTACCACAATGACATTCCCAGTCCTTGCTTGGTCCAAAGATCTTTTCACAGAACAAACCATCCTTTTCAGGCTTTAAGGTTCTGTAGTTGATTGTCTCAGGCTTGGTTACCTCACCATGAGACCACTCACGGATTTTATCCGGTGAAGCTAATCCAATCTTAATGGCATCAAATGTCATTGGCTGATAAGTTGTTTCACTACTTCTTGTTTCTGACATTAATGGTACTCCCTTCCACTTATTTGTTTAGAATTCGTCTGAATCATCCAAACCATCATCGCTAAAATCTTCATCATCCATGTAGTAATCATCGTCGGCTGCTTCCAATTCACCATCGGAATTGAACTCCTGTGCCTGATAACCCATTTCACCGAGAGATGCACTATCATAGTGACTATTGTCATACTTGCGGTCATCGTCCAATTCATAACGATACTCTGCATCACCGTAATCGATAGTCTCCATAATTTCTACCTCGGTACGATCTTCGCGAAGTACTCTTACATCCAAACCAAGTGCCTGTAATTCTTTCAGCAATACCTTGAAGGATTCAGGGATGCTGGGTTCAGGGATGTTATCGCCCTTAATAATTGCTTCATAAGTCTTTACACGTCCTACAACGTCATCGGACTTCACAGTTAAGATTTCCTGCAAGGTATAAGAAGCACCATATGCTTCCAATGCCCAAACTTCCATTTCTCCGAAACGCTGGCCACCAAACTGAGCTTTACCACCCAGAGGCTGCTGTGTTACTAAGGAGTACGGTCCGGTGGAACGTGCGTGAATCTTATCATCTACCAGATGATGAAGCTTCAGGTAATGCATGTGTCCAATAGTTACCGGGCTATCGAAATACTCACCGGTTCTACCATCACGCAAACGAACCTTACCATCACGTGAAATCGGAACACCCTTCCAAAGCTCTCTGTGGTCTCTGTTATCTGATAAGTACTGTAATACCTCAGGAAGTAATTCTTCACCATGCTTTGCTTCAAACTCTTCCCATTCTAAGTTAACGTAATCGTTAGCCAAGTCTAAGGTATCCATAATATCTTTCTCGTTTGCACCATCAAATACCGGTGTTGCAACGTTAAAGCCAAGCGCCTTTGCAGCTAAAGACAAGTGAATCTCCAATACCTGTCCGATATTCATACGGGAAGGTACGCCCAAAGGATTGAGTACGATATCAAGAGGACGTCCATTTGGCAAGTAAGGCATATCTTCTACAGGTAATACGCGGGAAACTACACCCTTGTTACCGTGACGACCAGCCATCTTGTCACCAACGGAAATCTTTCTCTTCTGTGCAATATAAATACGAACTGCCTGGTTTACACCTGGAGATAATTCATCGCTGTTTTCTCTGGTAAATACCTTAGCATCTACAACGATACCATATTCACCATGAGGAACCTTTAAGGAGGTATCTCTTACTTCTCTTGCTTTCTCACCGAAGATTGCTCTAAGAAGTCTTTCTTCTGCAGTAAGCTCGGTTTCACCCTTCGGAGTAACCTTACCTACTAAGATATCACCGGCACGAACCTCTGCGCCAATACGGATAATACCTCTCTCGTCCAAATCCTTAAGAGCATCATCACCAACACCGGGAACATCACGGGTAATTTCTTCCGGTCCGAGCTTAGTGTCACGGGCTTCTGCTTCGTATTCTTCAATATGGATAGATGTATAAACATCTTCCTGAACTAATCTTTCACTTAAAAGAACCGCATCTTCGTAGTTGTAACCTTCCCAGGTCATGAAACCGATAAGAGGGTTCTTACCAAGAGCTAATTCACCTTCGCAGGTAGAAGGACCGTCTGCAACAACCTGTCCCTGTGCTACATGATCACCCTTGAATACGATAGGCTTCTGGTTATAACAGTTAGACTGGTTACTTCTGATAAACTTCGCCAAACGAATTTCACCCTTTTCACCATCGTCATAGGTAATTTTAATTAACTCAGAAGATACATAAGTTACAGTACCTGCCTTAGGAGCAACCACACAAACACCTGAGTCTACTGCCGCCTTCGTTTCCATACCGGTACCTACTACAGGCGCATCTGTAAACAAAAGCGGAACGGCCTGACGCTGCATGTTAGAACCCATGAGCGCACGGTTCGCATCGTCGTTCTCCAAGAAAGGAATTAATGCGGTAGCTACAGAGAATACCATCTTCGGAGATACGTCCATGTAATCGAACATAGCCTTTGGATATTCCTGAGTTTCTTCACGGTAACGACCGGATACACTGTTACGGATAAAATGTCCGTCTGCATCCAATGCTTCGTTTGCCTGTGCTACATGATAGTTATCTTCCTCGTCAGCTGTCATATAAACAACTTCCTCTGTTACACGAGGATTTGCCTCGTCGGTCTTATCAATCTTACGATAAGGAGCCTCTACGAAGCCATATTCATTAATTCTTGCATAACTTGCAAGAGAGTTAATCAAACCGATGTTAGGACCTTCAGGAGTCTCAATAGGACACATTCTGCCATAGTGAGAATAGTGTACGTCTCGAACCTCGAATCCGGCACGGTCTCTTGACAAACCACCGGGACCAAGTGCTGATAAACGTCTCTTGTGTGTCAACTCACCAAGAGGATTGTTCTGATCCATGAACTGTGACAACTGTGAAGAACCAAAGAATTCCTTAACAGCTGCAGTTACGGGCTTAATATTAATAAGTGACTGCGGAGAAATTTCCTCTGCGTCATGTGTGGTCATACGTTCTCTAACCACTCTTTCCATTCTGGAAAGACCGATACGATACTGGTTCTGTAATAATTCACCAACCGCACGGATACGTCTGTTACCCAAATGGTCGATATCGTCATCATTACCAAGACCATACTCTAAATGCATGTTATAGTTAATAGAAGCAAAAATATCTTCCTTGGTAATATGCTTCGGTACCAATTCACATACATTCTTCTTAATTGCTTCTGCAAGAGCTTCTGAATCCTCTGCGAACTCTTCCATAATCTCCTTAAGTACAGGATAATAAACCAACTCAGTAATACCTAATTCTTTAGGATTACAATCGATAAAGTTGGTAATATTTACCATCATGTTAGAAAGAACCTTTACGTTTCTTTCCTCTGTCTGAATATATACAAAAGGAACTGCTGCATTCTGGATAGTATCAGCAAGTTCTGCTGTTACTTTAGTACCTGCTTCAGCAAGTACTTCACCGGTAGCCGGATCCACTACATCTGCAGCCAGAATCTGATGTCTGATTCTGTTTTTCAATGCCAACTTCTTATTAAATTTATATCTGCCGACCTTCGCCAAATCATATCTACGGGGATCAAAGAACATAGCGTTAATCAGGCTTTCTGCACTTTCAACGCTCAACGGCTCGCCGGGACGGATTTTTTTGTATAACTCTAACAGACCCTCCTGATAATTCTCAGCAGTGTCCTTTCCAAAGCTTGCCTCAATCTTCGGTTCATCACCAAATACTTCTCTGATTTCATCATTGGTTCCGACACCAAGTGCACGAATGAGCACAGTAATCGGTACCTTTCTGGTTCTGTCTACACGAACGTAAAATACATCATTAGAGTCCGTTTCATACTCTAACCATGCACCACGGTTAGGAATAACCGTACTGGAGAATAATCTCTTACCAATCTTATCGTGTCCGATTGCATAATAAATGCCCGGTGAACGAACTAACTGGCTAACGATTACTCTTTCTGCACCGTTAATAACAAATGTACCGGTAGCAGTCATAAGAGGAAGGTCGCCCATGAAAATTTCATGTTCGCTGATTTCTTCCTTCTCCTTATTATGAAGGCGAACCTTTACCTTCAAAGGAGCAGCATAAGTTGCATCTCTTTCCTTACATTCTTCAATAGAATACTTTACTTCGTCTTCGCACAATTCGAAGTCTACAAATTCCAGACTCAAAGAACCGCTATAATCTGCAATTGGAGAGATGTCGTCGAAAACTTCCTTCAAGCCTTCGTCTAAAAACCACTGATAAGAATCCTTCTGGACCTCAATCAGGTTGGGCATCTCTAAAACCTCTTTTTGTCTCGAATAACTCATACGTATATTCTTGCTGTTCGCAATAGGACGTATTCTGTTCTTTTCCATTGACATTTCACCCCGTTCTTTCTGATTTCAGCTTAATTTAGTCGGTTATAAAGCACACTTAACCATTCTAATAAGCATAACACACCACAATAGTGCATTTACCATAATAACACATTGTTTTCAAGGAGTCAAGCTAAGAATTTACAGATTTTAGAAGTTTTTTTGCGGACTGAAAATCTGGAAATCGCAAAGCGATTTCCAGATGCGCGTTGCGCCTTCGCGTAAAACAAAAAGAAACCTCATGGAATTTCATGCAAGCATGATTCCATGAGGTCATTTTTGTTTTGCGTTCAGTCCGCCTATCGCGCCGATTACTTAAGAGTAACCTTAGCGCCAACTTCTTCAAGTTTCTTCTTGATTTCTTCAGCTTCTTCCTTAGAAGCAGCTTCCTTAAGAACCTTAGGAGCGCCATCAACTGCGTCCTTAGCTTCCTTTAAGCCTAAACCGGTTACTTCACGAACAACCTTGATAACCTTAACCTTTTCAGCACCAACTTCTGTTAATTCTACGTCGAACTCGGTCTTCTCTTCTACTTCTGCTACAGGACCAGCTGCTGCAACTACAACACCTGCTGCTGCAGATACGCCGAACTCTTCCTCACATGCCTTTACTAAATCATTTAATTCTAATACAGTTAACTCTTTGATAGCTTCGATTAATTCCTGAGCTGTTAATTTAGCCATTTTATTTTCCTCCATTTTAAATAAATTATTGTTTGTTTTTTCTTTTCATTATAGAGAATTGCTCTGCAATTCTCTCGGGACGAAACTTAGTATTTCTTGGTCGCTGTCCTTTAGCGGCCTAGAAATCCTTTTCGTCTTAGGCATTCTTCTCTGCGATCTGATTAATAACGCGAGCGAAGTTAGCCATAGGAGACTGCATACTTCCAAGCAATCTGGAAATAAGTACATCTCTTGAAGGGATGCTTGCGATAACTTCCATTCCCTTTGCGTCATATACGTTACCTTCTACAACGCCGGCTTTGATTTCCAATGCTTTCGCATTCTTTGCGAACTCAGCTAATACTCTTGCAGGAGCAGTTGCATCCTCAGTAGAGTATGCCATAGCGCTAGGACCGTTTAAGTAAGGAGCAAGTCCTTCAAAATCAGTTCCCTTGAATGCAAAGTTCATCATTGTGTTCTTGTAAACCTTGTAAACAACTCCTGCTTCACGTAACTTTTTACGTAATTCGGTATCCTGTTCAACAGTAAGTCCACGATAGTCAACCAATACAACTGACTGTGCTTCCTTAATACCGGCAGAAATCTCTTCTACGATAGGCTGCTTCAATTCAACTTTTGCCATTTCATTTCCTCCTTATAGATTTTATGCCGAAAGGAGTTTATAAAAAAACCTCCCTAGTCAAAGACAGGAAGGCATAAAAGTTTCTTCATTAACTCTCTCTCCTCGGTAGGATTTACGGTTGCTTGCGCGTCCACCTACTGTCTTCGGCTGGTTTATAACCTTTGATAGGTTATCACATATCTTTTGGTCTGTCAAGGCTTTTTGTAAACTTTTTCACATAAACTTTAAAAGCAATTACTATTCTTCCTCTAACCGGTAGAGCCATACGGCAAAATAGCTATTTTCGCTCGCAAAAGGACTTCCTTCTATCAATGTCCAACCCATTTCTTCTGCATCAGTTATAGGGGCCGCTGCAAATATATACCGAACATTCAACGCCCTCATAGCATCATTATTATACTCTAAATCTTCAAACGCAATCTCCTGATGCTTTCCAATCATACCGTTCATACCATACTCTGCACTAATTAAATATAAACGGTTTCCCCACTCATCAAAATATTTACGCACTTCTTCCTTCTTTGTAAGCTCTCCTGCCTGTATCTGTCGAAAAGCATGCTTGTATTCCAAATCATAATTATTAGAATACCCATCTGCACAAATGTATCCATTATACAAAGGAATGGATGGATACATCCCCAGACTTACTACACTGTAATCCTCTTTCTCCTCACCAATTACCTTATCAATCTCTTCAAACACCTCTTCCATAAAAAGACTGTTCCAGGTAACTTGCTCATAGCCGTCTATAAGCATTAACCTGATATTTTTATTAAAATTACTGTCTCTGAAAATCTGATAACCTTCTACAGCAAGAAGCACTACTCCTATACCCAAAAGGACTGCTTTTATCCACAACTTGCATTCTTTCCCCCACAAGAAAAGTGCCTGCAAAAGAGCTGCCAGCAAAAGCATCCATAAAAAAGGAAATGTCCAATATACTCTGTCAGCCTGGAAATAAGTCACCATACCTCCTATGGACTTACGAACGCTTACTATCGCCTGACAATTCCACAAAACAGCACATAGCGTCAGCACTACAATCAAAAGCAGCAACACCTGCACGTTACGTGCAGCTCTCTTACGTTCGACATGCTCCATTGTCTCAGACATCTTAGCGCCTTTTGCCTCTCCGCTCAACATTTTGCACACTAAAGTTACAACCCCAAATGCCACTGCGCTCACAAAAACAGCTACCGAATACACATTAGAATAGGAACCGCCCACAAAAAACAATTCTAAAAACTTGTCCCACAAGTTGGCGGTGGCATTCAATACCATTTCTTCTCTATGTGTGGTAAAACCTTTACCCAATAATGAGCCAAACAATTCCAGATTAGTAAGTATATACGTACCCGTCAGCACACACCAACCCATTAAAAAGCTCCTCATTGGTTGTTTTTTTATCAACAATAGCAAACCTACAAGCACGCCTGCGCAAACCCATACATAACCAACCAATGTCAGCGAAGAAAAACCTGCATACCATACAATGCCCAAAAGAGGCAACCATTTCTTCTTCCCATTCAGCAACTCCCAAAAACACAAAACCAACATAGGTTGGCCCAAAGCTGCCAAGCCATAGGTTGGATAAAAAGGCATAAACGCAAATAACAATGCTACCACGAAACCAATTTCTTCCACAATGCCCATGCGCTTGCAAAGATAATACATTCCCCAAAAGCCCACCAATACCAAAAGCCACTGCATAACCACAAAGGCGGCAAAAGGCGGCAATATTACATAAAACAATACACCGAAAGGGGCCGGGGGCGTCATGGATGCCTTACTCATGCCATTCATAAATTCCGGTATAATATTACCCTGAAACAAATACTTTGCCTGATATATATAATTTAGGATTTCACCATCCACCTGGTCATGCACCTGCACATAACTTCCCTGACCTAAGATTACATACGGCAACATAAATACTGCCACTGCCACCAAACCCAGCACCGGCAATAGGACACCCTTATGCAGTTGATACTTTTTCCATAATCCGTTCATAGTCACTCCGACCTATTCATGATAGCTTAACTATACTCAAACCCGCAAAAACTGTCAACAAAAAACCTCTCTGATTACTCAGAGAGGTTCTGCGTCATATCTTATACAAACTTAGAAGTGTTAACCTTAACACCAGGGCCCATAGTAGATGTAAGGGTAATGCTCTTTAAGTAAGCACCCTTAACAGCACTGGGCTTAGCCTTCATAATAGCATCCATAAGTGCCTTGAAGTTTTCCTGCAAAGCTTCTTCTGTGAAGGATACCTTTCCAAGAGGAACATGCACGATGTTAGTCTTGTCAAGACGATACTCAATCTTACCAGCCTTAATATCAGCGATAGCCTTGGTTACATCCATAGTAACAGTACCAGCCTTAGGGTTCGGCATTAAGCCCTTAGGTCCGAGAACCTTACCCAAACCACCAACTACACCCATCATATCAGGAGTAGCTACTACTACGTCGAAATCTAACCAACCTTCGTTCTGAATCTTCGGAATTAATTCCTCGCCACCAACGTGATCTGCGCCAGCTGCCAAAGCTTCATCAAGCTTAGTTCCCTTAGCGAAAACCAAAACCTTAACGGTCTTACCTGTACCGTTAGGAAGAACTACTGCACCACGGATCTGCTGATCAGCATGACGTCCGTCACAACCTGTTCTGATGTGTGCTTCTACAGTTTCATCAAACTTAGCAACTGCTGTCTTCTTTACAAGAGCGATTGCTTCGTTTGGATCATATAATGTTGCCTTATCTACTAATTTAGCAGCTTCAGCATATTTCTTACCATGTTTCATTATTATACCTCCTAGGTTCTAACGACAACCTCTTTGGATTGTCTCCCAAACTATTATTAATCTTCTACAACAATACCCATACTTCTAGCTGTACCAGCGATCATGCTCATAGCAGCTTCAAGACTTGCTGCGTTCAAGTCAGGCATCTTTAATTCTGCGATTTCCTGAAGCTTAGCCTTGGAAATTTTAGCAACCTTAGTCTTGTTAGGAACACCTGAACCAGACTTAATGTTACAAGCTTTCTTTAAAAGTACTGCTGCAGGCGGAGTCTTAGTAATGAAGCTGAAACTTCTGTCTGCATATACAGTAATAACTACAGGGATGATAACGTCACCCTTGTCTGCTGTTCTTGCGTTGAACTGCTTAGTAAATTCAACGATGTTAACACCATGCTGTCCAAGTGCAGGACCAACTGGTGGAGCCGGTGTTGCTTTTCCGGCAGGAATCTGTAATTTGATATAACCTGTTACTTTCTTTGCCATTGTGGCACCTCCTATAATGTGGTAATTCGGCGCAAGGAATCCGGATAACCGCCCTTGCTCCCACTGGGATATACATCCCTTAACTTGTTGCCATGCGTCCGATTTGCATTCATCCGAAAATGCCCACAAAATCTTCCGCTATATATTTGTCCACGGTTTCCCTTGGAAAAATACCTAATTAAACTTTTCTTACTTCTGCAAAACTAATTTCTACAGGAGTCTCTCTACCAAACAATTCTACATTGATGGTTGCTGTCTGCTTGCCATGATCCATTTTCTGAACAACCCCAACAGTGTCCTTCCAAACGCCGGCTACAACAGCGATTGTGTCTCCTTCCACGAAATCAACAGAAACATTTTCTGTTTTGATTCCAAGCGGCTTCATTTCTGCATCGGTAAGCGGAACCGGCTTACTTCCCGGTCCAACAAATCCTGTTACGCCACGTGTATTACGTACTACGTACCATGTATCGTCATTCATATCCATATTGAGGAGAACATATCCGGGGAATAACTTTCTCTGAACGGTTTTCTTCACACCATTCTTAATCTCAACCACTTCCTCCATCGGTACACGTACCTCAAGAATCTGCTCTGCAAGATGCTTGTTATTCTCAATGGTTTTCTCAATATTGGCTTTGACTTTATTCTCGTATCCGGAATACGTATGAACTACATACCATTTTGCCTCTGCCATACAATCACCCTCGCTCTATAATGATGTTAAGAAATTCACGCCATACTGAATTACATAATCAATGATGGCAATGATAACACCAACTACTACAGATATTGAAACAACTGCTACGGATTGTTTAAATGTGGATTCTTTGTCCGGCCATGAAATCTTCTTGAACTCAGACTTAACACCCTTAAAAAATCCCGGTTTAGAAGTCTTTGCCTTCTGTTCTGCCTTATCTCCCATTATTCTCTCCATTCTGCCGCATAAACGGCTATTTGCGTTTGTTCTTAATTGTAGAACGAATTATTTGGTTTCCTTATGATTTGTATGCTTCTTACAGAATCTACAATACTTCTTGGTTTCCATTCTGTCCGGATGAGTCTTCTTATCCTTGGTAGTGTTGTAGTTACGCTGTTTGCACTCAGTACATGCTAATGTAATTTTTGTACGCATAATGTCCTCCATTCTACTGCATTTCGGGCAGTATATCTATCTTTCACGTTCCTAAGTAATTTCAAGTCATTTTGAAATTTTGAGCATAAAAAAAAGACCTAAAATCAATCTCGCTTGAATAATATATCACAAGTGATTCCTTACGTCAATGATTTTTTTGTACTTTTCTTGTATTTTCAATATTTTTTATATTTTGCCCTTGTTTCTTCTTATTAATTATGGTACACTTTACTCATAAATAGTGGGTTAGTGTGCAATAGGCACAAATCTAAATGGAATTAGATTATAACACACATTGGTTATTATTTCAAGAAACACGACTTAATTCAAGGAAGAAAGGAGGCGTGACAATGAGTTCTGTTCTGAATACAGTTTATAACAACTATCTGACTACCTATGCGCGGGGGAGCACCACTCGTTATGATGCTCACAAAAAGAGCGAACTGCGTAGTGTATACAATTCCATTGTTCAATTAAATAAAGAGTCTCCCTGGTATCTTCCTTCCAACAATAAGGATACCCAGTTGTATGCTGTGGGATTAAAGGAAAACGCACGTAATTTACGTAATACCATTGCGTCCTTAGGTGGCTTGGACGATTCCGAGCTTTTAAGTAAAAAGGCTGCTTTCTCCACAAATCCGGATATTGCTACTGCTAACTTTGTCGGCAACTATAAACCGGGCAGCGCATCTCCAACCTTTACATTAGAAGTACAGGAGTTAGCTACTCCTCAGGAAAACATGGGTCGTTTTTTAGAAAAGAACAAGGTAGATTTACCTGCGGACACCTATTCTTTTGATGTAACTATTAATGATATGAATTACGAGTTTCAGTTCTCTATCAGTGAATCCGAAACCAATCAGGAAGTACAGGAGCGTTTGGTTCGTTTGATTAATACCTCCGGTGTGGGACTGAAATCACATATATTGGAAAGTAATAACCGTACCGCTTTGGTGATTACTTCCGAATCTACCGGTTTGAGTGAAGGACAATCGGAGATTTTCCGCATCAGCGATGAGCATACCAGCAAAGCCAAAGGAGCTACTGCCTACCTCGGTTTAGACTATATTAGCCATGAAGCTACCAATGCCAAGTTCCTGATTAACGGCGAGCAGCGTAGCACCACCTCTAATGAATTTACGGTAGGTCACATGTTTGATGTTACCTTAAACAGCACCACTGCTGCCGGCGAAGTTATTAACATCGGTTTAAAAACGGATATGGAGTCCCTAACTGACAACGTAGTACAGCTGGTAAACGGCTACAATGATTTTATTAAAGCCACTGCTAACTATCTGGACTCACAGCCCAAGAGCAAAAATGCTATCCGTGAAATTAGCAGCATCGCTTCCGTTTATGGTGCACATTTTGAAAGTATGGGCGTAAGTATTGGTGAAGATGGTACTATGACCGTAGATAAGGATGCTTTTGGCAAGAGCATTGCCGACGATGAATCTGTAACGGATACCTTTAATACTTTGAAGGATTTCTCCAACAGACTGATTCAAAAGAGTAAGGACATTTCCCTGAATCCAATGAATTATGTAGAACGAAAAATTGTAGCTTACAAAAATCCCGGAAGGAATTTTGTAAGTCCATACCATACCAGCGCTTATAGCGGTATGATGTTCAACGGATATTGTTAAATTTGAAATACACGAATCGGCAGCGGTCGTTTTATATCCTACACGAGCCCACTGCCGATTTGTTTTATCCAAAATCTGTTTTACTTCAATTCACTCTCCACCATCTCAAGTGCAGCCGCAATCACTTTATCCATATCGTAATATTTGTACTGCCCCAGACGCCCGCCGAATAACACATTTGTCTCCTGTTTAGCCAGTTTCTGATACTGCGCAAACAAAGTATTATTTCTTTCATCATTAATAGGATAATATGGTTCGTCACCTTTTTCCCAAGTAACAGGATATTCTCTGGTAATGATAGTATCCGGCTGGGTACCAAACTCAAAATGCTTATGCTCTATAATGCGGGTATATGGTATTTCACAATCTGTATAATTTACCACCGCATTGCCCTGATAATTATCACAGCCTTCTATTGTTTCATGTTCAAAACGCAACGAACGATATTGCAGTTTCCCCAGTTGATAATCAAAATATTCATCGATCATACCGGTGTACAATATTTTTTCAAAAGAATCCGCTTCTGCTCCCTTCTCCTCATTACGTGCCATAAACTCCTGATATGTAATACCCAGTAGCACCGATGTATCTTCCAACATCTTCTCCACAATCTGAGTATAACCACCAATAGGGATTCCCTGATAACGGTCATTAAAATAATTATTATCGTATGTAAAACGTACCGGTAAACGCTTAATAATAAAAGCCGGCAACTCCTTACAGCTTCTTCCCCACTGCTTCTGCGTATACCCTTTTACCAGCTTTTCATACACATCCCGTCCCACTAAGGAAATAGCCTGTTCTTCCACATTCTGAGGATTTTCCACAAAACCTTCCGCACGCTGCCTCTCAATTTCAGCACGTGCCTGAGCCGGGGTCTTAATATTCCACATCTTGCTGAAAGTATTCATATTAAAGGGCATATTATACAACTCATCCTTGTAAATCGCCACCGGAGAATTAATATAATGATTAAACTCTGCAAATTGATTTACATAATCCCATATTCTTTTATCTGAGGTGTGAAAAATATGTGCTCCGTACTTATGTACCTGAATCCCTTTTTGCTCACGGGTATAAATATTGCCGGCAATCTGCTCACGCTTGTCAATTACCAGACACTTCTTGCCTGCCTTTTTCATTTCATAAGCAAATACCGCTCCAAACAAACCGGCACCTACAATTAAATAATCATACTTCATTACTTTTCCCACTTTGCCTTATACTTTTCAATCTGCACCAAATCATCCATTAACTCCAGTATTCTGTCACGGCCCATAGAATTTAGCTTCATATAATACTGCATAACACGATTTTCCAGAAGCTGCGCCCCCAAGGCAGCATCCGTTTCCAAAGAAGTAAAATCCACCGGATTCAGGGACAACTTGTCACACATTTTAATCACTGTACCATAAGCCATGCCTTCAATGCCTCGCTCCAAGGCTGTCACAAGCGTGCTATACGGAATATCCATCTCCATGGCAAACTGCCGCACGCTGCGATACTGCTTCAAAATTTCCTGCTTTAAGATTTCTGCCTTTGTCATACTATCCCCTCCGAAAATATCTCCAATCCTTTACAACTATTTTGCACTACTTCACTAATTGTAATATACGATATTACGTTTACTTTTGCAAGGGCATATTGTATATTTTACCTGTTTCTGTTGGTATTTGTAGCCCCCTATCAAGGTCCTATCTAAGTAGCGTTCTAGATTCAGTATCCATAGCTTTGCACCACCTCCAGATAGGGACTGTTTTGGACATCATAGGGCGTCACAAGCAGCCCGCCATCGCTGTCCAAGTCAATTCCAAACTGTTTGTACGCATACCAAACCAAATGGGCGCATTGGGTGCCGGTAAGGGCCTCTGTAACAATTTCAGATACATTGGAATCAGCTTCCTGCACCGACACTGTAGCATCCTCGAAAAGCTCTGCTTCATCCTGCGCCGTACAGTATAACCTTCGCGAAAACGCTCCTGCAAGCAACTGATATGGTACCCCCACCAAATGCTCCTTCGCATAAGCAGCCACTTCCGCAGATATATCACCCCCCTCTACGTTTTCGTGTACTCCTTCTTTTAATCTGGCTTCCCATGCAAAATTGCTCCCTTCCTCCACGTCTGCTTTTAATCGCAGCACCAAAAAGGAAGGATAACTCTCCCACTTGCTGATTTTACAAAGCTGACTGGGACTTCCAAGCATAATGGCCTCTAATACAAGCCCTTGCTCTGCATCCACTACCAGCCCGGCATGACCATTACGCCATCCCAGAAACCGTGAGTTTTTGGTAATCAAGATATCACCATCCCTAACATCCACCATGGGCATGCCTTCGTAGCCCGGAATCGGCTCCTCTGCCAACCATTCCGAAACCGTAAGAGGTGTAGTCTTGATGGAATCTATAACTACCGGTGCAAAGTAAATTTCTTGAATCTCTAAAAGTTCGTGCATGCGACCTTCCACAAGCATCTGCCGTATTACCGGTTCTGCAATACCGGTCTGCGCAGCAAGCAATGATACTGACACATTCACATTTACTTCTTCTGCGCCCCCCTCCACCACCTGTTCTATGGCTATTTCTATCGATTTTGCCTGCGCCAAATGTATTCGCGAGGATTCTACGCGCATCCCGGACGAAGCCTGCAAATAGCTTATGATACCACCAATATCACGCTTCTCTACCTTCGGCATTACATGCGCAGTTGCCACAGCCTCCCCGATCCAGTTGTACAAAAAGAATACTCCCATCGCAACCAGCAACGGAAGAACTCTCATAATCCTTTTCCTAATATCCTCAACCGTACCATACATAAATTACACCCACACCTAAACTTTTCTTTAAGTATGAGCAAATTTATACTAATTTATGTCCTCTGATAACTCCCGTTTATCTCCGGCTGGTCTTCCCTATTCACTTACCTCCCTTGCAGGAGCCATTCGAAATCTCCTGCTTTCTTTGATTGAATTTGAAAGCAGGAGATTCTTTAAATTTTAGAATAAAACACTTGACATCCCTTTCAAGCAATGATAACGTATACTCAAAGCATATTTTTTTGTAATTCTAAGTTTTCTAAACTTTCTGCTTTTCGGAAAATCTATGCTTTTATTTCACACAAAATAAGAGCAGGTTTTCGCGGATACCTGCAGAATTGAAGAAGGAGGAGTCTAAATGACAAATATTAGACGCGATTACAAGAGTAGTATGTTTTGCATGCTGTGGCAACGAAAGGACGAGTTGCTAAGCTTGTATAACGCCAAGAATGATACAAACTACACCAACGCAGACGATTTGATTATCAATACACTGCAGAATGCTATTTACATGGGTATGAAAAATGATGTATCTTTTATATTTGGTATGTCCCTGAACCTATATGAGCACCAGTCCACGATCAACCCCAACATGCCCTTAAGGAATTTACTTTATGTAGCCAAGGTACTACAGGGAATGGTTAAGGACGAAAACCTGTATGGGACTTCTCAGGTCAAAATCCCCACGCCCAAATTCGTAGTATTTTACAATGGTACCGCAGCCCAGCCCGAGCATCAGTTTCTACGCCTGTCCGATGCCTTTACCAAACAGAAAAAGGAAAAGAATCTGGAGCTGGTTTTGGAGGTACTGAATATTAATCCCGGTAACAATGTAGAGCTATTAAGCAAGTGTAGGACGTTACAGGAGTATGTCTAGTACATAGAACGTGTCAGAAAATATGCTGCTGACATGCCCATCGAGCTGGTCGTGGAACTAGCAATAAATGAATGTATCACCGAAGGGATTCTGGCTGATTTCTTACTACAAAACAAAGCGGAGGCGATTGAGATGAGTATATTTGAATACAATCAGGAAGCTCATATGAAATGTGTACGGCAGGAAGGCTATGAGGCGGGTTGGAGTGAGGGACATGCAGCGGGACACGCTACGGGACATGTTGCGGGACAACTGCAACAGCTCGTCACTCTGGTTCGCGACGGATTATTACCTCTGGAAGTTGCCATTCAACGCTGTGGGATTTCAAAGAGGGAATTTCAGGAAATAGTGGATGGCGATTAAGAGGGCATTCCGGCTCAAACGAGGCAGAATGCCCTTGAATCCCCACAATTATAATGCTCTTTCAACGAAATCTTAGGAGAACCTATTCTTTCAAAGCCAAGACATTTATTTAGAGAGTATGGAGTATTCTCACTTTTACAAACTTCATTTGGAACAATTTTACATCACTTCAATCACAGTATTTTTACAACTATAATTCTCTGGAATTATAAAAATCCACTTACTATCGCCATTCTCTTTTTCTTCCATCTTCTCAAATCCCAGTTTTGCATACAAATCTGCTACCATACCATTTTTAGCTGTTTTTAGGTATATACCCTTAATAACTTTTATACCTTTATCCTTGCATATTGAAACAAGCTTATCCAGCATAGCATATTCCACGCCTCTTTGTAAAACTCGACAACTCATGAGCCACGTATCTACCACACATTCCCCAAATTCAATCCGCGCGATTAATACAGTTATTACCCCATTATCTCCAAAGCAATCACTTAATTTCCCATATAAATGAATACAATTTTTATTGCTCATAAATTCTGCTATCTCTGTCCGAGAGTATCTATGCGTAGTTAAATTAAATTGATTACTTTTATTTGTCAACTGCGAGATACGCGACAGATATAATTCCTGAAATGGTTCTATCTCCGCTTTCATTTCAAGTGCTTTTAAATAATCCTCATAATTACTATATTTCTCCATTGCCTGTACGCGCATTGTATTTTCCTTATACATATCACTTCGTTTTGCATCATCTGCCGAAAAATATGTAACCTCAAAAAAACCGGACTTATCAATCGTACTAATGTATTTTTCGACATCCCCTATTTCCGGAACGCTTACTCCCGGCAACTGTTCTCTAACAATAGCTCTTTCTGCCGGATTGTCATCCACAAAAACAAGGCTGTCCTGCAATACATTTAATTCTTTGGCTATAGAAAATACATTTTTATCTTTTGAGCACCAATTCGCTTTTATAACAGCAAAATCTTCTATCTTCAGCTCACCACTTGGATGATTAATACCCGCAATGGCATTATCCATATCATTCTTAGACGCAACCGTAAGTACAATTCCTAAATCCTTGTGCGCCTTTATGTACTTTTGAAATTCCAAATAACTTTGTCCAAGCGGTTCTTCCGTTCCTATCTCAATCCCCTCAACGCCATCGTCGCCTACAACACCACCCCAAAGCGTATTATCCAAATCTAAAACAAGAGCTTTTTTATTTTTTCCTAAAATGGATTTGATAATATTGGCTACATTATGAGCCAACACTGGAATTGCTGATACATTCAGCGCATATTTGTACATATACCAATAATGTAAATCCGCCCATTGCTCCAAGCCATAAGATGCCGATAAATAATTTATATCACAAACAAAAAAATCATCATGTGTCTGCGCATATTTGGCAAACTCCATATTTAATCTGGTGACATAATTCACCAATCCATGAAAATCCGAGCAATCCCGATTACCCAATAACCTCCATGCAGGATATTCAAAATTATTTTGTATTATTGGACATTGAAACCTATTTCTTACTGACTCCCAAACAGCACAAAAATGCTTCATTTGTTCTTCGATATATCTATCAACCTGATCTGAAGAGTCACTCATTACCGGGTATAAACTAATATTTCGAAATGTAGTATGAATATAAACAATATCGGGATTAAACGCATCCAATTCTGAATTAGAATACAAAGCATCCTGGTAATAATGATTATATTCAGACTCGTAGAAATTCGGTTTAATTCCATGATTCAACAAAAACAATTCCAGCATTAACTTTATATCATTGGTTGTTGAACCACCCAAAATAGCAATTTTCTTATCTATAAAGGTCCTGTCCTCAGATATTAATTCACGTTTAATAGTTTTCTTTTTTCGCAACAAGTATTCACTATCAAAGGGATATTCTAAACATCTCATACCTCTGCCTCGCCTCCCTATGCTTCACCATCGATTATGATGTTCTTTCCTGTAATAAACTCTGCCTCATCCGATAGTAATAACTCAATGGAAGAGACTACACTTTCAATGTCAACCAAAGAGCCTTTTGAACTGTTTTGCTCCTGCATTTCAATTGCAATTTCAGGTAACTCTGATAAAAACTTCGTTCTCATCATCCCTGGCGACACACCATTAATGGATATATTCTTTGCTACATACTCAGATGCCAAAGTTTTCACCAACCCAAGAAGAGCATATTTAGCTGAAACATATGGAACCAAATACTTAGGAGCAGTACCATTCGTATATGAAGACAACATAATAACTACTCTTCCATAATTTCTTTTAGTCATTCCCTGCAAACAACTCTTTAAAATTTCAACAACCGAATAGAATTGTATTTGCATATGTTCTTCGTATGCCTCTCTTTCGGTTTTAATAAATTTCTGATTTATGCACTTAGGTGAAGACAAATGAACAAGATGCGTAACCTGATAATTTTCTTTTATAGCATTGGCGAATTTCTGTACCGACAACGAATTCGAAAAATCCGCCTGCACCGGAATTATCTTCTCCCCCAAATGTTCTCGCATGTTTTCTAGCAAAGATGCATCGTGATAAAAATGACATATAATTTTATCATAATGATTATATACTCTATTTATGAGTTTCTGCCCTACATCCGATGTTGCACCTGTAATTAAAATTGTTTTCTCCATAGAACCTCACTTAATATCAATGTATCTAGGAATATCTTGATTGGAATCCCCTCGAAACATCCTAATTTTATCATGATCCGCTACAAAAAAATATTTATCAACGTTTTCACATGCAAAAGGTTCAAAATGACTAGGAATAATATTAGTATCATTTTCTTCACGCAACACAAATCCAGCCTTCTTTAAAACCTTATCACTCAACCCGTAACACATAAATTCAATATATTCATAAGCATTATCGTCCATCAAACATTGTATCTGTTCCGAAGCCTCTGCAAGAAAACATTCTTCTCCGAGAAAATCTACAATAGCAAGCATTTTACTTCCAGAGTATTCAATCTCCCTTCCTACAATAAGTGCACCGCAAGATTCCTTTTCATCTATCTTAATTCCCCAAACACGATACCTATAATAAGGGAAATCATAATATCTCCATTTCAAATAACTCATATCCTTATATGGTCTTATATCTGCAAAACGAGACACATCAAATCCACTCTGAAGTTCCGAAAAATCAGTATATTCTATTAATTTTGCTCTTCCTTGCGTGATTGGCTCTATTTTTTTATTGTTTATCTTACAAATTTGATAATTACTGCGATCCGAAACCCTATAGTAATATTTCAGCTTGTCAGTCTTCCACTGTAAAAATTGATAAATATTAAGCGTCCTTGGAAGAATTCCACAACAGAGCAATAATCGCTGTTTCCTATGCTCTTGTAAAAAAATCAGCATTTTTACGCCCATCATTCCCTTAACGGAAGCTTTTACCTTTAACAAAGCCGCCGCTATATCGCTGTATTCAAAATCATTATAAATAATATAGCCCAAAATACCTAATAATTCACCGTCTTCTATTTTTTCAAGAACAACATAAGAATTTTCCGCGTTCCTAGTATGAACATATTTAAGCAAATCTGGATGAGTCACAAAACTGTATTTCGAATCCCACTCATCTTTTATAAACTCCTTAATTTCTACCAAATCCGATTCGTTAGCAAACCGAATCCTCATTCCGCCTTCCATTAACTCGATCCTCTGCTCCATGTACCTTCTCCAATCATTCTTCTATAATGATTCTCCACAGTATATAATGCTCTTAACAAACCAAAGTTTACTCTACTTAATTTCTAATACAATTTTTCCTTTAGAAACACTCTTACCATGTTGATTTTTGATAACAGCCTTAACCGTAATCAATCTAAATAATTCGTTCTTCTCAACAACTTCACCAGAAATTGTCAAAAAATCTCCAACATAAACCGGTTCCTTAAACTTACAGTCAACCTCATGAATAAGACACTTTTCTCCCGGCAAATACACTCCTACTAATGTAGAATAATACGATGCTGTTAACATACCAAAAACAACCTTGTTCAAAAAACCTTTACTTTTTGCATACTCTACATCCTTATGTAATGGATTCTCATCACCGGTATGTCGTCTAAAATCTTCCACCGCCTGTTCTGTAACAGTCACTTGAAAACTCTCTTTGTGTCCAATTTCTATTTCTTCAAAAGAATACCTATTCATTCTCTGCCACCTTTTTTACAATCAGGTCTACCATTCCGCCAACATTCTCCAAATCACCAATTTCGGAAATATTAAACTTTACAGAGAATCGTTTCTCCATCAATACAATCAGATTAATATTTTCCAATGAATCCCAATCCTCAATATCATCGGCATTCGTTGTTTCTTTGATCACTAATTCTTCATCATCAAATACTTCTCTAAAAATATTTACTACTTCTTCAAAAATATATTCTCTAGTCATATATTGTATCTCCTATTCCGCCTCTGCTCAATAATCATGAAAACAACTCATTTAAAGCCTTAATAATATATTTATTATCCGCTTCATCTTTTACTGCAATTCTGATAAAAGACTGTTTATAAAATCCTTTTTTACTGGATAAATCTTTAATTAAAATACTGTATTTGCGTAACAGCTCCTTCGCCAATTCTTCAGAAGTATATCCACCTTCTACTTTACACAAAATATAGTTTGCTTGTGACGGATACACAGACAAATATTCTATTTTTTGTAATTCAGAAAGCAAATATTTTCTCTGCTGCGCAATTTTATCACATGAGAGCAAGTACGTTCTTTTATATAACCTCTGAATTTGCAGATAATACTCTGCAAAAGAATTAATATTCCAAATAGCCATTTTGCTGCGCATCTGCTTTAATAATTTTTTATTAGATGATGCAATCACACCCAGTCTGATACCCGGAACACCATACGATTTACTGATGCTTTTAATAACTATTAAATGAGGATATTTTTCCAACAACTCGTCCTTAATTAATGTATATCTGATATCTGCTTCTGCAAAATCAATAAAAGATTCATCCACTACACAAGTAACATTATACTGTTCACATTTGTCCAGTATTTCTATAAGCTCATCGTACAAAATATAGCTTCCACTGGGATTATCCGGATTAATAATCAAAAGATTGTCGGTATTCTCTATTTCATCCAATATCTGTGCAACATTATACTGATATCCGTTTTTAGAATTATCTATCAATCGGATTTCACACTTTTCAAAGCATCGGATATATTCATTAAAGGTAGGAATCCCCACTGACAATCTTCCTGTGAGCATCTTTCTTCCCAACACCTCAATTAACTCAGCCGCACCATTTCCTACCAACAAATAATCATCGTCAATATCAAGCATACTTCCGGCATTTAATTTCTGAATATCCATACCGGATGGATACTGTGTCAGTAAATCCGCATAAAAATACTTCATTTGATCAATCATTTTTTGAGGTGGGTAATAAGGATTTACAAGATAGCAATAATCCTTCACCTTAGGGAATCTCCAATAACCTCCAAAATGAAACTCATACTTCTTCAATATATCCTCATTAGCAAAAATCGTACCAGCAATATCCAAATCCTGTGCATCATCAACCTCATACCAATTTTCATCCTCAAGTATATGTGCTTTTAATTGAGAACCACTGATATGAGACAAAATTTTCAAAACCTGCTCATAGTATTGGTTAGTTCCATAGGCTTTCAAGTATGCCTCCAAGAATGGTATGTATTGCTTTTCCGCAAATTCTTTACTAAATTTATAAATATTGACTGTTTTATAGTATTTCCCGATATCTTCATAGCGAAACTGGCTTTTATCTACAAAATCAAGAATTCGTTTCCGAGCATCAAGTAATACAACCGTTCCGTCCATCCATTGCTCGTACTTAGCAACTACTACCAAATTAGGCTCCTTACTCTCAACCACTTTCTTTACGATACATGATTCGTAAATCAAATCCGATTCCAATAAAATTGTATCATCTCGCATTAGATAGTCTTTTGCCAGAAAAAGTGAATATATATTATTTGTCTCTGCATAAATTGTATTTTCTACATATTCTATCTCAATGGGAAACTGACATTCTTTGATATATTCTTTTAAACGCTCTGCTTCATAGCCGATTACCATAACAAGTTTATCAATTCCGGCTTCAACCAAAGAATCCACAACACGTTCCAATAAAGTCTTATCTGCAATGGTAATCATACACTTTGTACAATTTTCAGTATATTTACCCATTCTTCGCCCCATACCGGCTGCTAACATTAATGCCTGCATACAGTTTCCTCCTTAAATATGCTTTTACTGTGGCTCCAACTGCTTGATTTTATTTAAGCTCATTTCCAATAATGGCATATAAAGAGTTGAATCCAGTGATTTTTTATATAGAATAATGGCTTGTTCCTTTTTATTCTCTTTCTCTGCTATTTCTCCAAGATAATAATATGCCAAAAAAGTTTCCTCACTTACAGATAAAATATAATTAAATAATTCCTTTGCAGTCTCATAATCTTCTTTTTCATAAAACAGAATAGCTTTTATTAACTGTACAAAAAAACAATCCTCAACAGAATACTTTTTAATATATTCTTCCATATAAGCAATTCTTTTTTCAAAAATTGCATAATATGCCTCCAAATGTATAGCAAGAGATTCTTCAAGCTTAGCAAATGCTGCCTCATTACCTATATTTTTTTGTTTCCGCATAGCTCCCATCAGTCGCTTTGCACTTACAAAATAAGATGCTTTTATAAAAATTTCCACCGCAAGTTGCAAATTCTCCCCTGATATTTCAGGATGCCTTGTAATTGATAAATTATTTAATACCTTTGCATAATCAGTACACAATTTAGCAGAAATGCCATCTTGCTCTTTATAATTTTCAAGCACCTCACGCAGACGAATTTCTTCACACGCCAATTTTGACAACTCTTCATTAGCATCCAAAACATGCAAATATTTTATAGCTTTTTCACGATGTTTTCTTTCTTTTATCGCACTCCGATCATTCTTCTTCCTATCAAATTTTGAAAAATAGTAAGAATCATATGTAATACTCTCCACCCGGCTATCGAAAATAATATCCAAATGAGTATTTCGCTTTCTATTTGGCGGAATATACATTATATCATCATATCTATAATATTCTCTCTTTAATATAGCCTGATATTCGTCTTCATAATTTGCTTCCAACAAAGTACCATCTCGAAAGAATTTCTTACAATAACTACGATTCAACATAGTAAGTGCTTTCTGAGGAATAGGAAACTCTTCTCCCTCAAATGGAATCATCCAGCACTTCTCAAAGTGAGATTTATCATATACACAAAAATCTAATCTTCCGGGAAGCATAAGCTGCCCCATAACGCTATTGGTTTCCTCATTCTTAACGGATCCCATAACTTTTTCTAAAAGGCTTATGATTGCTCTCTTACCAATGATGGATTTTACCAACGTAACCATACCGCTAAAAAAAGGCGAAAGCGAATCATATCCCTGAGAAAACCCAGGTGATACCACCCTGTGTAACGCCTGAAGACTTTGTTTTTGAACTTTTGCCCAAAATGGTTTTTCAGAAAGATAATCTAAAATAATAATATCTACATAAAAACCTGCATATTGACCATGCTTCGATATCTCAAAACGGTTGATATATGTTGAATTTTTCTTTCGTATTCTAGGAAATAAAAGTCCTATATTAGTATTATTTTTATAATACTCCAACGAATACTTTTCATCCAATTCATCTTCACATATATCTACAAATTTGTTGAAATTTTCTCTTGTCATGGAAATATCGGCATCATCGTCCCAAGGCACAAATCCATGATGTCTTACAGCTCCAATAAGTGAACCAAACATAATAAAATACGGAATATCATGTTTTGTACATATTCTTTTAATTTCTTTTAATATTTCCAATATTTCAAGCTGATACTCTCTAATGGTAATACCACCACAAAACTCACATCCTAGCATTTGATTTTCAATATCCAATAAATCCTGATTATTAAATCTCATGACCCACCTCCGAAAAACTTTTTCCCTATAATATTTTTTTAATATTTTCTTTTATTCCAAAGCAAGGAACAGGCATCACAACGGCTTCACAATCTGTACCTTCACTAACCGCCTTCCTAATACTTTCCAACGAAGTCCACATACTTGCTTTGTATGGCAAAAAGACAAATAATTTCTTTCCGGAAGGACTCTGACAAACTGCTTGAATTACATTATCAATCAAATAATCGATATCTTTTCTTTTTACATTCATGTAACAGCCCATTTATCATTTGATTTATTTCTTTAATCAATGTGCCTTTATTATAAAAGTTTCTTTAATTCCATCCTATCAATCTTTCCATTGGCATTATAAGGAAACTTTACACAATGAATATATCTACTCGGAATCATATATTCCGGGATTTTACCACGAATATACATAAGAAGCTCTTCCTCATCAAACTCTTTCCCTGTATACAAAGCTACTATTTGAGCAT
>JAZRAX010000033.1:0-54455 GCA_045634745.1 Acetatifactor sp. | reverse complement strand
CAAGAAGCAAGAATGGAGCTGGTTTGGGTCTTGCCTTGTGTGTTGCGATTCTTTCTCTTCATGGAAGTGAATTACTTATTGAAAGTGAAGTGGAGAAGGGAAGCTGTTTTAGCTTTTTAATTCCCTGGGAGGAGGTAGCTGTGGATGAAAAGACTATGTAAGATAATAGGAAATAGCTTTGTGGTATTGTGTGTAGCCTTTCTTTTGCTGGTTGCTATTTGGGGACCGGAAAAGCTGACGAATTATTTGGATAAGAATACCTTAAATCAAATTATTATAGAGCCGGTGGAGGCTGCTTCCGAAGGTTATCAATATTCTTTGAATAATAATGAAAAGCTGTTTATTTTGGCGGAATGCTTAAGCAATCAGGTGATTCCGGAAACAGAACTCAGTGAAAAAACACAAGTGAAGAATGAATTAAATTATCAGGAATTAAACGGAACTTATGCTTTGGTAACAAACTATCAGGGACCGGCGGATAAAGAAATTAAAGAATCGGAGGTTTTTGAGGAGTTTAATTCACAATTAAAAATGTTAAAGCAGTTGGGGATATTACCGGATAGTGTGAAGGAAACATATGCATCTTCATACAGTGCAGATTTATATTCTGCAATTGATGTGTTAGAACCAAGAAACAATGTTACAGTATGGAAGGTGAGTTTATCTACCAGCCAGTTAAATGCTGATAAAAGCAATCGTGTGCTGGATGCTTATATTGATGCACAAACCGGTAAAATTTATGAGTTTTATGTTAGAATTGATAAGGATTGGGAAGAACTGGAGCCGGACGCTATAATGCAGAGCTGGAGTGAGTATTTGGGCTTGAGTGGTATAGAGATTTATGATACGGACAATCCTTTGTTGGAAACAACTCCCAATTTCAAGAAGTATCAGTTCCCGGGAGTGGATGATAAGAACACCATTGTGACAATTGGTTTTTACGAAGGAATAAATGAGCTGTTTTTGAAAATCACCAGATGATGTAAAAAGTATGCAAAATTTATGTTGAAATCATGCAATTAATATGAAAGTTTGATGTGCCCTGCGAATAAGCTTGTATTAAAGTGATACAAGATTTTCGGAGGGCATTTTATGTATGTAAGTGAAACAGCGTGGTTTAAAAGACAACAAAAAAGAAAACAGATAGTAAAGAAGATGATGTGTGGGACAGGGACTTTTTTGTTATTGCTGTTTTTGTGTTCTTGCGGAGTGTGTTTATGGCAAAAGGAAGATTCCGGAATGGCAGAGGCTGCAGATAATACAGGTATTATATCCGTGGAAAATGTAGTAAATGAATATGCTAAAATTCCTAAAGAGATTGAAATGGAGAGAGTGGATATTGTAAAAGATGAAACACAAGTTTTGACAGAAATAGAGCAGCCCCCCTTAATTATTATTGATGCAGGCCATGGTGGTGAAGATGAAGGTTGCAGCTGGGGAGAAATAGAGGAAAAAGATATTAATCTTCAGTTGGCTACGATGTTAAAGGTAGCTTTAGAAGAAAATGGATTTCGTGTATTTATGACCCGGGAAACAGACGAAAAGTTATCGTTAGAGGAACGGGTGATTTTGGCAAATAACGCAAAAGGAGATTTGTTTATCAGTATTCATCAAAATGCCAGTGAGGATAAATCTGTTCATGGGGTGGAAACATGGTATTATGAGGAAGGTAATATACAGAGTGAACGTTGGGCGAAACTAATACAACAGCAGGTGGTGCTTGGTACAAAGGCAAGAGATAGAGGTTTGGTGGAAACAGATAATCTGTATGTAATTCGGGAATGTAATATGCCTTCCTGTCTGTTGGAAACAGGTTTTTTGTCAAATAAAGAAGAAAGAAGTAAATTAATTACAGAAGAATATATGGAGGAAGTTGTAGAAGGTATTATAGATGCAGTGCAATTGTATTTTGAACCAAAGAAGCTCTATTTAACTTTTGATGATGGCCCCAGCGCGGAAAATACAACGGCAGTACTGGATATTTTAAAGGAGCAGGGCGTAAAAGCTACCTTTTTTGTGGTAGGTAAGAATGTAGAGAAACATCCTGAGATTGCGAAAAGAATTGTAGAAGAAGGGCATACTATAGGAGCCCATTGTTATGACCATTCTTATGATGTGGTGTATGAAAGTGTGGAAGGTTACTTGGCAGATTTTGAAAAGGCAAAAAATGCAGTATATGAAGCCACAGGCGTAGAAGTTTGGTGTTTTCGTTTTCCGGGTGGTAGCATCAATTCTTATAATGAAGATATTTATGAAGAAATAATTAAAGAGATGACAAATAAGGGATATGTGTATTATGATTGGAATGCCAGCCTTGAGGATGCAGTAAAAAAGAATACACCGGAGCAATTAATAGTGAATGCCAGGGAAAGCACCTTGAATAGAAAAAGAGTGGTTATGTTAGCCCATGATATTGTGTATTCCACAACACTTTGTTTGGAAGATTTGTTGGGAGAATTTCCGGAATATGAATTTCTTCCATTAACCAAAGAGGTTTCGCCAATACAGTTTTAGTGATGTAAAATCATATGGAATACAAAATATAGGATTTTGCACATTTTTTGAGAAATAAATGTTGACAAATGCATTTCACATATGTATAATAAACCAAGTGTGAAAACAAAGAGTGTGTACAAAGATTGTCTTTGTATGTATTCTTTACATAGGAGTCAACTATGTTAGTGAATTTATCTGATGTATTTTCATCTGAAGGAATGACAGCATCCAAAACAGTTGAACTGGAGATGACGAGCTTTAAAAGCCGAATCGGTGAGTTTCTTATTAAAAGTAAGACGCCGGTGACCTTGAATCTTACCAATATCGGTGTGGGTAAGGCGAGAATCGAGGGCAATGTGGAGCTTGTATTTGAATCCAATTGTGACAGATGCCTGGCAGAAGTACCTACGGTGTTAACCTTGACTATGGAGAGGGAAGTTACTTCACCGGATACTGTACCAGATGGTTCTACAGACCCGGATGAAGGGGAAGATGAACTCGATTACATGGAAGGTTATCAACTTAACGTAGAGACTTTTGTGTACAATGAAATTTTATTAAATTGGCCGATGAAGATTTTGTGCAAAGAAGATTGCAAGGGCATATGTAAAGTATGCGGACAAAATCTGAACGTGAAAGAATGCGGTTGCGATACTTTTGTACCGGACCCACGTTTTGCGGCAATACAGGATATCTTCAACGCGAATAAGGAGGTGTAACGATATGTCTATTTGTCCTAAGAATAAATCTTCAAAGAGTAGAAGAGATAAGAGAAGAGCAAACTGGAAAATGAGCGCTCCTACATTGGTAAAGTGCAGCAAGTGTGGTGCACTTATGATGCCTCACAGAGTTTGTAAGGCTTGTGGTTCTTATAACAAGAAGCAGGTTGTTAGCGTTGACTAGTTTTTCAACATGATTTTAAGGGCTTTTCCGCTTCGGAGAAGCCTTTTTCATTAAATAACAATTTAATGAGGAAATGTGATAAAGTACAAAATTCTTTAGAGGGAAATGAGGGAGAAGAGATGTTTTGTAAGAAATGTGGAAATGAATTAAAGGAAGGCGCAAAATTTTGTGCCAAGTGTGGTGCCCAGGTTGTTGCGGCAGCACCTAAGGCAGAGGAAAAGCCTGTAGAGGCTCCCAAAGCAGAAGAAGTTAAAACGGAAGCACCAAAGACGGACGCAATTAAGGAAGAAGCTCCTAAGACGGAGGAAAAAACTGTTGATCAGCCTAAGAAAAAGGGTAAGGGTGGTTTGATTGCGGCTGTTATCGCCGGTGTGGTAGTAATTGCCGGTGGTGTTGGAGCAGCTCTTTATTTTACAGGAGATGCTTATAATAGTGAAAAGAATATGAAGCTGGCAACAGAGTGTATGGCTGCCGGAGAAGAAAAAGACGCTTTGGAATATTATGAAGAAGCACTTGATTATGACAAGACCATTGGTGAAGCATACTTAAAGATTTCTGAAATTTATGTGGCAGATGGTAAGTATGATAAGGCATTTGCAATTCTTGAAGAAGGTCTTGATGAAGTGGAGACCGATGAAGAAGAAAAGAGTTTAGAAAACGCTTTAACCAGTGCGTACAAAACAGCCATTGAAGCGGCAATTGCAGAAAAGGATTATGAGAAAGCAAACTCCTTATTGGATACTGCAAAGGATATGATTGGTGAAGCAGCCTGCGTGGAATATCGTGCAGATATGTATTTGGCTCAGGCAAAGCAGTCTGTAGAAGAAGAGAACTTTTATTATGCGCTGAGTATTTTAAGAGAAGGTTATGATGCTACCGGTTCTCAGAAGTTGTTGGATGAGAAAGTAAATGTATATCGTGCATATTCAAATTATTATCTGGAAAACAATAATTATTGGGATGCTCTTTATATTTTAGATGAAGGAATTTATGACACCGGTTCGGATGAATTAACGAAAGATAAGGTAAATGTTTATATTGCTTGGGCTAATTATAATATGGAGTCCGGTGATTATGAGTATGCATTATCAATATTGAATGATGGTTATGGTGTTACTTCAGATGATTCACTTATGGAAGAACAGGCAAAGATTTACGCAGATTATGCAGATATGTATTTACAGAGTGGACTTATCAATGAAGCTTTGAATGTATTAAGCACCGGTATTAATAAGACACAGGCAGATGTGCTTTTGGATAAAGTAGATACCATTCGTGATAAGGCAGTGGTAACCTCATGCACCAGATATGATGATGGTGATAAGCAATATAGAGAAGAATATGATCTGAATGGTAATTTGATTATGCATACTTCTTATTATCAGAGCTGGTGGAGTACCTATGTGGATTATCAGACAGGCTATGAATATGATGCGGATGGAAGACAAATTGCTGTTGTGAATTATGATGCTGATGGCAATTTAATTAGCAGAGAAGATTATGAATTTGATGCAAATGGTTATATTGTAAAGAGTACTGAAACAGACTTTTATGGAAATGTATTATCTGTTGAAGAATATACTTATGATGCAAATGGCAATGAAACCTTTATTGTAGAAAATGATATTAACGGCACTATGCTTTGGTGTACATATTATTATTATGATGAGTTCGGTAATGTGTCCAGAATAGTAAGTTATGACGGCAATTCTGTTATTACTTACAGCTGTGAATACACTTATGATGCAAACGGTAATTTGCTCTCCTATAAGAGTTTTGGATATGATGGCGCATTTGAATATTGGAATGCATATGAATACGATGCAAATGGTAACCAGACAGCGGTAATTGATTACTATGAAGATGGTAGCTTGATGTATTGTACCTATTATCAGTATGATACAAATGGTAATATGACACTTGCTACATCCTACAACGAGGACAGCGTAATCGATTCTAAGTGGGGCTACGAATATGATGAATATGGTAATATGACAAAGTACTATTCCTATGATGAAAATGGTAATGCTCAGTTGCGTGATGAATATGCATATGATGCAAATGGTAACTGTATAAAGTATTTCTGGTACAATGAGGATGGTAGTGTTGGTTCTGGTTATGAATATGCGTACGATGAAAATGGTTATATGATTGAGTATACCGAATATGAGGGCAATATGATTATTGCAAAAGAGTATTATGTGAACACTTATGATGAAAATGGAAACATTATTTTAAGTGAGCATAGTGATGCACAGGGATCTTATGCAGGAAAAACAGAGTATAGCTACAGTGTTGACGGTGACTTGATTATGTATAAAGAGTACGACAGTAGTAATTATGTAACTTATGGATACTCTTATGAATACGATGCATTAGGTAACCTACTTAAATATCAGGAATATGATGATTATTCTTGGGATACCTATGGTTACGAAAATGTATATGAATATGGTTTGGCAGAATAATAAAATATGTTTTTTGTTCCGAATGCAGATGGTGACGTTTGCATTCGGAATTTTTTGTAAAGAATATGCTTGATTTTTACATTATCGTCTAGTATAGTAAAATAAGATGTTTTTAGGTGGGTATATTATACACTTATAAACATGCTTACGGAGGTAAATTATATGATAAATGTAGCAGTAGATGCTATGGGTGGTGATAATGCACCTGTGGAAATTGTGAAAGGTGCTGTAGAGGCCATTCAGGAGAATAAAGATATTAAGGTTTTCCTGGTTGGTATTGAAGATGTTATCAAGGAAGAACTGAAGAAATACACCTATAATGTAGAACAGGTAGAAGTGGTGCATGCTTCGGAAGTTATTGAAACAGCAGAACCACCTGTTATGGCAATTCGCAAAAAAAAGGATTCCTCCATTGTAAAAGCTATGTACATGGTAAAAGAGGGGACTTGTGATGCGTTTGTATCTGCCGGCAGTACCGGTGCAGTTTTGGTTGGCGGCCAGGTAATTATCGGACGTATCAAGGGCGTAGAGAGACCTCCATTGGCACCATTGATTCCTACAGAGAGAGGCGTTAGCTTGTTGGTTGACTGTGGCGCGAATGTGGATGCAAGACCTTCTCATTTGGTACAGTTTGCCAAGATGGGTTCTGTATACATGGAACACATTATGGGCGTGAAGAATCCGAAGGTAGGTATTGTAAATAACGGTGCAGAGGAAGAAAAGGGAAATGCCCTGGTAAAAGAAACATTTCCGCTGTTAAAGAACTGTCCGGAAATTAATTTTATCGGTAGTGTGGAGTCCAGAGATATTCCGGCAGGCGTTGCAGATGTTATTGTTTGTGAAGCGTTTGTAGGAAATGTAGTATTGAAAATGTATGAAGGTGTGGCTGCTTCATTGATTAAGAAGGTAAAGGAAGGCATGATGTCTACTTTCAGAAGCAAGATTGGAGCTCTACTAATTAAGCCTGCATTAAAGAAAACCTTAAAAGGCTTTAGTACAGATGAATATGGCGGAGCGCCCATGCTTGGTTTGAATAGCCTGGTTGTGAAGTCTCATGGTAGCAGTAAGGCTGTAGAAATTAAGAATTCAATCCTTCAATGCGTTGCATTTAAGGAACAGAAGATAAATGAAAAAATTAAAGAAAAAATAATCTTAGCAGATTAAAAGGAAGGAACAATTAGTTATGGAATTTGAAAAGTTAAAAAAAGTAATCGCAGAAGTTTTAAGTGTTGATCCTGATGAAATCACCATGGATACTACATTTACAGATGATTTGGGTGCGGATTCACTTGATGTATTCCAGATTATTATGGGTATCGAGGAGGAATTTGACATTGAGATTCCTGCGGAAAAAGCTGAAAGCATTACTACTGTAGAAGAAGCAGTTGAGATGATTAAGAGTGCTATCAACTAATTTGTGGCTTAAATAGTATTTCGAAGAAAATAGCGTTCCGGATACTCTTTAGAGCGATGGAACGCTATCATTTTTGTAAAGGGGAAAAAATGCGGGAAGGATATAGTATTAAAACATTACAAGAAAATATTGGATATAGTTTTAAGAATGAAAAATTATTAAGACAGGCGCTTACACATAAGTCATGCATAAACGAAATGCAAATTAAAAAAATAATGTCTTATGAGCGACTGGAATTTTTGGGAGATGCAGTGTTAGAGCTTGTAACAACGGAGTTTCTGTACAGGAATTATCCGAATGTACAAGAAGGTGTTTTGACGAAGATGAGAGCTTCCATAGTATGTGAACAGACATTGGCAATGTGTTCTAAGGACTTGAATTTAGGAGAATATTTATTGCTTGGCAAAGGCGAAGAAAATACAGGTGGTCGTTCACGCGATTCTATTATTTCAGATGCTATGGAAGCTATTATCGGTGCCTTATATATAGATGGAGGCATAGAAGCATCAAAAATATTTGTTAATAAATATATTCTGTCAGATATTGAAAATAAGAAATTGTTTCTGGATAGCAAAACAACATTTCAGGAGTTTGTACAGGGGAAATTAAAGAAAGAATTCAGGTATGAGTTGGTATCGGAAACAGGCCCGGAACATAATAAGGTATTTGAGATCGATGTTTACATTGAAGATGAGTTTTATGGTTCCGGAAGTGGTAGAACAAAGAAGTGTGCGGAACAACAGGCTGCGTACAAAGCACTTTTGTTATTAAAGGAACGTAATTTGTTTAAATAAGCGAAAGCGGGAAAAGGTATGTATTTAAAGAGTATTGAGATACATGGATTTAAGTCATTTGCAAATAAAATTACATTTCAGTTTCACAATGGAATTACAGGTATTGTAGGACCTAACGGAAGTGGCAAAAGTAATGTTGCTGATGCTGTTCGTTGGGTACTTGGTGAGCAACGTATTAAACAGCTGCGTGGTGCAAGTATGCAGGATGTTATTTTTTCCGGTACAGAAACCAGAAAGCCGCTTAGTTATGCATATGTTGCCATTACCTTGGACAATTCTGACCACCATTTAGCTATCGATTATGATGAAGTGACGGTTGCCAGAAGGATTTACCGTTCGGGTGAGAGTGAATACTTAATTAATGGTTCTATTTGCAGATTACGTGATATTAATGAATTGTTCTACGATACCGGTATCGGTAAAGAAGGATATTCTATTATCGGACAAGGACAGATTGATAAAATTTTGAGTGGTAAACCGGAGGAACGTCGTGAACTTTTCGATGAAGCTGCCGGTATTGTGAAGTTTAAACGTAGAAAAAATGCGGCACAGGCGAAGCTTGAAAATGAAAAGCAGAATTTGGTGCGTGTAAACGATATACTTTTAGAATTGGAAAAGCAGGTCGGACCACTTGAGAAGCAGTCAGAAGTGGCAAAGGTTTACTTAAAAAAGAAGGAAGAGTTGAAAACTTTAGATGTAAATGTTTTCCTCTTGGAGAATAATCGTATTAAAGAGCAGTTGGATGCAGTTGGAGAGAAACTGCGTATTGCCAGCGGAGATTTGGAAGAGACTTCCAATAAATATGAAGGCATTAAGGAAGAGTATGAACGGATTGAAAGTGAAATCGAAAGCCTGGATGCTGCTATTGAAGAAGCCCGTAATCAGGTGACAGGCGCTGATTTGATGCGTGGTCGTTTGGAAGGTGAAATCAACGTATTAAAGGAGCAGATTAATTCAGCCCGCTCCAATGAAGAACATTTGTTGAGTCGTAAGAAAAATGTAATGGCTGAAATTGAAGGCAAGAATCAGGATAAAGAGGGAATACTTGCAGACAAAGAGGCCATCGACCGTAAGGTGAGTGAGCTTACACAGACCCGTGATGAGGTTAAGCAACATTTAGAGCAGGTTCAGATAAAGATTGAAGAGCTGAATAATAATATGGAGGCCGGTAAGAATACAATTATCGGTGAATTGAACCAGAGGGCAACCATTAAAACCAAAATGGGCCGTCTGGATTCTATGCTGGAACAAGTTAATATTCGTAAAAGCGAATTAAACTCCAGAATTTTACGTGCCAAGAGTGATGAAGCGGAACGTTCAGAAAGTATTAAGCATTTGGAGGATGATTTCGTCAGAATCAGTGATGAAATGCGTGAAATGAAGCAGCAGGAAGCGGATATGGAGAAGTCCCTTGCTTCCCATAGAGAGACTTTGACTGCAAAGGATCAGAAACTTCGGGAAGCACAGACCAAGTACCATCAGGAAAAATCTAGGTTAGAGGCACTTGCTAACATTACAGAACGTTACGATGGATACGGCGGAAGTGTTAAAAAGGTAATGGAACAGAAGGATAATGTTAAGGGCATTATCGGTGTTGTTGCAGATATTATCAAAGTAGATAAAGAATATGAAACCGCTATTGAAACAGCACTTGGCGGCAATATTCAGAATATAGTTACGGATGACGAAGAAACCGCAAAGAAGATGATTCGTTTTTTGAAGGAGAATCGTCTTGGACGTGCTACCTTCCTGCCGTTAACAAGCATTACCAATCCACAGGAGTTTAAGAATCCGGAAGCCTTGAAAGAAAAGGGCGTTATCGGTATGGCGGACGAATTGGTACATACCGAGAAAGCATATCGTAATGTGGCAAAGGCTATGCTTGGTCGTATTATGGTAGTGGATAACGTAGATAATGCTGTAAAAATTGCCCGTAAGTTTGATTACGGTATTCGTATGGTTACGATTGAAGGTGAACTTTTGGTACCCGGCGGTGCGATTAGTGGTGGTGCCTTTAAGAATAACAGTAATCTGTTAGGTCGTCGAAGAGAAATTGATGAGTTGGAAAAGGTGGTAAAGAAGCTTCAAGTAACCATTGATGAGGCCAATAAGGCCATTGAAGAAACGAAAGCTAATCGTAATGCGTTGCGTATGGATATTGAGAAAATTAAGCTTGCTATCCAGACCAAGTCAATTGAGCAAAATACAGCCAGAATCAGTATTTCCCAGGCTCGCGAACGTATGGCAGAAGAAGAGCAGGGCTACGATTCCATGAAGAAGGAGCAAAAGGAAATCGATGCTCAGATTCTGGAAATTAAGAATAGTAAAGAAAATATCCAGGCAGAGCTTATTGCCAACGAAGAGCTTGAAAAGAATATCCACGAGCAGATTGCGCAGTTCCAGAAGGAATTGGAAGTAAAGCGCAAGGAAGAATCCCAAGTAGCTGCACAAGTTACCGAATGGGAGCTCAAAGTAGAAAGAATGCTTCAAACACAAATGTTCCATCAGTCTAATGTGGACCGTATTGAGGGTGAAACGCAGCGTTATGTAAAGGAACTTCAGGAAATTGAAGAAGCACTTGCACAAAATGCTTCCGATGTAGAAACCAAGAAGCATAATATTGAGCAAATTAAAGAAACGATTACCGCTTCTTATGATGCGCAGAATGCTGCACAGGCTAAGTTAAAAGAAGATATTGAAAGAAAAGATACTTTAAGTGCAAAGCAGAAGAATTTCTTTACTACTAGAGAAGAATTGGCAGAGCGAATGAATGTTTTGGACAAAGAAGTGTATCGTTTGAATGCTCAGAAAGAACGTCTAGAGGAAAGTATCGAAGCCCAGATTAATTATATGTGGGATGAGTATGAGATTACTTTAAGCGATGCCGCATCTATCCGAGATGAAAGTATGACGGATTTGCCGGCTATGAAGCGTTCTATTGCAGGTTTAAAGGATGATATTAAGAAGTTGGGACCTGTAAATGTCAATGCTATAGAAGAATTCAAGAGCTTAATGGAAAGATATACTTTCTTAAAAACACAGCACGACGATTTGGTAGAGGCGGAAAAGACGCTGGAAGATATTATCAGTCAGTTGGATGCTGCCATGAGAAAGCAGTTTACCGAAAAATTTGCTGAGATCAGCAAGGAATTCGATAAGGTATTTAAAGAACTGTTTGGTGGTGGTAAGGGTACCTTGGAACTTATGGAAGAGGAAGATATTTTGGAAGCAGGTATCCGTATTATTGCACAACCGCCCGGAAAGAAGTTGCAGAATATGATGCAGTTATCCGGTGGGGAGAAAGCATTGACTGCCATAGCACTTTTGTTTGCTATTCAGAACTTAAAACCATCACCGTTCTGTTTGCTGGATGAGATTGAAGCTGCATTGGATGAATCAAATGTAGGAAGATATGCAAAATACTTACATAAGCTGACCAAGTATACACAGTTTATTGTAATTACCCACAGACGAGGTACTATGGAAAGTGCAGACCGCCTGTACGGTATAACCATGCAGGAAAAGGGTGTTTCTACATTGGTTAGTGTTAATTTGATTGATAAAGATTTAGAGAATTAAGGAGTTTTTGGATGAGTGAAGAAAAGAAGGGCTTTTTTAGCAGGTTAAAAGCCGGACTGACAAAAACAAGAGAGAATATTGTGCGTGGTATTGATTCGGTATTTAGTGGTTTTTCTTCCATAGATGATGATTTTTATGAGGAATTGGAAGAAATACTTATTATGGGAGATATTGGTGTTAATGCTACCACAGAGATTATCGAGCGATTGAAACGTCAGGTAAAGGAACAGCATATCAAACAACCGTCAGAATGTAAGCAGTTGCTAATTGATAGTATCAAAGAACAAATGCAGGTAGATGAAACGGCTTATGAATTTGAAGAAAAGCAGTCTATCGTTATGGTAATCGGCGTAAACGGTGTGGGTAAAACTACTTCCGTAGGAAAGCTGGCAGGTAAATTAAAAGACCAAAACAGAAAAGTTTTAATTGCTGCAGCAGATACTTTCCGTGCAGCTGCCGGAGACCAATTAGCTGAATGGGCCAGAAGAGCGGATGTGCCTATGATTGGAGGTAAAGAAGGTTCTGATCCGGCAAGTGTGGTTTTTGATGCAGTAAATGCGGCAAAGGCCAGACATGTGGACGTTCTTTTGGTGGATACAGCCGGAAGACTTCATAATAAGAAAAATCTTATGGAAGAGCTTCGTAAGATGAACCGAATCATTGACAGAGAGTTCCCGGATGCACATAGGGAGAATTTGATTGTACTTGATGGAACTACCGGTCAAAATGCATTGGTACAGGCCAGAGAATTTGGCGATGTGGCTGAGCTTACCGGTATTATTTTAACCAAGATGGACGGTACAGCCAAAGGTGGTATTGCAGTAGCGATTCAATCAGAGCTGAAGGTACCGGTAAAGTATATCGGTGTAGGTGAAAGTATTGACGATTTGCAAAAGTTTAATTCGGATGATTTTGTAAATGCGTTATTTGATGTGAAAAAAGATATGCCCCAGGAAGAGGAATAAAGTAAGATATTTATTCACAACAGTAGGCGATATGAGGAGAAAACAGAATGTTAACTTTGGAAAAATTTGAAGAAGCATCAGAAGTGGTAAAGCGTGTGACGCTGGAAACAAAGCTGGTATATAGTGATTATTTAAGCCGACAGACCGGTAACAGAGTATTTTTAAAGCCGGAAAACATGCAGTTGACCGGAGCATATAAGCTTCGTGGCGCATATTATGCCATGAGCACTTTAACAGACGAAGAGAGAGCAAAGGGTGTAATTACCGCTTCGGCAGGTAACCATGCACAGGGTGTGGCTTATGCAGCTAAGAGCTATGGTGTGAAGGCGACTATTGTTATGCCTACTACAACACCGCTTATGAAGGTGAATCGTACCAAGAGCTACGGTGCGGAAGTGGTTTTGTATGGTGATGTATATGATGAAGCTTGCGAGAAGGCTTATGAGCTTGCAGCAGAGCAAGGTTATACCTTTATTCATCCTTTTGATGATTTGAGAGTGGCGACCGGACAGGGAACCATTGCTATGGAGATTTTCAAGGAGCTTCCATTGGTGGATTATATTTTAGTACCAATTGGTGGCGGAGGTTTGGCTACAGGGGTTTCCTCGTTAGCGAAGATGTTAAATCCTAAGATTAAGGTAATTGGTGTGGAGCCTGCAGGGGCAAATTGTTTACAGGAATCCATTAAAAAAGGCGAAGTAGTAACGCTTCCTTCCGTAAGTACGATTGCGGACGGTACAGCAGTAAAAACGCCAGGCAGTAAATTATTTCCTTATCTTAAGGAAAATTTAGATGATATTATTACTGTAGAGGATCAGGAGTTGGTAGTAGCATTTTTGGATATGGTAGAAAATCACAAAATGGTGGTAGAAAACTCCGGATTGTTAACAGTAGCCGCATTGAAGCACTTAAATGTAAAGGATAAGCGCGTGGTATCGATTCTCAGTGGTGGAAATATGGATGTGATTACTATGTCTTCTGTAGTACAACAGGGCTTGATCTTCCGTGATAGAATCTTTACAGTATCTGTACTTTTGCCGGATAAGCCGGGTGAACTTTGCAGAGTGGCAGGCGTCATAGCTGCTGTAAGCGGTAATGTAATTAAGTTGGAGCATAATCAGTTTGTAACCACCAATCGAAATGCGGCGGTGGAACTGCGTATTACATTGGAAGCCTTTGGAACAGAGCATAAGCAACAAATTATGGAGGCTTTGGAGAAGGAAGGTTATCTTCCTAAATTGGTTCGTACAAATATTTAATAAAAAAACGTACATAATAAATTATATGTAAAGTCCGCATATTCTTTATGCGGGCTTTCAAATAGTTTGAGAGGAAAAGAAAATGAATCATATCTGGTTACAGAGAATAAAAAGATTAATATTGATGTCTGTTGGGGCAAGTTTATATGCATTTGCCATCAGTACCATTGCAGATCCGAATTCTATGGCGCCCGGTGGTGTGGCAGGTTTGTCCATTATATTAAGCCGCGTAATTCCTATGCAGACGGGTACGATTATCTGGTGCATTAATATACCGATTTTGCTTTTGGGACTTTGGAAGTTTGGCGGTAAGTTTATTGTTTCTACAGTGTATTGTACGGCGGTAATGTCTGTAATGACCAATGTGTTGGGGACAAAGATTCCTGCATTGACCAATGATGTATTACTGGCAGCAATTTATGGCGGTACATTAATGGCGGTTGGTATTGGTATGGTGTTCAAGGCAGGAGCTACCAGTGGCGGTACGGATATTATTGTGAAATTGTTACGTTTGAAGTTTCCACATATGAAAACGGGTATTTTGTTTTTATTTATTGACATAGTAATTGTTGTATGCTCTGCTATTGTTTTTAAAAATATAGAAACCGCTATGTATGCAGGACTTACGGTATTTGTTTGTTCTACGGTTTTGGATATAGTTTTGTATGGTAAGGATAGTGCAAAGTTAATTTATATTATCAGTGATAAATCCGAAGAGATTGCCAAACGTTTGTTAGCAGATTTGGATTTGGGTGTAACCTATGTACAAGGTACCGGCGCATATAGTGGCAAAGAGAAGAAAGTAATTATGTGTGTGGTAAAAAAACAGGTGGCACCGAAAACGGAGGATGTGGTAAAGGAAGAAGATCCTATGGCCTTTATGATAGTTACTTCCGCTACAGAAATCTATGGAGAAGGATACAAAAATCTGTTCAGTGATAGAATTTGAAATAAAATTCAAAATGTAAAGCAAAAATGCTTGACACCTTTGCACTCATGTTGTATGATAGCAAAGGTGTTCGTTTTATATGTGGAAAAGTGGGCAAAAATATGGAAAAAATTGTGATTCAAACACTTTTGTATGATTTTTATGGCGAGCTGCTGACGGAGCATCAGCGTAGTGTATATGAGGATGCGGTATATAATGATATGTCTTTGAGCGAGATTGCAGAGCAGTATGGTATCAGCAGACAGGGAGTTCATGATTTGATAAAACGTTGTGACAAAATTCTTGCCGGCTATGAAGAAAAGCTCCATTTGGTAGAGAAATTTACCGGTGCAAAAGAGAAAATCTCGCAACTGGTCGAATTGACAAAGGATTTGGAGTTGACCGGATTGGATGTGGATGCAAAAGTGAAAGTGCAGGAAATCCGAACACTTTCCAATGATTTAATGAATGAGTTTTAAGTGCCGAAAGCAATGAGAAGTTGCGGAAGGCAGTTTGTGAGGATAACAGATGGCATTTGAAAGTTTAACCGATAAACTACAAAATGTATTTAAGAACCTGCGTAGTAAGGGACGTTTGACCGAAGAAGATGTTAAGGCAGCACTGAAAGAAGTAAAGATGGCACTTCTGGAAGCGGATGTAAACTTTCGTGTGGTAAAACAGTTCGTTAAAACGGTAGAAGAACGTGCAATCGGTCAGGATGTTATGAATGGTTTGAATCCGGGCCAGATGGTTATTAAAATTGTTAATGACGAGTTGGTTGCTCTGATGGGTAGTGAAACCACGGAGATACAGTTCCAACCAGGTAAAGCAATCACTGTTATTATGATGGCAGGTCTTCAGGGTGCAGGTAAAACTACTGCTACAGCCAAGATTGCCGGAAAGCTGAAATTAAAAGGAAAGAAATCTTTGCTGGTTGCTTGTGATATTTATCGTCCGGCGGCAATTGAGCAGTTACAAATAAATGGTCAGAAGATGGAAGTGGAGGTTTTCTCCATGGGTACTGACTACAAACCGGTAGAAATTGCAAGACAGGCTATTGCACATGCGGAGAAGAATGGTCACAATGTGGTGATTTTGGATACTGCTGGCCGCCTTCACGTAGATGAAGATATGATGCAGGAGCTGCAGGAAGTTAAGGCACAGATATCTGTACATCAGACTTTATTGGTTGTGGATGCCATGACAGGTCAGGATGCGGTAAATGTAGCAAAGCAGTTTGATGAACAAATTGGTATCGATGGCGTAGTACTTACTAAGCTGGATGGTGATACCAGAGGTGGTGCGGCACTTTCTATTAAAGCAGTGACCGGTAAGCCGATTTTGTATGTAGGTATGGGTGAAAAACTCTCCGATATGGAGCAGTTTTATCCGGATAGAATGGCAAATCGTATCTTAGGTATGGGTGATGTACTATCGCTGATTGAAAAGGCGCAGGAAAACATCGATATCGACGAAGAAAAGAGTAAAGATATGATGGGCCGCATGAAGAAGGGGAAGTTCGATTTTGAGGACTATCTGGAAAGCATGAAGCAAATGCGTAAGATGGGCGGTTTGGGAAGTATCTTGAGTATGATGCCCGGTATGGGTATGAAGGCCGGCGATTTAGAAGGTATGATTGATGAGAAACAGTTAGCGCATATGGAAGCTATTGTTTTGTCTATGACGCCGGAGGAAAGACGTAATCCTAAAATACTTAATCCAAAACGTAAACATCGTATTGCAAAGGGCGCAGGTGTGGATATTAGCGTTGTAAACCGCTTTATTAAACAGTTTGAGCAGAGCCAGAAAATGATGAAACAATTTGGTGGCGGTAAGAAAGGCAGAGGTATGTTTGGTGGCATGCCGGGTATGGGAAGAGGCAGATTTCCCTTTTAAATAATACAGATAATGGACGTAACAGTTCTTATCATAAATAATGAGTAGTACTTATAAAAGTACTGCGAAACAATAAACCATAATTAATTTTATTTACGGAGGTAAAGAACAATGGCAGTTAAAATCAGATTAAGAAGAATGGGACAGAAGAAGGCACCTTTCTATAGAATCATCGTTGCAGATTCTCGTTCCCCAAGAGATGGTAGATTTATCGATGAAATCGGTACTTACGATCCTTCTACCGACCCTAGTACTTTCAATATTGATGAGGAAGCAGCTAAGAAGTGGTTGGCAAACGGAGCACAGCCGACAGAAGTAGTTAGTAAACTGTTTAAAGTTGCAGGTATTGTAAAATAATCACTGACTTATCTCTGGAGGTGGAATATGAAGGATTTAGTAGAAGTTATTGCAAGAGCACTTGTAGATAACCCGGATGAAGTGGTTGTAACAGAGAAGACCGAAGGAAAAAATATCGTAGTAGAACTTCATGTGGCCGCATCCGACATGGGCAAAGTCATTGGAAAGCAGGGAAGAATTGCAAAGGCAATCCGTTCCGTTGTGAAAGCAGCATCATCCAAAGACAATAAAAATGTAGACGTAGAAATTAGCTAATGAATGGGCGAAGCATGCGGTAAGTATGTTTCGCCTTTTGTCCTTTTGTTGAAAAGGATACGATATGTGTATAAGAAAGGATTTGAATGGACGAATTATTTCAGGTTGGTATTATAACATCAACACATGGTGTCAGAGGTGAGGTAAAGGTTTATCCCACTACTGATGATGTAAGAAGATTTAAAAGATTAAAAGAAGTTATATTAGATACAGGAAAAGAGAAGCTTACTTTAGAAGTAGATGGATGTAAGTTTTTCAAGCAAATGGTTATTTTGAAGTTTAAAGGAATCGATACATTAAATGATGTGGAAAAATATCGTCAGAAAAGCTTGTATGTAACCAGAGCCAATGCAGTGCGATTAAGCAAGGATGAGTATTTTATTGCAGATTTAATCGGACTTACCGTTTATAATGAAGAAAACAATGAATTAGGTACATTGGAGGATGTTATGTCCACCGGTGCCAATGATGTTTATGTAATAAAAATGACAGATGGTCGGGAGTTATTATTACCGGCTATAAAGCAGTGCATTTTAAATGTGGATATAGCTGCCGGAACTATGCAGGTTCATGTTTTGGATGGACTTTTAGAGGAGTAAAAGAGACATGAGATTTCATGTAATGACACTTTTTCCGGAAATGATTGAGAATGGTTTAAATACCAGTATTTTGGGAAGGGCAGCCGAGAAAGGAATTATATCCTTTGAGGCGATAAATATTAGGGACTATACCTTGGACAAGCATGGAAAGGTAGATGATTACCCTTATGGAGGCGGTGCAGGAATGTTGATTCAGGCACAGCCTGTTTTTGATGCTTATAAGGCTGTCACTGCTTCTATGGAGAAAAAGCCCAGAACGATTTATTTAACTCCCCAAGGTCGTACATTTGACCAAAAGATGGCAAGAGAGTTGGCACATGAGGATGATTTAGTATTTTTGTGCGGTCATTACGAAGGTGTGGATGAACGTGTATTGGAAGAGATTGTTACGGACTATGTTTCCATAGGTGATTATATTTTAACCGGAGGTGAATTGCCGGTTATGGTTATGATAGATGCCATCTCGCGGTTGGTGCCCGGTGTTTTAAATAATGATATTTCTGCAGAAACAGAGACATTTCATAATGACTTATTAGAATATCCCCAGTATACCAGACCGGAAGTTTGGCACGAAAAAAAGGTGCCGCAGGTACTTCTGAGTGGTAATCACAAGCTGATAACAGGCTGGAGATTGGAACAATCTGTAGCAAAAACAAAGGAACGAAGACCGGATTTATATCAAAAATATTGTAAAAAACAGGAAATCATTAAAAGGTTATCTAGGAAAAAACGTACTTTTATACATATGATGGAATTTTTGTCCCGAGGCATTGGAGAAGTAGTTTATGAAAAAGACATGAATATACTTTTGAGTGGGTGTGACGTCATAATGATTTCTGCCACCTCTAAAGAGGATGCTTTAAAAATGTTAAATGATAGCCCTAAACTTGCAAAGTATGAAGTGATTTCGTCCCAAAGTTTTATAAATGAGATATTGGCTGAAGAATATAATATGCAGGTTCGATTTGCATGTTATCAGGCGTGTTATACGAAAAAAGAAGCATTACCGGTACGATACAAGGATATAAGACCTTTGACGGTTGAAAATCTAGAATATGTGGCAAAAAATTATTACTATGCACCGAAAACATATCTCAAAGAACGGCTGGAAGCAGGAGCGGTTTATGGAGCGTACGATGAAGATAAACTCGTAGGTTTTATAGGTGTTCATGCAGAAGGCTGTATGGGTATGTTGTATGTGGAAGATACTTATCGAAGAAAAGGTATTGCCACAGCTTTGGAAAGCTATTTGATTAACTTGCAATTGGCAAATGGTTATACGCCATATTGTCAGATTGAAGAGGGCAATGAGGCTTCAATGCACCTGCAGGAAAAATTAGGGCTTTACATTTCGAACCAACCATTGTGGTGGCTATATAAAGGATAATGCTTTCTTTTTTAGTGATTTTATGGTATAATAAATAGACATATTTTTGTGGTTTTGGGGAAAATTCAATGAATAATTTGAAAATATTGGATAATTGTTATACATTAAGGTGTGCAGCTGGCCGATATTGGTTATTGAATACGGCGCAACCGGGAATACCTTATAAAAAACCATTATGCTTAAATGAAGTAGGGGCTAGAATTTGGGAACTGATGACAGGAGAGTATACCTATTTTGAAATAAGCAAAATACTGGCAGAAGAATATAAGGTTTCTCTGGAAGAAATTACAGAGGATGTATTAATGTATGTGAAGCAACTAAAAGCATACGGAGTGAAAATAGAGGATTAATTTATGAACATATTATTGATAGGTGGCTCTGGAAGCCTTATTAATAATCTAATCATCAAATTGAATAAAGAGGGACATCGTATCTATCTTTTAACTGGAAGCCGATATAAACAGGCACCCTATCAAAAGGTGTTTGAAAGGTATGATTTTTCCTATGATTGTGGTTGCTTAGGAGAGATTTTTAAAAGTATTAATCCGGATTTGACCTTTTTTATGGGAGCATACGATACCAACTTCCGTTGGGATGAAGAAAGAGAAGTGGCGCGTTTCTCATCCAGTCTTGTGAATATTTTAATGGCATATTCCATGAATAATAATGGCAGATTTATTTATTTGTCATCTTCAGAGGTATATGGCATTCATTATGATGCAGATATTTATGAAGAAGAAACCACGACACCGGCTACTTTGAGTGGTATGGTAATTGCACAGGGAGAAGAATTGTGTGATAGTTTCCGCGTAAATATGGGGCTTGATGTAGTGACTTTGCGTATTGATAATCTGTATAGTATTCCTAGAGAACGTAAAGAGGTAACCAATATATGTGCCAGAATGTGCCTGGAGGTTATGGAACAGGGAACGATTACAGTGGTTCGTGATAATAAGATTTCTTTAATGTATGAAACGGATGCAGTAGAATACATATATCGTTTGATTGGTAACGATTCTCACGAATATTCTCTGTATAATCTATCTTCGTCCATGGAGTATTCGGAGCTTGAGCTGGCAGATATGGTTAGGGAAGCTATGGGGATGCCTGTGGAATTTGTGGCTGCAGAGAAAGAAGGCGCCAGAATTATATTGTCTAACCGATTGTTGGATAATGAATTTGGTGCACCTTTATGCTGTGATGTAAAAGCGATCATCCAGAAAATGGCTGCATACATGAAAAAGAATAGTTATGTTTTCCTGACCGGGGAAAAATCCAAACCACCATTTTGGAAAAGATTGTTGGATAAATCTAATTGGTTAATTAAAGCAATGATTCCATTTATTGAGAATATGATTTGCTTCATTCCGTTCTTTATGATTAATAATAGAACGGCAGAAAGTGCATATTTTGCTAATTTAGATTTATATTTGTTGTATGTGCTTTTGTTTGCTATTGTTTATGGTCAGCAACAGGCAACTTTTTCTGCAGTTCTGGCTACTGCCGGATATTGCTTCCGACAAATGTATGACCGTTCCGGTTTTGAATTAATGTTAGATGCCAATACGTATATTTGGATTGCACAGTTGTTTATTCTTGGTTTAAGTATTGGTTATATGAAGGATAAGCTTAATTCTTTGAAGCGGGAAAGTGAAGAGGAACAGGAATTTTTGTCGGTACAGCTGACAGATATCCAAGATATTAATAATAGTAATATCCGTGTAAAGGATGCTTTAGAAACGCAGATTGTTAACCAGAACGATAGTATCGGAAAGATATATAGTATTACTTCCACATTAGATCAATATAGCTCAGAAGAAGTTTTATTTTATGCATCTGAGATGATTATGAAGTTGTTTGGATGTAAAGATGTAGCAATTTATATGGTATCAAATGCGGATTATGCCAGATTGTTTGCATCTACTTCCGAAAAATCCAGAAGTCTGGGAAATTCCATTAAATATACGGAGATGGATGAACTCTATAAGGAAATAATGTCTAGAAAAGTATACATTAACCGAAGCTTGGACGAACATTATCCTTTAATGGCAAATGGTATTTTTGAGGGCGAGAGACTACAGTTGATTATATGTATCTGGGGCATTCCATGGGAAAGAATGACGTTAGGGCAGGCAAATCAGTTGACAGTCATCAGTGCCTTGATTCAAAACGCGGTGCTTCGTGCAAACAGATATTTGGATGTTTTGGCAAATGAAAGATATGTGGAAGGTACGCATTTAATGGAAGCACATGCATTTACTACCTTGGCTCATGCGTTTATGAGTGCAGAGAGCAAGGGGTTAACAGACAGTACTTTAATACATATCGTAGCGAAACCGGAAGAATATAAGGATGTTGCCGGAATATTGAATTCTAAACTTCGTAATACAGATTATATGGGAACATTAGAAGATGGCAGATTGTGTGCACTTTTATCTAACACCAACCGGGGAGATACATTATATGTTATGAACCGATTGGCGGAGCATGGTTATGAAACAAAGATTGTGGAGGGAATATTATGACGCGACAAACAATAGCGTTTTTGGTTCTTCTCATTATTAATCTTATAGTGGTGCTTTGCTATTTGATTTGGAATTTGTTTCGAAAGAAAGAAAAACGTAAGGGTTTTGTAATTCGAATCATTGTAATGATTTTCTGCCCGGTTGTAGGACCTTGCTTCTTTTTGGTGGGAAATGCTTTGTTTAAGACGGTTTTCTCCGGTAATGTAGATTTGAATGACGTTATTTTCAGTAAGGAACGTGTAAAAACATATTTGCATGCGGACGAAGATAGAGAACGTAATATGGTACCATTAGAAGAGGCAATTGAGATTACAGATAAAGAAAATCTGAGAAACTTGATGATGAATCTGGTACGTGGTGATATTCAGGAATCTTTATCTAAAATATCCATGGCCTTAAACAGCGAGGATACAGAAACTGCCCATTATGCAGCATCGGTTTTACAAGATGCATTGAATGATTTTCGATGCAAGGTACAACAGGGAATTAACTATATCAATGAAAATGGTAGTGATGCCTTGGAGTTTGCCTGCTCTTTAATTGAATACATGGATAAGGTCTTAGAACAAAGAGTTCTTACAGATTTGGAGCAGAAGTCTTATGTTGGCGTTATGGATAGTATATGTGAAGTGATTTATAAAAATCAACGTATGACAAGCCGGTATTATGAGGCTATTAGTATTCGTATGTTGGAAATTGAAGATTTTAAAGGGAGCCAAAAGTGGTGCTTTAGGGCGCAGTATCAGTTCCCCAATACATTGTCTACTTACACTTGTCAGTTAAAGTTGTACTTTACTACAAATCAAAAGGATAGGTTTTTTGAAGTTTTGAATGAGTTAAAGAAATCATCGGTAGTAATTGATAAGGAAACATTGGAGATGATTCGAGTATTTTTATAATTTCGGGAAAAGGAGGTGAAAAATATGTCAATGACAACCTTTTTAATAATTCAATTAATTGGCATGTTTTTTGCCTATTTTGGTGTAACAACCATGCTTCCGATGTTCGTTTTTTATAAAAAGCTGCAACATAGACGAATGACAGACAGGGTCTTGTTAAGCTTTTTGTTTGGTAATTCCTATATTATTACCCTGGTGCAGATATTACAGATATTGCATATTAGTTATTCAATTACATTGATTATTTTCACTGTGGTTCCGGCACTTATTGTGTGGATTAAACTGAATAATATTCCGGTAGTAAAAATATATAACACGGTTGTTCAACACGCCAAATGGATAGCAGAAGACCAGCTTGGTGTTAAAACAGTTATTTATCGAATAGGAGCAAAAATTCGAAAAAAATTCAAATCCTATTTTCGCAGATTCAGCAAGAAATTTTTCTGTAACTTCTTTGAAGTGGCACTTATGGTACTTTTGTTTTTAGTACTGTTGTGGATATATGGTATTGGTATTGTAGAGCGATATGGTTATTCTGCATCCGACTTGCCGGTACATAATTACTGGATTAACGCATTAAGTAAAAACAATATTTTCGTGGCGGGTGTTTATCCGCATGGTTATCATTGTATGATATATTTTCTGCATGAAGTATTTGGATTTGATACATATATTTTGTTATCGGATTTTGCATTTGTACAAGTAATATGTATACACTTTGCCTTATTATTCTTTTTGAAGTTGTGTTGTAAAGGAAGATATACACCGTATATTTGCACTTTGGCTTATGCAGTAGGCAATTTCTTTGTTTCAGGTACGTATTCCAGATTTTGTAGTACATTACCACAAGAATTTGGTATGATATTTATTTTACCTGCAATTGCTTATGGATTTTGTTTTTTTCAGGAAAGATATACGGAAGTTAAAGAGAACAATGATAAAAAAGAATCCATATACTCCTTGTGGGGATTTGCAATGAGCTTTGGATTGACCTTATCCGTGCATTTTTATAACACGATTATTGCCGGATTATTCTGTGTTGCAATGGCAATAGGATATCTGTTTTTATTTGTACGTAAGAAGTTTTTTATAAGTGTTGTGGTAACTTGTGCTATTAGTGTATTGGTTGCGATTTTGCCTATGGGAATCGCCTTTGCTACCGGTACACCTTTGCAGGGCTCTCTTGGATGGGCTACAAGTGTTATTTTTGGTTCCGGTAATGATAAAGAAGAATCAGTAAGCGGTACAACTAATAGCAACAATAGTGGTTCTCAAGAAGATAGTCCTGCTTCACCTGAAAACAATGCAGTAGGGCAAGAGATATCCCAAGCAGATAGTGAAGATGTTGGCGAGAATGAATCCGGCAATGTGATTGTTGATAAAGCGGTTCAAAGTACTTCCCAACCTACAGTGGAGATTCCTCAAGAAGTGAAACCGTCTTTTAAGGAAAAGCTAACTAAAGTTTTTAACACAATAAAAAGCAAATATAATATAACATTGAAGTCTGTTGACCAATATGTATGGTCCGGTGAAAAAGAATGGTATGGTAGTCTGATAACATATAGTATTTTGTTGTTATTTGTATTAGGCGGTATTTTTATTGTATTCAGGAGACCTTGCTACGGAGCAATGCTTTGGTCAGGTGCAATCTATATTATTTTAATGTTGATTTTGCTTGCTTCCGGAAGATTGGGAATACCGAGATTAATGGATCCTGCCAGAAGTTGTATTTATTTTGCATATTCATTGCCTATATTTTTTGCCTTTGCTTTGGATGGTATCATATACTTGTTTATGGGGCTCGGACAATTTAAAATTGTAGGAAGAGTCATGTCTTTTGGTTGTTTTGTATTTTGTATGACATTTATCCTGCAGAATGGGTATGTTCGAAATCCGGTGAAAGCCGGTGGTTTTGAAATGAATGAGGCGGTTACCTGTTTGACCAATATTATTCGACAAGAGAAAGATTTTATGTGGACAATTTGTTCTGCAAACGATGAACTTCGAATGGGTGAGGATCACGGGTATCACTATGAAACAATTACGTTTCTTAAAAAAATGGAAAGGTATAACTCAAAAAGTATTATTACGATACCTACACCGAAGGTATATTTTTTCATTGAGAAGATACCTATTGATTATGCTGTAAGTTATAAGAATAGTGGACAATCCATATCAGAGGAAGGTGCATCCAGAAAATTATCTTATGCTACCAGTTTGGCCCCCTATCAGGGTGAAAACCGTTGGATTACCATGTCACGCATGTATTATTGGGCACAGGAGTTTATGCGTATGTATCCTAATGAGATGAAGGTTTACATGGAAACGGATCGTTTTGTGTGCTATGTAGTGGAACAGAACACTTATAGCTTGTATAATTTTGCAATAGATTATGGTTATAATATGGGAGAGCAGAAGAATGAATAAAATGGTATCCCGTAGAAAATTTTTCAGTATGACATTAATGATGATTGTATTATTGTTCATGTTTCAATTTACTCAGGTAATAAAGGACATGGACAATCAGTACAATGTAAATGAATATCTTATGGAAGATCCTCTTGGCAAAATGTCAGAATGGAAAATGCAAGAAGAGAGTATGGATAATTTTACCGAAGAAACGGAAGAAAGGTATGTTGTTTACTTAGGTTCCGCAGAGGATGACGTAAGGCATGTTGTTTATCAGTGGTGTACTTATACAAAACGTAATTTTGTAGAGGGATTGCCGGTACAGGAACTGAGAAAGTATGCATCAAATATTGAGGTTGTATTAATTAATTCGCACGAATTTGATGTTGAAAAAAATGTTGGTATATTGATGAACCTGGCACAAAATGGTGTTTCTATGGTGTTTTGTAATTTGCCGGATGCAGAGGTTGTAATCGATTCAAGTGATTTACAGGCCCTGTTGGGTATACGAAGCATTAGGAGTTCTGAAGTAGAATTACAAGGAATTAAACTATTTCCCGGTTTTTTGCTAGGCGGCGAAACTGTATATGAAGTAAAAGATAAGAACGATGTTAAAAGGCAGGATTTGAATCTTGTAATACCTCATTATGTGACATTTGGTGGTACGAAAACATACATGGTAGGTATGTTAGAGGATGATTCGGTAGATAACGAATATTTGCCGTCAATTATTTGGAGAAACAGTTATGAAGATGCCAAAGTTTTTGCTGTAAATGGTGATTATATGTCAGATAGTACCGGATTAGGGATTTTAAATGCCATGATGACAGAATTGCATCCTTATGAAATCTATCCTATAATCAATGCACAAAATTTGACAATAGCTAATTTTCCGGGGTTTGCGGATGAAAATGCAGAGGAAATGCAACGTATTTATAGTAGAACACCATCCGGCTTATATCGGGATATTATTTGGCCAGGTATTGCAGCCACTACAGGTAATAATTTGTTAAATGAAACTCTGTTTTTTATGACACAAAGTGATTATATGGATGGGGTGGAACCTTCTGACTCAGATTATGTGTTTTATTTGAAGGAAATGAAAGAACAAGGTTCAGAAGCCGGAATATCCTTGAATAACCGTTCAAACATTTCCTTAGCTGAGAAGGTAAAGGCAGATGAAAGCTTCTATGAACAGGCAAATGAAGGTTATTTATTTACAGCAGGTTATGTGGACAATGAAGAAGAACGACGAGCATTGTTAGAGAATAATTTGTTGGAAGAACCGGTTTTAAATAGCTTACAGACTATTGTGCAGAAATATGATGTAAGTACAAATATTGCATCTTATTTGAATGAGGATGTTACATTGCTTAGTACTACCAGTGATGGTTTCGATTATACATTTTCTCAGGATTTGCGAATGAGAAGCTTACAAACTGCCTTGGGTTATTCAAATATTTTGCTGGATATGTATGTTTTAACATGGCCGGAGGATACGGAGGATACTTGGGAAAAAATGTACGATGCTTTTTCCAGAAATGTAAATACGTTCTGGAAAGCGTTTAAAATGTTTGATAAGGTGACTTGTTCGGAAACGGACCAGCGTGTGCGAAATTTATTTGCATTGGATTATTCCCATAGCTGTGAGGAGAATGTGATTTCGTTACATGTGGATAACCTGCAATCCGAAGCGTGGTTTATATTAAAAACAAATAACAGTGATATTAAAGAGATTGTTGGTGCGGAGTACAAGTTGATTGAGGACGATGCCTATTTATTAAAAATTACTAGTGCTGATGTCAGTATATATATGCAAGAAGAAATAAAACCGTATTATTATATTCCATAAATAAACAGAAAGGATGGTGAGTATATGAAAATCTGTATTGTAGCAGAAGGATGCTACCCGTATGTGGTGGGTGGCGTATCCAGTTGGGTAGACAGTATGATTCGTTCCTTCCCAAATGTAGAATTTTGTATATTATCCATCATTTCTGACAGAGCGCAAAGAGGGAAATTTGCATATGAACTGCCGGAAAATGTGACAGAAGTTTATGAGGCTTATTTGAATGATTTTGACTGGAGTAAGAAGGCTAAGTACGGTCGTAGAACAAGGTTAAATAAACAGGAGTATCGTGCACTGCGTAGTGTATTATTAGATAGAGAAGTGGATTGGGATACTCTTTTTGATATGTTTCAGTCGGAAAGAATTGCCATTGACGATTTGCTTATGGGGGCAGATTTCTTGCATGTTGTGCAAGAATGTTATGATATGAAATATGCTAATATTGTATTTTCTGACTTTTTATGGACTATGCGTTCTATTTATTTGCCATTATTTTTGATTATGAAAACGAATTTACCGAAGGCTGATATTTATCACTGTGTATCTACCGGTTATGCGGGATTGTTGGGATGCATGGCTCAATATAAATATGGTCATGGATTGATTGTTTCCGAACATGGTATTTACACACGAGAAAGAGAAGAAGAAATTATTAAAGCCGGATGGGTAGCGGGAATATATAAAAATATTTGGATAGACCAGTTTCGTAAGATGTCCAGATTAGCATATGAACGTGCAGATATTGTTACCAGTCTCTATACACATGCAAAGGAACTACAGATTGAATTGGGATGTCCCATGGAAAAAATACGTGTGACACCGAATGGAATTGACATGTCCAGATTTGTAGATTTGCCCGCCAAAACGCCGGAAGAGGAGGACTACATTAACATTGGTGCTATACTTCGAATTACACCAATTAAGGATGTAAAGACCTTGATACGTTCTTTTTCCTTTGCCAAGGAAAAGGTTCCTAATATGAGACTATGGGTTATGGGACCCATGGATGAAGATAAAGAATATGCACAAGAATGCTTTGATATGGTGGAAGCTACGGGTACACCGGATATCTATTTTACTGGAAGAGTCAATATTAAAGAATATCTTGGGAGAATGGATTTTACCATTTTAACAAGTATTAGTGAAGGTATGCCTCTTACTATTTTAGAAAGCTTTGCTGCCAAAAAGCCGGTAATAGCTACGGATGTAGGAAATTGTCGAGAGTTGATTTTCGGCGGAGAAGAGGAACCGGGGACTGCGGGTATATTAACGCACATTATGAATGTTTCCGAAATCGCAAATGCAATGGTTGAAATGGCAAAATCACCGGAAATGCGTAAGGAAATGGGCGAATGTGGTTATGAAAGAGTACAAAGAAGATACCGCATTGAACAAATGAAGGAAGTATATAAGGAAATTTACGAAGAGGTCGGTTGGGAATATGGAGCCACTTGGCCGGAAGAAACATTTAATATTATGAATCATTTGAAGTAAGGAGAAACTGCATGGCAGGAATAGGTATTCGTTTAAACAGAATATTTGCAAAGAATACTATCACCACTCATTTATATGGTTTTGCATATAGTATGATTGTTACAATTGCGCCCATGTTTTTAGTAATCGGTGCAATTGTTCTCATGCAGCTTTTGTTAGGTTTTTCCAAAGTGGGTTATGCTTCGCGTGAGTTATATTCATGCACGGTTTTGTACATATTCGTATTTGCATTACTAACAGCCTCGCCCTTTAATGCGGTGTTATCAAAGTATATGTCTGACGTAATTTATAATGAGACATATGAAGATATTTTACCTTGCTATTATTTCGGACTTGTAATTAATGTGATTTTAAGCAGTATATGCGCTATTCCCTTTTGTATCTGGGAACATATCATAGGTAAAGTTCCGATTTATTATGTGTTTACCGGCTATTGTGGTTATATGGCGTTGGTATTGGTTTTTTATTCTATGTTGTACTTATCCATTTGTAAGGATTACAAGAAGATATCTACTTTTTTCCTAATTGGAATGACGATAACGGTACTGTTATCTATTATTCTGGTGTATTTATTTAATGTTGAAGTAACCTATGCCATGCTGTTTTCGTTGGTGATTGGATTTGTAGTTACCGGTTGCTTGGAATTTGCATTGGTAAAAAGTTATTTCACAGAGAATAGTGGTAAGTACAAAGAGGTATTTGAATATTTCAAAAAATATTGGAAGTTAATTTTAACAAACTTTTTATACATCTTAGGTTTGTATACCCATAATTTTGTGTTTTGGGGAACGGACATGCGAATGGTGGTAGTAGATACTTTTGTTTGTATGCAGCCTTATGACATGGCCTCTTTTATTGCTATGTTTACTAACATATCAGCAAGTGTTTTGTTTATTGCGCGTGTGGAAATGCATTTTCATGAAAGATATCGTGCTTATTCTGAGGCTGTTATCGGTGGAAGAGGAATGGATATTGAAAATGCTAAGAGTCGCATGTTTAGACAGTTAGCGGAAGAATTAATGAATTTGGTTCGTATTCAATTTATTATTTCGGTTGTGGTTTTCTTTTTATGTATTACCTTGCTGCCCTATTTAGGATTTGGTGGTTTGGTTATGAAGATTTATCCATGTTTGGCAGTGGGATATTTTATTTTGTTTATTATGTATTCAGTTATTATTTTCCAATATTATTACAGTGACCTGACAGGTGCATTAATGACTTCATTTTTCTTCTGGCTGGGTACGCTGTTTGGTAGTATTTTAGCTACCTTTTTACCACCCATGTGGTTTGGTATTGGACTTGTAATCGGGGCTATGATTGGTTGGACCGTAGCTTATTTTAGAATTCGATTCATTGAGAAGAACCTGGATATCCACATATTCTGTGCAGGTAACCTGATGAAAAAAGGTTCGGGACAGGAACCGTCTAATTTGGTGTTTAATAGGTATGATTTGGTTAAAAAGCAGATAGAACATACAAAATAATTATAATTAGTTAAATAAAGGAAGAGTAGATCCATGAAGAAAATACTTTTCGTTATGAATACCCTAGGTAGGGCCGGCGCGGAAATGGCTATGCTTGAAATATTAAGAAGCCTTTCTTCGGAACAATATGAAGTATCCCTGTTTGTATTAACCGGGCAGGGAGAAATGTTGGAGCATTTACCGCCCCATGTAAAATTAAAGAATGAGAAATATAATAGTTGTTCTGTACATACGGCAAAAGGAAAAAGATATTTGATGGTCTCTTCCATAAAGGCTCTTTTCAGAAGAGGAAATCTAATACGCTTATTTCCGTATTTGTGTAAACAAGCTTTATGTATGTTGGCAAAGGGTAAATTATTGCCTGATAAATTATTATGGCGGGTATTTTCTGATGCAGCGCCGCGTTTTGAAGAAGAGTATGATTTGGCCGTGGCATATATAGAAGGCGGTTCTACTTATTACGTAGCAGAGCATGTGAAGGCAAAGAAGAAGGTAGCCTTTTTTCATGTAGATTATAGTATGGCAGGATATACCAGGAGCTTAGATAAAGACTGTTATAAAGTATTTGACAAAATATTCCCTATTTCGGATGAAGTAAAAGCTTCGTTTTTGTGTGCATATCCGGAATTGGAAGGAAAAACAGAAGTTTTTCATAATATAATTAATTGCGAAAGAATCCTTAAATTGTCTAAGGCAGAAGGAGGCTTTTCAGATGATTTTGACGGCTATCGTATACTTACCGTTGGCAGATTGATGGCGCAAAAGGATTTTGCCCAATCTATAAAGGCTGCAAAATTGTTACGCGAGAATGGTAAAAAGTTTCGGTGGTACATATTTGGAGAGGGCGAGCAAAGAGAAGAATTGGAACAATTGATTAATGAATTATGTCTGCAAGATATTTTCTTTTTGCCGGGGGTAACAGAGAATCCATATGTATACATGGCGCAAGCTGACTTGTATGTGCATGCGACAAGATTTGAAGGAAAAAGTATTGCCATTCAGGAAGCGCAGGTTTTGGGTTGTCCTATGGTAGTATCTGATTGTAGTGGTAACAGAGAACAAGTGATTCATGGGGTAGATGGCTTGTTATGCGAGCTTACCCCCGAAGGGATTTGTGAAAGCGTCATCATAATGCTTGACAATAATGAGTTACGTAAAAAGTGTGCAGCAGAAGCTGCAAAGAAACAGATGACAGATAATACGGAATTAAATAAAATGTTAGGTCTTTTAGAAAGTGTGTAATAAGGTAGAGATGGGGGCTGCTACGAATGAGGAGGTTATTTAGTAAGTTTCAAAAAAACAAATCTAAATGGATGTTTCAAAAAGCCGACTTATCAGAAAATACGGATGAAATAAAAAACCCGGCAAGAGGGTGGTACCGAATTTATCCCTTTATGGCGGAGGAAACACCGAATTTAAAAGCGATATCATGCAGTATGGCGGACAGTACGGATTCTCTCGCCATGGTGATAATAAACATTGGTGCATATCGTGAAAGTGATATTGATGAAAAAGGACTAAAAAACATTAGGGGTATTTTGCGCTTTTTTGCTAGTAATCAATTGGATATTATTTTGAGAATTACATATGACCATGAAGGTAAAGCATTTGAAAGGGAACCCTTTTTCTTTGAGCAGGTAAAGACCCATTTAAAGCAGCTTTTACCTGTTTTGAGTGATTTTTCATGTTATATATTTGTTTATCAGGGGCTACTTGTTGGTAACTGGGGAGAAATGCACACTTCAAGATTTATTACTCCGGAAAAACTAAAGGCATTGTGGAATATTTTGAGTGTGGAATTAAAAGATTCTATGTTTTTTGCTGTGCGTAAGCCTTCGCAGTGGAGAATTCTTCATTCGCAAGAATTTATAAAAAATGGTTTTAATGAAGCTCGAATGGGACTTTTTGATGATGCTATATTTGGTTCGGAAAGTCATTTGGGGACTTTTGGTGTAGTGAAAAAGGATGCTACTGAATGGGAGAGCCTTTGGGACAGAGAGGATGAACTTGACTTTGAGAATGAATTGTGTACTTATGTACCTAATGGCGGAGAAGCCCTATGTGGAGAACAATATCTTCAAGAGGGGGCATTAAAAGAAACGATTTCTGTTCTAAAAAGAATGCATGTGACTTATTTAAATAAGCAGTATGACCGGTTGATTTTAAATACGTGGAAAGAATGGATCTGGCAGGAGACAGATGCATGGCAGGGACGTTCTGTATATGATTATATTGGAAATCATTTGGGATATCGTTTTTTAATTAAGGATGTTCAAGTGGCAGAATCCAAGAAAATCAGCAATGAAATGGACATTACTATACTGATTGAAAATGTTGGGTTCGCAAATCAGTATCAGGAAGCAGATGTTTATTTGATATGTGAGGATGAATTGGAGCATCAATACGAGCGCAAGTTAGATGTGGATATGCGTACATGGAACAGTAACTGTATACAAACCATTCATGCGCATGTACGCAAATTGAATTGTCGTATTTATTTGTCGGCAGTATTAAAGAATGATAGAAGGCGTGTTCATTTTGCAAATTACTATGGTAAAAATGGACGAGTTTTACTTGGAGTTATTTCCGAGACAGAATAGTAGTTATTTATTGGAGGAGCAAGGATGCATCAGGGAATCGATTTTGTGATAACTTGGGTAGATGGTTCGGATGAAGAATGGCGTTGTGAAAAAGCACTTTATAATCCGGAAACCGGAATGGATAATGATTCTGAACGTTATCGTGATTGGGAACTGCTTAAATATTGGTTCCGCGGTGTGGAAAAGTATGCAACTTGGGTAAGAAAAATCCATTTTATTACTTGGGGACATTTGCCTAAATGGTTAAACACAGAGCATCCGAAGCTTCATATAGTGAATCATGAGGATTATATTCCAACGGAGTTTTTACCCACATTTAATAGTAATGTATTGGAAATTTACATGCACAAAATAGAAGGATTATCAGAACAATTTGTTTATTTTAATGATGACTTCTTTTTGATTAATGACACCACGGAAAGTGATTTCTTTAAAGAAGGGAAGCCCAGAGATCTTCTTGCATTTCAACCGGTAGTGGCAAATCCCTCAAATCCCGTAATGTCACATTTGTATATGAATAATTCTTTAGTATTGTGTAAGTATTTTAATAAACGTGAGAATGTTAAGAAACATCCGGGGAATTATTTTAAGGTTGGTTATCCACCGCTTTATTTCTTTTATAATTTGTTGGAGCTGGCATTTCCGCTATATACAGGTTTTTATACAGTGCATGGACCTTCTCCGTTCTTAAAATCCACATTCGAAGAAATTTGGAATAAGGAAAATGATGCTTTAACAAGTATGTCTATGAATCGCTTTCGTAGTAATACAGATCTAACACCATACTTATTTAGGGAGTGGCAAAAACTATCTAATAACTTTGTGCCGACAAATTTGATGAAGGATTTTGGATATTTTAATATTTCTAGGGAAAACAGCAAGCTTCTTCAAACAATTAGTAGACAGAAGAAAAAGATGATTTGTATTAATGATGCTAAAATCGGTAATGACTTTGACCGGGTAAAGCAAGAATTACAGGCTGCTTTTTTGCAGATATTACCGGAGGTATCTTCTTTTGAACGATAAAAATTTTCGCCAATTGAATACAGAGGTGAAGAGTAGAACAGAATATTCAGCCCGTAACACGACTGTTGCAATGGTTGCCAGAGTGGTTGCTATATTTATGGGATTTTTTACCAGAGTAGTTTTTACACATACTTTGAGTGAAGATTATGTTGGTGTAAATGGTTTATTTACTGATATTTTAAATTTATTGGCTCTTTCAGAATTAGGAATAGGCACAGCGATTACATATGCGTTGTATAAACCGATTGCTGCAAAGGACATAGAAAAACAGAAGTCTTTAATGCGGTTGTATCGTAACTTTTATCGTATTGTGGCAATATTTGTGTTGGTTGTCGGATTATTAATAGTTCCTTTTATGGACGTATTAATTAAAAATCAACCCAAGGTAGATTACTTGATTCTTCTGTATTTAATGTATTTGGCAAATTCGGTGATTTCTTATCTGCTGGTTTATAAAAAAACTTTAATTGATGCATATCAATTAAGTTATATTGGAGTATTGTATCAAACACTCTTTTTGATTTTACAAAATGTACTGCAAATAATTGTTTTATTATCTACACGGAATTTTGTTCTTTTTGTAGGTCTTTTGATTGGATGTACTATTTGTAATAATATTTGTATCTCGAGAAAAGCGGATGTAATGTATCCATTTTTAAAGGATAAAGATGTGCAACCATTAGATAGCGAAGAGAAGAAAGGAATATTTCAAAATATTAAGGCCATGCTGATGCATAAGGTGGGCTATGTGGTGGTTGCTAATACAGATAATCTGCTGATTTCTTCTTTGGTCGGGATTGTCAGTGTTGGTATGTATTCCAACTATTATTTAGTGATTGGATCGGTTCGTCAAGTTTTGAATCAGGCATTTCAGGGAATTACCGCTAGTGTGGGCAATTTGGGTGTAGAGGAAAGCAAAGAAAGAATTAAACGTATTTTTGATGCTTCCTTCTTTATTGGACAATGGTTGTTTGGATTTGCCGCCATTTGCTTATTTGAGGTTTTAACTCCCTTCGTAGAGCTGAGCTTTGGTAAGCAATATGTTTTTGATAAAGAGATTACTTTTATATTATGCTTAAATTTTTACTTGACTGGTATGCGTCAGGCGACATTGGTTTTTAGAGATTCCTTAGGATTATTTTGGTATGACAGATATAAGTCTCTTGCAGAGGCGATTATTAATTTGGTGGTATCATTAATATTAGGTTATTATTATGGTGTATTTGGTATTTTCTTAGGAACCATGATTAGTACGGTAACCACTTCACTTTGGGTAGAGCCGTATATGTTATATAAGCATAGATTAAAAGCACCTGTGAGATTTTATTTTTTTCAATATACTTGGTATGTTTTAATAACAGCAGCGGCATGGTGGATTACAGATGTGGCATGTAGTTTTGTGTCCGGAAATGTGATTGTGCAGTGTATAATTCGTTTGTTAATCTGCGTGTTGGTTCCTAATATATTGTTTTTGTTAGTATACTGTAAAAACAAAGACTTCCACTTTGTGTTATCAAAGGTATTTGATGTTTTAAAGAGAAGAAAACGTAATGGAGCATAAAATGAAAGATAAAGTCAGTATTATAATTCCGGTTTATAATGCGGAAAGTTATATAAGAGACAGTGTGAGTAGTGTTTTGTCGCAGGATTATTCATTATTGGAAATTATTTTAGTGGATGATGGTTCTACGGATAATTCTTCTCAAATCTGCGATGAATTGAGTGAACGGAATTCGAATATTAAAGTGTTTCATCAGGAAAATACCGGAGCGGGTACTGCCCGAAATAAGGGGATAAAGAGCTGCGATGGTGAGTATGTTTTCTTTTTGGATGCGGATGATTTATTAGACGGAAATCATGTGATTTCCCGATTGGTAGCAAAAGCAAAGGAAACAAATGCGGATATTGTTTGCGGCAGTTTTCGTAAAATTACGGAAAATGGTATTAGCGAAGTAAACCATCATCATTTTAGTGATGATGATAATCAAAATACGGTTGATTTTCGATTTAAAGGATATTTTCAATATGGTCATTTAGGCTTTAATTGGGGAAAATTATATCGTAAATCTTTTTGGGAGAAAAACAATTTAAGTAGTCCTACATATCCGTATATAGAGGACAAAGCATTTAGTATGCGAACCAGTGCATATGAACCGAAATATGCCTTTGTAGAAGAGAGCGTATACCAGTATCGCTTAAGTAATCAAAGTGTTGCCTTTAGTGACAAACATGATTTTGTTCAGGTATGGACACAGGTGGCGAAGGATTTTAGTATTTTTTTACAGGAAAGGCACATTGAGAAGGATTTTCAGGATCTGATTGCTTTTCATATGTTTTTGGGTATTTATTCTCTGGCTAACCAAAAGTTGCACCATCCGGATAGTGGATTTTATGATTTGAGAAATGCTTTGAAAGAATATGGTACAGATGAGTTTACCCAAGGGTATCTGAAGATGCTTTCCAAGGGAAAATATGTTAATGAAATTAATGCAAAAGGGTGGAAATATGCGATTCGTATTAGTTCCACTGTTTATTCTTGGAAATGGTATGGAGTGTTGGCTTTTGCAATGACAGTAATCCATAAATGTAATATTGATAAAAAAGTAATAGCATTAAAATATAAAGGAAAGGAGTAAGAAAAGTTGAGCAGTGTTTTTTCAAGGGAAGAACAATATTTATTAGACTTGTTAAAGGTTGCTTTACATGAGAAAGTGTTTGAAGAAATACAACGAGTGGATGATATTGATACAAAAGTATTAGTTTCCATAGGAAAAAAACATGCGGTCTTACCCTTTTTGTTTGATGTTTTACAAGAAAATGATTTATTTGAGAATGATTGGGAATTTGTTGAGAGAGATACAGTGCAAACAGTTGCACAGAGTTATCGGTTGCTCATTTTAACCAAGTACTTGGTATCGTTGTTGAAAGAAAACGGTATTCAGGGAATCGTTTTGAAAGGTGTTTCTACCGGTTCTTTATATCCGGTACCGGAGTATCGTAAATCCGGAGATGTAGATTTGTTGGTACCGCAGGATACCAACATGCAACAACTGATAGACATTTTAAAAAAAGTTGGATTTACTAAGAAAGAGGAACAACATGCACTACATCATATAGAGTTTATGTCAGTGGAAGGTATGATTATAGAAGTGCATACTGCTTTGACGGAAGATTTAGCATACAAAAAAATAAATGATGCTATGAAAAAGCGAGTGTCGGATTGTTTTTTGAGCAAACAACAGGAATGCATTATGGGTGTGGAGTTACCTGTTTTAAGCAGAGTATATCATGGATATGAATTGCTATTACATATGGTACAGCACTTTTTTTACTCGGGATTTGGATTAAAATTATTGTGTGACTGGGTAGTGCTTTGGAACCAAGAATGGTCTGTAGAAGAGAAGGGGGCACTTAAGGAGCTGGCAGAAGAAAGCGGTACAAAAAGATTTGCAGAGATTATAACGGAAGTATGTGCAGAATTTTTAGGTTTGGATAAGAGCAGGTTTGCATGGGAGTACATTGGTGATGATATTCCTTCAGGAGAGTTTTTGAAAGAAATTTTTGAGGCAGAAGATTTTGGGAAATCGAACAAGAAACGAATGGTTATGCTATCCGGAACAGGTCTATGGGCGTATATAAAAGAATTTCATCATCAAATGCACTTGAACTTTCCGAAGGCAGGAAGATGTTTCCTGTTGTGGCCTGTATTATGGGTAATTACTTTGATTAAATTTTTGTATAATAATAAAAAGGTACGAAATGTTTCTGCCGGTGAGGTACTGAAGGAAGCGAAAAGAAGAAGTGGGTTAATGGAAAAACTGAAGCTTTTTGAGTAGATATTAAATTTTTAGTGTAAAAAAACACTAATTATATCCAAAAAGTACATGTTTTGTGTAAAAAAAGTGCTGTAATTTTCAAAAAATAGTTTACAAAATATTATCATTGTGGTATGATTTATTTAGTTAAAGTGTGTAATTGTTTTTCTTGGGAGGAAAAATTATGAAAAAGTATGAAAAACCGATTGTTATGATAAATGAAGATTTAGCGGAAGGTGTGTATGCAGCGAGTGGAGCGAGTGCATGTTATACAATGAAGAAGCCAGAAATTAACCAGACATATGCAAATGGTAGGTCTTATTATGTTATTAAAGTTCATGCAGATCATATAGATGCAGGACATCCTACCAATGGTCAAAATGTTACAATTCAATTTAATCAGGATGTTACTGTGACGAAATGTGGTGGTACAGGAGGAACATTGGTTTCATCAAGTACAGGAAAAGTAATTACTATACATTATGATTATTTTAATAATTCATCAGATAATTTTGAATTTGCTGATTTAACTGTTGAATCAGAAGATGGATTGGAAGTAGAAAGGTATTATGTTGATTGTGATGCGGATTAATGAAGTAGAATATTAATGTAATAGTGAAAACTTGTGTACATAGTACACAAGTTTTTTCATTGCAGTAGGAATGAATAGAAGGGTAATAATGAAGAATGTGGAGACACATGAACTACGCTAAAGTACAAATAATATGTAAACAAATCAAATGGATATATCAGTATGCAAAACATTACTGGAAGGCAATGATTTTTTATACTGTATTAGGTATGGTTGGAACTGTAGTTAGTTTATTATCTAGTATGGTATCAAAAGATTTAATAGATATCATTACAGGTCATGAAACGGGTGCAGTAATACAAACATTTGCAATAATGATTGGATTAAATATTGGAACTACAATTGTGAATCAGATATCTAGTTATGCATCTAGTTGGATTAGTATGAGAGTAGATGCTGAAATAAAGTCTGATATTTTTTCAAAAATACTTGTAACCGATTGGGAAACGTTAACTAATTATCATACTGGTGATTTGTTGACACGCTGGGGAAGTGATGCATCTAATATATCAGCAGGCGTTTTGAATTTTATTCCGAATGCAATTATATATGCATTTCGTTTTATATGTGCTTTTTCAGTTGTTGTGTACTATGATTGGACGTTTGCACTATTTGCTTTTGGGGGAATACCTATAAGCGTTTTGTTATCGAAGAAACTTATGAAACGAATGGTTAATAATAATCATCATAGTGCTGTTATGGGAGCTCGAATGTCTGGCTTTAATCAAGAAGCATTTTCTAATATACAAACTATTAAAGCTTTTGATTTGATAACTGTATATGTTGATAGATTAAAAAAGATACAAAAAGAATTTATATATATGAAACTCAACTTTCAAAAGATGTCAATGGGTACATCGTTATTGTTAACAATAGTAGGGATGCTAGTTTCTTACTCTTCATATGGTTGGGGAATCTATCGTGTGTGGAGTGGTGCGATTACTTATGGTACCATGACTATGTTTTTAAGTTTATCAAATACTTTGACTGGTTCTTTGCATAATTTAACATCTATGATTCCAGCCATTATCTCCCTCACCACCTCCGCAGGTCGTCTTATGGATATTGTGGAAATGCCACGTGAAGACTACAGTAATGACGATATAGTGGCGGCGTTTTGGGAGAAGAGCAAAGCGGATGGTATTAGCTTACATATCAAGGAAATCAATTATGCCTACAAAACCGGTACTCAAGTATTTGAAGGTGCATCTATGGAAGTGCATCCTCATGAAATTATTGCATTGGTGGGCCCATCCGGAGAAGGTAAAACGACCATGCTTCGTTTGATTTTATCATTGATGCAGACCCAGGATGGCTGTGCATATTTAGAAGGCGAGGGAAGTGTGCCTTTGACACCTTCAACACGTAAACTGTTTTCCTATGTACCTCAAGGTAATACCATGTTTTCCGGTACCATTGCAGAGAATATGCGTAATGTGAAACCTGACGCCACGGACGAAGATATTGTTAACGCCCTAAAAGCAGCTTGTGCTTGGGAGTTTGTGGAGAAGCTACCGGAAGGTATTAACAGTGTCATTAAAGAACGTGGTGGTGGATTTTCTGAAGGACAGGCGCAACGTTTGTCCATTGCCAGAGCCTTACTTCGTGATGCACCGATTTTGCTTTTGGATGAAGCTACCTCTGCATTGGATGTGGCGACGGAACGTAAAGTGCTTCGTAATATTATGAACGATGAAAAGCCCAGAACTTGCGTAGTAACCACCCACAGGCCTACGGTTTTAAGTACATGTACCAGAGTATATGCCATTCGTGATAAAAAGTGTGTGGTATTATATGATGAGGAAATAGACGAATTGGTTAGAGGATTTTAAAAGAGGATGCATTAGCGGGCATCCTCTAAATATTTGTCAATTCTGTTTTTCATGATATCCATGGCTGACTTGTCTTTGGTGCAACTGAAACGGCAAACTAAGCAGTTTTTAGTGATGGTTCCGGCTAGGTTCAAGCTTTTTTCAAATAATTCTACCGTCCAAGAGGGGGAAATAAATCTTTGGGAAACCAATAATTGCTTTTCGTCTGCGGTTAATTCTGTAATATGGTCGAATGGTGCCTGACGTAACAATATAATACCGCCCAAATCATGTGTTTTCGTATCAAAGGTAGCGGAGGTGCCGCACCATGGGATGCCGTGAACAACAGGTGTATTCCCATCCATTGCCAATAAATTCAAGTCGCCATTTATGGTTGGAACTTGCAAATATTCCCGCCATAAATTAGCGTGGGTTGATTTGCCGGTGCCGGAGGGTGCTGAAAACAGCCAAGCTTTGTCCTTATATAAAATGGAGGCAGAATGAATGGCAGTCATACCATGCATTTGTGCAACATACAAAAAAGGAAGCCTAATGGCATGAAATAACTTTTCTTTGTACTCTGCAGTAGTAAGTGGCATGGTATAAATGTCCGAGTATAAACCATCTTTGGAAATATGTAATTCAAAGATTTCGGGACTTTGTGGCAAGGTTAAAATATACTTGTCTCTCAGTTCCATAACATTTAATTCGTAATTGCGTAAAAGCATAGTACCATTTTCCGGATGACTGGGTCTGCCAATATGGTATGTAATGTATAAATCTGTAAGAACAGGAGCATTTTCTTCTATAAGGAATGCTTCAAATTCTTCCGGAAAGGCATCCCAAAAGTTGATTAGTTGAATGTTTATGCCTGCAATTTGTAAATTTTTAATATGTGGATTGTTACAAGTTGCACCGGAAGCAGAGTCAAGCAACATACCATGCGCAATTAATGTATTTATAAAATGTTTGATATCTTTTTCAAATTCCGGTAGTTCCTCCGCAGTGATTTGATAATATTCTTTCGCAATATCCAAGATTTCATCCATAGTATGTTCTGTAGAAAGAAGGTTCCACAAATAAACGCCGGTATCATTAATTTTGGTCCCACGGCGATGGTCTGCAATCATTTGTCCATATGGAAGCAGATAGTAAGTACCTGCCAATTCTTTTAAAATATACCCGGAATTCTGGATCATGGAAATATTCTCCTTAAAAAATATATAATGATTTTACCATTTTGAATGGTAAAAATCTACTGTTAATGAGCAGAATGTTTTTGTTGTACCAAAGCACAAATTCTTATATAATAATTGGCAGAGAGGTGATAATCGTGCAAACATACAAGCAGGATATTGAGAAGCTTTTGGCAGAAGGTAATTACATACAGATTAAGCCACAGGGCTATAGCATGTATCCTGTTTTGGTACCCGGCAGGGATGAGGTAGTGGTGGCACCGGTACGGGATGTTACTTGTCTGAAGCGGGGAGATGTTGTATTATATCGACGTTTATTTGTGGACGGAGAAAAGGATATTTTGGTGCTTCATCGCATCTGGAAGGTGAATGAGCAAGGTATTTATTTAGTGGGAGATAATCAGAAGGAGATTGAAGGACCATTAAAACAGGAACAGATGTTAGGGATTGCCAAAGAAATTGTGCGTAAAGGCAAGCATATTTCGGTGCAAAATCCAATATATAAATTATTAACAGGGATTTGGCTAACGCTTCGGCCTATGCGTCCTTTTATATCTAAGGTAGTAGCGAAAATCAAGAATTTTTTCAGGAAATGATATGTTGTTAAAATGTAAGAAAAAAGTCTTAAAAAATGGTAGAAATTGCTTGCATTATAGAAAAGCTTGTGTTAAAATATCAACGTTGCGAAAATGAGATGGTCCTCTGTTACGAAGTGTATTAAGAACATCCAGTTTAATAAGGAGGCTCTAAAATGAGTGATATTATCAGAGAAATCGAAGCAGAACAGTTAAAATCTGACATTGCTGACTTCAACGTTGGTGATACCGTAAAGGTTTACGGTAAGATTAAAGAAGGAAACCGTGAAAGAATTCAGGTTTTCGAAGGCGTTGTAATGAAGAGACAGGGCGGAAGCAGCAGAGAAACCTTTACCGTAAGAAAGTCATCTAACGGTGTTGGTGTTGAGAAGACCTGGCCTTTACATTCTCCTAACGTAGAGAAGATCGAAGTAGTAAGAAGAGGTAAAGTAAGACGTGCTAAATTGAACTACTTAAGAGACCGCGTAGGTAAGAAGGCAAAAGTTAAAGAATTAGTAAAATAATTAATCTGCGTGAATAGGACAATTACTTTTTGGTAGTTGTCCTTTTCTAATTTCAAAATATGTGTTAGAATAGAAGCGTATTAGTGTTTTGGCAGTGAGGTTTGTTATGTCACGTAAACATAGAGGTTTGAGCTTTTACGAGAAAAAGGAGAAAAAAATCAGTGTATCACTGATTCGTGAAATTTTTTCGTATATTTTGACAATGATTACTGCAGTGGTGATTGCAGTAGTATTAACGTATACGTTTGGTATGTCCACGAATGTGGTAGGTGTATCTATGGAACCTACACTTTCAAATAGTCAGACTATATATATTAATCGTTTTGCATATACATTATCCACGCCGAAGGTAGGGGATGTAATCGTGTTTTTGCCGAATAGCAATCAAAACTCACATTATTATGTGAAACGAGTCATAGCGGCACCTTCAGATAAAATACAAATCATTGATGGTGTTTGTTTTGTAAACGGCGAAGAAAGCCCGTATGTTAGTGTAAAGATTATGGATGCGGGTATTGCAGAGAATGAAATTGTCCTAGGTGCGGGAGAATATTTTTGTATAGGAGATAATCCCAACAACAGTGAAGATAGTCGTTCGGCCAATATCGGTCCGGTGGAGTTGGAAGATATTGTAGGCAAAGCATGGTTTCATTTAAAGAGTGACAGTGACAGTATTGGCTTTATTAAATAGCTTTGGAGGAAAATATGAATTATCAGTGGTATCCCGGTCATATGACGAAAGCAAAGCGTATGATGCAGGAGAATATTAAATTAATAGATTTGGTGATTGAACTGGTAGATGCCAGAATCCCTCTTAGTAGCAGGAATCCGGATATTGATACACTGGCAGCTAATAAATCACGCATTGTACTTTTGAACAAATCAGATTTGGCGGATGCAGGTTGTAATAAGCTGTGGACGGAGTATTTCAAAGAAAAAGGTATTCATGTATTAGAGATTAATGCCAAGTCCGGAGCAGGTGTGAAGTCTATTAACGGATTGGTGCAGGAGGCTTGTAAGGAAAAGATTGAGCGTGACCGTAAGCGTGGTATTGTAAATCGTCCGGTGCGTGCGATGGTAGTGGGTATTCCTAATGTAGGTAAGTCTACTTTTATTAACGCGTTTGCAGGCAAGGCTTGTGCGAAAACAGGGAATAAGCCCGGTGTAACCAAAGGAAAACAGTGGATTAAGTTAAATAAGGGCTTGGAGCTTTTAGATACACCCGGTATTTTGTGGCCTAAGTTCGAGGACCAGGAAGTAGGTAAGCATTTGGCATTTATTGGTTCTATGAATGATGAAATTATTGTAATGGAAGAATTGGCTTTTGACTTAATTACGGAGCTTGTAAAGCTGTATCCTAACGCTTTGACAGAACGCTTTGGGGCAGAGGTAAATCAGCCGGCGGTGGATATTTTAAAATCGATTGCAGAAAATAGAAAATGCTACAGCAAAGGTGAGGAGTTGGATCTATTAAAGGCGTCCAATATTCTAGTAGATGATTTCAGAAGTGGGAAGCTTGGAAGAATTACTCTTGAGAGACCATAGATTTACGGAAGGATAGTAACATGAAAAAGGTATTAAAAGAAATTTTCAATACAGGTGTTTATTTATTAATCGTCTTGGTTTTGACCTATTTGGTAATTGTGTACGTAGGTCAGCGTACAGAAGTAAGCGGTAGCAGTATGGAGCCTACGCTTACAGATGGCGATAATTTAATAGTAGATAAAATTACTTATCGTTTTAACGAACCGGAGCGTTTTGATATTATTGTATTTCCTTTTCAGTACCAGGAGAACACTTATTATATTAAACGAATCATAGGTTTGCCGGGAGAAACGGTACAGATTGATGAAGCCGGTGTAATCTATATTAACGGAGAGGTTCTTTACGAAACTTACGGTCGTGAAATTATCAGTAAGGATAAGATTGGTTTGGCGGCAGAACCCATTACGTTAGGACCGGATGAGTATTTTGTATTGGGTGATAACCGTAATCATAGTTCTGATAGTCGTATTCCGGAGGTTGGAAACATCAAGAAGGAACAGATTATCGGACGTGCGTGGCTGCGTATCTGGCCCATTAGTGATTTTGGAATGATTACCCATCAATAGGAGGATTACATAATATGGCAATGAGTATTGGTGAGATTAAAGAAATATATCAGGCAGCTTGTGAAAATGAGCTGCCTGAATTTATAGAAAGATTTGCAGAAGATTCCAGAGGGGGAGTAATAAAGCTGGTAGAGGCGGCAGAGAAGCGTTTAAAGGCTTTAGAAGCAGAAAAGGCCCGTATATATGAATTACAATGTTATGAGCGTGAATACGGCGAATTTGGGCTGATTTGCGGCATTGACGAGGTGGGCAGAGGTCCTCTTGCAGGTCCGGTAGTAGCCGGTGCAGTTATATTACCTAAGGATTGTGATATTTTATATATTAATGATTCCAAGAAATTATCCGAAAAAAAGAGAGAAGAGCTTTATGATGTGATTATGAGTAAAGCCATTGCTTGTGGTATCGGTTATGCATCCCCTCAGAGGATTGATGAAATTAATATTTTACAAGCAACCTATGAAGCTATGCGTCAGGCCATTGAAAATCTTGGAGTGAAGCCGAATGTTTTGTTAAATGATGCGGTGACTATACCGGGTGTGGATGTGAAACAGGTGCCTATTATAAAGGGAGATGCCAAAAGTATATCCATTGGTGCGGCAAGTATTATTGCTAAGGTTACCAGAGACCGATTAATGGTAGAATATGATAAGGTATTCCCCGGCTATGATTTTGCAGGAAATAAGGGTTATGGCAGTGCGTCGCATATTGATGCTTTGAAGAAGTTAGGACCTACACCAATTCATCGAAGAAGCTTTATAAAGAATTTTGTGGATGAAAAATAATTTAAATTATAGTTCAGTGTACTGTCTAAGAAGATAGAAGGGAGGAGAAGTATGCGTTTGAATGATATGATAAATAGTGTGATTCAGCATAATAACACAACCGTAACATCTACCGGTAGTGTTTCGCAAACACAAAATGCTAATATATCTGCGCAGATTAAAGCTTTGATTCCCGGACAGATTTTACAGGGCGAGGTATTGGAACATAGTGGAGATGCAGTAAAGCTTTTGGTGCATATGAACGGCGAGAATGTATCCTTACAGGCCAGAATGGACCAGAATATTGCGTTGGCAATCGGAAAGAATCTGCTATTTCAGGTGAAAAACAATGGTTCTTCATTATTTTTAAGCCCATTAATGGAAAATATGGCTATGGGAGAAACCGCTGCAAAAGCTTTGGAGTCTGCCAATTTGCCTTTAAATGAAACCACAGTAAATATGACAACCACATTAATGCAGGAGGGTATGTCCATAAGCAAGGAGTCCTTACAGGGCATTTATCAAGAAGTTTTGACCAATCAAAATGCAGAGTTAATGGACATTGTGGATTTGCATAAATTGAATTTGCCCGTCAATAAAGAAAATTTAACACAGTTGCATGCGTACAAGGAAATGACCCATCAATTATCCGGCGGAGTGGAGCAAATGTCCCGGGAGTTAATGCAATTGGTGAGTGATATGGCACAAAATGGTCAGGGTAAGGACATTCCCGGCATGTTGCAGGATATGTTGCAACTTCCGATAGGTCAAGACGCCATGCGGGATGGTGGTGTGCAGTCCATAGTTTTTACGGAAAATGGAACGGTAGCAGAAAGCGTACCGCAGTCGCTAAACGGTGATTTGGTTGCACAGACCGAAGAATTGCTGAAAAGTCTTCAAGAGTCCATGGGGAAAACAAATGACTCGACCGGTCAAACAGTAAATAACCTGTCTGAAACAGATATTTTAAACAAGCTTATGAAGCAGTTGGAAAATGTTGCCGGTAACAAAGAAGCATTAGGTAAGCTGGTAGAGAGTGATGTGTTTAAAAATAGTATTACGGATTTTTTGCAGAAACAGATGATGCTGGAACCGGAAGCAGCGGCGGACAAAGAAAGAGTACAGGATTTTTTTGGTAAGCTTTCGAAGCAGTTGGGGAATATATCAGAGGCGCTGATAAATGCCGGACAGGAACAGAGTGCAGCAGCGAAAACTGTTCAAAATATGTCCCAAAATGTGAATTTCCTGAATCAAATGAATCAAATGTATGCGTACATTCAACTGCCTTTTAAACTGTCAGAAAGCAATGCCCATGGGGAGCTTTATGTGTATTCCAATAAAAAGCATTTAGCATCCAAGGATGGCGAGGTAAGTGCATTGCTTCACTTAGATATGGAGCATTTGGGACCGGTGGATGTTTATGTGCAGATGAAGGATGCAAATGTCAGCACCAGATTTTATCTTAAGGATGATGAGATGCTGGATTTTATTGAAGAACATATTGATATTTTAAATGCACGTTTGGAAAAGCGTGGTTATCATATGAATTGTTCCATGACAGTGCGAGATACCGGGGAAGCTAATGAAGAAAATGTAACGCTACAGGAGTTGTTAAAGGAGAATTCTAATATACCTACTTTGGTGAATTATTCTTTTGATGTACGTGCCTAAAAGAAACCCTGAACGGGTTCTTTGGGAGAATGCTTCGAATTCTCCAGGGGATATAGGGCGTGCGATTTCCAGGGGAGGATTCTTCGAATTCTCCAGTATATTAAGGCGCATAAACGATTTCTAAGGGAGAGGTAAGTATGGATTTAAAGGAAAGAAAGAACAAGCCGAAGCAGGCCATAGCTTTAAGTTATGATCCCGGTGAAGATGCACCCAAAGTGGTGGCTTCGGGACGAGGTCTTTTGGCAGAAAAAATTATTGAAAAAGCACAGGAATTTGATGTGCCTATTCATAAAGATGATAAATTGGCGGATACCTTATCGCGATTGGAAATAGGAGAGATGATACCGCCGGAGCTTTATGAGGTAGTAGCTGAGATTCTTATTTTTGTGGATTCTATGGATAAAATAAAGAGTAAAATGAAGATGTAAGGAGAAAGATTTGAACAAACGAAAAACAGGTAGTGTCGCGGAATTACGGGCCGCGACTTATTTGTCGGAGAAGGGCGTTCGGATTGTGAAAAAAAACTTTCGTAACCGTCATGGTGAAATTGATTTGATTGGTTATCATAATGGTTATCTTGTGTTTTTTGAAGTAAAATATCGCAGCAATCGAAACAAGGGTGTTCCGGAGGCGGCGGTAGGTTTTGGAAAGCAAAAGCAAATATGTGATGTGGCAGCTTATTATCGGTGTATGCATAGGATTTCGTGGAGTATGCCTATACGATATGATGTGATAGCCATAGAGGGTGAAGAAATCAGATGGTATCAGAATGCTTTTGCACATATTGGTTAAGTAGAAAGGACAATAATATGTACCCTGTCATAAGAGCAAAGGGAAGAAATACGTTGGTACAAAGAAATTTCACATTGGAAAATGGAGAGGTTTTGGAATATTTATCATTTCCGGTGTTGGAGCAGATTGATAATATACAACATGTGTTTTCTACACGTATAGGCGGAGTTAGCCAGGGAGATTTTTCCACATTAAATTTCAGCTTTGTGCGTGGAGATGATAAGGATTGTGTTTTGGAGAATTATAAGCGTATAGGGCAGGTGTTTGATTCTCGGGTAGGGCAATTCGTAGCGACCGACCAGACCCATACAACCAATATCCGTGTGGTTACTGAGGGAGATGCAGGAAAAGGTGTGGTTCAGTTACGAGATTATTCAGATGTGGATGGTCTGATTACCAAAGAAAAGGGATTGATTTTGTCCTGTTTTTTTGCGGATTGTGTGCCTTTATTTTTTGTGGATAAAACCAAGAATGTTATTGGTTTGGCACATTCCGGCTGGCGAGGAACTGTGAACGGTATGGGTGCCTGTATGGTAAAACGTATGCAGGAGGAATTCGGTTGTAAACCGGAAGATATTTTGGCAGGAATCGGTCCTTCCATTTGTCAGGAATGTTATGAAGTAAGCGAGGAAGTGGCTATACAGTTTAAAGAAGGGTTTTGGAGTGAACAATGTATAGATATGTATTGTTGCGAGGCTTATGATTCGGGCATCTATCCGTCAAAAGAAATTTTAGTGGCAGGTAAAGCATCCGGAAAATATCAGTTGGATTTGTGGCTGGCAAACATGGCAGTTCTTAGAAGTGCAGGAATACCGCTAGCCAACATATCCATAACTGACTTATGTACCTGTTGTAATGCACCGTATTTATTTTCCCATAGGGCAACTGGCGGAAAACGAGGAAACCTCGGCGCATTTATGATGCTGAAGAAGTAGAAGAAAATAATTAATTTCCTTTGAAATAAATGTATGAGGTCATGGACTATATTAAATTATAGTTAAATGTAATGTAGATTGAAACACCCCCGGTAGTCTATAACATCCTAAACGGACAAGCTCTCGCTCTGACGGACGACGTAGCCTCACTAAATTCGTAGCCGTGCATACACGTCTACTCATTAAGTGACGACGTCCTCCGAAGGTCCTTATTAGGAAATTATAGACTACCGGGGGTGTTTTGAGGATATATAATTTATTTATTTCCGTTCACTATATTCATTCAGGAAACGATGAATCTTCTCAGTAGTTTCAATTACATTGGTAAGCGATACATCATGATTCACAAAATCAATTAATGAAGTAATGAATTTACTCATATCTGCTTCAATGAAATATGGTTTAGTATATATTTCCGGTGGCAGATAATTTAAGTTTGTAGTAATAACTTTATCAAAATATCCTTTTTTATATGCTTCGTCAAATGCTTCAAAACCATCGGTAAATAAACCAAAGGTAGTGCAGATGTATACGCGACGGGCTTTCATTTCTTTTAACTGCTTAGCGGTATCTAGCATACTTCCGCCGGAAGAAATCATATCATCCATGATAATAATATCTTTGCCTTCAATATTGTCACCTAAAAACTCATGTGCAACAATAGGATTCTTGCCGTTTACGATAGTAGAGTAATCGCGACGTTTGTAGAACATACCGGTATCTACACCTAATACGGTGGCAAAATAAATGGCACGGTCTAAAGCACCTTCGTCCGGACTGATTACCAATAAATGATCCTTATCTACAATTAAATCGTCCTCTGCATTAAGTAATGCACGAATAAACTGATAAGGAGTAGTGAAGTTGTCAAAGCCGCTTAGAGGAGTTGCATTGGCTACTCTTGGGTCGTGTGCATCAAACGTAATTAGGTTACTAACGCCCATATCACGAAGCTCTGTTAATGCATAAGCACAGTCTAATGATTCACGTCCGGAACGTTTATGCTGTCTGCCTTCATAAAGGAAGGGCATAATAACATTAATACGATGAGCCTTTCCCTGACAAGCAGAGATAACACGCTTTAAATCCTGATAATGGTCATCAGGAGACATGTGATTGACGTAACCGTTTACCTTGTAAGTAATGCTGTGATTACAAACATCTACCAAAATAAATACATCCTTACCACGAATGGACTCATTGAAAACTGCTTTACCTTCACCGGAACCAAAACGTGGACATTCCACATCTGCTAAATAGCTTTCTTCAATATAACCATGGAAGGCCGGGTCGTTTTTTACACGGTCATTATTCACATAATTTCTGAAATCTACCATATAATCATTGATACGTTTTCCCATCTCTTCCATAGAAGCAAGAGGAATAATTTTCAGTGGTGCAACAGGCATTGCATTTTCTAATTCACGTAAATTAGGCATAGGTACCTCCAAATGTAAATATAAATAATTATTTGTAAAATTTTGCAAAAAATTCATGAAACAATAATTATTTTATAACATTCTGGTAGTGACACGTCAAGTCAAATATTATATACTAAAGTTATTATAACTGTTTGGAGGAAGGTATGAAAACCAAGCAACACATTATTAATCGCGTGCTACCCGGGAGCATTGCAGAGGAGTTGGAGATTGAGGCAGGGGATATTCTTCTGTCAATAGATAATACTGAAATAGAGGATATTTTTGATTACCAGTTTTTGATTCAGGATACTTATATTGAAGTGTTGATTCAGAAACCGGATGGCGAGCAATGGCTTTTGGAAGTAGATAAGGAATTCGATGAAGATTTAGGAATAGAATTCGAAAATGGTTTGATGGATGAATATCGCCATTGTCACAATAAGTGTATTTTTTGCTTTATTGATCAGATGCCTAAGGGTATGCGGGAAACCTTATATTTTAAGGATGATGATTCCAGACTTTCCTTTTTACAAGGCAATTATGTGACACTTACCAATATGTCCGATCATGATATTGATAGAATTGTACGCTACCATTTGTCACCTATTAATGTTTCTTTTCAAACCATGAATCCGGAGCTTCGTTGTAAAATGTTAAATAATCGTTTTGCAGGAGAAGCTTTGAAAAAAGTGGATATACTGAATGATGCAGGCATTATTATGAATGGTCAGATTGTACTTTGCAAGGGCGTGAATGATGGGGAAGAATTGGATTTCAGTATCCGTGAATTGACGAAATATTTGCCGAACTTGGAAAGTGTATCTGTGGTACCGGTTGGCTTATCCAAGTATAGGGATGGTCTGTATCCTTTGGAACCTTTTACTAAGGAGGACGCAGAACAGGTTATTGATTTAATTGAAGGCTGGCAGAAAAAGCTTTTTGCTGAGCATGGTACGCATTTTATTCATGCCAGTGATGAGTGGTATATTTTGGCAGAAAGAGAGATTCCCGAGGAGGAGCGTTATGACGGATATTTGCAGCTGGAAAATGGTGTAGGTATGGTCAGATTGATGCTGGAGGAGTTTGGGGAACGCTTAAAAGAGTTGAAGAGGGAACGTAAGCTGCCGGATGCTTCTGTAACGGAGGTGCTTTCCATGGCAACCGGTGTACTTGCTTACCCCTATATTGAGAAAATGGCACGTCGGATGGAGGAGTGTTTCCCGAATCTGAAAATTCATGTATATAAAATTATCAATGACTTTTTTGGTGAGAAGATTACGGTATCCGGGTTACTTACCGGCCAGGATATTTGTAACCAATTAAAGGGGAAAGAATTGGGAAGCAGACTTTTGCTTCCGCAGAATGTTTTACGAAGCGGAGAAGAGGTTTTTCTGGATGATTTCACCAAATCTGACCTTGAAAAAGCTTTACAAGTTCCTATTAATATTGTAAAATCAAGCGGATGTGGTTTTATTGATTGTATATTGAAGAAAGATGTGTAGTTTGAAACGGAGGAAGAAATGAGTAAGAGAAAATCCAAGCCAATCGTAGCGGTGGTAGGAAGACCTAATGTTGGTAAGTCTACATTGTTTAATGTGTTGGCAGGTGAGAATATTTCAATCGTAAAAGATACCCCGGGTATTACCAGAGACCGTATTTATGCGGATGTTTCATGGCTGGATAAGAATTTTACTTTGATTGATACCGGCGGTATTGAACCGGACAGCAAGGATATTATTTTATCCCAGATGCGAGAACAGGCTGAAATAGCTATGGAAACAGCAGACGTGATTATTTTCCTAGTAGATGTAAAGCAGGGATTGCAGGATTCCGACGCCAAGGTGGCGGACATGCTTCGCCGTTGTCATAAGCCGGTAGTATTGGTGGTTAATAAAGTAGATAGTTTTGAGAAATATATGGCAGATGTGTATGAGTTTTACAATCTGGGTATAGGAGATCCTCATCCTATTTCTGCAGCAAACCGCTTGGGTATCGGTGATATGTTAGAGGAAGTGACTTCTTACTTCCCGGAAAGTGATGGGGAGGAAGAAGAGGATGATAGAATCCGTGTAGCTATCGTAGGTAAGCCGAACGTGGGTAAATCCTCTATTATTAATAAGTTGCTTGGTGAAAATCGCTTGATTGTATCAGATATAGCAGGTACTACCCGTGATGCAGTAGATACGGAAGTAACATATAATGGTAGAGAATATGTATTTATTGATACGGCAGGTCTCCGTCGTAAGAACAAAATTAAGGAAGAACTGGAGCATTACATGATTGTACGTACGGTCAGTGCAGTAGAACGTGCGGATGTAGTGATTATGGTAATTGATGCTACAGAGGGAGTTACTGAGCAGGATGCTAAGATTGCCGGAATTGCCCATGACAGAGGCAAGGCTGTGATTATTGCAGTAAATAAATGGGATGCCATTGAAAAGGATGATAAAACCATTTATAAGTTTACGGAGAAGGTGCGCAATACTTTATCCTACATGCCTTATGCAGAAATGTTGTTCATTTCAGCAAAGACTGGTCAGAGACTTCCGAAGCTGTACGAAACCATTGATATGGTCAGCGAAAATCATGCAATGCGTGTAGCAACCGGTGTCCTGAATGAAATTATGGCAGAGGCAGTAGCAATGCAGCAACCGCCATCAGATAAGGGAAAGAGACTGCGTTTATACTATATTACACAGGTATCTGTAAAACCGCCAACCTTTGTTATTTTTGTAAATGACAAGGAGTTGATGCACTTTTCATATACCCGTTATATAGAAAATCAGATTCGTGATACCTTTGGATTCAAGGGTACCCCGCTTCACTTTATTATTCGTGAACGAAAGGAAAAAGATCAGTAATGATTCGTATATTGTGTGTTGTAATCGGTTATGTGTTTGGATTATTTCAAACAGCGTATTTTTATGGAAAATCAAAGGGAATCGATATCCGTGAACATGGTAGCGGTAATTCCGGTACTACCAATGCGTTAAGAGTTTTAGGAACCAAAGCGGGCTTGATTGTGTTTGCAGGTGATTGCTTAAAGTGTATTTTGGCAGTTGTGCTTGTCCGTGTGTTATTTGGAGAGACTTATGGTGATATGATTTATCTGCTTTGTATTTATACGGCGGCAGGTGCTATCTTGGGACATAATTTTCCTTTTTATATGGGGTTTAAAGGCGGTAAGGGTATCGCGGCTACGGCCGGACTTATTTTATCCTTCCATCCTGTTTTTATTCCCATGGGGGTAGTGTTATTTTTCGGAGCTTTTTTGTTGACACATTATGTATCTTTAGGCTCTTTGTTGGTGTACGTAGGCTTTGTAACTGAGTTGATTATTTGCGGGCAATGTGGCTTGTTTAGCGATATGAGTCAGGCACATTTGATTGAAATGTATGTGGTAGCGATTTTATTGGCAGTTATGGCTTTTTGGAAGCATAGAGCTAATATTGTACGTTTGGTTCATGGAGAAGAGAATAAAACTTATTTATCGAAGAAGAATCGTAAGTAGGAGGATAGGACATGGCAAAGGTTAGTGTAATCGGTGCAGGAAGCTGGGGAACAGCACTTGCAGTTTTGTTACATAAGAATGGACATGAAGTGACTGTCTGGTCTAAGTTTCAGGCAGAAATCGACATGTTGAACAATGAACGTGAACATAAGGATAAGCTTGCCGGTGTTAAACTGCCGGATGATATGATTTTTACTACGGATTTGGAAAGTGCAATTAAGGATAAGGAATTGCTGGTTTTGGCAGTGCCCAGTCCTTTTACCAGAAGTACTTCCAAGTTAATGAGTGAATATGTGGCAGAAGGTCAGATTATAGTAAATGTGGCAAAGGGTATTGAAGAAAACACGGTAATGACCTTGTCAGAGATTATTGAACAGGAGATTCCGCAGGCAGTGGTTGCTGTATTATCTGGTCCATCCCACGCGGAAGAGGTTGGAAGAGGTATTCCTACCACCGTTGTTATTGGGGCTAAGAAGAAGAGTACTGCGGAATTTATTCGCGGATTATTTATGAATGAGGTATTCCGTGTATATATCAGCCCGGATGTGCTGGGTATTGAATTAGGCGGTTCTTTAAAGAATGTAGTTGCATTGGCGGCAGGTATTGCAGATGGTTTAGGCTATGGAGATAATACAAAAGCTGCTTTAATTACCAGAGGTATTGCAGAGATTGGACGTCTGGGTGTTGCTATGGGGGGACATGTGGAAACCTTCTCCGGTTTAACTGGTATCGGTGATCTGATTGTAACCTGTGCAAGTATGCATTCCAGAAACCGTCGTGCCGGTATCTTAATCGGTCAAGGAAAAACTATGGAAGAAGCCATGGACGAGGTAAAGATGGTAGTAGAAGGTGTATATTCTGCAAAGGCAGCTATGCAGCTTGCAAAGAAATATAATGTACAGCTTCCGATTATTGAACAGGTAAATTTAGTACTGTTTGAAGGAAAATCTGCGGATGAGGCTGTGAAAGATTTAATGGTGCGCGATAAGAAGATTGAAGTGTCCAATGCACCTTGGGAAGAGGAATAAAGTAAGATTAGAATGCCCGGCATGAGGCTATATATATATCCTATACGGACGCGCTCTCGCTCTGACGGAGGTCGTAGCGCCACTAGGCCGGAAAGGACGTCGCCAAGTGAAGACGACACTCCGAAG
>JAZRAX010000032.1:0-201222 GCA_045634745.1 Acetatifactor sp. | reverse complement strand
TCTCACCACCGGACAGAACACGCAGCTTCTTTACACCGTCATCGCCGGCAAACAGCATGCGGCCCAAAAATCCACGAACATAAGTCATATCCTTCACAGGAGAGAACTGAGTCAGCCAATCGGTGATGGTCAGATCAGAATCAAAGATCTTGGTGTTATCCTTGGCAAAGTATGCCTGGGAGGTGGTCACACCCCACTTGTAATAACCCTCATCGGGCTCCATCTCGCCAGCCAGGATCTGGAACAGAGTGGTCTTAGCCAGCTCATCAGAACCTACGAAAGCGATCTTGTTGTCTCTCTGTACGGTAAAGGAAATGTTATCCAGAACCTTTACACCCTCAATGGTCTTGGACAGACCCTCTACAGTCAGAACCTCGTTACCGATCTCACGCTCAGGGCGGAAGTCGATGTAAGGATACTTACGGCTGGAAGGACGGATCTCATCCAGCTCGATCTTCTCCAGAGCCTTCTTACGGGAAGTAGCCTGCTTGGACTTGGAAGCGTTAGCAGAGAATCTCTGAATGAACTCCTGCAGTTCCTTGATCTTCTCTTCCTTCTTCTTGTTAGCTTCCTTCATCTGCTTGATCATCAGCTGGCTGGACTCGTACCAGAAGTCATAGTTACCGGCATACAGCTGAATCTTTGCATAGTCAATATCCGCAATATGTGTACAAACCTTATTTAAGAAATAACGGTCATGGGATACTACGATAACTGTATTTTCAAAGTTGATTAAAAACTCCTCCAACCATGCAATAGCGTCTAAATCTAAGTGGTTGGTAGGCTCGTCCAAAAGCAGAATGTCCGGATTACCAAACAATGCTTTTGCAAGGAGTACCTTAACTTTAACATTACTTTCCAATTCACCCATAACAGAATAGTGGAACTCAGTGCCGATACCCAAACCGTTTAATAACATAGCAGCATTGGATTCAGCTTCCCAACCGTCCATTTCAGCAAATTCAGCCTCTAATTCACTGGCACGGATACCATCCTCGTCAGAAAAGTCTTCCTTGGCATAAATGGCATCCTTTTCTTTCATGATTTCAAAGAGGCGGGCATTACCCATAATAACGGTATCCATTACCACACAATCATCATACTTAAAGTGATCCTGCTCCAAAACAGAAAGTCTTTGGCCGGGAGTAATAACAATATCGCCGTTGGTAGTTTCCAAGGCACCGGAAAGAATCTTTAAGAAAGTGGATTTTCCGGCACCGTTTGCACCGATTAAGCCGTAGCAGTTACCTTCCGTAAACTTGATGTTAACATCCTCAAACAGAGCTTTTTTACCAACTCTATAGGTTACATTGTTTGCACTAATCATTTTTCAATACCTTTCTTTGTTTCTCTATTATTAATAAGCATACATATCCTTATATTATTTTACAGATATAGAAATTTTTTGCAAGTGTATTCTTGTAAAAATAATTATATTTGACAAACAATGGCCACAACCATTAGACTTAGATTAAATACACACAAGAGAGGAATGTATAATGAATCAGAAGCTTAATTATGGAAGAACATTTTTAATTGGTATGGCATTTATGTCAATTAGTGCCTTTTGGCAGGTATATGACAACATTATTCCGTTAATACTGAAAAATACCTTTGGTATGGGAGAAACTGTAACCGGTGTGGTAATGGCGCTAGACAATGTGTTTGCTTTGGTACTTTTACCTATCTTTGGAAGTATTTCAGACAAGGTAGATACACGTTTGGGTAAGAGAACGCCGTTTATTATTGTTGGAACGGTATTGTCTGTAACGTTTATGATGATATTACCTTTTGCAGATAAGGTAGAAAATCTTCCGTTGTTCGTTGGTGCATTGTTTGGTGCGCTGGTATCTATGGGACTTTATCGTTCGCCGGCGGTGGCACTGATGCCGGATTTGACACCGAATAAGCTTCGAAGCAAGGCAAATGCAGTGATAAATCTGCTGGGTGCTGTGGGTGGTGTATATTCCCTGCTTATGATTAAGTTCTTGGTGGGTGATGGGGAAAGACCAAGTTATATTCCACTGTTTACCGGTGTGGCGGTATTTATGGTAGTAGCGATTATTGTATTGGTGGCTACCATTCGTGAGAAAAAGCTGGCAGAGCAGATGAAGGCATTGGAGCAGGAAGAGGCTGTCATGTTGCAGACCGGAGCCGGTGCTTCGCTGAAAGCGGAGGCTGTACAAGCAGACATTCCAACCAAAACCGTACTATCCAAGGAAGTAAAGCGTAGTATGATTTTTATGCTGGCATCCATATTCTTCTGGTTTACGGCGTACAATGCAGTAACAACAGCCTTTTCCAGATATACGACAGTGGTTTGGAAGTTGGAAGGCGGCGGCTTTGCAGATTGTTTGATGGTGGCAACCGTGGCTGCAATTATCAGTTATATCCCTATTGGTATTATTGCCAGCAAAATCGGACGAAAGAAAACCATTATGGGTGGAATCGTGTTGATGGCAGTCAGCTTTTTGGCGGGCTTCTTTTTTAAAGAATACCATCCCATTATTAACATCCCATTTGCTGTAATAGGTATGGGGTGGGCTGCAATCGGTGTAAACTCCTATCCTATGATTGTGGCCATGAGCAAGGGGGCAGACATTGGTAAGTTTACCGGTACATATTACACTTTCTCTATGGCAGCGCAGATTATCACGCCCATTCTTTCGGGTGCGTTGTTAGAGCATGTGTCTTATCACACACTGTTTCCGTATGCGGTAGTATTTTCAGTGTTGGCATTTATCACCATGACACAGGTAAAACATGGAGATGTAAAAGCAGAGAAAAAGGAAAGTATCTTAGAACATTTCGATGTAGAAGATTAAGGATAGTGAGTATTTAGTCAGAATAATAAGGCATGAAGGAAGAGGAAGGAAATGACAATAGTTTTGACAATGCTGGGTATTATTGTAGTGCTGGTAGTTTTGTACCTGTTTATGATTATGCCACGTATTACAGATAAGCCGGATATGACTTCTTTTCAAGGGTGGTTGTATGCACACAGAGGGCTGCATGATAACAAATCATCTGCTCCGGAAAATTCTCCGGCAGCATTTCAAAAAGCGGTTGAGAATGGCTTTGGTATTGAATTGGACATTCAATTAACAAAGGATGGGCAGGTAGTGGTATTTCATGATGATACCTTAAGCCGCGTGTGCGGTATAGAGGGTAAAGTAAGTGACTATACTTATGAACAGCTGAAGGAGTTTCGGTTATGTGAATCGATGGAGTATATTCCACTCTTTACGGATGTGCTACAGATAGTAGAGGAGAAGGTGCCTTTGATTGTGGAGTTCAAGGGAAACAATATGGATATGAGCCTATGTCCGGTGGCAGACGCTATTTTGCAGAAATACAAAGGTACTTATTGCATGGAGTCCTTTAATCCTTTAATGGTAGCATGGTATCGTAAGCACCGACCGGAGGTGGTAAGAGGTCAGCTTTCGGAACGTTTTTTTAGTAATGGAAGGAAGAATATTTTGCATTTTGTACTTCAGAATCTGTTGTTAAATTTTTATGCAAAGCCGGACTTTATTGCTTACAAATGGTCTGATTATAAAAATCTATCCCGCAGACTTTGCAGAAGTCTGTATGGAATTACCGCAGTGACTTGGACTATTCAGAGTGAAGAAGCCTATGAGGAATCCAAGAAGCATTTTGACTTATTTATTTTCGACAGTTTTTTGCCAAAGCAGGGGGGATGAGGTTGAGGCTACCCACCCCCAAAATGGGTTATAAATAAGTGCTGAATAGGGATTTGAGATTTAGCGTGATAGCGCAAAAAAGTCTGTAAATGCTTACAAAATGGGCGTTTTGCACAAATACTCATTGTGAATTTGTCAAAAAACGATAAAAGTAGAGATTATTGTATACAAGGGGAAAAATCGCTTGAGAGTTTGTTCACAAACTTGTATAATATTATGGTATAAAAGTGCGTAACTGATAGATATGTCAGTTGTGACAAGGATTACAATTTTGTCAAAAAAATAAAATCGAAGGAGACAAAAAAGTATGAAGAAATGGGTGTATAAGTTTAAAGAGGGTAATGCAGATATGCGTAATCTGTTAGGTGGTAAAGGTGCTAACCTTGCAGAAATGACCAATTTGGATTTACCGATTCCGCAGGGCTTTACTGTAACTACAGAAGCTTGTACGGATTATTACGCTAATGGTGAGCAGATTTCTGAGGAAATCAAGGAGCAGATTTTAGCAAACATTAAAGATTTGGAAAGTTTAATGGGCAAGAAATTCGGTGACATGGAAGATCCGTTATTGGTATCTGTTCGTTCAGGTTCCAGAGCATCCATGCCCGGTATGATGGATACGATTCTGAACTTAGGTTTGAATGACGTAGCAGTAGAAGGTTTTGCAAAGAAGACTGGCAATCCCAGATTCGCATACGATTCCTATCGTCGTTTCATCCAGATGTATTCTGACGTAGTTATGGAAGTGCCCAAGTCCTTTTTTGAAAAGATTATCGATGAAATGAAGGAAGAAAAGGGTGTGAAGTTTGACACCGAGTTAACAGCAGATGATTTGAAGGAATTAGCAAACAAGTTCAAGGCTGTATACAAGGAAGCTATGAATGGCGCAGAATTCCCTCAGGATCCTGTAGAGCAGTTGATGGGTGCTGTTAAGGCAGTATTCCGTTCTTGGGACAACCCTCGTGCTATCGTTTACAGACGTATGAACGATATCCCCGGCGATTGGGGTACCGCTGTAAACGTACAGTGTATGGTATTTGGTAATAAGGGTAATACCTCTGGTACAGGTGTTGCGTTTACACGTAATCCTTCCACCGGTGAAAAGGGTATTTATGGTGAGTACTTAATCAATGCGCAGGGTGAAGACGTAGTTGCAGGTGTTCGTACACCTCAGCCGATCAGCAAGCTGGCAGAAGATTTACCTGAGTGTTATGATAAGTTTATTGAAATTGCAAACAAGCTGGAAAATCATTATCGTGATATGCAGGATATGGAGTTTACCATTGAAGAAGGTAACTTATACTTCTTACAGACCAGAAATGGTAAGAGAACTGCACCTGCAGCTATTCAGATTGCATGTGACTTAGTAGATGAAGGAAAGATTACTCCGGAAGAAGCAGTACTTCGTATCGAAGCTAAGTCCTTAGACCAATTATTACATCCTACCTTTGATCCTGCAGCTTTGAAGGCGGGCGAGGTAATTGGTGCAGCACTTCCTGCATCTCCGGGTGCAGCAGCAGGTAAGGTATACTTTACCGCTGAGGAAGCAAAGGAAGCAGGTATGGGCGGCCGTGGCGAAAGAGTTATCTTAGTTCGTTTAGAGACCTCTCCGGAAGATATTGAAGGTATGCATGCAGCTCAGGGTATCCTGACCGTACGTGGTGGTATGACCTCTCACGCAGCAGTAGTTGCCCGTGGTATGGGAACTTGTTGTGTATCCGGTTGTGGCGATATCAAGATTGATGAAGAAGCAAAGGTATTCTCTCTTGGCGGATATGAATTCCACGAAGGAGACTACATTTCCTTAGATGGTACTACCGGTAAGATTTACAAGGGTGATATTAAGACTGTAGAAGCTTCTGTAGGTGGCAACTTCGGACGTATTATGGCTTGGGCTGACCAGTACAAGACCTTAAAGGTACGTACCAATGCAGATACTCCTGCAGATACTTTGAACGCTGTGAAGCTTGGCGCAGAAGGTATCGGTCTTTGCCGTACAGAGCATATGTTCTTCGGTGAGGACAGAATCCCTAAGTTCCGTAAGATGATTCTCTCTGACTCTGTAGAAGCAAGAGAAGAAGCTTTGGAAGCAATTGGCGAATTCCAGAAGGCAGACTTCAAGGCTATGTATGAAGCTTTGGAAGGCAGACCAATGACTGTTCGTTACTTAGATCCGCCACTTCACGAGTTTGTTCCGACTCTGGAAGAAGATATCAAAGCGTTGGCAGACGATATGGGTCTGACCGTGGCTGAAGTAAAGGCAAAATGTGATGCTCTTCACGAGTTTAACCCTATGATGGGTCATAGAGGATGCCGTCTTGCTGTTACTTATCCTGAAATTGCAAGAATGCAGACCAGAGCCGTTATGGAAGCAGCTATCGAAGTGAAGAATGAGAAGGGTTACGACATCGTACCTGAAATCATGATTCCTCTTGTAGGCGAAAAGAAAGAATTAAAGTATGTTAAGGATATCGTTGTAGAAACTGCAGAAGCTGTTAAGGCTGAGATGAATTCTGATATCGTATACCAGATTGGTACTATGATTGAAATTCCTCGTGCCGCACTTACCGCTGATGCTATCGCAGAAGAAGCTGAATTCTTCTCCTTCGGTACCAACGACTTAACTCAGATGACCTTCGGCTTCTCACGTGATGATGCCGGCAAGTTCCTGGATTCTTACTATCAGACCAAGATTTACGAGTCTGATCCATTCGCAAGATTAGACCAGACAGGTGTAGGTCAGTTAGTACAGATGGCAGCTGAAAAGGGTCGTCAAGTACGTCCTAACATCAAGCTCGGTATCTGTGGCGAGCACGGTGGAGATCCTTCTTCCGTAGAATTCTGCCACAAGGTAGGTTTGAACTACGTATCATGTTCACCTTATCGTGTACCGATTGCACGCTTGGCTGCGGCACAGGCTTACTTGAATAATAGATAGTACATCCTTGGCATAAGGCTTGTAGAAACTTAATAAATGTATGAAAAATGGCTCAGAATCGTAACGGTTCTGAGCCATTTGTTGTTTTTGCCTGAAAGGGGCATGGAGTTGTTGGAAAAAAGCGATTGGGTTTGGGGGAGAAAGTTTGGTTTGGAAAATAAAGTATGATGATACAGTTTTTTAGATATTAATTATTGACAATACAAAGGTAATATGTTACCTTTGTATAAAAGTAATATATTACCTATTGGAGGACATGATGAATTTAAAGGAAGTAATAAGAAGTGATAAAGTGAATTTTACAGGCATTGAATCATCCTATTTTCTGTTAGGATTACTAAGTGCTTTTGAGAACAGATTTCAGGCAATGGCAGATAGCAGCATGGAGGAAATCAGTTGGAAACAATTTTTTGCAATTATCTGCATTACCTTGTGCAAAGAACCTCCCACGGTTAAAGAATTGGCAGAAATCATGGGTAGTTCTCACCAGAATGTGAAACAAATATTGCTGAAATTGGAGAAGAAGGGATTTGTAACCATTACAGTAGATGATCAGGATAAACGGAAGCAGCGTATTTTGCTCACAGCGTATTGTATTGAGTTTTGCCTAAAGAACGATGAGAAAAGTATGGAACTTCTTAAAAAAATGTTCGAAGGTGTCACAGAGGAACAGCTACAAATAACCATACAGACGATAGTTCAGATTGAGGATAATTTGAAAGGAATATAAGGAGAGAACAGATGAAGATTTTGGTTACATATAAAAGTAAGACAGGGTTTACAAAATGGTATGCAGAGTATATTGCAAAAGAAGTAGATGCTGATTTGATGGACTTTAAGGAGGTTACAGCTGAAATAATGTCCTGTTATGATGTGGTTGTTTATGGTGGCGGATTGTATGCAGGGATGATTAATGGATACAAAAAGGCAAAAGAGAAGTATGCAAAAAGTTCTGTGAATAGATTTATTTTATTTGCAACAGGCGGAACCCCTAATGAAGCCACTAAGGAGATAGATGAGGTTTGGAAGAACAATTTGTCTGAGGAAGAGCTGAACTCTATGCCTCATTTCTATATGCAAGGTGGTATTTGTTATGAAAAAATGTCCTTTTCAAACAGGGCAATCATGAAAATGATGTCTAAAGTATTGGAGAAAAAGAAAAATAAGGATAGTGCAGAAGAAGGCTTTGCACAAGCAATAAGAAGTTCCTATGATATTACTTCGGTCGAATATGCAGAACCACTTATTAAGTGCTTATTAGAAGGATAATGATTGATATGAAGAAAATAATGAAGGTGATGTTAGTATTATTATGCATTGTTTTTATAGGAGTAGTAGGATTCAAAATATGGAGTGCAAAGATGATAAAAGAAGCCAGGGGGCTTGAGGATGTTTCATTGGATATGTCTAATGTGGAGGATGGAATCTACGAGGGACACAGCGAACTGGGGCCGGTTATTGTAGACGTCAAGGTGACCGTAGAGTGCAGCAAAATAATTGACATTGAGATTGTAGAACATCAAAATGGATTGGGGCAGTCGGCAAATATTATTGTGGAGGATATGGTGGCTATGAATACATATGAAGTAGATGCTGTTAGTGGAGCTACCGTTTCCAGTGAAATTATCATGAATGCAGTTAATGACGCTTTGCAGAAAGGGTTGAAGTAAGTGGAGGAGAGAATGAAAGGATATTTACCCATTATAGTAAAATATAGCCCTATTAGAAAGCTGGCATTAATTCCCTTTGAAAAGTCTCCGGATGTCTTTTATAGAGGCTTTGAATTGCAATTTATAGATGGCGAACCATATGGAGTAGGGTACCGTATACTTGCATATCGGAATGACAAATATGTGGATGTATATGACGATACGAGTCTGAATTTTTTGGAGAACGAAAGTTTTAATGTGGTAGAAAACGGATTGAATAAACATATACAGACTAGAATTGATAATGTTCAGTTGGGTAAACAAGGGAATAATCAAATTATAAGCTTTGAGTTTTTTGACATACAGGAAAGGAAGATATCAGTACATATAGAGGAAATGAGTAAGAGAACGTCTAGGTCAATGAATTTGTTGGCGCCTGTAGGAGTTGGTTCAAAGGTCCCTGAGTACATGCCTGTATTCTTTATGTACGATTTTGATTTTATACGAAGAAGGAGATCTGTTGTTTCTTGTAAAATTGATGGTAGAAAGATTAGAATAGATACTTTCCCTATGCCGATGAATGGTCAGACAAGATTATTTGCAAGATATAGTAACGAATGTGAATTATTAGAATTTGCCAATACCAATGTGTATGAATTGCAAAAAGTGGAATTGAAAGAAAATAATACATATTGTGATGGAAATGTAGAATATTTCTTTGATGATAGGGTGGCTCTAAAGAATGTTTTGGTACATTTTGGTGAAGAGAATGTGCAAATAAGTTTTGATGACAGTCTGAGTTTAGATGAAACTTGTGTGGGTCAATTTACAATTAATCCGAGAGAACAAATGGGTTATATACAGGGAGAATATAGCGTTCAGCGTGAAAACAATACAATTATATTTAAGATAACTCCAATAGATGGATGGATATCAAAACCCAATAGTTTTATCACAAGATTAATTTTAGGTAAGAATTCTGTTTTTTGTTCCTGGAGTAGAAAATATAGTTATGAAGCAATTATTGATTTGGCTACAGAAAAGGTAGAAGCATATTGGGAAAATGGAAATTTGAAATAAAGATATGGGAAAGTATATCATATGAGGTAAAAAAGAAGAATGGGCATTTTTATTGGAATTATAATTGTTTTAGGAATTATTATTGTATGGTTTAAGATTCCTTGTTCACCTTTGAAAAGGTGTTTTGCCAAGGATATTGCAAACTTGAAAGCCGGCAATAGGTTACAAGAAGAGGGACAAGTATTCAAAAGTGAAGAATTTCAAAAGTTGCCTCTTGCTATTCAAAGATATATATATTATTGCGGATATATCGGAACTCCTAAAATGAGTTATTTGAAAATGGAGTATCGGGATGTAGATTTTATGCAGGGAAAAGAGGGCCCGGCATTAAAAATAGATTATACACAGTATGATTTTGTGTCAGAACCTTGCAGGATGGCTCTGATTGACAGCAGTATGTTTGGTGTACCCTTTGAAGGTTATGATTATTATCAAAATGGTGTAGGAGGAATGAAGGGCGTCATAGCCAAGGGGATAACCTTATTTCATCAAATCGGAGAAGAAATGGATAAGGCATGCTTGGTTACATATCTGGCAGAAAGCATGTTTGCTCCGGCTATTTTGCTACAAAATTATATTTCTTTTGAAGAGATTAGTGATTATGAAGTGAAAGCAACCATTCATTATGCCGGTCAATCTGCAAGTGGTATTTTCACATTTAGTGAGCAGTATGAATTTATTTCTTTTACAACAAATGATAGGGGAGTTACAAATCCGGACGGAACGATGGAATATATTCCGTGGTCTGCAGTTTGTAGCGAATATGAATTGTCAGAAAGCAGAATTAAGTATCCTGCCAAGTTTAAGGCTATATGGAACTATCCGGATGGAGATTTTTTGTATTTTGATGGGGTGATTAGTGCAGTGTCGTATGATGGGTGAGATTAATAAGGATGGATTTCTTAGCCAAAAGGTTAATTCCTACCACATGTCAAGTCCATCCTCGCCATGATTTACATAGATTTCACCGAGAAAGGGGGTATCTTACCCCCGAGATAGCTACCCCCTTGTGCGAGTGCTGCACAGGCAGCACTCAATAATAAGTAGGGCGATTGTTGGAATAACAGTTGTAGAAACTAAATAAATGCATGAAAAATGGCTCAGAATCGTAATGGTTCTGAGCCATTCGTTGTTTGTGGGGAAGAAAGGCATGTGGGGCATGGAGTTGTGGGGAAAAAGCAATCAGGCTTAGGAAATAAATGTTAGTGTGAGAAAACATAGGTTTTGGTGTCGGAATTTTTGTAGGTGTAGTATAATGAGCGTAGAAAACTTCAATTGAGCAAGCTCTTTAGAGCGAGGGATGACAATTGAGCAAAGTTCAATTGTATGGGATTAATTCAATTAACTAAATTTGAATTGGTGGAGGATTTGAGATGCTAGAACAAATTGTTAATCGATTTCCGGGTATAAGTTGTGCCTATGTGGATGCAACAGGAAAAGTGACAACAGAATATTATGGTGTTTCTGATAAAGAAAAGAATATGATATTAGATGATAATACTATTTTCCCGGCTTGTTCTATGTCAAAGTTTGTTACGGCTATATGTTTGATGAAATTACACGAGGAAAATGTGATTGATATAGATGCTTCTGTGAATGCCTATTTGCAACAATGGAAGTTGCTCACAATGGATGGGAATGAAAGTGATGCGACTATCAGAGCGCTTATGTGTCATACTGCAGGAATCGTAGATGGGGAAGAATCATTCTATGGACTTCGTCGGAAGGACTCGGAGATTAGTCTACTAGATATATTGGACGGGAAAACAACTTATAATAATCGTGCTGCACGTGCAGAGAAAACGCAGGGAACAACTTTTGAATATTCCGATGCGGGTTACTGTGTTTTGCAGTTATTAGTACAAGAAACAACGAACAAAACCTTTGAAGGTGCGGTTAAGGAAATAATATTTGATAAGTTACATTTGGAAAACACCTTTTTTGCATCACTTGGAAATTTAACATATTTTGAAAACAATAAAACGATGGCAACCGGCTATGATGGAGAGGGGGCGCCTATTGTGGGAAGATTTCCTTTTTGTCCTGACCTTGCAGGTTCCGGGTTGTGGAGCACACCGAAAGAACTTCTTAAAATTGCAAAAGAGTTTGTAGCTGCATTCAATGGCAGAAGTGATTTTCTGCAAGAAAAATCAGCAAGAGAGATGGCAACACCAGTGGATATATTTCACTGGACAGGCCTTGGAGTTTTTATCGCAGGAGAAGATGTACTGATGACACAAGGTTGGGGAGAAAACGGACAGTGTATGATGAAAATGAATTGTCATACAGGAGCAATCTCTGTAGTAATGACAAATAAAAATCCAGATATGGATCAATCAGAATCCGGAGTTGAATGGCTTGTGAATAAAAAATTATTTAGTATTGATTTGAGTTTATGGAGCTGACAGTTGTATATTTCGAATGACTATAGGATAATTGATACGAGAAAACCAATTTGTATAGGAGGTTGCAAAATGGCTATTACCAAAAACAGACAATCCGAGGAAACGATTACCGGCATGGCAAAGATGGCATTCCCGGATAAGCAGATAGCAGAAATAAAAGAATTGACAGAGGGAATGTGTAATGTAACATATGAGATTACATTTGAAGATGGTAGTGAAAGCATACTGAAAATTGCAGCGAAAGATAGAAGAGGGAATACTTCAAATGAAGTCAATTTGATGCGGGCAGAAATAAATGCTATGAAGCTGGTTGCCGAAAAATGTTCGTTTAAGGTTGCGGATATCCGGTATTATGATAGCAGTAACACTATATGCGATGGAAACTATTTCTTTATGGAAAAGTTGGAGGGTGATAATTTCTTTTTGGTAAGAGAAGGGATGTCAGAAGAAGTAATTGCCATAATAGATACTGAGATTGGCAAGATATCACGGGAGCTTTCCAATATTCAAAATTCTGAATTTGGTTTTCTGGGAGAAGATAAGAGATATGATTCTCTGTTTAAGTTTGTAAAACAAATGCTGGAAAATTTACTATCAGATGCACAAAAAAGAGGCATAGATATTTTATATGATGAACAGAACTTTATGAATCAATTGGAAAATGATAAGTCTGCTTTTGAAACAATTCATAAGGCATCTTTGGTTCACTGGGATATGTGGGAAGGAAATGTATTTGTAAAAGATGGACATGTGTCCGGGATAATTGATTGGGAACGAGCATTATGGGGGGAACCATTTATGGATGATCGTTTCAGAATGCATAATAGGGGTAAACATTTTTTAGAAGGCTTTGGTCAGAGTTCGTTTTCGGAAGATGAATTAAAAAGATTGCGATGGTATGATATTATTTTATATTTAACGATGATGATTGAAGTTTTTTATAGAGAATTCGATGATAAAGGACAATATTTCTGGGCGAGAGAGATGCTTGAGAAGAGCATGTGAAGAGAGAGGGGAATTCAAGTTATCTCCCTCACATTTTGTGGGGGAGATATTTTAAACGCTTTTGATTTGTTTTGGCTTTTGTGGCTGAGGAAATCATTCTATATTCTTGTCATACTGTATTCTATGAAGAGATATGGTATGTAAATGCTTGGTGCAAAAGTATTATTACGCGGGTGTAAAGCCGATTATGGAGAAGCAGTTGCAAGAGTTAAGGAATTTTTTGCGGCGATATCATTCGGAAGAAATAGACAAAATCTATGATAAATTAAGTGAGGAGCGAAAGCAGCTAGTGATACCCTTTTCCTATTCCAAGGAGGCCATTCTTCAAAAATGGATGGAGGAGAGATATGAGAAGAACAGTTTTCATGCGGAAAATCTGAGATTTGAAACAGAGCAGGGTGAGTTGGTCAGGTCTAAATCGGAAGTGATTATTGCGAATATTTTGTATCAGCATCGGGAGGATATTTTGTATATATACGAGCGGCCACTGGAGGTAATTGTGGAGGGACGTACCAAAACGATTTATCCGGATTTTACGATTTTGAATGTGCATACGGGGAAAATGGTTTACATGGAACGAGACATTGGGAAATCCACTGGATATCATGACGGTTAGACGGATAGTACAGGAAATATGCGAGAGGGAATATGAGGAAGATTATGAAATACAACCAGTGTGTACGAAGAGAATGGTAAGGTAACACGAAATTAAATTGAGAAACCGGTAAAGAGAGAGTATAATCAAGATATCAATAAAGTTTTTTATGGAGGTATACAATGGAAGAAAAAAGGGGCTTTTGCAAAAATCCAATTATTACATCAATTTATACGGCAGATCCGGCACCCATGGTGGTAGGAGATACTTTGTACCTTTATACCACGCATGATGAGGATGAATTGGTCAATGATTTTTATACTATGTTTAACTGGTACTGTTATTCCACCAAGGATATGGTGAACTGGACGGACCATGGGGAGGTCTTTTCGCTGGAGGATATCAGTTGGGCAGATGACAGAGCCTGGGCGCCCCAGGCGGTGGAACGTAATGGCAAGTTTTATCTATATTGCCCCGTACATAAGAAAGACGGTGGTATGGCCATTGCTGTGGGTGTGTCAGACAGTCCGATCGGTCCATTTAAAGATTTAGGTTATCCGCTGGTGGATGAGGGAGATTGGAATGATATCGATCCTACGGTATTTATTGATGATGACGGACAGGCATATTTGTATTTTGGTAATCCGGAGCTACGCTATGTGCTTTTGAATGAGGATATGATTTCTTACGATAAGTCCGTAGGTGTGGTGAAAATCCCTATGACAGAGGAATCCTTTGCAAAGGGCAGTCACATGTCCGGTACCTCCTATGGAGAGGGTCCGTGGTTTTATAAAAGAAATGGTCTGTATTATATGGTTTATGCAGCATTTGCAGTGGACCAAAAGAACGAGCATTTGGCATATTCTACTTCTACATCGCCTACCGGTCCCTGGGTGTATGGTGGAGTACTCATGACCGAAGAAGGTGGCGTGTTCACCAATCATCCGGGCATTGCAGACTTTAAGGGACATTCTTATTTGTTCTATCATACCGGAGAACTGCCGGGAGGAAGTCTGTTCCATCGAAGTGTGTGCGTAGCGGAGTTCCAATATAATGAGGACGGTTCCATTGATACCATTGCAAAATGTGATGGTGTGTGGGGAATTGAATGATTAGACGATTTATGATGAGGTCCACCCTCTTCCTAACGGGAGAGGGTGGATTATTGTGTGTTGATAGGGATATTGTAGCATGATGGGGAAGGCGATATTTGATTTATAAAAATAGATTTGACATTTTAATATACTTATGCTAATGTATATTCAAAGCATATTTTCTTGTAATTTCGAAACTCTAAACTTCTTGTATTCTGGAAAATCTATGCTTTTATTTCACAGTCAAATGAGAGCAGGTTTTCAAGGATGCCTGCAAAATTGAAGAAGGAGGTTACATGGAATATGTAAAAACAGACGAACCGGTGCTACAGTGGCATCCGGCTTTCTTTGCTGGTATTAGGATTGAATTTAGCAAGGAAGAAAGTAAAATGAATTTTGAAAGTGAACACCAACTGGGGGCGAAGCCTATGCAAATTGATGTATTAATCATCAAAAAGAATTCCAAGGAACCCTTGGAGAAGAATATCGGACGTATCTTCCGTAAGCATAATATTGTGGAGTACAAAAGTCCCAAGGACTATCTGAGTATCGATGACTTTTATAAAGTGTACGGCTACGCCTGCTTTTACAAGGCAGATGTGAGTGAAGTGGACAGTGTCAAGGTAAATGAAATTACCCTGACCTTTGTGTGCAAAGGGTATCCCCGGAAGCTAGTGCAGCACCTGACAGAGGTGCGTGGATTCATACTGGAGGAGTTTGACAGAGGGATTTATTACATAACGGGAGATGTCTTCCCTATACAGCTTATCGTAACGAGCAGGCTGTTAAAGGAGAATAATTTTTGGCTGAAGAACCTGACGGATGACCTGCAGGAGGCGGAAACAGTAAAAGAACTGGCAAAAGAATATCAGGGACATCGGGAAAATGTATTGTACCGGTCCGTGATGAATGTCATCATTAAGGCGAATGAAGAATTGTTTAAGGAGGAAAGCGACGTGTGCGAGGCGATTATTGATTTATTTAGAGATGAGTATGATAAGGGTGTGGAGGATGCGAAAAAGTTGGGGGTGCAACAGGGCATATTGCAAGGTGCACTGCAACAGGTAATATCGCTGGTAAATAAAGGGCTTCTGTCAAAGGAGGATGCGGCGGGAGAATTAAATATGTCCGTAGAGGAATTTGATAAACTGTTGACGATGTATTAATCATTAAGAAAATGGGACTTTGGGCTGGAGGAGTTTGACAAGAAGATTTATTACATAAAAGGGAATGTTATCCCTATACAGCTCATCGTAACGAGCAGACTGACAAAGGAGAATGATTTATTGCCTCTGAATTTGGCCGTGCAGCGTTTCGGTGTTTCGGAAGAAGAGTTTAATAAGATAATGGAAAAACTATAGTTTACTCGTCTGCCAGTGCGTGAAAATACGTGCTAGCAGGCGATTTTTATGTGTAAGAAGTTTAGTTTGTACATGATAATAATATCCTAAATTTGATTGAATATCGGGTAAAGGGAGGAGATTAAGTTACCAGCAAAACCTTGGAGCTGAGCGGTTGTTTTTGTGATGTCTATGTTTCTGTGCGGTTTGTACGATGCTGATGCTTGTTACTACAATGCCGATTGTTGTTTCTAACATCTTTTGCTGATATTTTCTATCTGCATTCTCACCAAGACATGGAAGCCTCAGAATGTACTTGTTCTGGCGAAAGGCGAATTGCTTACAGGTTGGGGAATGTCCCTGCTAATAGTATAACAAAAAAAAGACTACTGATTCGATATTACTTTTAATGTTGAAATACAAATGATGATTTTGTGTAGGTGTTGGATAGATTGTTGACTGCACGCTACGTGCAGTTTTAGCATGGAATTGTATGATATATAAAGTAATTTGTCTTAAATAGTTGAAATAAAACAATCAAGATACTATAATACTAGTTAATTAGTTATTTGATTGTAAGGGAGGATTCTTTTAATGAATAACATATCAAAAGAAGAGATGAATGTATTACTTGTAGATGAGGAACCAGAGGTTATTCCTGTAGGGAAGAAAAGGGCAGGAGAGGTAGTTGCAGGAGTTGTTGATAAAGCAACAAAAACTGGAAAAAAAGGTGTAGAGCTTGTGAGTATTGGAGGAAAGGCAATTGCGAATGGAATAGCAAATGGAGCGAGAACCTTTTCTGATAAATCAAAAGAAGATAATTATAATAAAAGAATGAAAAAGTATAATCCGCTGTTTCCGGAAGAATATTTTAGTGATAGATTTTTTGTACCAAATATTATCTGTATTGTTGATGATGCTGTGAGGCGTGATATTGATGTGTGTAGAGGGGCAATAGGCTGGAGAGAAAATAGACGTGGAACAGAGGTTTTATTCCTATATGATGAATTTATAGAACTGAGTGGTTTGAACTTTGTACCGACAGTGTTATGTGATGAAGTTTATTACATAGATTCTTTTGATAGAAAGAAATTTGTTAAATTGGACTGTGTGTTTCAACAGTCGCATGAAGAGAAGTTGGCAGAATTAGAACATATTGCGTATGCTTTGGGGGCTAAGCGTTGCGTTATCGAAATTGAGGAAAAAGAAGTAAAGCGTGATAAAAAGAAACGCAGTAGTGAAATGAAAGAGAGTAAGGACTTAGTGAAGATAAAGGAGAATTACGAATCCGAAGCTTCAAGTGATAGTTCAATACGATGTACAAGTAAGAGTGAGACAAAGTTTAAAGGAAATGAGGTGGCTACGCTTCCAACATTAAAATGGTTTTCTCATGATAATAATATTCGTAATTTAATTGAATATCGCATGAATGGTGGAAATGAGATCAGTACTAAAAGATTGGAGTTAAATGGAGCTTCGTCAGCAACAATGAGTAGAAAAGCAGCGTGTTCTATTGATGTGGCAGTGTCTGGCATGGGAATTGGACAGGACTATGGTATGGAAGATAGGTCTGAGAGAGAGAGTACGATGAAGATAATTTATACGGTGGAGTTTTAGGGTGGAAAAGAAAGGTAGGTATCTTGAATCCTATATTGAGAGTGAAAATGGAGTTTTTAAGGAGTGAATAATTGATTGTAAGAAGTTAACAAAGTCAAGGAAATTTATGCTGTTTCAGAGAAGGTTTCAGCATATGGATATACTGGTGGAGAAACGATTGACTTTGGAAATGGTAATTATGTAGGTGATATATGCTTATGTAGTAGTTAAGTTTGATTAATATGTGCTTATTGATTTAAGGAGAATAACAAATGAAGAAGAGAGTGCAAAAATTTGTAAAAATTTTCTTTACATCAGGCTTTTTCCTTCCATTAATAGTGCTTGTGATTATCATTTGCGTGAATATGGTAGATAAATCGGATGTACTTGAAGAGGGAGAAGTAGAGATAATTACTAAATCTAATTTGATGGAAGCAATTGATGTATCAGAGTTAGCAACATCAGAGTTTATATATAATGGTATTGCAGAGGTTTATGATGATAGAAAAGAAGAAGTTAAATATTCTATTCGATATGACGCAAAAGTCAGAGCAGGAATAGATATCAAGAATATAGAATTTAACATAATGCTAGAGGAAAATATTATCGAAGTGGTTCTGCCAGAAGTAGAGATTTTTACCCCGCCTTCTATCGCACCAGATTCGCTGTCGTACATTCCATCTGATAAGACGTATGATTTGCAGGAGGTTTTGAGGACGTGTGAAGCGGATGTTTTGAAAGAAGCAGATTCAGCATTGGAACTAAAAAGAACAGCAACAGAAAATTTGAAGGCTATCATAGAAGCACTTCTAAAGCCAATAATAGAGCCGGAAGGATATGCAATTCAGTGGAAGGAATAGGGGGAACAAGTAAATGAGTGAAATTAGTTCGATAAATGAGTTGGAAAAACAGAACTCTAAATTAAGACTCAGTAAAAATACCAAGGTATTTCTTCTAAATGTTTTAGTTACAGTCATTATTGTGATATTCGCATTTGTTGTTATGAACAAACCGAGTATAGTTGAAGATGATATGTTGGAAAAACCAGACTTTTCTGAGGTGTCAAAAATTGGAGAATTAGCAACACTTAGGTGCTTTTATCATAATGTTGCGGAATATGAAAAACAACCGGATGGTTTATTTCAGTATGGATTATTTAAAGTAGGATATAAAAAATTCTGGATTGAATATACAGGAACAGTTGAGATTGGCATTGATGTATCTAAAGTTAAAATAAGTCAACCAGATAAAGATGGAACAGTGCGAGTATATGTTCCAGAAGTTGAGATTTTTAGAGTGAATCAAGAAACATCATCAATTCAAGAGCCTGTGTTTGAAAAAGGTGTATTTACGTCAATAACTACAGAAGAAAAAACAATGGCACTGTCCCTAGCACAGGAGAATATGGATGCAACTGCTAGAGCTGATAAATCAATGATACAAAGAGCTTATGAAAATGCAAAAACGTTAATTGAACAGTATATTATCAATGTAGGAGTAAATCTAGGACAGAAATATAATGTTGTATGGGTTGATATGCCACAAGAGATAAATGAAGAAAGTATGGAGGGAAAAGAAAATGGCGAATAGAGGGAAGAATAATACAGGAGCAATTGTAGGTATAGCAATAGCTGCAATTGTTGTTATGGTCTTAGTCATTTGTTTTATTTGATGAGATGAAAAAATGTACAGTAAAAGTGTGGAATTTGATATGGAAACGAAAGACAAATATCGTGTGTCTGATGGTAGCCATTTTGATATATTGCTTGAATCAGATGATTTTAAAAAAACATTTTGACGGAATAGTAGGTTACTTTTGTAAATGTTATTTAAATGATTTGATATGTCCTATGTTTTTTTTGTCATATGCTCAAATAATGCTTATTTGGGCAAAACATGAGATAAAAACATACATAGGGTTGCTGATTTTAGGAATGTCAGCAGGGGTGATTTGGGAGTACTTTGCTCCAATCATAAATCCTAGAGCAGTAACGGATGGATATGATTTGATTTGTTATTTTTGTGGGATTCAGATTTATTATTTTATTGCATGGATTGAAAAACGATTACAGAAGTGATGAATAGCGTATTATGAAAAGAGTATTTATTTTCTAGTTTAATTTGTAAATTGTTAGAGTGTTTGCATTTTATGATGCAATGTTATTCGCGAAAAAAACATTTCCTGTTATGTCGGAAGTGTTTTTTTATTGCCAAAAAATGGTTGACTGCACGTTACGTGCAATTTTAGGCTAAAAAGGTAGGAGGTAGGAATGAATGTGGACGGTATAACATTGCGAGAAATCTGTGAAGAGACAGAAGTTTCCAGGCGTGCAATTCAGGGTTATGAGCAAGCAGGTCTGGTTTCAGCATCTTCCAGAAATGAACGAGGACATTTGCTGTATGATGATAAATCGTTAGAACGTATACGGCAGATTAAGTTGTTTCAGGAGTTTGGTTTTTCTGTGAAAGAAATTAAGGAAATTATTGATGCACCGAAAGAAATATTACGGGTGCAGTTGGAGATGAAGATAGGAGAGCTTAAGGAAAAAGGTGAACATATTGAAGTTCTGATAGGTAAAGCGAATGAACTGATAGCTTCGCTTTGATGATGAACGGGTAAATAAAGGACGCTTTCGACAAAGTGATGATATAGGAGGATAAAGAAATGAAGAAAAAATGGATGAATCCAGTGTTAATTACTGCACTTGGAGCGTTGTTGATGCTGTTCATGGTATTGCTACCTTTTGCTTCTGCTAAGAAGGAGTATAAGGAACATTTGAGGGAGTACAACGAGTACTATTATCTGGAAGAAATTGAAATGATCAATGAAGATGCGATACATATATCGTTGGTGGAATATTTGAGAGTTTATATATACACTGCAGGGGAAGGAATCCAGAAAGAAGTAAGTGTTTTGTGTATCGTAATGATAGGTTTATTTTTGTTGTTTGAAATATTCACTTTGATTGCGACACTAAGTCGAAAAGCTATAGCGGTAATAATTTGGGATTTGTTGACCTTGGGAGCATTTTGGTTGATACAGTTTGATTTTCGTGATAGAGGTGTGGTTCCGAATAGCCGTTTTGATATTGGAATCGTGCATTATTTGACTTATGTGCTTGGCGTAGTAGTTATTGTCAGTGCAGTGTGGATGTTTGCGGAGAAGCGCAAGGCCAAGAAGTTGGTGAAGAATGCACAAATAGAAGTTTCGTAAAAGACAGGAGGTAAATATGAAAAGAGTTATAATATATTTAATGATTTTTGCATGATTTTTATTGGAGTAGGATGTGGCGACAAAGAAGATGTTGTGTCAGACGCCACTGTGGTCTTTTTAGATGTTAGGAGCGAAGTTTTTAGTGATGATATAGAAAAGACATATGAAGAATTTGAGGATTTTGTAGAAGATATTGAAAAATTAAAATAGTACAAGCTTCACTCACGCGAAAAAAACATTTCCTATATTGCAGGAAGTGTTTTTTTATGCGAAAAGGTAACTGCACGTTACGTGCAATCAAATTAGAAAGGAGAGAATTCTATGAACATCATCGAAGAAACTTACCATAAATGTCCTGCTTGCAACGCAGAGGCGCGTGGTATTGTAGAGTTGAACCGTATTTTCGGTTATTATTTTCAGGGGGAGGAAATCGAACTGCATGAGCAGTGTAAAGCGTGCCGGGGCGTGAATGAATTTGGGGAAAGTCCTGTACAGGAGAGAACTTATAAGTGTGGGCAGGAGGAGTGGAACACGGTTACCTGCTGGGCTAGAAAGATTCATATCAGTGGTGCACGTTTTACAGAATATTTGACAGAGCTGGGGTATCTGGAGACTGAAGCCGGTGTGAAAGGGGTGTTTCGGATTACGCCTAAGGGGTACGAGCATTGCAGAATCGCGCGGACTCCGTTGGGGGATGTGGTGCAGTGGGATTTTGATACCTATGCGGAGGTGGTGCACAGACGGGCGCAGTTGGCACAGGTACATGATATTTGCCCTAAGTGTAAGGCGAATCTGGATGAAATGCCGGGATATGACTATTTGGAGCCGGTACATGTATGTAGCAAGTGTGGACATGTGTGCAAGGAGTGGGGCGTAAGGGTGATTTATGATAGGTAAATAAAGCAAGAAAAGCGATGAGGGGAAAGTGATGTTTATGGATAGACTGTAGGAAGCTTATATATCCTTGCGCGATTTGGCCTTATCAATTATAATGTAAATCATAGTCGGAGCGTGTCTTGGAGGGCACTTAAGGCACGTTGCTGACATGGTTAAATGAAAATATATGTTAAATATATTATGAGGGATTTACGATGCAGGTAAAGTGTGATTATTGCGGTAGTATGGTGGATGAGAAAAACACGTCTTGCCCCAATTGCGGAGCTGCACTAAATGGTGTGAATCGTTTTGCCGGGGGACAGCCGCGGTCTATTGAGGAATTAAAGGCATGGTACGTGAGTCGGAATTTGCCGCCGGAGGAAGTAACTAGGTTTTTTATTGGCAAGGATGTGAAAGAACCGAAAGCTTTTGGTATTTATCAAACCAGTGCAGGCGATTTTGTAGTATATAAGAATAAGAGCAATGGTCAGAGGGCGATACGATATCAGGGTACGGATGAGGCGTATGCAGTAAATGAGTTGTATCAAAGACTGCGGGTGGAGATTGCGGACCAGAAGGGGCAGAGTGGTAATAGACAAAGTAGTCGTACGGTTGGCAATCCAAAGAACGAAGGCCTGGGAATCGTAGTGTTTTTAGGTGTATTGTGGTCTTTTTTTGCAGTTCTGATGGTAATCTGTGTCCTATCCATATTGTTTAGTAATGCGCCGAAGGAAGGGTATTACCGCTATAATGGCGATATGTATTATTATCAGGATTCTTCCTGGTATTATTATAATGATTTGCAGGACGATTGGAGTCATGTGGATTCTTCACAGGTGCCGGCGATTGATAAGGATACAGAGGAAGAGTACGCCACTGACCGTCATATGGGTATGCAATTTGAAGATTCGACTTGGTATGAAGAGGATACCTATGATGACGATTGGGACAGCGATTATGATTGGGATTCGGGAGATTCCTGGGATTCTGGTGGCACGGACTGGGATTCGGATTGGTAAAAAATATGCTTAAGGAGTTTAGCAATTATGAGTGAAAAAGATAAGTTACATACAGGCGAACTTTATCTGCCGGGAGATGAAGAGATTTTAAAAGAGCAGATGAAATGTCAGGAACGATTATATGATTATAATGCAACAAGACCCTCCGAATATGAAAAGCGAGCAACACTTTTAAAGGAGATGTTTGCAGAAATCGGGGAAGGATGCTACATAGAACCACCTTTTCATGCCAATTTCGGTGGTGCACATTGCCACTTCGGAAAGAATATTTATGCGAATTATAATTTGACAGTAGTGGACGATACTCATGTGTATGTGGGAGATTATACAATGTTCGGTCCCAACGTGGTGATTGCTTCTGCAGGGCATCCAATTGAACCGACCATGCGCGTAGATGGGTATCAGTACAATATGCCGGTACATATCGGTAAAAATTGTTGGCTTGGAGCCGGCTGTATAATTGTGCCCGGAGTAAGCATCGGTGATAATGTGGTGATTGGTGCAGGAAGTGTGATTACCAAGGATATTCCATCCAATGTGATCGCGTTCGGTAATCCCTGTAAGGTATATCGTGAAGTAAATGAGCATGATAAGGAATTTTATTTCAAGGACAGAAGAGTTCCGCAAGATTTAAAAGAAAAGTATGGATTGTAACAAATATAAAACAGAAAAAACAGAAAATATAGTGCAAAAACCGAAATTATCTGATATAATGGATTTACAAACAAAAGAAACACGCAATATTAGATGAGGAAAGAGGGGATTGTAATGACATATGAAGAATTGGTGGAACGTGTGAGATTGGCTACCAGAAAGACACGGGTAAGTAAAGGTCTGGGACATGTGGCATTTCAATTCAACGTAGAGGGTGAAGCAGAAGGTGCCTTCTATGTAGAACTCTCGGACGGAAAAGTGAATGTAGAACCTTATGAGTATTATGACAGAGATTTGATTATTATAACTAGTGCAGATGTAATCGTGAGGATGCTAGAGGGACAGCTTAAGTCCAGGGCAGCGTATTCGGATGGACAATTAAGAGTACATGGTGCTGTGGAAGCATTGGATTATTTACCCTTTGGTGGCAGATAAGTAGATTTTATACCCTTCCTTTGAAATTAGGAGGGGTATTTTTATTGATATTTTATCACAGTACTGATATAATAAATTAAAGTGGTAAAATAGGTGTTTTGTTGAAATGTGGGAGTGAAGAGCTATGAGGAAGCTATATATAATAGCTACGGTTATTGTGGTTGCTATTATCATGGGAATTTTCTTTATCAATATTTATGAGGCAGAAACCAAGGTGACCATAGAAACGACGAAGGTGGGTGTGGTTTTAAACGGAAGTGTGGATGATCACAGCTGGAGCCAGTCTCATTATGAAGGCTTGGAGAAAACGGCCAAGGAACTGAATTTGTCAGTGTTCTATGAGGAGAATGTAACAGTAGAAACCATACCACAGATTGTGGAGCAATTTATCGAGGATGGATGTGAGATTATTATTGCCAATTCTTTTGAATTTGGGGAATATATTACGCAGGCTGCGTTAGAACATCCGGAGGTTTATTTCTTTCATGCCACAGGTGTGGGAGAAGCAAAGAATTTAACTACATATTTTGGAAGAATTTATCAGGTAAGATATTTGTCAGGAATTGTTGCAGGTTTGCAGACTCAGACAAACGAAATCGGCTATGTGGCAGCATTTCCTATTTCAGAGGTAAATCGAGGTATCAATGCTTTTACCTTAGGTGTTAGAAGTGTAAATAGTGATGCGAAGGTCTATGTTAAATGGACTAATTCGTGGAATGATGATGGGGCGACAGAGGAAGCCACGTACGATTTGTTAGATAACCATAATATTGATGTACTTGCCATGCATACGGATTCCGTTCGTCCATTGGCGATTGCAGAGGAAAAAGGCGTCATGTCTATCGGTTACAATGTAGATAACAGTGTAGACTATCCTAATACATATTTGACAGCGGCTGTATGGGATTGGGAGAATTTTTATACGCCCAATATTTTAAAATGTCTGCAGGGCAAGATTGAAGGAAATCATTATTGGGAAGGTGTGGAAAGCGGTATGGTTTCTTTGGCACCGCTTACCGATAATGTAAAGGATGGGGTTGCAGATGTTGTGCAGCAGGAAATGGAGCGGTTGAATAGTGGTACATTTGATGTTTTCTATGGTCCCATCAAGGATAATACCGGAAAGCTTCGTGTGGCAGACGGAGAAAGTATGACGGATAATACTATGTTAAATGCATTTGACTGGTATGTTGAAGGAGTAATAAATGATTAAGAATAATAAAATGAACCCCAAAATCCTGCTCATTCTGGCAGCAGTGATTTTGGTAATGATTTTTGCTTTTATAATAATGGCAGGATATCAAAAGAAGGATGTACCTAAAATCGGTTTAATTCTTACGGGCAACATTGAGGATGAGGGCTGGAATGGTGCCCATTATCAAGGTGTAAAATATGCTTGCGAGCAGTTGGAAGCGCAATTGTTGGTAAAGGAAAATGTGGCAGAAGGTACCGGCAGATGTGAAGAAGCCATAAAGGAGCTGGCACAGGAAGGTGCTGTAGTTATTATTTTATCAAGTTACGCATATCCGGGCGAAGTGAAGGAAACGATAAACAGCTATCCGGAAATAGCCTTTTACGGAATTTCAGCAGAATATTATGCAGAAAATATGACTTCTTACTTTGGCAGAATCTATCAGGCACGTTATTTGGCCGGTATTGTAGCAGGAATGACTACAGAAAACAATACCATTGGATATGTTGCCGCAATGTCCAATATTGAGGTAAATCGTGGGATTGATGCATTTACTTTAGGGGTAAGAAGTGTTAATCCGGATGCCACGGTAAATGTAGTATGGACCGATACTTGGGATGATGAAGAGAAAGAAAAAGATGCAGCCAATAAGTTGATTCAGGAACTTGGGGTGGATGTTATTACATATCATCAAAATCAACATTATGTTGCACAGGTAGCAGATGCAGCAGGTGTATATTCCATTGGTTACAATGCAGTAGCAGAAGGGTTGTCTGAAAAGTATTTGACTGCCGCTGTTTGGAATTGGAATGAGTTATATTATCAGATTGTCAGAGAGTATATGCAGGGTAAGGCTAATTCTGTAAAACGTCATTGGTATGGCATAGATACGAATGTAGTGGATTTGTCTGAGTATTCTACGCTTGTGGATGAAGAAATCAAAGCTTATATTGAAGCAGAAAAGAAATTATTGGTAGAAGGAAAGAATGTCTTTTCCGGAGTGATTTATGATAATCAAGGTGAACTTCGTTGTAATGAAGGGGAAGCCATTAGTGATGAAGTATTGTTAGAGAAGTTAAATTGGTTTGTTGAAGGGGTAGTAATATATGAATAAGAAACTACACTTTAAGGACATTAAAAATCCTGTGATAGTCATATTGTTAAGCTTTGTGATACTTATGGTGGTCTGTCTTTCCATGTGGTGGAAAATACAGGATATCATTGATAAGCAAGTGGAGTCACATATATCCAAGGGCAGTGATATGATTGCAGATATTGTAAATAATTACTTTGGCAATGAGTTACAGCTTTTAAGCGAGGTGACCACTTTTGTGGATATGCAGACGGGTACCATGCAGAGCTTTTTGGCGGAAGAAGAAGGTGTCTCCTATGGTGTATTACGAATTGATGGAAAAGCAACTCATGGAGAACAATTGGACTCGGCAAAATATAAAGGCATTTTTGAAGCTATTCACGGGAATGCATCTGTTAGTTGCGGAAAGGATGCTACAGTATTATTTGCAGTACCGGTATATAGTGGTGATAATGTAAAATATGTATTATACAAGCTTTATGAAGGTCAGGTTCTGGCGGATAAGATGGATATTTCCTGTTATGACGGAATTGGCATATGTGGAATCGTGGATATTGACGGAAATGTGGTATTGCAAATAGACGATTCGACGTTGGATGTTTCTTTCTTTGCAGAAGAGTATAATGCAGCTGCCGTGGAAGAAATCCGCAATAAAATGAATGTCAGTTCATCGGCCGCAGAGGTGACAAAGAGTAGTTATGGTGACAATATTCTTTTTGCAGCAGAAACAGACTATACCAGTTTGTATATTATGGGATATGTGCCATATGATATGCTAACCAGTAATATTTCATTAATTATACCGTTAGTATTATGGTGTTTTGGTCTGTTATGGTTATTGTTGGTGATTGTTACGGTGTATTTACTGAGCACCGAAAAGAAGGTAAAGGAAAGCGATGCATTGCGTCAGGCTAAGTTAATGGCAGAGCAGGCGAACCTTGCAAAAAGTGATTTTTTGGCAAATATGTCCCACGAAATTCGTACGCCGATTAATGCGGTTATCGGTATGAATGAAATGATTTTACGTGAATGTGACGATTTGGAAATCGTGGAATATGCCAATAACATTGAAATTGCCAGCCATAATTTATTGTCAATTATCAATGATGTGTTGGATTTTTCCAAAATCGAGTCCGGTAAAATGGAAATCGTGGATAATGAATATAAATTAGGTGAGATGTTAAATGATGTCACCACTATGGTTGAGTTAAAGGTAGAACAAAAGGGACTGGGATTTGAGGTACAGGTGGATGATAAGCTGCCCAAGGTTCTTTTTGGAGATGATGTTAGAATAAAGCAGGTTTTGTTGAATTTATTGAACAATGCTGTAAAGTATACACAAAAAGGAAAAATAACAATGGTGGTTACCGGTGATGTGACGGAAGATGAGTCACAAGTGGTGCTTTCTATGGCAGTAAAGGACACCGGTATCGGTATTCGTAAAGAGGATTTGGCAAATCTGTTTAAAGAATTCCAGCGTTTGGATTTAAATACCAATAGGAATATTGAAGGTACCGGTTTGGGATTAGCCATTACACATAATTTAGTGTCTATGATGGGTGGTAAAATCGGTGTGGAAAGTGAATATGGAAACGGTTCTATATTCACTGTAAAGCTAGCACAGAAAATTATAAATAAGAGTTGTATGGGTAATTTTGAAAAGAATTACCGCAGAATATCAGGAAATACGCATAAGTATGAAACTTCATTTGTAGCACCCGAGGCAAAGGTTTTGGTAGTAGATGATAACCAAATGAACTTAAAGGTTATTCAAAATCTGTTAAAGGAAACCAAGGTACAGGTAACGACTTGTATGAGTGGAGCAGAAGCGTTGGCGCTTATGTGTGAAAATAAGTATGATGTGATTCTATTAGACCATATGATGCCGGAAATGGATGGTATTGAAACACTGAAGCGTTCTAAGCAGATGGTAGAGAATATAAATGCAGATGTAGCGGTAATTGCTTTAACAGCAAATGCAATCTCCGGTGCAAAAGAAATGTATTTGTCAGAAGGCTTTACAGACTATCTTAGCAAGCCTATAAAAGGTAATCTGTTGGAAGAAATGTTGGCAAAACATATTTCCGAGATGAAACAAAGTAACCGGGAAGAAGTGGTTATAAAAAGACAAGAGCCGGAAGTAGAAAGTTCGGAAACGCAAAATACTACGGAGTCTTTGATTGATTATGAATTAGGTATGAAATATTGTGCCAATAGTGAAGAGATTTACTTGGAAATCTTAGAAGTATTTATAGAAGAGTATGAAGTAAAAACGGCAGAATTGAAGAGATTATTTGAACAACAAGACTGGAATAATTATACGGTTCAAATACATGCTTTAAAATCAAATGCATTGAATATTGGTGGAAGAACATTATCTGAAATATGTTTGCAGTTGGAAATGGCGGGTAAGAGTATCAGAGCCGGAGAAGATGTTGAAGAGAAAATACAGTTTATTAAGGAAAATCATTCGGTAGCGATGCAACTGTATGAAAAAGTAGTAAAGGTTTCTCAAGAATACAGCAATAGTAGGAGAGGATAAATGGAAAAAGTTGGGATGAAAAAAATTCTTTTGGTGGATGATGACAATATGAATTGTATTTTAGCACGTCATGCATTGGTAAAGGATTATCAGGTTGCCATAACATACTCGGGAAAAGAAGCCTTGGAATATTTGATGAAGGAAGTTCCGGATTTGATTCTAATGGATATTGAAATGCCGGATATGAATGGAAAAGAAGTAGTTAGAAGAATTAAAGAACGTGAAGAATGGGCTAATATACCGGTGGTATTTTTAACAGCGGATTCTAATCCTATGACAGAAGCAGAATGCCTGACTTTTGGTGCAGATGATTTTATTACAAAACCCTTTGTTCCGGATGTAATGAGAAGTCGTGTGGGTAAGATTTTGGATGCTCATGAAAAACGTAAGGATTTGGAGACGCAGCTAAAGCAAAATACAATGAAGTCCTTGACGGATGCGTTAACAGGCTTAAATAATCGTCCATATTTGGAAAAAGAATTGAAGAAATTGTTGGAAGATGATCATGCAGGTACGTTATTTATGATTGATTTAGACAATTTCAAGAAGATGAATGATACCTATGGACATATGGTAGGAGATGAAGTCCTAAAAACTTTTGCGGACGTATTGAAAATGTATGCTAGAAAGGCGGATTTGGTCTGCCGTTTGGGTGGTGATGAATTTGTTACATTCTATACGGACTTGACGGATAGAGATATTGTAGCTCAAAAGGCAACGGATATTATTACAGTGTTTTCGGAAAGAATGGGAGCTAAGGGGTATGGTGGAATTGTATCGGTTTCCATTGGTGCCAAAATAACCATGGGTGGAGAAGATTTCCAAGAACTCTATGATCAGGCAGATAAGGTTTTGTATTACGTTAAAAATAATGGTAAGAATGCATATCAGATATATAATGACGATAGTACAGATGCGACGGACAATCTAAGTCAGATTAATACCAATACTACACTGGGGCGTATACATAGTATGATGATGCAGGGAATGGATGATAACAAAGGCGCGTTTCATGTGGAGTATAATGAGTTTAAGAGAATGTATGATTTTGCCATGCGTTGTGTAATACGTAACAGAAGAAAAGTACAAACTGTTTTATTTACCATAAATCCGCCTGCAAATAACCCGAGTGATGTTTCGCTGGACAGTGTTATGAATTTATTGACAGAAGCAGTTATTTCATCTCTGCGTAATGTAGATACCGGTACGAAATACAGTAATAAGCAGTATTTGCTGATTCTTATGGATGCGGATTTGGAAGACAGCAAAGAGGTGGCCAAGCGCGTTATTAATCAGTTTAAAAAGCGTGGTGGTGATTCGGTAACAGATTGGGATATTACATTTGACATTGAAACTTTGAAAGCTACGAAATAATATGATACATATAAGGAGGGTTACTTATGGAACAACAGATTTTTACAAATGAGGTTATTTTATCTTGGCTTCAGTATTATGCTAAGAATACTACATTGGATTTGGAGCATGTGAAGATTATCGATATTACCAAGAAGAATAAAAATGTTATTCCTACCGTAGAAGCTCATAAAACGACTATGGTATTTACCAATGCGGGTATTGATGATATTTTTTATCGTCTGTGGACCGCAGGTTTGGGTGAATGTGAGGTATGGTATAATGAAGGTTCTGAACCGTCGGGAGAGATTCTGCATCATAAGATTAAGGACATGATTGACAGGGGCATCAATGCTTCAGCAGGTATGCTAATCCTGAATTCAAATGCCAGAAATACAGCCAAAATCGGCCTGAGCAATGAGATGTTCCAGAGAGGTTCCATCCAGTACGTGGGCAGTGAAATTCGTGCTATTATTCTAAATAAGATGATGGTAGCACCTCAGGACGATATATGTGTAATCGGTGGTGCAAGTATTGCCATTGAAGCTGCGCTTATGGCACCGGAGGGCTCTGTTCTAGCAGTAGAGTACAATCGTCAGGACCGCGCGACTTTGGAAGATAATGTGGTTCATTTTGATTTACACAATATTAAAGTGATTGACCATGTGAATGAAGAAAGTATGAAGGATTGTCCGATTCCTTCACTGGTATTTTTAGTAGCGTCTGCCAGTACAGAGCAGGAGCTTTCTTACCTGACCAAAATCAATCCAAACATAAATGTAGTAATTTATACGTTGGACTTTAAGGTGGCTGCAAATATTACAAGTACGTTGCAGGAGCTTGGATTTGCGGACATCGATACCATTCAGGTATCTGTGGCCAAACTGGGAAGTAATAATACCTTTAAGCAGGAGCCGGCTCCTTGGATTATTACAGCGAAGACGAGAATCAATAATTAATAGATACATGTGAAATGCACCCTTTCGTTCTGGAACGGAAGGGTGTTTTTGTGCAAGACAAAACGTAGGAATAGTAGTATAATAATCTCAAGTATGCTAGAATAGCAGTATAGATAATGAAACGTGAAGAAATAGGAGTAATACATAATGGAAATTAAAGGCTTTACTTATGGTTATGATGGAAAAAGAGGAGATTATAGAACAGAGGGTGCAATTAAATCCCAGAAGCTTTTGTTTGAAACAGGAGTGAATTGGGTGTGTCTGGCGTTTTCCTGTTGTCAGGAAACAGCCCATAGCACCAAGATTGATTTTGATTTTGCCAGAAGCTGTTCGGACAGAGATATCATGGCGGCAGTAGAACATGCACATGCAAACAATGTAAAAGTCTGCCTGAAGCCCATGGTAAATTGTAAAGATGGTGTATGGAGAGCTTATATTAACTTTGCAGATTCTGATTTTTCGGGCAAGGATATTTATTGGGACAAGTGGTTTCAAAGCTATGGAGATTATATGAAGTATTATGCACAGCTGGCAGAGGAGACCGGTTGTGAGATGCTTTGTATCGGTTGTGAAATGTGTGGAACAGAGCGTAAGGAGAAACATTGGAGAAAGTTGATTGCGGAAATACGTGAGATTTATTCAGGCAAATTGATTTATAATACAAACCATGGTCACGAAGATGATGTGAAGTGGTTTGATGCGGTGGATTATATCGGAACCAGTGCTTATTTCCCGGTAGCTACGACAGGGGGAGCATCTTTGGAAGAAATGAAGGAGCGCTGGGAAAGTGTGGCCAAGGAACTGTATCCGGTGTATGAAAAGTGGCAGAAGAAGTTTGTGTTTATTGAAATAGGATGTCGTAGTGCCAGAGGATGTGCGACCATGCCTTGGGATTTCCAACATAAGGAGTTACCTCATGATGAAGAGGAGCAGGCAAACTTTTATGAGTCTTGTCTGGCAACCTTTGCAGACAAGGAGTGGTTTGGAGGTATATTCTGGTGGGATTGGAGTACTTATATTTATGACACCAAAGAAGAAGCTGCGCAGGAGAATGGATTTAATATACACCTGAAAAAAGCAGAAGATGTAATTAAAAAATGGTATGCAAAATAGGAGAGACAAGGCATGATTAAGGTAGATTTACAGGGTGTTTGGGATTTATATTTAGATGCGGAGAAAAAGTACACAGAACCACCGAAAGCAAATGATTCAATCGTGCTTCCGGATAGTACTGCACATGCACAGAAGGGTGTAGAGGATACGCAACCCAATGTGGGATACATGACGGACCGGTTTTATTTTGAGGGTTATGCATGGTTTAGCAGAAAGATTCAGGTAGAGCCGGAGTGGGTAAATAAAAGAGTTACTTTGTTTTTGGAACGTACTAGGATTTCTACGGTGTACATTGATGGAAAAGAGATAGATACATTAGATAGTTTGTGTGGCTTCCATGAGCATGATTTAACCGGTAAGTTAACTGCAGGGGAGCATGTATTAACAATTCGTGTAAATAATACAGATTATCCTACAAAAGGTGGTCATATGACTTCTCCGGATACACAGACCAATTGGAATGGTATTGTGGGACGTATGGAGTTACAGATTCGCGAAAAGATTTATCCTAAGAATTTGCAGGTGTATGCTGAGGCACCGGAATGTGTAAAGGTAACGGCGGATATCTGCGGGGAAGAACAGGGAGAGGCTACTGTTATTATCCGTAGAGCTAACGGTGAACTTCTGCAGGAAGGTGTTTATTCATACGAAAAAGGACGTTTGGAAGCAGAGATGGCTCTTGCCGGAGAGGATTTGCTTTGGGACGAGTATCATACTAAGTTGTTACAGGCCGTTGTTTTGGTGGATGCAGAGAGCATTTCAACTATCTTTGGTATTCGTAAGTTGTCAACGGATGGTAGACGTTTATTAGTAAATGACAAACAAGTATTTTTGCGTGGTAAACATGACGGATTAGTATTTCCACGTACCGGTTATGCACCCATGACCGTAGAGGAGTGGAAGCAGGTGTTTGCCACTATGAAGGAGTATGGTATCAATCACTATCGTTTTCATACCTGTTGTCCGCCGGATGCAGCTTTCGCTGCAGCGGATGAAATGGGCATCTATATGGAACCGGAACTTCCTTTCTGGGGAACAATCGCAGCCCCGGGAGAAGAGGGATATAATGAGACAGAACAGTCCTATTTGGTAAAAGAGGGCTTCCGTATTTTGAGGGATTTCGGCAATCACCCTTCCTTTGTGATGCTTTCCATGGGCAATGAATTGTGGGGAAATATGGAGCGTATTAACAGTTTCCTGCACAATTATAAGCAGGCAGACGATAGACATTTTTATACGCAAGGCTCTAACAATTTCCAATTTTGTCCGGCAGTCCTGGAGGATGAGGATGTATTTTGTGGAGTACGTTTGGCAGGGGATAGATTGTTTAGAGGTTCTTATGCCATGTGTGATGCACCTTTAGGACATATTCAGACGGATTTGCCCAATTCTGTACATAATTACGATGATATTATCGCACCCATGCAGGTGGAAGAAGCAGAAGTAGGCGATGGTTATATAGAGATTCAGTATGGTACAGGTACCAAAAAGGTAAAGGCAGTTAGTGGAGAAAGTGCGTTGATTCCGCAGGTGCCGGTGATTTCCCATGAAATCGGTCAGTATGATTTCTTCCCGGACTTTACAGAATTGGGACGTTATGAGGGTTCACAGCAACCACTGTATTTGAATGTTTATATGGAGCGCATGGAGAAGAGTGGTATTTTGGAGCAGTGGAAGGATTTTTATCAGGCAACGGGTATCTTGGCAGTAGATTGCTACCGTAGGGAAATAGAGGCAGCACTTCGCTCCAAGGAGTTAAGTGGCTTCCAACTTTTAGACATGCAGGATTTCCCTGGACAGAATGTGGCTTTGGTGGGAGTATTGAATGCCTGGTTAGAGTCCAAGGGATTAATTTCTCCGGCCCAGTGGCGTAAGTTCTGTAGTGATACGGTGATTTTAGGTGAGTTGGAAAGTTTTGTAGTAAGTGAGAAACAGCAGGTTCAAATGCCGGTGAAGTTGTCGGTATGTAACTGGGAGCAGTTTAAAGGCAAGGAATTGACCTATACAATAACTGTAGGCAATCAAGAATTGGCAACCGGTTGGTTTGCCTTGAAAAAAGGTACAGAACGTATACAAGAGGTGGGTGTAATTTCCTTTGAAATTCCCACATTGCAGAAGCCGGAAAAGATAAAGATTGATTTGCAGATTACAGATACCGAGTATGCAAACGAATACATGCTATGGGCATATCCACAGATTGAAGTGGAGATTACGGAAGAAAGTATTATTTATGACAACAAGCAGATAAAAATAGTAAAAAGCATAGAGGAAGCCATTATCTGTAAAGAGTCCGGTCAGGCTGTACTTTGTATTCCAAAGATGGCAGACGGAGATGTAGAAGGAACTTATTGTACAGATTTCTGGAACTATCCTATGTTCCGTTCCATTTCTGAGAGTTTGAATCGTAAAGTGCCTACCGGAACGCTGGGATTATTGGTTCATAAGAATGAAAAGCTGATGCAGGACTTCCTTTGTGAAAAGTATTCCACACCACAGTGGTATCAGTTGGTAATGCATAGTCATTGTGCAGTTTTGGAAGGCAAAGAAGATGTGGAATTGCTGGTACAGCCTATTGATAATGTGGAAAGAGCACATAAATTAGGTATGTTGTATTATGAAAAGGGGATACTGGTTTGTACTTCACGTTTGTGGGAAATAAAGGATTATCCGGAAGTTAAGGCATTTGCTAAGGCGTTGCTAGGATTAGCGTAACTATTGTGTCAACAAGAAAATATGTAAAATAAAAATTTTCGGTGTTTTTCGGAACGCCGAAAATTTTTTTGCATAAGATATGTTGACAAAATAAAATTATAATGATATCATTTTGATATCAAATAAAAACAACGATACAAGCTACATATTGCTTGAGAGAGGTGGAGATTATGGAAGAAAAAATTTATAAGGGTAAGAAAAACGGTATGTCAGTTTTGATTGGAACGATTCTTTTGTATTTGGTAGCAATTGTAGGAGTGATTTCATGTGCAATCGCTTTAGAAGGCTATAAGTTGCCGACCATGTTTAAGACAGTAGTGATTATTCTTTTGGTTATTTGTATTGCATATTTAGCACTTGGTTGGATTCCATGGTGTGGTTTAAAGGTGATTCGTCCTCAGGAAGCATTGGTATTAACTTTATTTGGTAAATATGTGGGAACTTTGAAGGAAGAAGGATTTTACTATGTAAATCCTTTCTGTAGTGCAGTGAATCCGGCTTCCAGAACAAAGTTAAACCAGAGCGGCGATGTTAAGAACGCATTTATGGCCGGTACGGCGGCAAACGGACAGATGGCTATCACAGCAGAGGATCTTAGCAAAAAGATTTCTTTAAAGCTGATGACTTTAAGTAATACCCGTCAGAAGATTAATGATTGTCTAGGTAATCCTATTGAAATTGCTATTGCGGTTACATGGAGAGTAGTAGATACTGCGAAAGCAGTGTTTAATGTTGATAATTACAAGGAATATTTATCTTTACAGTGCGATAGTGCACTGAGAGATATTGTTCGTATTTATCCTTATGATGTGGCACAGAATGTGGATACTACCGGTGACGGTATGGCAGATGAGGGGAGCTTACGTGGTTCCAGTGAAGTGGTTGCAAACCGTATTAAGGACGAAATTCAGAAACGTGTGGCGGATGCCGGCATTGTAGTTGAAGAGGCTAGAATTACTTATTTGGCATATGCTACAGAAATTGCTGCTGTAATGCTTCAGCGTCAGCAGGCCTCTGCTATTATTGATGCCCGTAAGATGATTGTAGACGGTGCCGTAGGCATGGTGGAAATGGCATTGGATAGATTAAATGAGAACAATGTAGTAGAATTGGATGAAGAGAGAAAAGCTGCAATGGTATCCAATTTATTAGTTGTTCTTTGTGGCAATCACGATGCTCAGCCTATCGTAAATTCAGGAAGCTTGTATTAATATGGCAGAGAAGAAGCAAGTCCCTTTGCGACTTTCCGAAAATCTATATAATGCCATTGCAGCGTGGGCAGAAGATGATTTTCGTTCTGTGAATGGACAGATTGAATATTTATTGACAGAATGTGTCAGACAGCGTAAGAAGAACGGCAAATATGTATCTGACCAAATTGATGTTCCTCCCGAACTTGATATATCCTAAAATATTCGCGCATGAAACTACTTTTGGTATTGTTTTTTGCACAGATGTGCTATAATAGACCAAGGAGGTAGTCTCATGAGCGAATTTTTTGGTAGTAAAGGAATTAAAGAATTTTTTGAGCTGGTGCAAAAGCCGGTACGTTCTAGTGAAGAATTGCTTGAAAATGTGAAACGTGCAATTGTTTTTATTGCACCGGAGATGCATTTTGGTAAAGTCGTTATCAATTTTTCAGTACCGCAATCCAAGCTGCGTGCACAAATAGAGAATTTAACGAGTGTTTTGTTTCTGAGTGAAGGAAGGTACAGTTATGAGCCGATTAACTTAAGTTATCGTACCGGTGATGGCGGAACGGTGTTGCTTACTTTTTATCCACAGGAAGGATATTCTTGGAGTGATATAGAGCAGAGAGAAATCCGTATAGTGGGTAATCATATTTATGGTGCATTTCGTCAGGAGTCGATGGAAGGCTTGTTAAAGAAAGCAATGACTACAGATTTGGCTGTCGGAATTCCAAATGCGTCCGGTTTTATGAGCTTTGCAACACTGTTGTTTGCAAAAGGTGAGTTGGCAGATTATACAGGTTTTTTCTTTAATATTCATAATTTTAAGTATGTAAATAAGCTTTTATCACATATACAGGCAGACGAGGTAATGAAGATTTATGCAGGTATGTTGATGAATGTGATAGAGAGTGATGAGATTGCAGCACGAATGGGTGGTGACAATTACGTGGCTCTCATTAGAAACGAGGATGTAGAGAGATTTATTCGCTATATCAGCAATGTGGATATTACATACCAATATGAAAATGAAGTGAAAAAGTTTAATTTTGGAGCAACCATTGGTGCGGCCAAGCTATCGGATGTTCAGAATGCCGGTGATATTCTGGCACGTACCAGCATTGCATATCAAATGGCCAGACAACAGGATGCCGGTGAGGTTGTATACTATAATGAAGAGTATTACAAAATAGTAATGCGACAGAAAGAGATTATAGCAGGTTATCAGGATGCATTGGATAACCAAGAATTTGTAGTATATTATCAACCCAAAGTTAACTCTGTGGATAAAAAGCTATGTGGTGCAGAAGCATTGGTACGTTGGCAAACTTCTGACGGAAGTCTGATAGCACCTATGGAATTTATTCCGATTTTGGAAAAGAACGGCAGTATTTGTAAGTTGGATTTTTATGTGCTGGATAAAGTATGTGAATTGTTAAGGAAATGTGCAGATAAGGATATTCCCATGCCACGTATCTCTATCAACTTTTCCAGAAAGCATGTGGGAAATCCGGATTTGGTTAGGGAAATCGTATCTACCATTGATCGTCATAATGTACCACATGAATATGTGGAAATTGAGTTGACGGAAAGTGAAGACTTCCGAGATTATATCGTAATGGCGAAGTTAATTGACGATTTAAAGAAGGAAGGTATATGTACTTCTATTGATGATTTTGGTACCGGTTATTCTTCTTTGAATATGTTGAAAATGACAAGTATTGATATTTTAAAGATTGATAAGTCCTTTATCCCTTTGGAGGAGGATTATCCGGACAAGAAGAAAGACTGTATTATGTTTGAAAATATCGCACATCTAGCAAAGGAACTGGGTTATCTGGTGATTGCGGAAGGTGTAGAAACCAAGCAACAGTATGAGTATTTGGCTGATGTGGGTTGCGACATAATTCAAGGCTTTTATTTTGACAAACCATTGCCGGAAGAAAAGTTTTTGGAAAAAGTGATAATTGGTCAGTATTAAAATGATAAAAGGGTATGCAGAGAAAAGTATCTTTGCATACCCTTTATAGGTTTGTTACAAATCCAAAAGTGTTGTTAGTTTGGTGGCCTGTTCATCTGTTAAGGCATCTGCGCCGATTATTGTAGGTGCTTCTTCCGGAATTACATATAGGCGGTAGTCGTAATAGCGGAAGTAACATTCCATAGTGCAGGTCTCAGTATTATTTTGATTTTCTATTTCAAACATTACTTTATAAATCCAATAGCCGGTGTCTTTGTCAAAGGTGTGTACAGAATATAAAACATCTGTAAAATAGAGTCCTTCTTCATATAAATCAACAATTTTTTCTTCCAAAGCGGTTTTATATATGCCGGACTTTTCTGCATCTGTAATGTCGTTATAGTATCGGATATGAGTGGCAAAGTAGCGGCTGGGATTGGCCTCGGTATCACCGTTCTGGCGTGCATCGTAGGTGTTTCGTGCGGCGTAAGGCAACAACACATTTGTTACTACATTTTCGGTAGGCAGTAAATAATTTACAAATTCTTCATTGAAAATATTGCTCTCACCATAGGAAGAGAAGTCTGACAAATTGTATTTATTCGGTCCCAGCTTACTGAAATCCATGGACAGAATATAATTGTCGTTTTCATCATAGAAGCTATAGCAGAAGGCACTTATGGGAGTGTCGATAGAATACATTTCTTCATAGGGGTCCCAATACGCATCCTCTAATTCGATGCGGATTTTTTTGCCTTTTAATTCTTTTTCGTAGATTACATCCAGCTTGTTTTTTAAATAAGCCTTGTATTCATCAAAGGATTCGTAATCTGTGGTGCTTTCTAAGGCATAGATTTCTGCGAAGGTAAAGGAGAGGGTGTCGATCAATGGCTGGGAATCCCCCTCGGAGTAAGCCTTCGTCACTTTATTCAGTTTATAAATATCTACCAGAGAAGAGAAGCTGATATCTCTGTTGGTAATTTGTCCATAACTTAAGTAGCCGATAATACCCAATAATACAATTAGGACAAATGCCAAAACAATGGAAAGCCATTTGCGATATTTCAGTTTTTTACGCACTTTTTTCAGAGGCTTTAAGTTATCCGATGATTCTGTAAACCGGGTATCGGCAGTGGTTAGATTTGCATCAATTTCTTTTTTATAATCTGCCAACTTTTTTGAGCATTCCGCACAGGTTGCCAGATGAGCTTCCAGTTCGGTAGCAGCTTCGGGTGAACAAAGGTCTTCTGCATATAAAGTGATTAAATCACGGGCTATTTCACATTTCATATTATTTTTCCTCCAAACGCTTCAATATCATTTCCTTGGCTCTTAAGTAAGTAACTCTGCCCCAAACTTCCGTTTTTTGAAATATATGACCGATTTCGCTGAAAGGTAATTCGGCATATACACGTAGTAAAAAGACTTCTTTGTAGGGGTCCGGCAGCATATGAACTGCCATATGGATATTTCGGGCCAGTTCATTATTGGCCAGCATGTCTTCCAAAGGGATTTGTGGATGGGGTAGGTCTAAATCATGCAAAGGTTCTGTCGTATGTTTTTGCTTTTTGCGAAGATAATCATAATAGTCGTTTTTGGCTATCTGGCAAAGCCATGAGGTTAGCTTACAGCGATTGTCAAATGTATCAATCTTTTCTATGGCTTTTAGAAAAGTATTCTGAAGCAAATCCTCTGCCAAAGTAGCATCACCGCATAAGCGCAGCAAAAAGCGATAGACTTCTTCTGCATGCTGTGCATATACAAGGTTCATGTCAATCTTAGCCATCTTTCTCCCTCCTTTCACTTTGTTAGACGTAGCATTTCTTGGAACGTTACAAAAATAATTAAAATTTTATCTAGTTTAGCATGTTTTTTGACAATTTACTACAGTAGAGTGATAAAATAGTTGCGAAAGTCATAATGTTTTTGTATACTGCTAAATAGAGATTTGTGGTGATAGGGAGGACTGTTATGTACTACAACAATATTTTAGAACTGATAGGAAATACACCATTACTTAGTCTAAAGGAAACTACGGGATGTGAGATTTTTGCCAAGGCAGAATTTTTAAATCCGGGTGGAAGTATTAAGGATAGAATCGCATTAAATATGTTGGAAGAAGCGGAGAAAAGTGGAAAGCTGAAGCCCGGCATGACCATTATTGAGCCTACCAGTGGTAATACCGGTATCGGTTTGGCTTTATGCGGTGTGCGTAAGGGATATAAGGTAATCATTGTAATGCCGGAAAATATGAGTGATGAGCGTAAGAAGATTATTAAAGCGTTAGGGGCAGAGTTGGTATTGACACCACCGGAGTTAAGTATCGATGGTTCTGTGCAGAAAGCATTAGAATTGGCAGGCTCTTCCAAGGAATATTTTGTGCCCCAGCAGTTTGAAAATCCGGCAAATCCATTGGCGCATTACAAGACCACAGCAGCGGAAATCGTGGCACAGTTAGATAAGAAGATTGATGTATTTGTGTCCGGTATCGGAAGTGGTGGTACCTTACAGGGGATTGCTTCGTTACTTTTGGAGAAGAACCCGGACTGTAAGATTGTAGCGGTAGAACCGAAAAATGTCTCCGCACTTTTAGGAGATGAACCGGGACTTCATCAGATCCAGGGTATTGGTGACGGATTTATTCCTGCAGTGTTGGATACTAAGATTATTACGGATATTGTGGAAGTGACAGATGACGATGCAATTAATACTGCCAGAGAATTGGCAAGTGTACAGGGCCTTTTGGTAGGTACCTCTTCCGGAGCCAATGTATGGGCAGCGAAAAAGATGGCGGAGAAGTATGGTAAGGATAAGGTGATTGTAACTATTTTGGCAGACAGAGCAGAGAGATATTTTAGTACAGCGTTGATTTAACAGTTTTTGAAAATATGTCCGAAAATGCTGAGGAGTTATGGTTGACGCACATTCTCGGGTGAGGGGAAAATGGAGCAAAAAATACAAACAAACGTGGATGAGACAAAGCTCATTAGGGTAATTGGTAAATGGATGATTATAATAGCAATAGTTATCCTGTGTATAAATACACTTTGTAGATTGGTAGCCGCTGAAAAGAGCAAAGAACATGTACAGGTATCCGGAACTGTATCTAAGGTTCATGTAAGCTCAGAATGGGTTAGAGCAGGGAATCGCAGGGTTAATGCTTCTACCTATACGGTATGGATTAGATTTCAACCGGCGGGCTGGCTTTCTGAGGACGTAATTGTGAATGATTATAATGATAATATATTTTCAGTGGGTGATACTGTACCTGTATTGTACCCGAAAACAGCGATTTGGAAAGCATATGTGGCAAAGAAGGATTGGCTGACAGGTGCGTATTTGCCAATGAGTAATAATTATAATATGCCATTGATAATATCAATCATATTGTTTGTTTTGGGTATTCTTTTTTATAAAAATCCGGATATTTTGAAGTGATATGTAAAGTGAGTGGAGGAAAGTAATGAGTTGTAATTAGCTATTGCTTTCCTTTTTCAATGTAAATGCAAAATTCCGCGCCGCATTTACCCGGCGGAGTATGCATCGCATAGTGACAAATCGGCGGGTTGCTGCTACACTTATGATATGTATGTAAGGATATTTGTCAACCACTTTTAGAAGCAGATGGACTAACACTTGGAGAACCTACTTTTAGAGGAAATAGTGATAAAACAAAATATAGACAATTTTGGAGGCAATGATGAGAAATATAATTAGTACTAAAGAAGTAATATGTGAAAAAGATTTTTTTGCATGGTTTATAATGAATTGTTTCCCAGAGGGACTTGATGAAGAGAATGATATGTCTATCTACGATGTAATGGAAGATAATTATTCTTTTGATAAGGATTGGTTCAATAAATTTACTAATCATTATGAAGGTGTGTTTGAAGAAAATGACGGATATATAGATAATCCAAATTCAATTATGGTGCAATTGAATAATCATAAAGAATTGATTATTGAATTTCATCCTGGAGATATAATCTTTTTTATGAATAACTTTAAAATTGGATGTACAGGACCAGACTATAGTATCAGAGTAATCCCTCTTGACGAATACATTGAGTTAACAAAAGATTTATGTTATGAGAATAAATTATTTCTATTACCTATGGTAGAAGTCAAAGGGTATGAGGAAACAAAATTTAGAGAAATCGTTGAGCTTATTATTTCAAATTTTAGCATTAAAAAATGTTGTGAGAAACAAATTGTTGAGATTATAATAAGCAATTGTTTATCTTAAGTCATAAAGCCAAGAGTTATTGAAATGTTTATGTTAAACCAATGATAAAAAGAGATAATTTAAAGATTTTGATATTACGCATTTCTTTTAAAACAATTCTTTGTTGCAAAAGGAGTGCGCTTTTATGCGTGAAAGAAAGGCAAGTAGAAAAGTAATGTATAGATGAAAAAATAGAGCTTGCACATATATAAAGTAATTTTATCAAAAATCTATTCCCCATTTTTGATATTTTATTGATTTTGGGAAATAGATAATGTATAATGTATAATGTGAAATGAGGTGATGAAAATTATGAAATTGATTGATAGAACAGGATATTTACAAAAATTAATAAATGTTATAGGGACGCCGGATATAAAGGTAATTACTGGCGTAAGGCGAAGCGGAAAATCTAAACTGTTAGAAGCCTTTAAGGAATATGTAGAAGAAACATATGTAAATGTAAATATTATTCATATTAATTTTAACTTAACAAAATATGAAGCATATAAGGATTATCATGTGCTAAATGATTATATTGAAAAGTCTTTTGTTAAGGGAAAAGAAAACTTTGTCTTAATTGATGAAGTTCAGATGTGTCCTAATTTTGAATTAACAATAAATAGTCTTCACGCTATGGAGAAATTCGATATTTATATAACCGGGTCTAATGCATTTCTTTTAAGTTCTGACTTGGCAACCTTGTTTACCGGAAGAACCTTTGAAGTGAAAGTATATCCGTTTTCGTTTAAGGAATTTCTGCAATACTATGGTTTGAATGACAATTACACTGCTTTTGACAGATATTTGAAAGAAGGAGGTATGGCAGGTTCTTACCTTTATAAAGAGCAGGAAGCAAAATATGATTATATTGCAGATGTGTTTGATACATTGATAGTGCGTGATATACGACAGAAATATAAAATTCGGAATCGAATTCTAATGGACCGTATTGTTGATTTTTTGATGGATAACATTTCGAATCTGACGTCTGCAAGAAATATTGCAGATGCACTGACGAATAACAAAGATAAGATTAATCATAAGACTGTAGGTAGTTATCTGGAATATTTGTGTAATGCTTTTGCGTTCTACAAGTTCCGCAGATATGACATACAGGGGAAGAAATATCTTGCCTCAAATGATAAGTTGTATTTGAGTGACCACACTTTCCGTTATGCAAAATTGGGAACAAAAAATTTGGATGTTGGTCGTGTCCTTGAAAATATTGTTGCTATTGAACTTCTCAGGCGAGGTTATGAAGTATATGTTGGAGTCCTTTATAAGAAGGAAATTGATTTTGTTGCGCTGAAAAGGAGTGAAAAAATATATATTCAGGTATCTGATAACATCAGTGATGAAAAAACATTTAAACGTGAAGTAGAACCTCTGCTTCAGGTTAAGGATGCATACCCTAAGATGGTAATTGCGCGAACCAGAAATGAAGAATATCAGTATGAAGGAATTCGGATTGTTGATGTAGCAGACTGGCTTGCAGAAGGATAGCTGTTTTCCAAAAACAAAAATAGACAAAAATGGGAAATTGAGAAAGTAACAAGCTGTTATACACAATACCAAAGATTCACCCTTCCGGTGTAGTTTTTTCATGACCGGAAGGGTAATTTTATGCATTATTTCTTCAGTAATCCACTGATGATGCTGCCAAGCAAGTTGCTTGAACTGTCATCGGATGCTTTTTTCTTTTTGCTTTTTTTCTTCTTGCCGGTAGAACCGGAAGAAGTGCTGGAGGAGGAACTGGTATTGTCTGTTAACAGACCGGTTAATAAGCTTCCAACGTCAACATTTTCTAATAAAGCACCTACCAAGCCTGCTGCGCCGGTTTCCTGGTCCTCATCTTCATTTGCCTGCTGGCCTAAAAGGCTTAAAAGTAAAGGTGCAATAGCAGATACGATAGAGGAAGTATCTTTTTGAGAAACACCGGTACTTTCTGCAATATTGCCGATGAGATCGTCTTTGTCAGAACCTAAGAGGTGAGTTAAAATCTTAGCGCCATCCTTTAAATCTACATTGCCTAAGAATTTGGATAAGTCTTTGGTATCATCCTTGGCATGATCTGAAAGTGCAGTTGCAAAGCTTTCAGCGGTATCTTTATCTTTGGCCTGACTATTTGCACCGCTTAAAAGGGCGGGAAGTGCCTGGGCAAGAACGTTGGATACCTCTTTGTCGGATGCGCCTGTAAGGTTGCTTAATCCACTGATACTATCGGAACTGAGTAAGGTTCCGGCAAGTTTAGTTAAATCCATATCGTATTCTCCTCGTATAATATTTTTTGATTTCATTATGAGACATGAAAAAACAGAAGTCAAGAAAGGATAGCAAGAAAATTGACATTTTTTGTAGGAAAGACTTGCCTAACATACAAAATATAGTATAATATAAGTGATTTGAAAAGATTTTCAAATAGGAAAAGGAGATAGAGTTATGGCAGAAAAGAAGAAGAAAAAAATAGTTGCCTCCACCGCAGAAAAAGGTAAGCGCAAAGAAGCGGCACCGGTAGGCAATGCCACAGGACTTCGTATTGGTGCGATAGCACTTTGGGTAGTGGCGCTTGCGTTAGAAGTTGTTGCATTTTTAGTTCTTAACGGTACCATTAATTTGACCTTTATGCCCAGCTTATGGCAGATTATTATTGCTTTGGTTTTGGATTTGGTATGCGTTATTATCGGTTCACAGCTTTGGAAGAAGGCAAATCATATTAAACCGGCCAGTGAAAAGAATAAACTTTTATTCTGGTTATGGAACAATATGGGACTTATTGTTTGTGCAGTAGCATTTATTCCTTTTGTAATTCTTGCTTTGACCAACAAGGAAGCAGATAAGAAGACAAAAGCAATCGCTACAGTTGTTGCAGTTATTGCGTTGTTAATCGGTGGTGTTGCAAGTTATGACTTCAACCCGGTTTCAGAGGAACAGCAGCAGGCAGCTATGGCAGCAATTAACGAAGATGTATTCTGGAGTCCTTTTGGTAAGGTATATCACACCAGCGAAGAGTGCCAGGCATTAAACCAGAGTGATACTCTTACATATGGTACTGTAGAACAGGCAATTGCAGAAGGACGTACCCGTTTATGTGCATTCTGTGCAAAGCGTGATGATATTTCCGGTGTTGTAACAGACCAGAGTGTGGATGAAGTGGAAGAATAATGTATTTGTAATGTAACAAAAGCGAATCGTGTTATGCGGTTCGCTTTTTCTTTTAAGTGGAATTTATTTTGTTGCGTAAGTCTTCATAAATAGGTATAATTAATAGAATATAAAAAGGAGCGTGGATTCTGTAAAGCTTTGTGAAGAAAGGATGTAACATCATGGAAAAAGTAAAAATCAGGATGGACGATGGTTTTATAGTGGCAGCCACATTGTACGTGGCACCGGAGGCAAAGGGATTGGTGCAAATTATTCATGGTGCAGTGGAGTATAAGGCAAGGTATGACCATTTTGCCGGATTTTTGCAGGAAAAAGGTTTTAACGTAATAGTTTCTGATATTCGTGGACATGGAGAATCTGTGGATGAAAATTATCCTTTGGGCTATATGAAGGATGTATATCGCATTGTACAGGATCAGGTGCAAATAACTAAGTGGATGAAGGAGAAGTATCCCAATAAACCACTGTATCTGGTAGGTCATTCGTTGGGCTCTGCATTTGCAAGATTGTATTTGCAGGAGCATGATAAAGAGATTGAAAAACTGGTATTGAGTGGAGCGGTGCCTTTTATTCCGGCTTCCGGTGCCGGTGCTTTATTTGGCAAGCTGGTAGTAAAGTTTGATGGCGAAATGGGACATAATAAATTACTGAATAAATTAAGCGGAATCAGTGGGGAAGATGATTCATGGCTGGTTTCCAACATGGAATCCCTAGAGGCATATCGTAAGGATCCATATTGCGGATATAAATATCCTAATATTTCCACATTGACAATGATTCAGACAGTTTATGAGTTGCATAATTTTAAGGCATTTCAGGTAAAAAATCCCACGCTGCCCATTCTTTGCATATCCGGCAGTAAGGACCCTATTACCGGTGGGGAGAAGGGATTAAAGAAAACAGAAGCTGACTTTTTGAAATTAGGTTATCAGGGAATGATAAACAAGGTATATGAAGGAATGTGCCATGAAGTATTAAACGAAGTGGAATGTGAAAAGGTTTATGCAGATGTTTTAGAATTTTTAATTGAGAAAAGTTGTTGATAAACTTTTATGGTATCTCTTTATTTCTGGCAAGAGATGATGTAAAATAATATGGATTTCATTGTATGACAATGGAAAAGACAGCGCAGGAGGGAACTATTATGAAAACCAGAATTGGTATTTTAGGCTATGGTAATTTGGGAAGAGGTATTGAATGTGCACTTAAGCAGAATAATGATATGGAATTGGTAGCAGTTTTTACTCGTAGAAATCCGGAGTCGGTTCGTATTCTTACAGAAGGCGTAAAAGTATATTCTGTGGATGATTTAATGGGTCAGAAGGATAATATCGATGTTTTGATTTTATGCGGCGGCAGTGCAACAGATTTGCCGAAGCAGACTCCTGAATATGCAAAGTATTTTAATGTCGTAGATAGTTTTGATACACATGCAAGAATTCCGGAGCATTTTGCAAATGTGGATGCAGCAGCAAAGGAAAACGGTAATGTGGCACTGATTTCAGCAGGTTGGGATCCGGGTATGTTCTCTTTAAATCGTTTATATGCAAGTGCAGTATTACCGGAAGGTAAAGATTATACTTTCTGGGGTAAGGGAGTAAGCCAGGGACATTCTGATGCTATTCGCAGAGTGGAAGGTGTAGCAAATGGTAAGCAGTATACGGTACCTGTAGAAAGCGCATTAGAGGCTGTCAGAAGTGGTTCCAATCCGGAACTTAGCACCCGTGAAAAGCACACCAGAGAGTGTTATGTAGTGGCAAAGGAAGGTGCTGATTTAGCTAAGATTGAGCAGGAAATCAAGACTATGCCTAACTATTTTGCAGATTATGATACCACGGTGAATTTTATCAGTGAAGAAGAATTGCAGCAAAATCATAGCGGTATTCCTCATGGTGGTTTTGTAATCCGTAGTGGTAAAACCGGTTGGGAAAGTGAAAATACCCATATTATTGAATATAGTTTAAAATTGGATTCTAATCCGGAATTTACTGCTTCTGTAATTGTAGCTTATGCAAGAGCAGTTGCGCGTATGAAAAAAGAAGGAATGACAGGTTGTAAGACAGTATTTGATGTGGCACCTGCTTATTTAAGTCCTTTTAGTGGAGAAGAGTTAAGAGCGCATATGTTATAATGTATAGTTTTAAAGCCCTTTTTAGGTCAACACGGTGTTGAAATAAAGAGGGCTTTTTGGTATACTTTAACTAACTATAAACCATTATTTCACCAGCAATTACGGAGCGCTTATGAAGATTACGTTGAATTGTCTCAAAGCAGATTTTGCGGTATGTCCTTCTTGCGGAAGCAGGCATATTGTGGGAATGGAAAAAGAAAGCTGTCACTGTGGTCAGTGCGGACAGATTCTGGAGGTTATTTTTGTAAATAAGGTTATAAGTAATGAAGAGCCGGAAGCAGAAGATGTTTTTATGCAAATGTCTTTGTTCGGTGAAGAGGATTAAATGTTTGTGTAGAAAGCAGCTGGGTGTTGGAGGTAGAATATGATACGCAAATATGTATATGGAGCCCCTTTTGAAACAGAGGCTGTGGTGCAATCGTTTGCAGTACAGAGTGATTGTATGCCCTATTTTCGGTTATATAGAGCGCAGGAAGCAGATGCGGGCGCAGAGGTGGAACAAAGTGTATTGGCAACCATGAGTGAAGCAGAGCTGGCAGGATGCAAGGTGGTTAAGGAAGGCTTCTCTTATATGATGGATTCGGACACAATCGTGTATGGTTTGGGAGAAAACATCCGAGGAATTAACAAACGTGGTTGGAAGTATACCAGTTATGCGGATGATAATCCACATCACCATGAGGATGTGCATGGTCTATATGGAGCACATAATTTCTTTATCATAGATGGCAAAGAACGCTTTGGTGTGTTTATAGACTATCCGGGAGAGATTACCTTTGATGTAGGTTACACTCATAAAGATGAATTACATATACTTCCGCAGGATATGAATCTGGTGGTTTATATTATTGAGGGAAGCAGTTTAAAAGAGATAGTAAAGCAGTTTAGACAAATGATTGGTCGCAGCTACATGGCACCCAGATGGGCCTTGGGCTATGGTCAAAGCCGTTGGGGCTATGAAAATGCTGAGGATATTCGATGTGTAGCAAAGCAATACCGTGAGAATCATATTCCATTGGATATGATTTACATGGATATTGATTACATGGGGGGATATCGAAACTTTACCATTGATGATAAAGCATTTCCGGCGTTTGAGGAATTTGTAAAGGAAATGCAGGAACAGAAGCTTCATTTGATACCGATTATTGATGCTGGTGTTAAGGCAGAAACAGGATATTCTGTGGATGATGAAGGGGTAGAAAAGGGTTATTTTTGTAAGTACGGGGACGGTAAGGAATTTGTAGGTACTGTTTGGCCGGGAGAGTGCCATTTTCCGGACTTTTTGAATCCGGATGCCAGAAGATGGTTTGGACATAAGTATAGCTTTTTATTAGATAAGGGAATTGATGGTTTCTGGAATGATATGAATGAACCGGCTATCTTTTATTCTAAGGCAGGTATGACCGAATTTAGGGAAGAAGCGAAAGCGTTGTTAAATAGCGGTTCGGCTTCGGACAAAGATATAGAAGCCTTACAGTGGAAATTGGAAGGATTAAAAAATAACCGTAAGGATTATCAAAGCTTTTATCATAATGTGAATGGTAAAATGGTTAATCATGATAAGGTTCACAACTTGTATGGCTATAATATGACCCGTGCGGCAGGAGAAGCCTTTGAGGAATTATGTCCGGATAGACGAATCTTAATGTTTTCGAGGTCTTCTTATACCGGTATGCATCGTTATGGTGGTATTTGGTATGGGGATAATAAGTCATGGTGGTCGCATTTACGTATGAACCTGACTATGTTACCGGCTATGAGTATGCAGGGATTTTTGTATTCCGGTGCAGATTTAGGTGGTTTTGGTTCCCACGTAACAGAGGATTTGCTGCTTCGTTGGCTGGAGCTAGGTATTTTTACACCATTGATGCGTAATCATTCCGCAAAGGGAACACGTTTGCAAGAGGTATACCGATATACGGATATAGATGCATTCCGACGGGTAATTGGATTGCGTTATGTGTTTCTACCATATATTTACAGCGAGTATATGAAGGCTTGTCTCAAAGATGAGATGCTGTTTCGGCCCTTAGCATTTGACTATGAAGAGGATACTTTTGCACCTCAAGTAGAAGACCAGCTGATGTTAGGTGAAAGTATTATGATTGCACCAGTGCTTATGCAGAATGCTACCGGTAGGTATGTTTACTTACCTGAGGAAATGAAAATGGTACGTTTCCGTAGTGGCAAGGATTATGAAGAGGAAATCCTTGCGGCAGGTCATCATTATGTCAGTATGCCCTTAGGTGAAGTAGTGATTTTTATTCTCCCGGACAAGTTATTGGTGTTGTCAGAAGGTGGAGAAAGTGTAGCGGATATTGATTTTGAAAATATACATACGTTGGCATTTGTAAAAAAACAAGCCATATATGAGTATTATTTTGATGATGGAATTAGCCGATATATTGATGGAGAGGACCATTATCGCACAATAATCATAGATAAAGAGGAAATAGATTGAAAACAGCTAAGAAATTATTTTATGGAATCAGTTTTTTAATATTGCTTATATGCATAGTGATTTTGACACTGGCTATGAATCCGCAGTGGTCAGATAAGTTGTCTGCTTTTTTGTATGGTGAAGAAGGATATGTGGCAAAAGAGGAGCCGAGTCCTTCTCCTGAAGCAACCAATCCAGCCAATGTAGAGGACGGAGCGGAGGATGCGGAAGGGGCTACGCCTTATCCACAAATGACACCTTTGACAGCCACGACCAAGGAACCGGCAGTATCAGAGGAGGAAATTCCGCCGGAAAATGAACAGGTGGTGTTAAACTCCATCACAATTAAGACCGTGTGTCCAACGGCACAAATTACTACATATAAGGAACCTGTTACAGTATCCTTAACGGTACCGGAGAATGTAGGAACATTATTAGGGTATGTACCGATTACCTCCCAGATGACGGAGATTACGAAATCGGAAGCAGACACTCTGTTAAATGAGCTGACAGAGGGTGAAACAGGGGAAATGCTGGTGTTTGACCAGAATTTTTACCCCTACTACCATATGCTGCAGGGAACGGAAAGGGAGTTGTATCGTCAGATTTATGCCAATGCGTTTTCCGTGATTGACAGATTTAAGCCCTGTGAGGATATATATTCCACACAGATTAATCGTGTTATGGAAGCAGTATTTCATGATAACCCCATATTATTCTGGGTGGATACGGCATATAGTTGTAAGTACGATTCCAGTGGCAAATGTGTGGAGATTAAATTGCAGTTTAACGATACGGCAGTGAAGCTGGAACAATCAAAGACTACGTTCTTTGAAAAGGCGGAAGAAATATTAAGTGTAGCCCGTACTTTATCAAGTGATTATGAGAAAGAGAAGTATGTACACGACAAACTGTTATCCAAAGTGAGTTATGATGGGGAAGCAGCAATAAACCAAAGTGCCTATAGTGCGTTGGTAAATGGAAAGACCGTATGTGCTGGATATGCCAGAGCCTTCCAATATCTGATGCAGCAGTTGGATATTCCCTGCTACTATTGCGGAGGATATTCCGGTGAAAACCATGCATGGAATATTGTAAAATTATATGGTGATTATTATAACGTAGATACTACATGGGATGATACTACACCTTATACATACGATTACTTTAATAAGACGGATGGTGAATTTGCACCTACCCATGTGCGTAAAAGCATGTCAGTAAAATTACCGGCATGTAACGGTACGTTGTATGGAGGTTTGGAGGCAACACAGACGGGAAATGGTGCTGGAGAAACAGGTACTCAGGAAAGTGTTTATAGTCCGGGTGTAGGAAAGTATTACGACACCATGGTGGACCGTATTGAAGTAATGGGCCTGGGAACGGCTTCTTATACGGATCTTTTGGCGGCAGACACATGGAAAGAAATGGAAACCGCATATTCTAATGGTAATTTGAGTTTTAATAATAATGATTTTATCAGAGCTTTAAATATATCAGATGCAAGCTATTGTATTATTACGTTGTCACCGGAAGTAGTAACAGAGAATGCATATAATGTTACTTGTACTATAACCGTAAAATAACAAAGAAAAGCAGAGAAGTTTGGAATGACTTCTCTGTTTTTATGAATTGGGAGAAGACATGAATAGTGATTTGGAACAGGAACTAAAAAGATTAAAAATAAACACAGAAGCAGGTCTAGAAAACTTTGGGGAACAGTATGAAGAGCAACTAAGAAAGTTTATTACCGGATATGATTTTATGCGCCTTGGACAGGCAATACAAAGTGGCCGCTTTGAAAGTGCTATGATGAATATTCGACGTATGACCATGCAGGCAGAGAAGCTGGGATTAGAGTGTTTTCAAAAACAGTTTACGGGACTTCGTCAGAATATAGCCCGCAAGGATGCACAGGAAACAAAAAACATCCTGAGTCTGGTTATCGTGAAACGAGTACAAATTCAGGATGTTTTAAAGCGTTATTAATATTTCTTCCAACATGACGGATGGAATAGGATAAGCATGGGGAAAAGTTCTAAACGTCCGGCCAGCATGTTAAACATTAGTACATATTTTGAAAATGGTGAGAAAAGAGAAAAGTTTTGTGTTGGACCAACCATTTCCAAACCGGGACCTATGTTGTTTAATGTAGTTGCTATAGCGGTGAAGTTGGTAGTGAAGCCAAATTCATCTATGCTAATAAGCAATAAGGAGATAAAGAAAATTACAAAATACACGGCAATAAAAACATTGGTAGAGCGGATGACTTCATGTGCAATCACATGGTCGTCCAGCTTTATTTTTTTGACCATTCTTGGGTGAATCAGCATGCTTAACTCTTTACGGATGGTCTTAAACAAAATAAGAATACGTGAGACCTTAATACCACCGCCGGTACTGCCGGCGCAGGCACCGATAAACATTAAAGTGACTAATACCGTTTTGGATAATTGCGGCCAGGTATCAAAATCGGTGGTAGCGAAACCACTACTGGTAATAATGGATGCAACTTGAAATGCTGCATGACGTAGGGTTTCCGTAAAAGTGTCATATATCTGAATTGTGTTTATACAAATAATGGTTACGGAAGCAAGAATGATGAGCAGGTAGGCGCGAACCTCCTCTAATTTAAAGGCTTCTTTAAACTGTTTCGTAATAATACAGAAATAAGCCGTATAATTAATTCCGCTTAGAATCATAAAAAAAGTTGTTACATTTTGAATGGCAGGTGAGTAGCTAGCCATAGAATCGTTTTTAATACCGAAACCACCGGTACCCACGGTGCCGAAGGTGGTGGTCAATGCATCAAATAAAGGCATTTTGCAAAGAAGTAAAATTATAACCTGACATATGGTCATAGCTAAATAGATAGAGTAAAGAATCTTTGCAGTATTTTTTACCCTAGGAACTAATCTGCCTACGGAAGGACCGGTACTTTCTGCTTTCATAAGATTTATGGTAGAACCGCCCATTAAAGGAAGAATTGCCATAACAAATACAAAAACTCCCATACCGCCAATCCAATGTGTAAAGCTTCGCCAAAACAGATTGGTATAGGATAAAGCTTCTACGTTAGTAAGAATACTGGCACCGGTAGTGGTAAGCCCGGAAATAGATTCAAACAGTGCATCTGTAAAGCTGGGAATATCACCTGTAAAAACGAAAGGGAGTGCACCGAAAAGACTTACGATAATCCAACCCAGTGAAACAGAGACAAAGCCTTCTCTTACATAAAGCTGGTTGCTTTTGGACCCCGTGGAGGCAAGTAATTGTCCCAACAAAAAACATACTACTGCAACGGCTACATAAACCAAACTATCTTTATATTCCCTATAGAACAGACCGGTCAGTGCAGGTAACAATAGAAAGATAAATTCAAATTTTAAAATCCATCCGATAATATAAAAAATCGTTTTATAATTCATAACAATTCCTTTCTGCCATTAATTCCACAGAATATCCGTAATATCATTAATTCGTTCATCTGTCAGTACAATAACAACGGAATCGCCCGGTAAGATTACATCCTGACCGCTTGGAATGATAATTTTATTATGTCGGTTAATACAGCAGACAAGAATGTTTTTCTTAATGGGTAGTTTTAACAAAGGAATATTGGTAATTTTGGGATTCTCTTCCTTGATGTAGAATTCCAAGGCTTCTACCTTACCGTCCTGAAGCTTATATAAATTCTCAACATTACTATTTAAGGATTCGTTCATGGAGCGGGCATATTTAATAATGGAATCTGCCGTCAAAAGTCGTGGATAGGTAATACTGTCAAGATCCAAATCATCCAACACACTATTAAAGGAAATTCGGTTAATTTTGGTTACCACTTTGGCTTTGGAGGCTTTCTTTGCATGGAGGGAGAGGAGAATATTTTCTTCATCCAGACCGGTTAGTGCCGCAAATCCCTGCACATGTGTAAGACCTTCTTCGATTAATAAGTTTTGGTCGATGCCGTTGCCGCAAATAATGGTTGCCTTAGGAAGTAATTCACTAAGCAGTTCACAACGTTTCGGATTCATTTCGATAATTTTAACTTCTGTACCTACAGTAAGAAGTCGTTTGGCTAAATAGAAAGCAATGGTTCCGCCACCTACAATCATAGCAGTATGAATACGACCGGTATTAATACCAATCTTGCGGAAGAAATCGTTGGCATTGGATGGTGTAGTAACAATGGCTACCATATCTCCTTCCTTAAAAATGAAATCACCTCGGGGAATAATTACTTTGTTTCCGCGGGTAACGGTACATACTAAGACATCACATTTTAAGGTGGTACGAATATGAATTAGACCATAGTTGTTTAGTTTACAATCTTCCGTTACTTTAAAATGTAAGATTTCGATTCTGCCCTTTGCAAAAGTATCTATTTTGATGGCAGAAGGAAACTGGAAAATGCGCGCAATTTCGGAAGCGGATGCCAATTCCGGATTAATAATCATGGCAAGTCCCAACTCTTTGCGCAAAAATTCTAATTCTGTATTGTAAATAGGATTGCGCACTCTTGCAATGGTTTTGCAGTTGCCGGCCTTTTTGGCAATAACACAGCAAAGAAGGTTCTGCTCATCGGAGTTTGTTACAGCAATAAGTAAATCAGCATGTTTGATTCCGGCTTCCAATAAAGTCTGGAAACTGGTGCCATTACCGATAACGCCCAAGGCATCTAATTTGTCTGTAATGGCATGTACCTGTTCTTCTTTCGTATCTACTACAACAATATTATGGTCTTCTTTACTTAATTGTTCTACCAATGTATAGCCTACTTTTCCACAGCCTACGATAATAATCTGCATAAAATACCTCTCTGTAATATGAATCGCTGATTTTTATAGTTGATATACTCCTAAGTTCTATAAAACATATGAAAAATTATAGCACACAACAATGGGGAAGAAAAGAAGAATGTTTTATACGGAGGAGTCATATATTGAGTTAAAGAGAAGGAGGGGACAAAGTGTATCAGGGGATTTTACAATTGTTTCCTAAAGAAAAAAGGGAATTCTTTCAGTGGGTGGACAGCCGAATGGGACAGGTCAGTGAAATACGGTTACGGGCAGGAAAACCTATTTTGGTAATAGAAGGAAAGAAAGAGTGGTTTTTAGATAAAAAAGGTGTTTATTGTGAGCATATGAAGGAGGCTGTATGTTTGGAAAGAGAGGAATTAGACAAGATAGTACAGCATGTGTGTCATTACTCTTTGTATGCTTATGAGGATGAGCTGCGACAGGGGTACATTACCGTAGCAGGAGGACACCGGATTGGTATGGTAGGACAGGTAGTATTAGAAGGAACAGATAAAGTAAGAACCATGAAATATATTTGTGGAATGAATATTAGAATTTCCCATGAAATAAAAGGAGTAGCGGAGCCGATTTTACCTTGGCTGTATGGTGAAGGGCGTCCCAGAAATGTATTGCTGGTCTCTCCGCCGGGCTGTGGTAAAACGACCTTACTTAGGGATGTTGTAAGGTATTATTCCAATGGAAATGTTTATGGTGTGGGAGTTACGGTGGGGGTAGTGGATGAACGAAGTGAAATAGGTGGTGCTTATTTGGGGGAACCACAAAATGATGTGGGGATGCGGACAGATTTGCTGGATGCCTGTCCGAAAGTTTTAGGAATCATGATGTTACTGCGGTCCATGGCACCGGCGGTCATTGCTATTGATGAAATAGGCAGTGAAGAAGACTTGATTGCAGTAAAAACAGCGGCAATCAGTGGGTGTAAGATTGTTGCAACTATGCATGGGGATTCTTTAGAAGATGCCATGAAAAAAACAGATGCAAAGGAAGAGGCACTTTTTGAAATCGTGGTGTTGTTGGGAAGAGAGCATGGAAAATGCATTATAAAGAGCCTCTATGAAAAAGCAAAGGATGGTAATTGGTTATGCAGAAAATAATAGGTGTCATAATGATATTTGCAGGTTGTACAGGTCTGGGTGTTTGGTACAGCAGAGCGTTTCGAGGACAAATTCAGGTGATGAAAATCTGGTGTCGCATATTAGAATTGTTTGTGGGAGAAATACGATACAGCAGGTGTACTTTGCCGGAGTGTTGTATGCGTGTGGCTAAGCGGACGCAACCTCCTTACCAAGAACTTTTTATGAATATATATATGCAGAGCTGCGAAAATACGGGAGAAAGTTTTGGAGATGTATGTAAAAGAATTTTGGAAGATGGTGTAGCAAAGGAAAATGCTGCAAAAGAGGACAAGGAGTTATTTATATCCTGTTTTGTGAATGACGGATATGAAGAGGATTTTTTGCAGCTTCGTTCTTTGGAACAGACCAAAGAGGAATTGGACAAGAAGGTACTGGCTTTGGAATCGGTACTTGCATCCAAATGTCGTTTGGCACTTAGTTTGGGGAGTATGAGTGGCTTATTATTAATTATTCTTTTGTGGTAAAAAGGTGGAAAGGAACAGAAGCGTGGAATGAGTGTGAGTCTGATTTTTAAGATTGCGGCAGTGGGAATTTTGGTGACCATATTATGTCAAGTGTTAAAGCATAGTGGCAGGGAAGAGCATGCGTTTTTGCTTAGTCTGGCCGGTTTGATTCTGGTGTTGACTTGGATTGTTCCGTACATATATGAGTTGTTTACTACCATACAGTCACTGTTTGCGCTTTAGGGGGATATATGGAGGAAATAGTAAGGGTAAGTATTATAGCGGTATTAGGTGTTTTGGTGGCTATTCAGTTCAAGGGGGCAAAACCGGAATATGCAACCTATATTGGACTTGCATTGGGGTTGTTGGTTTTTGGATATGCGGTAAATCAACTGAGAATTTTAGTGGAAAGTTTTACATGGATGAAAGGTTTGTTTGAAGGTGCAGATAGTTATCTGGGAATATTGATTAAAGTAATCGGAATTACGTATTTGTGCGAATTCTCGGCATCTGTGTGCAAGGATGCGGGATACGGAACTGTGGCGGAGCAGATAGAAGTATTAGGAAAACTTTCGGTAATGTTTGCCGGGCTACCTATTCTTTTGGCAGTGATAGAACAGATACAAAACTATATGAGGTAGGAGAAGGCAATGGAACTGGATTTGAATAGTATCTGGGAGGATTACGGATTAGAAGAGCTGCAAACAGGTTTGGATAGTTTGTTTCCGGAGTATCACATATCTATGGAACTGGTATTGGAAAAGATATTGGCCGGAGATTTACTGGAGGTAATCGGCGATTTTTTTATGTCCGGTGCAGAAGTTTTTTTTCAACAGTTGTCCGGGTTTCGGAATATTTTTATTTGGCTGCTTTTGCTTGGCATTGCAGCTTCGGTTATGACTCATTTTGTGGAGGTGTTTCATAAACATCAAATAGCGGATTTGAGCTATTATTTTATGTATTTGTTATTTGTGGCCGTGTTATTTCGCTGTTTTACGGAAGTGGCGGAGGTGGTGGCAGGTGTTATGGAAAACATAATCCTCTTTATTCAGTTAATGGTTCCTACTTATTTGATTGCGGTAGGTGTGACCACTGGAATGACTACCGTCAGTGCATATTCCCAACTTTTAGTGTTGGTTATTTATGGTGTACAGCAGGTATTAGGAAAGGTGGTAGTCAATATGGTTTCGGTTTATGTGGTATTGTCTATGCTAAATGGTATTTGGATAGAGGAACGTTTGTCACTGTTAGCTGATTTTGTGAAGAAAATCATTACTTTTGTTTTAAAGGCAGCATTGGGTGTGGTAACCGGGATAAGTGTTTTTCAAACTTTAATTACTCCGGTAATAGATTCAGCAAAGTCATCATTGCTACAAAAAGCGGTATCAAGTATTCCGGGAATCGGTAATCTTAGTGAAGGTGTGGTAGAGTTGGTGATCGGTTCAGCAGTAGTAATTAAAAATAGTATTGGTGTGGTAATATTATTGCTTTTGGTACTCATATGCGTAGCTCCTATGCTGGAAATTTTTTGTATGGGCTGGATACTTCGACTGGTGGCAGCTGTTTTAGGAATGGTTAGTGATAAAAGATTGGTAGAGTGTACGAATCGTGTGGGAGAAGGATGTATGTTGTTGCTTCGACTAGTAGGTACGGCTATGATCCTTTTTGTGATAATTATTGCAGTACTGGCAACAGCCACGAACAGGGGGTTTTAGGAAATGGATTTACTTTTAAAGGAAATCGGACAAGTGGCTATTTTTTTAATTTGTGCACAAACATTGCTTCATTTTCGTGCAAATGATTCTTATGAGAAGTACATTAAATTGTTGATTAGCATGATGTTAATGCTTTTATTGGCGGAACCATTTTTGAATTTATTAAGCATGGAGAGTGGAACCGGCATTAGGGAGAAAATGTATGGATATGAGCAAAAGTTGGAAAGCATGATGGGGAGTGGGGTACTAAAGGAGGAAGAGGTAGAGAACTTACTTGTGAATATTACCACGGAAAAGGTGGAACAGGGAGTGGAGTATATGGAGTCTATGGAAGTACAAGGTGAAGTGTCACAAGAGAAAGAGGCGGATGCAAAGAAGGAAGCAATGGAGCAAAGGGAAATTATCATTGAAACAATAGAGGTTGGAGGAAAAAATGGGGAGTCTTAAGAATGTTCTGGAAAAGTATCAGTTAGAAAAATGGTTTCAAAGAGATAATTTGATTGTTCTGGTTTTGGCGGGAATTCTGCTGGTGGTGATTGCCCTTCCAACTACAAAAAATGAGGAGAAAGAGATACCATTTGCGGAAGAAAAAAGGGAAGATATTGTATCTGTAGAAAGGGAGGAAGATGCAGGTTATAGGGGAGATTTGCAGGTATATACGGAGTATTTGGAGAATAAGCTGGAGGATTCTTTACGGCAAATGAAGGGCGTGGGGGATGTTACAGTGATGATTACGTTGCAAGCATCAGAGAAACAAATTGTAGAAAAAGAAGAAACACTGGTACGTAATAATACTACGGAAAATGATTCGCAGGGAGGCAGCAGGAGTGTCTATGAAATAAATACGGTGGACCAAACGGTTTATTCGAAAACAGATAATACTCAGGTTCCTTATGTCAGTCAGACTCTTTTACCGGAAATCTCGGGAGTACTAATTGTGGCACAGGGAGCAGAGACATCTACCGTAAAGAAAAGTATGGTGGAAATTGCCCAGGTACTTTTTGATTTGGAAGCTCATGAAATCAGTGTAGTATCCATGGGAGAAAAAACAGAAAGGTAAGTCATATATTGGAATTGTCCTTCATAGAATGAAGTAGTAAAAAAGATAATTGGGGAGAGTAAACGTGAAAAACTTAATTAAGAAAAATCAACTAATGATTACCGCACTGGCAATTATGCTGGCAATTGCAGGCTATTTACAGTTTGCGGGAAATAACTTGGAAGAAGAATATCTGGCCGTGGACAATGTGGAAGTGGAAAATGTAACAGATGAATTAAACTACAAAGAGATAGAGAGTCTGGATTCCGAAGTGGATATTATTATGGAGGATTATTTAGAGGATGATATGACAGTGGCTGAAGCAACTCCTGACGAGGATGAGATTCCCGGAGAGGCAGTTTTTACATCCGCAAATGGTGTAGCAATTCTTTCGGAAGCCAAACTTTTAAAGGAACAGGTACGTGCCAAAAATAAGGAAACTTTATTGGAAATTATTAATAGTGATGGATTATCTGACGAGCAGAAGAGAGAAGCTGTATCTACTATGGTTGAAATGACGGAGATTGCAGAAAAAGAAGTGGCAGCAGAGGTGTTACTGCAGGCCAAGGGATTTACGGATGTAGTAGTAAGTATTAACGGAGATGCTGTGGATGTGGTAGTTAATGCAACAGAATTGACGGATGTCCAGAGAGCACAAATTGAGGACATTGTAAAACGTAAAACTGAAATTGGTGCAGAAAAAATTATTATTAGTACAGTATCACAGCAATAATATATTTTTGGCGTGTACAATACATAAAAATGTGGTATACTATTAGCCATAGTGGGTTCGTATGCCCACATGTTGCAATTGATTTTCTTGAAATACAGGAGAAACGAATATGGAACAGAAAAGAATATTTTTGATTGTGTTAGATAGTTTTGGTATAGGCGCCATGGAGGATGCACCGGCTTTTGGTGATTTTGATGTGAATACCTTACGAAGTGTATCCGAGAGCGCCTATTTTGAGGTGCCTAATTTACAAAAGTTAGGTTTGTATAATATAGCCGGTATTACGGTTGGGCAGAAGGTAGAGAAGCCTATGGCAGCCATTGCACGAATGGCAGAGAAGTCAAACGGTAAAGATACGACTACAGGTCATTGGGAAATAGCCGGAATTTATTCCGAGCATCCCATGCCCACATATCCGGATGGATTTCCACAAGAAATATTAGAAGAGTTTTCAAAAAGAACCGGTAGAGGTGTATTGTGTAATAAACCATATTCTGGTACGGTAGTGATTCAGGAGTACGGTGAAGAACACATGAATACGGGCGATTTGATCGTATATACTTCAGCAGATAGTGTATTCCAAATTGCGGCACACGAGGAAGTGGTTCCGGTAGATGTGCTATATGATTATTGTCGTATTGCAAGAGAGATTCTTCAAGGCGAGCATGGTGTGGGCAGAGTCATTGCCAGACCTTTTATTGGTCCTTGCAGCGGACATTTTACCAGAACATCCAATCGTCATGACTTTTCTTTGGAGCCGCCGGCAGTTACCATGTTGGATCAACTGAAAGATGCCGGAAAGGACGTAATCGGTGTAGGAAAAATCAATGATATTTTTGCAGGCAAGGGAATTACGGAGTATGTATATACCGCCGGAAATGAAGAGGGAATTGAACGGACTTTGGAATATTTAGAGAAAGATTTTGAAGGCTTGTGCTTTATTAATCTGGTGGATTTTGATTCCATGTACGGACATCGTAATGATGTGGATGGATATGCCAAGGCAATGACTTATTTTGATGGCAGATTACCGGAGATTTTAAGTAAGCTTCGTGAAAATGACATTCTGATGATTACGGCAGATCATGGTTGTGATCCGGGCTATACACAAACTACAGACCATACCAGAGAATATACTCCATGGATTATTTATGGTCCGAAGGTGGAGCCGGTAAATTACGGTACCAGGAATACCTTTGCAGACATTGGGGCAACCGTATTAAAATATTTTGACATTGAGCCGCAGTTTGAGGGAGAGAGTCCCTTTTAGGCAAGAAGTTCATATGCATATCGTGTGATATGCAGGCGAAAAGAAATGAAAGTTAAGATTACGGAAAGAAACGACTAAACGGAGGAACATACAATATGGGTAATTACGATAAAGAGATAAACAGGCGAAGAACGTTCGCAATTATATCCCACCCGGATGCGGGTAAAACAACTTTAACAGAAAAGTTTTTGCTATATGGAGGTGCCATTAACCTGGCGGGTAGTGTAAAGGGTAAAGCAACTGCCAGACATGCGGTTTCTGACTGGATGGAAATCGAAAAGGAGAGAGGTATTTCGGTTACTTCTTCCGTGCTTCAGTTTGAGTATGATGGTTATTGCATTAATATTTTGGATACGCCGGGACATCAGGATTTCTCGGAAGATACCTATCGTACATTGATGGCGGCGGATTCTGCAGTTATGGTAATCGATGCTTCTAAGGGTGTAGAGATGCAGACCAGAAAGTTGTTTAAGGTATGTGTTATGCGTCACATTCCCATTTTTACATTTATTAACAAAATGGACCGTGATGCGCTGGATACTTTTGAACTGTTGGATGATATTGAAAAAGAATTGGGCATTGCAACTTGTCCGGTAAACTGGCCAATCGGTTCCGGTAAAGGTTTCAAGGGTGTATACGATAGAGAAAGTAAGTGTGTCATTACTTATTCAGACACGGAAAAGGGTACCAAGGAAGGTCATACCGAGCGTATTCCGGTACAGGATGAGGCGCATTTAAGAGAAATATTGGGGGATGAGGCAGCAGAGAAGCTGTTAGAGGAAGTAGAGCTTTTAGATGGAGCAAGTGCAGAGTTTGATTTGGAGGAAGTGCAGAAGGGTGATTTGACCCCGGTGTGTTTCGGTTCGGCGCTTACCAACTTTGGCGTGGAAATATTCTTAAAGCATTTCTTAGAGATGACTACTACACCTTTGCCAAGAAAGGCAGATATCGGTATGATAGAGCCTACGGAAAATGAGTTTTCTGCATTTGTATTTAAGATTCAGGCAAACATGAATAAAGCGCATCGTGACAGAATTGCTTTTATGCGTATTTGTTCCGGACGATTTGATGCCAGTCAGGAAGTACGTCATGTACAGGGGAATAAGGTAATGCGTTTATCGCAACCACAGCAGATTATGGCAGATGAGCGTAAAATTCTGGATGAGGCTTATGCAGGAGATATTATCGGTGTATTTGACCCCGGTGTGTTCTCGATTGGTGATACAGTTTGTATGCCAAAGGCAAAATTTGAATATGAGGGTATTCCGACTTTTGCACCGGAGCATTTTGCCAGAGTGCGTCAGGTAGATACTATGAAGAGAAAGCAGTTTGTGAAAGGTATTGAGCAGATTGCGCAGGAAGGTGCTATTCAGATTTTCCAAGAGTTTAATACCGGTATGGAAGAAATCATTGTAGGAGTAGTTGGTGTGCTTCAGTTTGAGGTATTAAAGTATCGTTTGGAGAATGAGTACAATGTAGAAATACGTTTGGAAAATCTGCCTTATGAACATATCCGCTGGATTGAGAATCACAAGGATATTGATATTGCTAAGATTATAGGTACTTCCGATATGAAACGCGTGAAGGATATGAAAGGGAATCCATTGCTTTTATTTGTAAATTCATGGAGCATTGGTATGACTTTGGATAGAAATAAAGATTTGGTACTTTCCGAGTTTGGACGAGAATAAGCTTTAAAGGGGGACAGGCTTCACTTGAAAAGGCAGTTGGGATATTTGAGTTTAGTACTGTTGTTATTGGTTGCTCTGACAGGGTGCGGACAAGTGGTGGAATATAAGGAGATTTTCCTGAAAAATACTGGGGAATCCTTGAAACAAGTAATGCCACAAACAGAAACAATACTACTCAGTGATGTAGTCAGTTTTGAAGAGGAACGCCACAGTACGTATGCATACGAGAAATTAAGTGAGGCACAAAGGATTTGGTATAATGATATCAATACCATGTTGGCAGGAAGAAGTGAACAAGCTGTTGTCTTATCGAAGGAAGGGTTTGATAAAGGACTGGGAGAAAACGATATAGATCTGATTTTTCAAAGTGTGTTAATAGACCACCCGGAGTATTTTTATGTGGAAGGCTATGAATATTCCATCTATTCATCGTTGGGAAGACTTGCAGGAATTGAAGTGAAGGGTAATTATTCCGTGACACTTGAGGAATGCATGCGAAGAAGTAGCGAGATAGAGGAGATGGTAGATGCATTTCTTGCTAAGGCACCGGTAAATGGTTCAGACTATGAGAAAATAAAGTATGTTTATGAAACCATTATTTATGGTACAGAGTACTGCATGGAAGCAGAGGATAATCAAAATATTTATTCTGTGCTTGTGGGACGGGCTTCTGTTTGTCAAGGATATGCGAAAGCTACACAATATTTGTTAAACCTATTGGGAGTGGAAGCTACACTGGTGTATGGTACGGTAAACGCTGGGGAAGGGCATGCCTGGAATCTTGTAAAGGCAGAGGATTGCTATTATTATGTGGACACTACATGGGGAGATGCTTCATATTTAGCAGAGGAACAAGAGATAAATGGAAGAAGGCTACCGGATATTAATTATGATTATTTATGCATTACTACCGGACAAATAATGAATACCCATGAAATTGATCATCCATTTTCTTTGCCTGTTTGTGAAGCATCGGAATGCAATTATTATGTGCAGGAAGGCTGTTTGTTTGAAGACTACAATGAAGAGCAGTTAAAATGGGAGATTAAAGAGGCCCTTCAGGAGCAAAAAGGATATTTGACCATAAAGTGCAAAGATACAGAGGTTTACGCTGCTTTGTTAGAGGAATTGATTGAAAAACAGCAGATTTTTGAGTATTTGCAGGAGAATTGTGAAACAGTTGCTTACATTGAAAATGAACAGCAGTTATCCCTGACATTTTGGATGACAAATTAGTTATGAGTATGATATAATATACATAAGTCATGTCGTGCAGAAGGTAGTGCGGTATGACGGAATACAAAAACATGTATATGGAGGATGCGACATGGAAAAAGAAATAGATAAGAAGAACCTGGTGTTAAAGAAGGATGAAGAAAAAGGTCAGATTCAGATTGCAGATGATGTGGTGGCTATGATTGCCAGCCTGGCTGCTACGGAAGTGGACGGTGTGTCTGCATTGGCAGGAAATATTACCAATGAGCTCATGAGCAAGGTGGGTGTAAAGAAGCTTACCAAAGGCGTTAAGGTAGACGTTCTGGAAGGTAATGTAACCATTGATTTGGCAGTTACCATGTCTTATGGATATAATATTCCTACTACTTGTGCAAAGGTGCAGGACAAAGTAAAAGCTGCCATTGAAAACATGACAGGCTTGACCTGCAGTGATGTAAATATCCGTATTGTAGGAGTGAAATAGACTAAGGAGCAGTTATGGGAAGACACGAGCAAAGAGAACAGCTTTTCAAATTATTATTCCGCGTAGAATTTAATTCCTTGGATGATATGCCGGAGCAGGTGAGACTGTTTTTTGAGGATGATGAGATTGAATATACGGAAGCAGCGATGGAAGCCATTGAAGTAAAATATGGGAAAATTCAGGAGAAGCTTTCAGAAATCGACAGCCTTTTGAATGAAAAAGCTGAGGGCTGGAATGTATCACGAATGGGTAAGGTAGAGTTGGCGGTTTTAAGAATTGCTGTATTTGAAATCCTCTATGATGAGGAAATCCCCAATACGGTAGCGATTAATGAGGCCATTGAGATTGCAAAGAAGTATGGTCAGGAGGCTTCCGGTGGTTTCGTGAATGCTATTTTGGCGAAGTTTGTGAATTAACAGGTAGAGAGAAATGGCTCGAAGTGTTTATACAGTTACACAAGTGAATGCATACATTAAAAATATGTTCACGCAGGATTATATGTTGCAGTTACTCTACGTCAAGGGTGAGGTAAGTAACTGCAAGTATCATTCTTCTGGACATATTTATTTTACGTTAAAGGATCAAAAGGGAACCATGAACTGTGTTATGTTTGCAGGCAATCGTAATGGATTGACTTTCCGCATGACAGAGGGGCAACAGGTAATTGTTTTGGGGACCATTGATGTTTACGAACGGGATGGAAAGTACCAGCTTTATGCAAAACAGATTATTCTGGATGGTGCAGGCCTTTTGTATGAAAAGTATGAACAGTTGAAGAGAGAATTGTTGGAGCTTGGTATGTTTGCTTCAGAGTACAAGAAGCCTATTCCTCGATTTATTAAAACCTTGGGTGTGGTTACCGCAGATACCGGTGCGGCAGTCAGGGATATTATACAAATCGCCAGTAGAAGAAATCCCTATGTGCAGATTATTTTATATCCGGCTATTGTACAGGGAGAAATGGCGGCAGAAAGTATTGTAAAGGGTATCCGGGCTTTGGAAAGCTATGGTGTGGACGTAATGATTGTGGGACGCGGCGGCGGTTCCATAGAGGATTTGTGGGCCTTTAACGAACGCGCAGTGGCACAGGCGGTATTTGATTGTTCCGTGCCAATTATTTCTGCGGTAGGACATGAAACAGATACCACAATTATTGATTATGTGTCGGATTTGCGGGCACCTACTCCTTCAGCTGCGGCAGAGTTGGCAGTATATGATATCCGACAGTTAATGGATATTTTAGTTAGTCTGGAAAATGAACTTTATAAGAATATGATGGCTTGTATAGATGACAAGCGTGATAAGATAAAGAAGTATGAGCTTCAGCTAAAATATATGAGTCCGGGCAATCGGATTAGGGAAAAAAGAACCCATCTTTTGAAATTAGAGGAGAAGCTGGAGGAACTGATGCAGCAGGCACTTCGGGAGAAGCGTCATGCGATGGCTTTGTATATTGAGAGAATGAAAGGATTATCACCGTTACAAAAATTGAACAGTGGTTATTCTTATGTAATAAATGGTGAGGGTAAAAATATCCGTTCTGTGGAAACTGTGACAGAAGGTGATTCACTATGTATTCACGTAACGGATGGTATGATTGAGGCACAGGTTAGCGGTGTGACAAAGGCAGTTTAGTCTTAGGTCAGAATGAGAGGGTATATGACTTTAGAAGAAAATTTTGTAAAAATCGAAGAAGTGATAGAAAAGTTGGAATCAGAGGATATTTCTCTAGAGGAAGCATTTGCTGCCTATAGCGAGGGAATGAAGCTGTTGCAGACTTGTAATGAACAGATAGACAAAGTAGAGAAAAAGGTAATGAGGCTAACCGAGACCGGAGATTTGACAGAGATGGTATAAGCAGGAGAAGTGTGGCATGAAAGATTTTAACAAGCAGTTGGGGATAAAGGTAAAAGAAATTGAAAAAGTAATTGCATCTTTTTTACCGGAGGAAACAGGATATCAGAAGATTGTATTGGAAGCAATGAATTATAGCATTTTGGCAGGTGGAAAGCGTTTGCGTCCCATGCTCATGTTGGAAACTTACCGTTTATTTGGTGGTAAGGGAAAAGTAATTGAACCTTTCATGGCGGCAATGGAAATGATACATACGTATTCGTTAGTGCATGATGATTTGCCGGCAATGGATAATGATGAATATCGTAGAGGCCGTAAGACTACCCATGTAGTATATGGAGAAGCTTTTGCTATATTGGCAGGAGACGGTCTGTTAAATATGGCTTTTGAGACTGCAATCAAAGCATTTTCTTTGGAGGCGGCAGAGGAAGGGGAGTTTAAACCCGGATTATTTTTAGGGATTGCTAAAGCCTTGGATGTACTTGCTTATAAGGCCGGTGTCAATGGTATGATAGGTGGTCAGACTGCAGATATTGCGGCAGAGGAAAAGGGTGAGATTACCTTAGAAGAGTTGCTTTATATTCACGAAAATAAAACTGCGGCATTAATTCAGGCATCCATGATGATTGGTGCTATATTAGCAGGTGCCAGTGAACGTGAAATCGAACGTATAGAGAAGTGCGCATACAATGTAGGTATTGCTTTCCAAATCCAGGACGATATTTTGGATGTGATTGGTACTCAGGAAGAGCTGGGTAAGCCAATCGGTAGTGATGAAAAGAATAATAAGCAGACCTATGTTACTATAAACGGTATGGAACAGTCTGTAGCACAGGTAAAAGCGTTGTCAGAGGAAGCTTTGGAGATTATTGAGTCTGTAGGTGGAGACAGTGCATTCCTAAAGGAATTAATTATTTCGCTGATTCATCGTACCAAATAGATTAAATGAAAATGATACGGAGATACTATTGATACATTTAGAGCAAATAGAATGAGGTAGTATACATGTTGTTAGAGCAGATAAATGAGGCAAATGACATTAAAAAAATAGATGCAGCAGATTATGAAAAACTGGCGGGAGAAATCAGGACTTTTTTGATTGAAAAAATCAGTGTAACCGGAGGACATTTGGGTTCTAATTTAGGAGCGGTAGAGCTTACCATGGCACTTCATTTGGCACTTGATTTGCCGGCGGATAAGATTATTTGGGATGTAGGACATCAATCTTATACCCATAAGCTCTTGACCGGACGAAAGAGTGGTTTTGAAGGCTTACGTCAATATCATGGTATGAGTGGTTTTCCCAAGAGAAAAGAGAGTAATTGTGATGCCTTTGATACAGGTCACAGTTCTACTTCTATTTCTGCCGGTTTAGGTTTAGTAAAGGCAAGGGATATAAAAAAAGAAACCCATACGGTAGTATCTGTAATCGGTGATGGTTCCCTGACCGGTGGTATGGCTTATGAAGCATTGAATAATGCTGCAAAGCTGGAAACCAATTTTATTGTAGTATTAAATGATAATAATATGTCCATTTCCGAGAATGTAGGTGGTGTGTCAAAGTATTTGAATAATATTCGTACAGCCAACAGTTACTTGGGATTAAAAAAGGGTGTAACTGATGCACTTCTTGGTACCAAGCATGGGGATAATGTGGTTTCCGGCATTCGTAGAGCCAAGAACAGTTTGAAACATTTGGTAATTCCCGGCATGCTCTTTGAAGATATGGGAATTACCTATTTGGGTCCTGTGGACGGGCATGATATTGAGGGTATGGTGCGTGTGATTAATGAGGCTAAGCGCGTGAATGGACCGGTAATGGTACATGTAAATACCATTAAGGGCAAGGGATTTGCACCGGCAGAAAGACACCCTGCAAGATTCCATGGTGCAGAGCCATTTGATATTGAAACAGGACTTCCCAAAAAGGCAAAGGCAAAATCTAATTATACGGATATTTTTTCTACCGTTATGTGCAAGTTGGGACAGCGTGATGAAGCGGTAGTTGCCATAACAGCGGCAATGCCGGATGGCACGGGACTAAAACGGTTCCGTAATATGTATCCGGACAGATTTTTTGATGTAGGTATTGCAGAAGAACATGCAGTTACCTTTGCGGCAGGTTTGGCAGCAGGCGGTTTGAAGCCGGTAGTTGCAGTATATTCTTCTTTCCTGCAAAGAGCTTATGACCAGGTGGTGCATGATGTATGTATTCAGAATTTGCCTGTAGTATTTGCAATTGACAGAGCAGGTTTGGTAGGTAGTGACGGAGAAACCCATCAGGGCATTTTTGATTTATCCTACCTTTCCAGTGTACCTAATATGCATATTATGGCACCCAAGAATAAATGGGAGCTTTCGGATATGATGAAGTTTGCTGTGGATTTTGGGGCACCTATTGCAGTTAGATACCCTCGTGGTGAGGCGTATGATGGATTAGAAACTTACCGTCAGCCGATTGAATATGGTAAAGCTGAGTGGATTTATAAAGAACAGGATATTGCATTGTTTGCAGTAGGAAGCATGGTAAAAACTGCGGAAGCAGTGTATGCAAAGCTAAAGGAAGCAGGCAAAAATGTTAGTCTGGTGAATGCACGTTTTATAAAACCTATTGACGAAGAAGCAGTAGTTGAAGCATGTAAAACCCATAGTTTGATTGTTGCTATGGAAGAAAATGTGGCAAGCGGAGGCTTCGGCGAGAGGGTTTTGGAGTGTATGCATAAAAACGGTATGAAATCAGATTTTATGAGTGTTTCTATACCGGATGCATATGTGGAGCACGGCAGTGTAGATTTGTTGAAAAAAGAAATTGGATTGGATATTGACAGTATTACCAATCGTATTTTGGAGAAATTAAGCTAAGTATGAAAGAACGTTTAGATGTAATTCTGGTAAACCAGGGACATGCGCCTTCCAGAGAAAAGGCAAAAGCTATTATTATGTCCGGTAATGTGTATGTGAACGGACAAAAGGAAGATAAGGCAGGTTCCCAGTTTGACGAAAGTAAAATACAGTTAGAGGTCCGGGGGTCTCAGCTTAAATACGTCAGCCGCGGTGGTTTGAAGCTGGAAAAAGCTATGGAAAGCTGGGATATTAGCCTGGAAGGCAAGGTATGCATGGATATTGGTGCTTCTACGGGAGGATTTACGGATTGTATGTTACAAAACGGTGCCGTAAAAGTGTATTCCGTGGATGTAGGACATGGTCAACTGGCATGGAAGCTACGTAATGATGAGCGCGTAGTTTGCATGGAGAAAACCAATTTCCGGTATATGGTGCCCGAGGATATAGAAGATGCCTTGGACTTTGCCAGTGTGGATGTGTCTTTTATTTCGCTCACAAAAATATTGATTCCTGCCAGAAATTTGTTAAAAGACAAAGGGCAGATGGTATGTTTGATTAAACCACAGTTTGAAGCCGGCAGAGAAAAAGTAGGTAAAAAAGGTGTGGTTAGGGAACGTAGTGTTCATGAGGAAGTAGTGCGTAAGATTTTGGACTATGCAGACAGTATCGGGTTTGAACTGTTGCATTTGGAATTTTCCCCTATAAAGGGACCGGAAGGTAATATTGAGTATTTGATGCATATTGAAAAGAATGCAGAAAAAGCGGCTAAGGTGCTGGAATTAACAGAGAAGGATGCCGAGGTTGCTATGGAAACTATTGTCAGCGGAAAAACAGGCATCAGCTATAGTGAAGCTTGGAATCCGTTGGTAAAGGAAATTGTAGATAAAGCACATGAAAATCTGGATAAACCGGAATAGGAGAGGCAATGAAGCATTTTCTGATTTATACCAATCATCATAAGGATATAGAGGGTAAAACTTCAAAGCGGATTGTGGAATACTTGGAAACAAAGGGGCAGAAGGCAACTTTGATTACCGATAGAGAAGGCTGTCGGTTTAAAGAGTCAGACATTCCACAAGATGCGGATTGTATGTTGGTATTAGGTGGTGACGGTACCGTGTTACAGGCGGCCAGAGATAATAAAGTGGCTAAGCTTCCGTTGATTGGTGTTGACATGGGAACACTTGGATATTTGACGGAGATTGAACCGGGGGCAGTGGAGGAGGCATTGGATAAATTAATCGCCTCAGATTATATGATTGAAAGTCGTATGATGTTAAAGGGGCAAGTGTATCGAAATGGTGAAGAGATTTTAGAAGACCAGGCACTGAATGATATTGTTATTTCCAGATGCGGTTCCTTGAAAATTGTTAAATTAAAGGTTTATGTAAATGGTCAGTTTTTGTGCGAATATAGTGCTGACGGTGTGATTGTCACAACGCCTACCGGTTCCACCGGATATAATTTGTCGGCAGGAGGACCGATTGTAGAGCCTAAGGCGCAGCTTTTGGTGTTAACTCCTATTTGTCCTCATACGTTAAGTGCCAGAAGTATTATTCTTTCTGCAGATGATGTGGTGGAGATTGAAATTCCGGAAGGTAAGGACGGACAGAAGCAGGAAATTGGAGCGAATTTTGATGGAACGGGTATGGTTTCCATTTATGCCGGAGATCGCATTCGCATTGTGAAATCGGATAAAACAACAGAGATTATTAAGATAAATAAAGTTAGCTTTTTAGATGTATTACATAAGAAACTCAGTGATAATTAACAATACAGGGAGAGTTGTATGAAGAAAACCAGACATCGACAAATTGTGGATATAATTAGCAAGTATGACGTGGAAACTCAGGAAGAATTGGCAAAATATTTAAAGGAGGCCGGCTTTGATGTAACCCAGGCAACGGTTTCCAGAGATATTAGGGAGTTAAAGCTCACAAAGGTATCCATGGGTAACGGCAGACAGCGTTATATGGTGTTTCGCCAGGATGATGCCCACATGGAGGATAAGTTTACCCGTGTATTGAAGGATGGTTTTGTATCCATGGATATGGCACAGAACATTTTAGTGGTGAAGACAGTGTCAGGTATGGCTATGGCGGTGGCGGCAGCCATTGATGCGCTTAAGTTTAAAGAAGTGGTGGGATGTATCGCGGGGGATGACACCATAATGGTGGCGGTACGCACCATAGAAGACACCAAAATGCTGATGGAGAAAATTCACAAGATGGTGGAGAAATAAGGGATTGTAAGGTTCTTACGGAGAAGGCAGATAGATACAGCGTGATGAACGCGGAAAGGTAAGGTTATTGAAATATGTTACATAGCTTACATGTAAAAAATCTGGCTTTAATTGAAGAAACAGAAGTGGAGTTTGGGGAAGGACTGAATATTTTGACCGGTGAAACCGGAGCGGGTAAATCAGTTCTTATTGGTTCTATTAATTTGGCTTTGGGGGGAAAGTTTGACAGGGATATGCTTCGTACGGGAGCGGAGAATGCCTTGGTGGAGCTGGTGTTTTCCGGTGAAAATGTACCTCAATTGGCAGAACGATTAGAGGAAATGGATATTCCGGTGGAGGACACGGTAACAATCAGTCGTAGATTGCAAGCCGGAAGAAGTGTCAGTAAGGTAAACGGGGAAACAGTGAATACCAAACAGTTGAAAGAAATCGCAGAACTTTTGATTGATATTCATGGGCAGCATGAGCACCAGTCTCTGCTTCATAAGAAGAAGCATCTTGAGATATTGGATGCTTATGGTGGCGAAGAAACAAAGGAAGCGCTTTCCCTTGTGGAGGGGCTGTATCGAAAGGTTAGCGATCTGAAGACAAAACTTGCACAGGAAGCCATGGATGAAGCTGCAAAGCAAAGAGAACAGGCTCTTTTGGAATTTGAAAGAGATGAAATAGAGAATGCACATTTGGAGCTTGGCGAAGACGAAGTGCTGGAGGCAAAGTATCGAAAGCTGGTAAACAGTAAGAAGATTACAGAGGCTTTGGCAGAAAGCTATCGTTATACCGGAAGCGAAGCCAGTGATGGTGCCGGAAACAGTTTGGGAAGAGCACTTCGATGTTTAAACAGTGTAGCAGAATATGATGCACAGTTGGAAGAACTGTCGGAGCAGTTGACACAGATTGAAGATTTGTTATCGGAGTATAATAGAGAAGTATCCGCTTATTTGTCAGACATGGAGTTTGACGGAGAAGATTTTTATCAGATTGAGGAGCGTTTGAATCAAATCAATCATTTAAAGGATAAATACGGAATGACGATTCCGGAAGTGTTGCAGGCTTATGAAGAACGAAATGAGCGTTTGGAGAAGCTGGCAGATTATGATGCGTACATGAACGGGCTACAGGCACAGCTTAGCGTGGAGGAAACACAATTACGTAAAGCTTGTGAGAAACTTACGGAGATTCGAAAGCAATGCGCTGCCGGGTTGACCGGGAAATTGATAGAAGCATTGGAGAATTTGAATTTTCTTTCGGTGCAGTTTGCGATATCCATTGGCGGAAAAGAGGTATCTGCAAACGGAGCTGATGATGTGGAATTTTTAATTTCAACCAATCCGGGAGAAGATTTGAAGCCGTTAGCTCAAGTGGCAAGTGGTGGAGAGTTGTCCAGAGTGATGTTGGCCATAAAAACGGTGTTGGCATCTAAGGATGCAATTGATACTTTAATTTTCGATGAAATTGATGCGGGTATCAGTGGCAAGACTGCATGGAAGGTGTCAGGTCAGTTGAATGTGGTGGCCGGTGAACATCAAGTGATTTGTATTACGCATTTACCTCAAATAGCGGTTATGGCAGACAAGCATTTTCTGATTGAAAAAAGTGCGGAAAATGGAACTACTTTGACGCAGATTCGACAGCTTTCTGAGGAGGAAGAGCTTTGTGAATTGGCTAGATTGTTGGGCGGTGATAATATTACGGAAGCTGCTCTTGCCAATGCAAAAGAGATGCGGAACCAGGCTTTGGAAATGAAGAAGAATTAATTGAAAAAGATTCAAAATCAATAAGTAAAAAATAAAAAGACTCACATACTATCTTTAAATAAAGCAATTAGCACAGCTTAATTGCTTCAGAAAGTGTGTGGGTCTTTTTATGGATAAGAATAAATTTGTACAAGGTCAAAAAGAAATCATGTCCGGTGTAGAATCGGAAGTAGTTATTTTGCTGGAGGAATGGAAACGGCGGAAAAAGCGATTAAGGATATATCGTTATTGTTTGTGTGGAGCTCTTTTTGTGTGTAGCGTGATTTTAGGAGGCTGGGGATACTTCTATTTGTACAATCAGTTACCGGCAGTGTTGCGTGTAAAGGCAGGAGAAGAACAGATTATTGATTTGGGTTTACCTATGACGGGAGAGGTAGTGGCAGTAAGTGAGTCCGGGATATCTAATATTCCGGAAGGTGCGGTTACCATTGATTTGGGAGAAGCGGTTACGTTACACATGGAGGAGGCAAATAATTATTTGTTGAATGTCCGCTTATTTGGTTTTATTCCTTTTAAGCAGGTGGATATACAGGTGATTGGTGATATGGAGCTGACGCCGGTAGGAGTTCCTATCGGTTTATATGTGGAAACGGAAGGCCTTTTGGTAATTGGTGTAGGGGATTTTGAGGGAAAAGACGGTATTCATTACTCGCCGGCAAAATATATTCTTAAAAGTGGAGATTATATTTTGGAATATAATGGCCTCCCGGTTGTGGATAAAGAGACTTTTATAAAGGATATTGAAAAAAGCAGTGGAAAAGAAGTGGTATTGAAAATCAAACGTGGTGGTGTTGAGCAAGAAGTTTCCGTTTTGCCGAAAAAAAACAGTAAAGGAGCTTATAAAATTGGAGTCTGGGTACGTGATAATGCACAAGGTGTGGGAACCATGACATATGTAGATAGTGAAGGAAACTTTGGTGCATTAGGTCATGGTGTGACGGATGTGGATACATCCACCTTGATGGAGGTGGAAGATGGTACACTATATCGTACAGAGATTATTTCCATTCAAAAAGGACAAGTAGGAGACCCGGGAGAAATGACGGGGATGATAGTCTATAGCGATAATTATATCTTGGGAGATATTGATTACAATGGAAAAGAAGGCATATTTGGTACTTGTAACGAAAGTGCATTGTCCATGTGCACACAAAAAGCACTACCCATATGCCTAAAACAGGACATTAAAGAAGGCCCGGCTCAAATCTATTGTTGTGTAGGAAAGGAACCTAAATATTATCAAGTGGAGATAACCAAGGTGCAATTGGACCATGATAATATTAATAGAGGGATTGAACTTATGGTAATTGACCCTGAACTGTTAGAGCTGACAGGAGGTATTGTGCAGGGGATGAGCGGCAGTCCTATTATACAGGACGGAAAGATTATCGGCGCTGTGACCCATGTGCTGGTAAATGATCCTACGAGAGGGTATGGAATTTTTATTGAAAATATGTTGGAGCATTGAGAAATGTAGCAGACGTAAGAAATGTCGATATGGGAGCTTGCTCACTAAATCGACATTTTCTTATGGCTGGTATATGACGATAGCCATACAATGAAGCTTCCTGTAGTGAGTATTATGATTCGGATTTTTTGTGTTCAATAGAAGGTTACCCTCATATATTTAACCAATTCAATATAGTGAACTAATTCATGAAGAAAGAGTGGATGAATATATCCAAATTATGAAAAATGGTTGTAATCCGCCTCGAGGTCTTGCTTATTAGGAAAATTGTGTCGGATGCGCATCGGCGTGGGGCTATTGCAAAATAGATGAGTAATCATTTGTGGAGCAACAGCTCCATCTTTATGCAAAAAACTCATTTAAAATGGTGTAAAAACAGAAAGTATTTTCTTGAAAATGTTGTTGTGAATGAAAAAAAGGTTTAAAATATGGAAATAAATAGTTTTAAGGAGCTTTGGGCAAATGATAAAAATTGCTGTATGCGATGATGAAAAGAAGGTTCTTGAAGAAATTTCTTTATATATAGAAGAATTCATGAAAAGAGAAAAGAAGAAAGCGGTAGAAGTATTTTGCTTTCAATCGGTTGAAGAACTGAAAAATTCATTGGAACAAAAAAGAACATTTGATATATATTTGCTGGATGTGTATATTGGTCCAGAACTTGGGACAAAGTTAGCTAAGGATTTAAGAAGAAAAGGAATTGAAAGTCCAATCATTTTTCTAACATCGTCTCTTGAACATGCACCGCAAAGCTTTGAGGTAGGTACGTTGCGATATTTGCTAAAACCGATTGACCCCATAAAGTTTTATGAGGCAATGGAGATTGGAATGATTGCCGCTGAAAAAGCAAATGAAAAATTGATTAAGTTTAATACGGGAAAAGAGATAGAGTGTATCGATGTAAATCATATTATTTATACGGAAGCACATGCGCATTATCAGTATATTACATATGAGGGTGGAAAACAGATAAGGGTGAGAATGACGGTTACTGAACTGTTTACCAAGCTGGCGAGATATGCTGGTTTTATACGTGTGGGCAGTGCGTATATTATAAATCTGCGAAATATAAAAAATGTATCCACATCGGAGGTACATTTTTATAATGATATTCATATAAACGTACCAAGAGGAAAACATGCGGAAATAAAGAAGGCCTTTTGGGAATTTCAATATGAGGAGTGACAGAGATGAATTTGACATCGTCATTAGTGGAATTTCTGATTATATTGATTTCACATTCGATTTGTGGGATTTATTCTTCGACTTTAAAATACAGCAAAAAAATAATGTATTTTGTTTGGGCAATGTGGGTGCTTTTTCAAGGCATTGTTTTATTTATATCTGAATTTATAATAAAAGCAGAAAGTATAAAATTCTTTATGGCATTTATTTTTTCTTTGGTCGGACAGTATATTATTTTTTTCCTGACGACAAAAGGAAGAATGGCGCAAAGAGTTTTTACGATGCTTACATATTCTGTGTTCTTTTGTATTTGTAGCGCAATGTTTGTCATAATAAAAGGTTCCTTTCCGAATTTGGGATTTATAAGAACGGTATTGATTCAGATTATTTTAAGTTTGGGCGTGATGTATTATTTTTTAGGATATGTATGTCCTCTATGCAGAAAGGCTTCCAAGAATATAAAAAACGGATGGTATCGGTTGATTTTTGTTAATATTATTTTTTTGATAACTTTAATACTCTCATCCGTATTTCCTATCCGGTTGGTAAGTTATCATGATCCGGCATTTATTACGTTTATTTTTCTTTGTATTTCCATAGTAGTAGTGTATCCTGTTATCTTTTCAGACATTAACAGTATGTCCGAGGCTGCGATGAAAAGAGAAATTGAACAGCAAAACCAATTATTGCTTATGCAGATAGAAATGGAACAGTTGCAAATTGAGACGGACAGTCATTTAAGGCATGACAGAAGACATCATAATATAGTTTTGTATGAGTTTGCCAATCGAAATGATATAGAAAGCATAAAGGAGTACTTAAGCGAATTAATAGAGAATGAATCGCCTGTTGTAAAAGAGAGAAATTATTGCGATAACAGAACGATTAATACAGTACTTTCCGTGTATGAAAAACGTGCATTAGAAAAGGGCATTTCTGTAAATATTTCTGTTGATGCAGGCAGTGATGTGGGAGTATCGCCAAAGGATATAGTGGTTATTATCGCAAATCTTTTTGAGAATGCCATAAATGAGACAGAAAGACTAAAAAATAAAGAGAAATGGATAGATATTGTCATAAAAGAAAATGCAAGGAGATTGCTTATTAAGGTGGAAAATTCCTGTAAGAATAATTTGATTATAGATGAATCTGTTTATGGTATAGGAATCCGTTCGGTTATTGCAACAACCCGTAAATATGACGGAATGTATGATTTTACAGCTGAAAATGATATGTTTTCCGTTAAAATAAGTTTGAATGTATAACGTATAGTGCATACATTTAGAAGTTCAAATCGTGCCAGAAAACTGCAAATTATGCCAAACTTCCCTATAAAGTGAGTTTATTTGGTACAATTAAGATACGTGATGGACGAAAAAAAGCGAAGAGGTGTAGCAGGATGAAATCAATTAAGTTAAAAATCACAGTGGCAATAGTTGTTTGTTCTCTCATTTCAGCATCAATAATCAGTTTGCTGAGTATTTCCAATTCCAGAGGTTCGGCGAATGCGTCTGCAGAAAAAGAATTGATTCTTACCAGTGCAAATACGGGGGAGGATATAAATGCTTTAATTTCCAGGATTGAACAGTCTGTAGATACATTAAGTGACGTTGCGATGGAAAGAATGGATTTTAATAGATTCAAAACGGATAGTGCGTATGTGAAAGAATATACGGATGGACTTTTGAATGATTTTGTTACTTTTGCAGAACATACAGAAGGAGCGATTACGGCGTATATTCGTTATAATCCGGAATTTACGGAACCGACTTCCGGTATTTTTTTGACACGTAATGATACCGAGTCTGCTTTCGAAAGTGTGGTGCCGACAGATTTTAGTATGTATGAACCTGATGATTTAGCACATGTAGGATGGTATTATATACCGGTTGCAAATAAAGCACCTATTTGGATGGATCCGTATTTGAATGAAAATATTAACGTGTATATGATATCATATGTTATTCCGTTGTATGTAAATGACGTTTCTGTCGGAATTATTGGTATGGATATTGATTTTGGACAATTGACAGCATTGGCAGATCGTACGGTTGCTTTTGAAACGGGGTATTCTTTTATTATGAGTTCTGTCGGTAATGTGCTTTATCATAAAGAACTTTCTTCCGGAACGGATTTGGCAGAATACAATAACGGAGAATTGGTTGAGGTTAAAGAATTTGTGTTGGAACCGTCAAATGTAGGAAAAACTATGCAGTATGCATGGAATGGCGGAGATAAATATTTATCTTATGAAGAACTGGGCAATGGAATGAAGCTTGTATTAACCGCTCCGGTTGAAGAAATTAAAGCTAATGCGGATAAATTGTCGGCTCAGATTTTAAGTTTCCTTTTTGTGGGAAGTGTTATAGCGGTTGTACTTGGATTTTGCATCAGTGCTACAATTGCAAAACCGATTAAAAGAATCACTGAGATTATCAAGCAGACGGCAAGACTGGATTTCAGAAAAGCCTCAGATATTGAAAAGTTGATGAAGATTAATGATGAAACCGGTGTGATGGCAACAGCAGTGAATGATATGCGTTCCATTCTTCGAGAACTTGTGAATAACATGGAAGGTGTAAAAGACAGTCTGGTAGATAATATGAATTTACTGGATGATGTTATGAAAGAGAATAGTGCTATTTCAGAAGATAATTCGGCTACAACACAGGAACTTGCTGCCGGAATGGAAGAAACTTCTGAAAGTGCAACCATGATAGTGGAAAACATTGGTGCAATAAGATGCAATGCTTTAGAGATTCAGGAGCTTTCTGAAAAGGAACAAAAGGAATCTAGTGAGGTTATGGGCAGAGCAAGAAAATTGCGTGATGATACGAAGACTTCAAATGATAAAGCAATGTCAATATACAATGAAATGAGGAATCGTACCCGTGAGGCAGTAGAAAAGTCAAAAGTAGTTGCAAGAATCAATGAACTTACAAATGACATACGTAATATTTCATCTCAGACAAACTTGCTTGCATTAAATGCTAATATAGAAGCTGCCAGAGCCGGAGAAGCCGGAAGAGGTTTTGCAGTAGTTGCGACTGAGATTGGGGCATTAGCAAGTCAGACTTTCCAAACGGTTGATGGAATTAATGCGATTGTTGGTGAAGTAAATAATGCAGTGGACAATCTGACAGAGTGTTTGACTGTTATTATGAAATTCCTCGAAGAAACCGTTGTTGTGGACTACGCTTCTTTTGGTCAGGTGGGAGAACGTTATGAGAAAGATGCGGAATCCTTTGCGACATCTATGGAGCGTATTTATACGGAAATTTCTGATTTAAATAGCAGAATTGCAGAAATTACAAGCACAATGGATAGTGTGAATAATACTATTATGGAATCAACAACCGGCGTGACACAGATTGCAGAAAAATCGGGAGTTGCAGTTAATAAGACTTCAGAAGGGTATGAACATTTAAGAAAGAGTACAGAACATTTGAATGTGCTGAAAGACCTGATTGAAAAGTTTGTTGTGTAAAAAATATTTTTGTTGTTCCCTACTTGACACAATCGTGAGTGGCAGCCCCATTATCCAGGATGGGAAGATTGTGGGGGCAGTGACCCATGTGTTGGTAAATGACCCGACCAGAGGGTATGGGATATTTATTGAAAATATGCTGGAACACTAAAGTCCAAGCAGAAAGCGAAAATAACACAATCATGTGAGTTGGCTCACAGATGATTGTGTTATTTTTGATTGCTATCCGGCGAAAGCCGGACAACCGACGGACACGAAGTGTCTGGCGGTTGTGCATGGACGAATAAGTAGTGAGCTATTCAAGTTTGCTTGTATAAGAATTTTTAAGCAATTTTACATAAAAGTTTCATCAAAAACAAAAACTTGTTTAAAAAAAATGTATTTCTATATTAAACTCCCTTGAAAAAGTTGAAAAAAGTAAATATACTATAATAAAAGGAGTTGAACAAAATATGCTAAAAAGAAAAATAGAACAAAAATTAATCAATTGGAAAAGCACAAAGGAACATAAGCCTTTGATTATTAAAGGGTGTAGACAATGTGGAAAGACATTTTCTGTATTGGAATTTGCTAAGAAAAATTATAAGAATGTTGTGTATTTGAATTTTTTTGAAAATCCTGACTATGCATCAGTATTTTCGGGGTCATTAGAAATTGATAATATTATTATGATGCTTTCTGCTTTACTTGGTAAAAATGCGGTATTTGAAGAGGCAGAAACAGTACTTATTCTTGATGAAATACAGGAGTGCCCGGAGGCAAGAACGGCACTTAAGTTTTTCCAAATGGATGGTCGTTTTGATGTGATTGGTACGGGTTCTTTGCTAGGTGTAAAGGGGTATGGAAAAGAACCTAAATCTATTCCGGTTGGATATGAAACAGTTATAGATATGTATCCATTGGATTTTGAGGAGTTCCTTTGGGCAAATGATATTGGTGAACCTATTATTAATATGTTGAAAAAGTGTTTGGAAGAGGCGAACCCGGTTCCGGAAGCGGTTCATAACAAAATGAAACAACTTTTACTGCAGTATACTGTGGTAGGTGGTATGCCGGATGTAGTTCAAACATTTGTAAACACAAAACAAATGAATGAGGTACTTCGTATTCAACGAGATATTGTTCGTTCTTATGAAGATGATATGGTAAAGTATGCAGAGAAAACAGACAAATCTCGAATTAAAGAATGTTTTCAATCTATACCTAAGCAGTTAAGTAAGGAGAATAAAAAGTTTCAATATGCTGTCATAAAAAAAGGTTCAACTGCTTCAAAATATATGGGAAGTCTCCAATGGATAGAGGATGCTGGTATTATATGTCGGTGTTATAATTTATCTATTACAGAATTGCCTTTGGATGGTAATGCCATAGAAGATGTTTTTAAGGTATATATGAAAGATTGCGGGTTGTTTATCAGTATGCTGGAGGATGGCACACAGTACGATGTTTTACAAGGAAAGCTTTTCGGATATAAGGGTGCAATTTTTGAAAATTTAATTGCGGATATTTTTTCTAAAATGGGACGCAAATTATATTATTATCACAAAGATTCCGGTTTGGAAATAGATTTTGTGATGAGATATAAAGGTCAATGCACATTGGTAGAAGTAAAAGCAACAACCGGTAATACAAAGAGTACAAGAACCATTTTAAATCATCCGGAAAAGTATCATGTTAATAGAGCAATTAAATTGGGAGATTACAATATAGGTGATGAAAATCAGATTCTTACCCTACCATTGTATATGGCGTTTTTATTAAGTGAGATGTGATTGCTTTTTGTTGAGAAATACGCGTTGTAAAAGATAGGTGTGAAACAAAATGACGCAGGTAATTGCATCAAGTGATGATTATTATCTATTAAAAGCAGAACAATCATTATCTAATGAGCAGATAAAAAGAATTACAAGTGAAGCAATAAAATATTTTGATAAGATTGAGTTGTGTAAATTGGCAAATGAAGCTGACTATACTGAATACACATGACGCAATTGAGAAAATGAATTGTAAGGGAGCTCTAGAGAAAATCAAGGAATGTATGGATATTTTAACAAAAGGTTGAATATAAATTAACATTATGACATGAGTATGCTTGTATGAGCCTCTTTTTGACGAGTGGGCAATTGGGTTTGGACGTACAAGCAGAAAATAAAATTGTGAAAAATTAATAAAAAAATATCCAACATACAAAAAATATGAGTAATATTGACGGAATGTTAAAAATGAAATATAATATAAAATAACGTAGTGAAAAAATTAACAAAGGAGAATACCATGCTAGACAAAAGCTATTATGAAAAAACAGATGAAATTATAGCAGTATATGGAGCAAAGCCGGCGTCTTTGATTCCAATTATACAGGATATTCAGAGTGAATACCGTTATTTGCCGGCAGAACTTTTGGTTTATGTGGCAAAGCATATTGGTATTACGGAAAGTAAGGCATATAGTGTTGCTACTTTTTATGAAAACTTCTCATTTGAGCCAAAGGGAAAGTATGTAATTAAAGTGTGTGATGGTACAGCATGCCATGTAAGAAAGTCGACTACTATTTTGGAACGTTTGTACAAGGACCTAGGTTTATCAAAGGACAAAGTAACCACCGATGATATGCTTTTTACCTTAGAAACCGTATCTTGTCTTGGCGCTTGCGGATTGGCACCGGTACTTACTGTGAATGATAAGGTATTCCCATCTATGACTCCGGACGCAGCGAGTCAGTTAATTTGCGATTTGCGCGAAGGTAAAGTAGAAATTTAATCAGTGGGACGGAGGTACATATGCAGAAAATAGAAAATAAAGAAATGTTAGACCAGCTCCGTGATGTAAATAAGGAGCGAATTGATAATAGTAAGTGCAGAGTTTTAATTTGTGCAGGAACTGGTTGCCTTGCCGGCGGTTCCGGAGAAATTTACGAAAAAATTAGTGAATTGGTGGGAGAAAATCCGGAAGTAGAAGTACATTTCGGACCGGAAATTGCTCATGGCGATGGTCCCATGGAAGTAAAGAAAAGCGGTTGTCATGGTTTCTGTGAAATGGGACCTTTGATGAGAATTGAACCTTTGGGTGTTTTATATACAAAGGTGAAGTTAGAAGACTGCGAAGAAATTTTTGAAAAGACCATAAAAAATGGGGAGATTATCGAACGTCTTATCTATAAGCAGAATGGTGTGGAATATCCGAAGCAGGAGGAAATTCCGTTTTATAAAAAGCAGACACGTCTGGTATTGGAAAACTGTGGACGTATTGATGCAGAACATATTGATGAGGCTTTTGCGCACGATGGCTATCAGGCATTTGCAAAGGCATTATTTGAGATGACTCCGGCAGAGGTTGTTGATGAAATATTAGAGTCTAATTTGCGTGGACGAGGAGGCGGAGGATTCCAGACCGGTTATAAGTGGAAACAGGTAGCCAGACAGCAGGAAAAAATCCGTTATGTGGTATGTAACGGTGATGAAGGTGATCCGGGTGCATTCATGGATAGAAGTATCATGGAAGGCGATCCTCATAAGATGATTGAAGGTATGATGATTGCTGCATATGCAGTAGGTGCGCAGGAAGGATATATTTATGTGCGTGCAGAGTATCCCTTAGCTATCAGCCGTTTGAAAAAAGCGATTGCGGACGCAGAAAAAGCTGGTTTATTAGGTGATAATATTTTGGGAACGGATTTTAGTTTCCATTTACATATTAACAGAGGCGCAGGTGCGTTTGTATGTGGCGAAGGAAGTGCACTAACAGCTTCTATTGAAGGTAATAGAGGTATGCCTCGTGTAAAACCGCCTCGTACCGTAGAAAAAGGTTTGTTTGAAAAACCCACTGTATTAAATAACGTGGAAACTTATGCAAACGTTCCTATGATTATTTTGAAGGGTGCTCAGTGGTATAAGGGAATTGGGGCACCAAACAGTCCGGGTACAAAGGCATTTGCTATTACGGGAAGTGTGAAAAATACCGGTTTAATCGAAGTTCCTATGGGAACCACACTCCGTGAAGTTATTTTTGAAATCGGTGGCGGTATTAAAGGTGATGGTGAATTCAAGGCAGTGCAAATTGGCGGACCATCCGGTGGATGTTTGATTACACCACATTTGGACGTAAGTCTGGATTTTGATTCCTTAAAGAAGATGGGGGCTATGATTGGTTCCGGCGGACTGGTAGTTATGGACGACAATACCTGTATGGTAGAAGTGGCACGATTCTTTATGAATTTCACACAGAATGAAAGCTGTGGAAAGTGTGTTCCGTGTCGTGAAGGTACTAAACGAATGCTGGAGATTTTAGAGCGTATTGTTGCCGGACAGGGAAAGGTAGAAGATTTAGATTTGTTAGAGGAATTGGCGACTACCATTACGGATACTGCATTATGCGGTTTGGGTAAGAGTGCGGCGCTTCCGGTTATGAGTACTCTGAAATTATTCAGAGAAGAATATCTGGAGCATGTGGTTGATAAGAAATGTAAAACCGGTACTTGTACAGCACTTCGTCGTTTTGTAATTGACCCTGAAAAGTGTAAAGGTTGTTCAAAGTGTGCCAGAAATTGTCCGGTAAGTGCTATTTCCGGCAAGATAAAAGAGGCGTTTACCATTGATAGTTCTATATGTATCAAGTGTGGAGCTTGTGAAAGTGCGTGCCCGTTCGGCGCAATTCATGCAGAAAGCTAGGGGGTTAGAGATGAAGTATATTACAGTTAATAATAGAAAAGTACCATTTGATGATGAAAAAAATCTTTTGACCGTTATCCGTAAGGCGGGAATAGATTTGCCTACCTTTTGTTATCATTCCGAGCTTTCCACCTATGGTGCATGCCGTATGTGTGTAGTAGAGGATGATAGGGGAAGAATTTTTGCTTCTTGTTCGGAAGAACCAAGAGACGGAATGATTATTTATACCAACACTCCCAAATTGCAACATCATAGAAAGATGATTTTGGAATTGTTATTAGCCTCTCATTGCAGAGATTGTACCACTTGTCGAAAGAATGGAAGTTGTGAATTGCAGACATTGGCACAGCAGCTTGGTGTAAATTCTGTTCGTTTCCAAAATACCAAGGAGCAGCAACCTTTGGATGATTCTTCCAACTGTATCGTAATTGACCCGAATAAATGTATTCTTTGTGGTGACTGCGTACGTACCTGTGAAGAAATTCAAGGTATCGGAGTACTTAATTTTGCTCATCGTGGATCTGAAATGCGAGTTATGCCTGCATTTAACAAATGTATGGCAGAGACGGATTGTGTTGGTTGTGGACAGTGTCGTGTGGTTTGTCCTACTGGTGCCATTACCATTAAGTCAAATGTACATGAAGTTTGGAATGCATTAGCAGATAAGAACAACAGAGTGGTAGTCCAGATTGCACCGGCTGTGCGTGTGGCAATCGGTGATGAATTCGGTATTCCAAAGGGAGAGAATTCTTTGGGTAAACTGGTAGCAGCACTGCGCAGAATGGGCTTTGAAGAAATTTATGATACCAATTTTGCTGCGGACCTTACGGTAATTGAGGAATCAAAAGAGTTCTTGGAGAGATTGGAAACCGGTGAGAATTTACCGTTGTTTACATCTTGTTGCCCGGGTTGGGTAAAATTCTGTGAGAATAAATATCCGGAATTCAGAAAGAATATTTCTACCTGTCGTTCTCCACAACAAATGTTTGGTGCTCTTTTGAAAGAAGATGGACGTATGCGTACAGAGGATAAGAGAAAAACAGTGGTTGTTTCTATTATGCCTTGTACTGCGAAGAAAAACGAAATTGTGCGACCGGAACATTTTACAGATGGAGAGCAGGACGTAGATTACGTACTTACCACAGTAGAGGTAACACGTATGATTCGTGAAGCCGGTATTGATTTGAACCAGGTGCCATCAGAATCTTTAGATATGCCTTTTGGTCTGGCATCCGGTGCCGGTGCTATTTTTGGTGTAACCGGTGGTGTAACAGAAGCGGTTCTACGTAGAATTGTAAACAGTAGTCGTCCGGAGGATTTGGAGACAATCAGCTTCATGGGCGTTCGTGGTGATGACAGTATTAAAGAAACGTCTATCATGGTGGGTGAGCGCGAAGTGAAGATTGCCATTGTAAATGGTCTGGCTTCTGCGGATGAATTGTTAAAGAAGTTGAAGGCTGGAGAAGTATATTATGACTTTGTAGAAGTAATGGCTTGTAAGCGTGGTTGTATTACAGGTGGTGGTCAGCCTACACCTATCGGTCCTCGTACCAAGAAAGCACGTATGGAAGGTATTTACAATATTGATAAGGCTTCCCAGATTAAATTATCCAGCGAGAATCCATTTATCACCATGTTATATGATGGATTGTTAAAAGGTAAGGAACACAAATTGCTGCATAATCATGTGGAATACGAATGTGGTGACTGCAGTGAGTGTAGTGGATGTAAAAATGAATAAAGAAAAGTGATTTTTCTGCCAACAGATTTTTGCTGTTGGCAGTTTTTTTGTTTATATTATAATTTATTCTTGCAAATATATAAGCCATTTCTTATGATAAAAGAAAAGAGTGTAAAGTGAGATGTTAAGTTATGTTAGATATTTTAATTGTGGAAGACAACAAAGAGATTGGAACCTTACTTTGTGATTTCCTGCGGAAAGAAAATTACACCGTGAGCGTGGCGGAAACCGGAGAAAAGGCATTAACCCTATGGGAGAAGTATGGTGCCAAGTTAATTGTGTTGGATATTATGCTTCCGGGTATGGATGGTTTTGCACTTTGTTCTAAAATCAGAGAGACATCCAATACTCATATTTTGATTGCCAGTGCTAAAGTGGAGAAAAGTGATAAGTTAAAAGGTCTAAACTTAGGGGCGGACGATTACATTGAGAAACCTTATGATATTGATATTTTAATCGCGAAAATCAAAGGGATATTTAAGCGTAAATATGCCAGGGAAGAAATTGTAGAGGGTAATCTTTGCTTAAATACCGTGCAGCAAGTGCTTTATGTGGAGGGAGAGAAAAGAGATGTAACCGAAAAGGAATTTGAACTTTTAAAATTATTAATAGAAAATAAAGGCGTTACCATGAAGAAGGAATATCTATTCAATACTGTTTGGGGGAGTGACAGTGAATCGGAGCTGCAGACCTTGACGGTACATATTAAGTGGTTGCGTGAAAAAATAGAGGAAGACCCTAAGAAACCGAAACATATTATTACGGAATGGGGAGTAGGATATAGATTTGAGTAAGTTTAAGGAATTTGCCTGGTTTATAATAATTATAGAGATTTTACTGATAGTTGGCTGTAATATTATGTGTACTCGTGGCAGTAAAGAGGATGTGGGACGCTTATATCGCGTGGAAGCAAAGCGTCTTGTGAGTGAAATTACAGAAGAAAATCTGACGTCGGAAGAAATAAGTCATCTGGATTTGTCAGGGTATGAAACCATACTTGCAATTAAGGAATTCGTGCCGGGAGAGACTTGTAACGATGACTACATGGTAGAGAATATTCAGGGAAAACTATATCGAATAACTTATTGCACAACGCAGACGAATCAAATGATTTATTGGATGAATGTAGTGTTGCTTGTGATGTTGCTTGTGACGGTGGCGGTTTTTGTATATGTTTATCAAAAGGTTTTGAAACCCTTTCACGATATGAGTAATTTGTCCTTCGAGTTAGCAAAGGGTAATCTGTCTACTCCTATTAAGGAAGAAAAGAGCAAGCTGTTCGGACGTTTCTTATGGGGAATGGATATGTTGCGTGAGAAGTTGGAGAATAATAAGGAAAAGGAACTGGAATTCCAGAAGGACCGCAAAACATTGATTCTATCCTTATCCCATGATATTAAAACACCGCTGTCATCAATCGATTTGTATTCGAAGGCACTGGTTGCGGATTTGTACGATACCAAAGAGAAAAAGGATGAGGCACTTCAGGGAATTTCTAAAAATGTAAAAGAAATCAAAGGTTATGTAGATGAGATTGTGAAAGCATCCAGAGAAGATTTCCTGCATTTGGAAGTGGAGCAGGGTGAAGTGTACCTTTCGAAGGTAATAGAGTCCATTCGTGTCTATTACAAAGAGAAGCTTTCGGTGGTTCATACGGAATTTTCTGTGGCAGATTATTCGGAATGCCTGATAAAAGGTGATCAGAACCGTTTAATTGAAGTATTACAGAATATTATGGAGAATGCCATAAAATACGGGAATGGTAAGTCTATCAGCATTTCTTTTGAGGATGAAGAAGATTGTAAACTCATACATATTGAAAACTCCGGAAAGGAATTAAAAGAGGAAGAGTTGCCGAATTTGTTTGATTCCTTTTATAGAGGCAGTAACAGTCACGGGGTGAAAGGAAACGGACTGGGACTTTATATTTGTAAAACCTTGATGCGAAAAATGGATGGAGATGTTTATGCGAAAAATTTGGAGCAGGGTTTTTCGGTAACAGTAGTGGTGCGCAAGGCATAAAAAGGGCTATACGATAGTCCTTTTTTTACTTAAGGATTATTTAATAATTTCTCTTGTATGATGTGTTCATAGACAGGAGAAAGGAGTCTAAGAATATGTTTTTACGAATCTTACAGAAGGATTTAAAAAGAAAAAAGACCATGAACATTATTCTCTTTTTGTTCATTGTGTTGGCAACCATGTTTGTGGCCAGTGGTATCAATAATGTGGTAACGGTAATGAACGGTACCGATTATTATCTGGATAAGGCAGGTGTGGGAGATTATATTATCCTTACCCAAGGCGAAGGTGCCGTAGGAGTTTTGGACGAAATGTTGGAAACAGAGGAAGCCATAAAAGAGTATCGACTGGAGCAGATTGTGCTTGGTTCCCTAAACTATATGACAAAGGCCGATGGCGGAGAACTGGATTCAAACAATCTTGCTATTTATCAATCGGTAGAAGGAGCGGCCATTACGTTTTTTGATAAGGAGAATGAACCTATTACAGAAATTGAGCCGGGGCATATGTATGTGACAGGTAATATCATGGAGAAAAACAACTTACAGCCGGGAGATGTCATGCGGTTAGAACATAATGGTGTGAAGTTGGAATTTGTATTGGATGGTATGGCTAAGGATGCGCTGCTTGGCTCGGATTTCATGGGGAATACCAGATTTTTAATGAGTGATGCGGATATGCAGAAGCTCTTGGCCAATGAAACCATTTCCGAACAGTATCGGGGAGAAATTTGCTATATTGATACCGATGATGTAACAGCCATTAAAATAGCTATGGCAGATGTAACCAATATTGGTTTCGATGGAACACGTTCTGTTATAAAACTAACTTACGTAATGGATATGATTGTGGCATTTGTGGTGCTGATCTTAAGTGTGTGCCTGATTATTGTATCCTTTGTAGTGTTAAAGTTTACCATTACCTTTACGATTACAGAGGAATTTCGTGAAATTGGTGTTATGAAGGCTATCGGATTATCTAACAGAAAAATCAGGAGCTTCTATATTGTGAAGTACTTACTTATGTCTGTGTTGGGAGCTACGGTAGGATTCTTTGCCAGCATTCCTTTTGGAAAGTTGCTACTGAATTCTGTGAGCAAGAAAATGGTGTTGGGGAATGACAATGCTCTGCTGATTAATTTCCTGGGTTCCGTACTAGTGGTATGTTTGATTCTTTTGTTTGCTTATTTGTGTACCGGCAAGGTAAAGAAGGCAACGCCTGTGGATGCTATCCGCAGCGGTCAAACCGGAGAACGTTATAAGAATAAAACGGTTTTGAGAATTCAGAAATGTCCTACAGGAAATGCTTTGTTTCTGGCAATGAATGATGTGTTAAGCAGTCCTAAGAGATTTTTAAGTATTATTATTTCCTTTGGTTTATGTACCCTGTTTGTACTTTTGTTGGTAAATACTACCGCTACGCTGAAAAGTGATAAGCTGGTTTATACCTTTGGAACAAAAAGTGATTTGTATCTTAAGGATAGTAAAGTAGCAGAAGATATTAATGAAAAAACCAAAGAAGAAATGCTTATGTACATGGACGAGATGGCTGAGGAACTTACAAAGGACGGAATGCCGGCGCAACTTGTTTTCGAGCTGATTTATAATTATCCTATTACCTTCCGGGGAAATGATTTTATGCTCACCTGTCAGCAGGGACTGAATGCAAAGACGTCTGAGTATGTGTATATAGAGGGTGTGGTGCCGGAGAGTGCGGATGAAATATCTATTACACCTCAGATTGCAGAAATGCTGGGAGCAAAAATCGGAGATGTTATCACCATTCATTTCGGCGAACAGGATGTGGACTGTATGGTAACTGCATATCATCAGACCATGAATCAGATGGGAGAAATCATTCGATTACATGAGGATGCACCTACGGATTCTAAGTTTGTAGTAGGTTCTTTGCATTATCAGATAAACTTTTTGGATGATCCTGATGCTGCGGAAATAGAACTTCGCAAGGAGCGGGTTAAGAAATTATTTGACAATGATAAGGTAATGAATGCTGCAGAGTTTTGTATGGATAGTACTCAGGTGGCGAGCACCATGGAAAGTGTACAGTTCCTGCTCTTGGGAATCACGTTGGTGGTTGTAATATTGGTAACCATCCTGATGGAGAGAAGTTTTATTGCAGATGAAAAGAGTCAAATTGCGATTTTAAAGGCAATCGGTTTTAAAGATAGTGCCATACTGAAGTGGCATGTATATCGGTTCGGATTGGTAGCATTAGTAGCAGTGATTCTGGCGGCAGTATGTTCTATTCCCATGACGAATCTTTGTGTTGACCCTATCTTTGGTATGATGGGAGCAGTAGATGTGGAATATAATATTGATCCTTTGCAGATATTCCTGCTGTATCCGGGGGGTGTGCTTGTCATGACAGTACTGGTAGCATGGTTGACTGCATTGTATACCAAGACCATTAAGAGCAGCGATACCGCAAACATTGAATAATCATTGTAGCGGTTTTGCGAATTGGGAGCTCTGAATGATTATGACTGAATAAAAATATATGGAGGATAATAAAATGTCAGTTTTGGAAGTAAAGGATTTGTGCAAAACTTATGTAGTAAATAAAAGACAGAATAATGTGTTAAAAAATGTAAATTTCACAGTAGATGAGGGCGAAATGGTAGCAATCATGGGACCGTCCGGTTCCGGTAAGTCTACACTTTTGTATGCAGTGTCCGGGATGGATAATGCTACCAGCGGAAACATTTTGTTTGAAGGTAAGGATATTACCAAGTTAAAAAGTAGTGAACTGGCGGCCTTGCGTCTGGATGAGATGGGTTTCATTTTTCAGCAGATGTATATGATGAAGAATTTAACAATTTTGGATAATATTGTGTTGCCGGCCATGGAGAGTAAAAAGACTTCTGAGTCTAAGAAAGAAAAAACAACACGTGGCGAAGAACTTATGCGTAAGTTGGGCATTATTGAAGTGGCTGACAATGACATTAACGAGGTGTCCGGTGGTCAGTTACAAAGAGCCTGCATTTGCAGAAGTATGATTAACAAGCCGAAGGTTTTGTTTGCGGATGAGCCCACAGGTGCATTAAACAGAACTGCATCTAATGAGGTCATGGAAGAATTGGTAAAACTGAATGAAGAAGGTACTACCATTATGATGGTAACCCATGATGCCAAGGTGGCTGCTAAGTGTAGCAGAGTACTTTATATTGTGGATGGCAATATTAAGGGTGAGTATCATAGCCCGCAGGGAGCAGAGGTACAAGAAAAAGAGCGTGAGAGGTTGTTGAATAACTGGTTGATGGATTTGGGATGGTAGAAGATGCAAAGCAGTAGGCGAAAGCTTACTGCTTTTTTGTATGATTTTACACTTTCGCTTGTTACATATTACATTTCGTCATCGTCTAATATATAGAAGCGTGATAAAATGGAAATTGGCCATATTCATTTACAAATACTCAATTTAGAAGTGCGGAGGAAGTAATGAGCCTGATAAAAGAAGCAAAAGAAAAGAATCCGGATGCATTTGACCAATTGATGCGGACGCAGCTACAGAGAATGTATCGGATTGCAATTTCTATGTTAAACAATGAAGAGGATGCCGCAGATGCCATACAGGAGACCGTATTTAAATGTTGGCAGAAGATAGGACAATTAAAGAATGAGGAGTATTTTCAAACTTGGCTAACCAGAATACTGATTAATCAATGTAAGGATGTACTAAAATCCGGAAAAAGGTTTGTTTCCATGGAGGAGGTTCCCGAAGAAGGTTATGAAGATGATTACTTTACGGAGGAATGGAAACGATTGTTACAGGTTTTAGATGCGAAATACCGGATTGTTATAGAATTGTATTATGTGGAAGGATATTCTAGCAAAGAAATTGCGGAAATGCTACATATTACAGATGCCAATGTACGAAGCAGAATGACAAGAGGCAGAAAGCAGCTGGAAAAATATATTAGTACAAATTCGATTGCTTAGGAGGTGTTATTATGAAAATGGATGAATATAAAAAGATATGTGATAATGTGCAGATTTCTAAAACAGTTCGTGCCGGGTATGAGAAGGCCATGGTGCAGATAAGAGAGGATAGTGCACCTGAAGATAGATGTAAAAAAGTATCTAAATGGAGCAAATTTAACGCTTTAACCAAAGCGGCTATTATAATTGGAGTTATTTGTATGGTATCAGGAAGCACACTTTTGTCGGTAAGAGCCTATATGAATCATTTGCAAAGTTTAGAAAATATGCCGGATGAGAAAATAATGAATTTGTATGAAAATGTGTATCAGTATGGTACCGGATATATGTCAAGAGCAATGACGGAGGAGGAAGAAAAAAAATATAGTGAATTGTATGAGTTATACTGTAATGATTTAAAGGAACCTTTAGGAGAGGTTTTGATTATTAGCTCAAAGCAGGAATATAAAGGTAAAGGAGTGGCTTTTTGCACAGAGGATGGTATTTTATATCTTCCGGAACAGGAAATGACAGAGGAAGAGCTGCTTCAAATGGTTGTGTTTAATTTGCTCAAAAAATATGTGAATTATGACGAATATATGCGGGCAAATAATTCAGAGCACTATATGAATCGGTTTGGACAGATGACCATAGAGGAGGTAGATGAGATTTATCGTCTTTACCGTATGTCGAATACGGAATGCTCTTTCTTGAGTAGAGAAATGACCATAGAGGAACGGGAAAGAAAAAAAGAACTCAAGTTGTTATATAAAAGCGGAAGTAAAGTACCTGAGAAAATGATACCGATAATAGGAAATGCGAGTGAATACAGCGGAGAGGGAATCGCCTTTTGTACAGAGAATTGTAAATATTATTTCCCGGAACGGGAATTGACGGATGAGGAGCTTTTAGAATGGATTGATTTTTCTTTGAAAGTAGAGTATTGCATGCGGCGAATAAACAATGAAATTCTATGTGGAATACGTACTGATTGGCCGGATGTGGAATATGTGGAAAGGGAGAGAATTATTACTTTAGACCCCAATATGGAAGTGGATGAGGCAGTTATGTCACAGAAGTGGTTTCAGGCGTATGAAAATATTTTAGAAGAGTATTTCCATGGGGTTCAAACGGAATATGAAATGCCGGAGAGATATTACGCCAATGTCTGCTTTATTTAAATAAGGATGATATTCCGGAAATGTTATTTAATCGCGGATGCACGGATTTTGATTATGATGATAATTGTAATACCAGAAATTATTTATATACCTATAAGGATGGAGAAGCAGTGCTTTTACCACCGGGAGATGCTACTTTGGACGACTTCTACGGATATAATAAGGCCTTTAGTTATGTGGAAGGAAAGGGGATGGTATACTGTGATTACTACTACATATACAATTTTAGCATATATGATGAAACAACCGGTATGATGGATTCTGTAGACGATAGCATGTCCAGAGTGGATACATGGGATTTTGATTCATTAACATGTACTTCATCCAATGCAAATGTTGAAATGTTGCATGCAGTTTATGAGTATGGGAAAGAAGATTACGATGATGCTATGTTCCGGTGTGAGTACTACGTGAATGTTTCGGAGATTGTCCGGGATAAAAACACCGGTAATGTAAAAACGATTGTGGGAGATAATGTAGACCGGGAGACCTACGAAGAATATGAGAAGGTACTTTGGAAAGGAGAAGAGGTTACCACACTGTCTGTGGAGGATTTTGATAAGATTAATATAGATGATGATTTGACAAAGGCACTGGCGCAGTGTTATAGCAAACCATAAGAGGAAATAAAAATGAAACGACATTCATTTTGCTATTGACAGCAGTTTGTCAATGGATTAAAATGAATGCAGTTTCATTTTTTGTTTTTGGAGGGGAATATGAAAAGTAAAGACATAATTTCTGCCAATGAAATATCAATCATATACGAAATTTCACTGGGAGGCATAAAACAAAAGATTCTGGTAGAAGGTAAGACAAGGGAATTACCTATTGTCATTACCCTACATGGAGGTCCGGGAACACCTATTCCTTTTTGCGTGGGGTGTAGAGGCTTGTTTCCCACATTTACGGATAGATTTCTCATGGTGTATTGGGATCAGCTTGGTTGTGGTATTAATGATTATGAGATAACGGATAAGTTTATGATAGAGTCTTATGTGGAAATGACGACGGATTTGGTTAAATTCATGCGCCAAAGCTTTCCGAGAAATCCGATTTATTTGTTTGGTATGTCATGGGGCAGTGTGCTGGCATTGAAAACTGTTCAGACATGTGCAGATGTTTCAGGTGTGGTAGTGTGGGGACAGGTGGTAAAGAAGCTGTTTTTTAATGAGGAGGTTTATTCTGCACTTGAGGCAGGAGGATTGTCAGAAAAGAAAATGAGACGTATCCGTAACATAAATCCTATGGATTTTGAGCCAAGAGATATGCAATTTTTTAACGGTTGTATTCGAAAGTATACCAATGGATACCAAAACAAAAACGCCAAAAAAGGTGCTGGCGATAATATTATGTTTGGGATTATGAAAAGTCCGGATTATTCGTTTAAAAATGTATGGGCGATGTTTGTTAATGGATGCGCGAAAAGTACGAAGCTTTGGCCGGAGCTTTTGCAAATCGATTTAGAGCAGGAGCTTTGTAATGTGCATGTGCCATATATAATTTTGCAAGGGGATACGGATATAGTAACGTCTTCGGCAATTGTTGAGGAAATCATGGAAAACGGTCGAAATTCTAATTTGCAATATCGTAAAGTAGAAAAATGTGGACACTTTCCGTCAGTAGAAGGGATGGAGGCTGTGATGGAAGCCTTAATTGAGATGACTCGAAATGATAAGTCAGAGCAATAATTAATATTTTTTGAAGGAGGTAACTGCACAGTGCCAAAGGTGACAGAAGAATACATAAAAAACAAAAAGCAGATGATTGTGAAAGTGGCGTATAAGTTATGTTTGCAAAAAACGGTAAGTACGGTGACTATGCAAGATATTATTAATGCAACCGGTCTGAGTCAGGGCGGAGTATACCGGTTTTATAAGGATATTGATGAGATTTTTAAGGATATGCTTACAGAGAATCGAAGGCGTGTTAATATAAAGTCACAGATTGATGAGATTTTTTCTACTGCCAAAGAAGATGGTGCAAGGGTAATCATTCATCGGATTTTTGAGTTGCTTGGAGACTTTATGACGAAGGAGTTGATGGGGATTGTAAAGATTAACTTTGAGTTATCGGTTTTAGCCATGAATGCACCTGAACGCGTGGAAAAAATATTGGGTAATCAGAAAGAAGTGGGCAATTTTGAGTACATTTTTTTACGGACTACACAGTATTTCAGAGGAGAAGTTGCGCAGGGGCGTATGAAGTTACGTGTAAGCGAGGAACAGTTGTTGTCATATATAGCATCCTCATACAATGGTATAGAAATGAGTTGTATTGTGAATCACTGTTATCGTAAGTTACCGTTGATGGAAATGTATGTGCCGAAAACGCAGCTGAAAACTTTGGAAACTACGGTACTTTATTTACTTGGGTTGGATGAATAAATTGAGAAGTGTATAAATATATCGGAGACTGTACAAATAAATGAGGGAGCGGAGGAATAAAGTATGAGAATACATGAGTTTGGAGAGAAAAATAATTCGGTGATGGTTTTGGTACATGGAGTTCTGACACCATGGCAGATTTGGATGCCACAGGTGGAAGCTTTTAAAGAAAAGTATCATGTTTATGTGGTGGCATTGAATGCTCATACGGAGGAAGAAGCCAGTGAGTTTATTTCCCTGAAAGAGGAGGTAGAGAAAATAGAGGAGCACTTGATGGAACGGGGCATACAAAAAGTGGATGTGCTATGCGGATTGTCCTTGGGAGGTGTGATTTCTCATGAAATCTGGAAAAATGGAAAGATTTCGATTGATAGATTAGTGTTGGACGGAGCACCGTTGGTACCATTTGGTAAGCTACTAGAAAGTATTATGACAAATAATTATTTGAGCATTATACATAAGTCTAAAAACAGGGATCCCAAAGTCATAGAATCTTTTAAAAAGCAGTTTTTGCCGGAAAAATATCTGGAAAAATATTTGAAGATTGCGGATTATATGAGTGATACGTCTATGAAAAATATTGTGCATGCGGCAAGTTCAGGCAATTTATGTAAGAATGTAGATAATAAGAGCCGGATTTTGTTCCTGCATGGTACGAAGGGAAACGAAGTATTATCCAAAAAGGTAGGTAAGCTTGTTAAAAAGTATTATCCGGAAACGCAGGTCATCTGCTTCAAGGGGGATGCCCATTGCTACAAGGCAATTTATGAGCCGCAAGAATGGATTGCGGTTGTATCAAAGTTTTTGGAAAATAAGTAAGGTAGTATATTATTTAATACCCACTTGCAAAAATATCTGCAAGTGGGTATTATAGCATGGAAAGGTATTTTTTTCATAAAGATGCAGAAAAGAGGGAAAATGTGGAAGTATTAAGATTCTTAGAAGGAATAAGAACACCGATAGGGGATTCCTTTTTTGCAGCGGTAACACATTTGGGGGAAGAAACAATATTTATTGTGGTTGGCTTGCTGTTCTTTTGGTGTATTGATAAAAAGAAGGGATATTTTGTACTTTCCGTAGGATTTTTGGGAACAGTAATGAATCAGTTTTTGAAGTTGTGGTTCCGGATTCCCAGACCGTGGGTGATAGACCCGGATTTTACCATAGTAGAAAGTGCCAGAGCGGAGGCCACAGGCTATTCGTTTCCTAGTGGGCATACACAAAGTGCGGTAGGTGTGTTTGGTTCTATTGCACGTATACAGAAGCAAATAGTGGTGCGGATTTTTTGCATAGCGGCTTGTGTGTTGGTACCTTTGTCGCGTATGTATTTGGGGGTACATACACCGGAGGATGTGGGTGTTTCTCTGCTGGTGGCAGTGGTGTTGATTTCGCTCCTGTATCCGGTAGTGGAATGGGCGGTATCATCACCTAGGAATATGCGCATGTATTTGTTGGTATTAACATTCTTGGCATGTGCGTTTTTACTATTTGTACTAGTGTATCCGTTTCCGGCAGATGTAGATGTAAACAATCTGACGAGTGGCGTGAAAAATGCCTATAAGATTCTGGGATGTATTTTGGGACTTTGGCTGGCATATGAAATAGATGAACGCTTTGTACACTTTGAGACGAAGGGTGTTTGGTGGGTGCAATTGCTGAAACTGATTCCGGGATTTTTGCTTTTATTGGCAATTAAGTCCGCATTGAAGGCACCGTTATATAACCTGTTAAATGGAAGTTATTTAGCAGATGGTATTCGTTATTTTGCGATTACGGCATTTGCCGGTGGAATATGGCCCATGACGTTTGCCATATTTCATAAATTAGATAAAAGTCAAAAGTAGTATTTTCTGAAGGAGAAAAACAGATGAAGGTAGTATTAGAAAATTTAACGAAAATATTTCCCAATCGTACCAAGGGAAAGAAGGATGTTATTGCGGTAAATGATTTTAATTTTGAGATTCCGGATGGCAAGCTGATTGGCTTGTTAGGACCTTCCGGATGCGGCAAGAGTACGGCGCTGAATTTGTTGTGTGGTTTGCAGAAGCCTACCAAAGGAAAGATTTTCTTTGGAGAGGATGATGTGACGAATTTGCCGGCAGAGAACAGAGGGGTAGGTATGGTGTTTCAGAATTACGCCCTCTATCCTCATTTGACGGTACTTAAGAATATTACATTTCCTTTGGAGAATTTAAAAGGGGAAGCCAAAATGACCAAAGAAGAAATGGTGAAGAAGGCGCATGAGGTAGCGAAGTTAGTGCAGATTGATGAATTAATGGAGCGTAAGCCCAGTGAACTGTCAGGTGGTCAGCAGCAGCGAGTAGCTATTGCCAGAGCCTTGGTAAAGATGCCCAAGATTCTTTTGATGGACGAGCCTTTGTCCAATTTGGATGCAAGACTTCGTTTGCAGACCAGAGAGGAAATTCGCAGAATTCAGAGAGAAACTAAGATTACCACTATATTTGTAACCCACGACCAGGAAGAAGCTATGAGTATTTCAGACTTAATCGTGGTGATGAAGGATGGTGTATTGCATCAGATGGGTAAGCCCCAGGATGTTTATAATGACCCTAAGAATTTGTTTGTAGCAAAGTTTTTGGGCACTCCGCCTATTAACGTTTTCAAGGGGGAAGTGAAGGCAGAGAAACTTTACATTGGCGAAGATTGTGTAATGGATGTAAAGGGTGTGGAAGACAAAGCGGTGTATGTGGGCATCCGTCCGGAAGGCTTTGTGTTACAGGAGAACGGCCCTTTGGTATGTAAGTTGGATGAAGTGGAAGTGATGGGACGTGATATTACCGTGGTTTCCAAGCATGAGTTTTGTGAAAATACAGAGATACGTTCTATTATCAGTGCTGAAAATATGGATGAAGTGCAGGGAGAACAGGTGCGTTTTACATTGAAACCTGACAAGGTACATATTTTTGATACAGAAACAGAAGAAAGAATTTATTTTGTAAAATAAAAAGAGGAGAACAGGACATGGATAAAAAAGATACAAAAGCCTGGCTCTACCTTTTGCCGGCAATTCTTTTTCTGGGCGTTTTTATGGTATATCCATTGATTGATGTATTGATTTATTCTTTTGAGGAAGGATATAATTCTGCGTCCCAGACTTATTTTGGTATAGGTACCTATAATTATTCCTATGTGTTGCACGATCCTTATTTTTTGCAGGCACTGAAGAATACCTTTATTCTGGTAGTGATTACGGTACCGTTATCTACAACCATTGCACTTTTGATTTCGGTGGGGTTAAGCTCCATTCAGAAGCTAAGAGAGTTGTTTCAGACCATTTATTTTTTGCCTTATGTAACCAATACTTTGGCAGTAGGTCTGGTATTTATGATTTTATTTAAAAAGACACCCTATACGGATGGTTTGGTGAATCTAATACTGAATGTGTTTGGCATTTCTGCGATTGATTTTATTGATGGACCTTACCCGGCGAAGATGTTTGTGCTTTGTTTTTACACTATATGGGTGGTATTGCCTTTTAAGATTTTGATTTTGACCAGCGCTTTGGCATCAGTAAATCAAACCTATTACAATGCAGCTAAGGTAGATGGAACCTCCAGATGGCGTATTTTTACAAAGATTACCATCCCTATGATTTCACCTACGTTGTTCTATTTGATTATTACCGGTTTCATTGGTGCATTTAAAGCGTACAGTGATGCAGTAGCGTTATTCGGTACGGATTTAAATACGGCGCAAATGAATACGATTGTAGGTTATGTGTACGATATGCTTTATGGTAACAGCGGTGGTTATCCATCCTATGCATCGGCGGCAGCTATTATTTTGTTTACGATTGTGCTGACCATTACCTGTATCAATTTATTGGTGAGTAAGAAGCATGTACACTACGTATAGAAGGAGAAAGTATGAGTAATCAATTGGATTATGACAAAATAGAAAAATCAGCGAAGCTTCGACAAAGAACGTTAAATATTGTGATTTATACGTTGCTTGCCTTTTGGGCCATTGTGGTATTGTTTCCTTTTTATTGGATGCTGCTTACTTCGGTAAAAAGCTACAGTTCCTACAATTCTGAATACATACCGAAGTTTTTTACCTTGTCACCAACGTTGCAAAATTATGTAGATGCTTTTACCACGGTACCTTTGGCTGGATATTTGCTAAATACCTTGATTTTTACATTGGTGACAACTGCAATTATGTTGGTTGTTACGGTGCTTGCGGCGTTTGCGTTTGCCAGATTAGATTTTAAAGGTAAAGATATTGCATTTACATTGTTTTTGTCTTTGATGATGATTCCCAGCGAACTGGTAGTCATTACAAATTTTGTAACTATTACCAATATGGATATGCGTAATACCTTTATGGGCTTAATTTTGCCTTCTGTAACTTCGGTGTTTTATATTTATTTACTGAAGGAAAATTTTGCACAGATTCCGGACCAGCTATATTATGCTGCAAAAGTGGACGGAACCTCAGATTTAAAGTATTTATGCAAGGTTATGATACCCATTTGCAAGCCCACTTTGGTTACCATTACCATTTTGAAGGTGATTGAATGTTGGAACTCTTATGTGTGGCCCAGACTTATTACGGATGACCCGTCTTATTTTCTGGTGTCCAACGGTATTCAGGAAATCCGTGAAAATGGCTTTGGTCGAGAGAATATTCCGGCTATGATGGCAGCCGTGGTAGTCATTTCCATACCTTTGATTATTTTGTTCTTAATCTTCCATAAAAAGATTATGGAGGGTGTGTCAAGAGGAGGTACCAAGGGATGATAAAACAAAAGAAAAGATGGGGACTGGGCTTGGTTGCAGTGGCTTGTGCAGGATTGTTAACCGCTTGTCATGGTTCCGTAGAAAAAAATGCCTTTGTGATTCCGCAGGAGTTTGATACCTCCAAAGAATATGAAATTACTTTTTGGGCAAAAAACGATACCAATAAAACACAGACAATGATTTATGAACAGGCGATTGCGGATTTTCAGGAGATTTATCCCAATGTAACGGTAAACTTGCGTCTTTATACGGATTATGGCAAGATTTACAATGATGTTATTACCAATATCGCCACCAATACTACACCAAATGTGTGTATTACCTATCCGGATCATATTGCCACCTACAAGACCAATGATAACTGTGTGGTGGAATTAGATGAGTTATTGGTAGATAAAAAATATGGTTTGGGCGGCAGTGCGGTGCAATTTGATGCTCCTACTAAGAATGAAGTAATTCCCAAGTTTTTGGAAGAATGTATGATTGACAGCCATTATTATGCATTGCCTTATATGCGTTCTACGGAAGCTTGCTATATTAATAAAACGTATGTGGAGAAGTTGGGGTATACCATTCCGGAAACGTTGACTTGGGATTTTGTGTGGGAGGTTTCTGAAGCGGCAACTGCAAAGGATACAGAGGGGAATTTCTTAATTAACGGTCAGAAGGTTATGATTCCCTTTATTTATAAATCTACAGACAATATGATGATTCAGATGCTGAAGCAAAAGGATGCCGGTTATTCCAATGGCCGAGGCGATATTTTGATTTTTAATGATACCACTAAGGAATTGTTGTATGACATTGCAGGACATGTGGAGAAGGGAGCTTTTTCTACTTTTAAAATTTCCAGCTATCCGGCGAATTTTTTAAATGCAGGACAGTGTATTTTTGCCATTGACTCTACAGCAGGTGCGACCTGGATGGGAAGTCATGCGCCTCTTTCGGATATTAGTGAGGATAAATTTGTAGAGTTTGAAACGGTGGTTATGCCTATTCCGCAGTTTGATGCGGAGAACCCGCAAATGATTTCTCAAGGGCCGTCGGTATGTGTGTTTAACAAAGAAGACCCGCAGGAGGTATTGGCATCCTGGTTGTTTACCCAGTACCTGCTGACAAATGAAGTGCAGAATGCCTATGCAGGCACGGAAGGATATATTCCGGTAACAAGTAAGGCACAGGAGAGTGCAGAGTATCAGGATTATTTATCCAGATGTGGTGAAGATAACGAGACCTATTATAATATTAAAATTCAAGCTTCACAGTTGCTTTTGGATAATATTGACAATACCTTTGTGACACCGGTATTTAACGGTTCCGCATCTTTACGTGATGCGGCAGGGCAGATGATTGAAAATGTAACCAAGTCCATTCGAAGAAAACAAACAGTGGATGAAACGTATATGGAGACCCTTTACGCAGATATGACTTCCTTATATCGTTTAGACCAATTAGATGTGGCCAATTCAGGTAAAAAACATTTGGGCGAGCTTCCTAAGGCAGCAGTGGCTTTGCTGTCAACATTGGCAATTACATGGGTTTGTATTATCTTATATGTGCTGAAAGAGCTATTAAAAAAGAAAAAATGTTGATTTATTTGGCATTTTATGTATAATTGATAGTTGTATTGTGTTAACTATACGAAAAATGGAGGAGAAAAAGATGAAAAAGTTTAAAGTATTGTTATTAACTTTGACACTTGCTGTAGCTATGATTGGCTGTGCAAAGACCCCGGATGCAGGGCAGGAATCTCAGGTAGAACCTACTACGGCACCGGTAGTAACAGAGGCTCCTGTAGCAACAGAAGCACCTGTGGCAGATGATGCAAAGTCAGAAGGTGTTATGACTTATGATGAGTATGTTGCAGCTGCATTGGATAGCGAAGTAGTGATTGAAGCATATGTACAGGCAAAGCAGGCTTGGTGGGAAAAAGATGGCCAGGGCAAGGTAACTGTATATGCACAGGATGAAGATGGTGCTTATTTCCTTTATGAAATGAACTGTTCTGCAGAGGACAATGAGAAGTTGGTTGCCGGTACCAAGATTAAGGTAACCGGTTACAAGGGTGAATGGGCAGGCGAAGTAGAAATTATGGACGCTACCTTTGAAATTCTTGAAGGAAACTATGTGGCAGAAGCAGTAGATGTAACTGCATGGTTGGGTACTGATGAGTTGATTCTTCATCAGAATGAATTTGTTGCATTCAAGGGCATGACTGTAGAAGCGGCAAATGATGCAGGTGATGCATTCCTTTATAAGTGGGATGGCTCCGGTCAGGATGGCGATGATTTATACTTTAATGTTTCTGTAAACGGTGCTACCTATACTTTTACCGTAGAGTCTTATTTGTGTGATAATACTACAGATGTATACGCAGCAGTTAAGAACTTAAAGGTGGGCGATGTAATCGACATGGAAGGCTTCTTATACTGGTATGAAGGTGTAAATCCTCACATTACTTCTGTAATTGCAAGTGGTGAAGCTACTGTAGAAGCTGATGTAAAGTCTGAAGGCGTTATGACTTATGCTGAGTACGCAGAAGCAGCTTTAGATACTGAGGTTGTAATTGAAGCATATGTACAGGCAAAGCAGTCTTGGTGGGATGATAACGGCCAGGGTAAGGTAACTGTATATGCACAGGATAAGGATGGTGCATATTTCTTATATGAATTGAAATGTACCGCAGAAGATAACGAGAAGTTAGTGGAAGGTACTAAGATTAAAGTAACCGGTTATAAGGGAGAATGGGCAGGCGAAGTAGAAATTATGGACGCTACTTTCGAAATTATGGAAGGTAACTTCGTGGCAACTGCATTAGATGTAACTGATTTGTTGGGTACAGATAATTTGATTAAGCATCAGAATGAAAAAGTTGCATTTACCGGTATGACTGTAGAAGCAGCAAATGATGCAGGTGATGCATTCCTTTACAAGTGGGATGGTTCCGGTCAGGATGGCGACGACTTGTATTTCAATGTTTCTTACAACGGTGCTACCTATACCTTTACTGTAGAGTCCTACCTGTGTGACAATACTACAGATGTGTATGCAGCAGTTAAGAACTTGAAGGTAGGCGATGTAATCGATATGGAAGGCTTCTTATACTGGTATGAAGGTGTGAACCCTCACATTACTTCTGTAACTGTAAAATAAATTTTAGATTTTATGAAAAGCACCCCCGGTGGGCATATATAGTATTCTAAACGGACACGCTTTCGCTCTGACGGACGACGTAGCCTCACTAGACTCGATAATACCTCGTCAAGTGACGACGTCCTCCGAAGGTCCTTGTTAGAACACTATATATGCCCACCGGGGGTATTTTTCATAAGCGTGGGGAGATATTATGAGCATGGGTAAAAAGATATTAGCAATTATATTAACAATTTTGGGGAGCTTTGTATCATTGGCCGGAGCCATATGCTTGTTTGCCTGGATAGATATGGGGATTGGTGACGGACTGCAAAAAGGGGATATGGAGGCATATTTTGTGTTAGGCGGTATTCTTTTGGTGGTTACTGTTGTGGTTGGTATTTTGCCACTGGTATCCGGCATAAAAATATTGCGAAAAAATATCAAGAAAAAGAAATAGAAAAAGCAAAATACTTTACTGCATTAATGCATTAGTCTGTTGACAAATGAATATGTAGAAATTATAATAATTTATTGAGAGGAACTATCGTTTGAGGGGGACAAAAGGCGATAGTGCGGAAGGAGAGCAATTATGCCAAATTATTTTCAACCGGAGATTGAATGTGCTTCCTTAGACGAAATGAGAGCCATTCAGAATGAAAAACTTGTAAAACAGGTAAAGCATGTATATGACAATGTGGAATATTACCGCAACTTAATGGACGAGAAAGGGGTAAAGCCGGAGGATATCAAGTCTATTGACGATTTACATAAATTGCCATTCCTGACCAAAGCAGATTTAAGAGATGCTTATCCATATGGATTACTTGCTACAGATTTAAAGAATTGTGTACGTATTCAGTCTACCAGTGGTACTACAGGACGTAGAGTAGTAGCATTCTATACACAGAAGGACGTTGATATGTGGGAAGAGTGCTGTGCTAGAGCTATTACGGCAGTAGGCGGTACGGATGGTGATGTTTGTCAGGTTGCGTATGGCTATGGTTTGTTTACCGGTGGTGCCGGTTTAAATGGTGGTTCTCATAAAGTAGGATGTTTGACATTGCCTATGTCTTCCGGTAATACAGAACGCCAGATTCAGTTTATGCAGGATTTACATTCTACTATTCTTTGCTGTACACCTTCTTATGCGGCATTTATCGGTGAGACCTTAAAAGAAATGGGATTGACTCCGGAGGATATTGATTTGAAGGCAGGTATTTTCGGCGCAGAACCTTGGACAGAAGAAATGCGTCGTGATATTGAAAAGTCTTTGGGAATTAAGGCATATGATATTTATGGTTTGACAGAGACTAGTGGTCCGGGCGTATCTTTTGAATGTGAAGAGCAGACAGGTATGCATATTAATGAAGACCATTTCTTGGCAGAGATTATTGATCCGGATACCGGAGAAGTATTGCCGGAAGGTTCTAAGGGTGAATTGGTATTTACCAGCTTGGATAAGGAAGCTTTCCCGCTTCTGAGATACCGTACCAGAGATATTTGTGTACTTTCCAGAAAGAAATGTTCTTGCGGACGTACCTTAATTAAGATGACCAAACCTATGGGTAGAAGTGATGATATGATGATTATCCGTGGTGTTAATGTATTCCCTTCACAGATTGAAACAGTACTTTTGAAGGAAGGTTATTCTCCTAATTATTTGATTGAAGTAGACAGAGTAAATAATACAGATACGTTGGATGTATCAGTAGAACTTACACCGGATCAGTTTACCGATACTATGAAGGACTTGGCAGCAAAAGAAAAATCCCTTGCTAATGCTATGAAAACCATGCTTGGTATTAATCCCAAGGTACATTTAGTGGCACCGAAGACCATTACCAGAAGTGAAGGTAAGGCAGTCAGAGTAATTGATAGAAGAAAACTTCATGACTAAGAAAAGGAGGGGGAACGAATGAGTGTAAAACAGATTTCCGTATTTATTGAAAACAAGAAGGGTAAGCTGGCAGAGGCAACCAGATACATTGCAGACCATGATGTAAACTTGAGAGCACTTTCCATTGCCGATACACAGGATTTCGGTATTCTCCGTATTATATGTGAGAATCCGGATAAGGCAAATGAAGTATTGCAGGCAGGTGGATATATTACTACCATGACGGATGTTCTGGCGGCAGCAATTTCAGATACTCCGGGTAGTTTGGCTACTATTTTGGAAGTGTTATCCGAAGCAAATATTGCTGTGGAATACACTTATGCATTCCTTTCAGCGAAGTCGGGTGCATATATGATTTTCCGTGTGGATGATAACCAGAGTGCTGCAGCCGCACTTGCCGGTGCAGGAATTAAAACGGCAAATCAGAATGATTTATTCTAGAAGTGATTAAATAAGGAGACTCCCTTACAACGTAAGTTGTAGGGGAGTCTTTTGTGATATTTATTATGTTGTCAAACTTGCTTTTTTCGTCCTAACAGAAAACCAATACACACCGGCATGAGATAGAATAGGATGAGGAAATAACGTACATCGGCAACCGGTCCTAAAAACAGAGTTCCGCAAACCAATAGAACGAGTAGTAGCGGCAGAATGATGCGTTTGTCCTTGCACCAAATACCATAAAAACAAGTAATAATACTTATCCACATCATGGAACCGGTTGAAAATAGTAAGCGAATCACCGGATATTTAGCAAAAGAGCATTGACTGATATTTTCATGGAATGCAAATAGTATTGGTAAGTTTGGAGTGCCATATTCATATTGCCAACCGGTAATGTCAAAGTAGCGAATGCCACGATGGATTACGTTAATGGTTCCGGGATACCATGCTTGGTAGGTGTTATATAGTATGGAGTCTATATAGATGTCAGGATATTGGAGCCCTTTTTTTATCCAAAATTGCAAGTAAGTTTTTTTGTTGTTCATTAATGTTTCCAAACCCGGGTTAAAATTGGCTTTTACATAATCAGCCATGGTAGGATCGTAGCAAATGAGGTTCTCCGGAGGATTAATAATTGCCGTGAGTTGTTCTAATTCCAGTGGGGTAAAAGCTTCGGGACCTTCCTCTACATATAAGCGGGCAATCTGCTGATATGGAACGCAAAGCGCTTCGTTTACGGAACCAGGGATGGCATTCAGTGCATGTAAAAGACTTTTATCCACTAAAAGGTATAGTGCTAAAACGCATAAATATAATAAAATTTGTGCAATACGCGCTTTTTTAATTAATACTACAGAAAAAATAATAAATACAACGATGGCATATACATTGTTTTTTCGCATGAGACAGGAGAGCGCTAAAAAACCACCTAAAGAAAGCCAATGTATTATAGGGATGGAACTATTTTTATTCAGTTTTTCAATTAATTCAAAAAGTAAAATAAATGCGACTAATAAAAAACTGTAACACAATACATCTTTGGTAGGAGACATAGCAAACATTACAAGCGTAGGATTAAGTGCGTAATATAAAAAAGCAATGCCTGTTAATATGCGATTTTGGGTCCGTTTGTAAATAAAGTATAAGGAGTAGGTTAAACATGAAGAACATATGAACATTTGCACTACATTGCAGATAAATACTCCTAGAGCCAAACTGGAACTGTCAATACGATACCCTAAGGTAATCAAACTACCGCTAAACAACGTGTGTAGCAACGGATGATGTGCATTATATGGAACTTCATCATATAAAACTTGTACTAACTGATTACCGGTGTCATAGTTATAATAACCTGGGTAGCACCCCCACAAAAAGAATAACCAAATACCATATAGGGCTAAAAAAACAAGTGGCCAGGTCAGGAGCGAACGAATGGTTTTGTTTCCTGACGAAGAAGTCGGGGTAATAATATCTGTATCTATATGGCGTTTTTCTAATTTGCTAAAAAGAAAATAGAAAAAAATAAAAAAAGCTATAAATTCAATAATTCCCCAAATAATACATTGCCACGGCTCTAAAACTCCAATATTTTGGAAAAAAGCAGATTGATGTACGGAGGAACCGTAATCCATACTGATTTGCCAGCCTGCTACTTGTAAAAAGGTGAGTAATAAGGATAAAATTCCTACAATTACAAACTTGCGTTTCTCAAGTTTAAACATGCCTGTTTGCCTCCTTGATGCAATTAAGTTTTCTTTTTGTAGTGTAACATAAGGCTATTAAAAGTGCAATGTCTTTACATTTATAAAAAGTACTTTTTATTTTCAAAAAAACATGTTACAATAATCCATTGTGATATGTTCAGAAAGGAAATGATTGGCAGTTATGATTAGTATTAAAAAATTATTTGAACCTACAGATATGACAGAAGGAACTCCTTGGAAAAGCATTGCAGTTTTTTCCTTGCCTATGTTAATCGGAAATATTGCGCAGCAGTTGTATAGCACTGTGGACAGTATCGTAGTAGGACATTATGTGGGAGATAACGCGTTGGCTGCAGTAGGTAGTGCAGGACCACTCTTTAATATGTTGTTGGTTTTGTTTATTGGTATTTCTACCGGTGTGGGCATTATGGTTTCCCAATATTTTGGCGCAAAGGATAGGGAACAACTTTCGGCTACTATCGGTACCGGTATTACGGTAACTGCCATAGCATCATTGTTTTTGATGATAATAGCACCGCCTTTTATTGAGGATTTTTTAATCATGCTGAATACACCGGATACGATTTTGAAGGATTGTACAGATTATTTAGTTATTATGATGTATGGTGTGGCTGGTATGGCCTATTATAATATTCTTAGTGGTATTTTACGAGGTATGGGAGATTCCTTTTCAGCTTTAATATACTTGTTGATTGCAACAGTTTTAAATATTGTTTTGGATGTTTATTTTGTAGCAGAGCTGAATATGGGAGTTGCAGGAGTGTCTTTGGCGACAGTAATAGCCCAGGGGGTATCTTCGGTGCTTTGTCTTTGGAAGCTGATGCATATGCGCAGTACTTTTGATTTGGGACTAAAGCAATTAAAAATGAGTGGTGAGCATGTGGGACAAATTGTAAGGCTGGGTTTACCTTCCGGTTTGACACAGATGATTTTCTCTTCTGCTATGATTTTGGTTCAATCCTTAACCAATAGATTTGGAGAGCTGTTTATTGCAGCAAACGTTATTGTTATGCGTGTGGACGGATTTGCCATGATGCCTAATTTTTCTTTTGGAACAGCTATGACTACTTATGCGGGGCAAAACGTAGGTGCCCGAAAGTATGATAGAGTAACCCGGGGTGCAAAGCAGGGAACTATCTTGGCGGTGGCGTGTTCTGCAGTGATTACCGGTGTTATATTGTTGTTTGGTAAGGGACTGATGTCTATCTTTACGGATACCGCAAAGCTGGTAGATATGAGTTATTATATGATGTGTATCTTGGCAGTGGGTTATATTGCCATGGCAGTGACGCAGAGCTTGTCAGGTGTAATGCGTGGTGCCGGCGATACGCTGACGCCTATGTGGATTTCTCTTTGTACTACTGTTTTGATTCGTGTACCGCTGGCATATGGTATTTCTTATTTGACCAGAACAGCGGATTTGCCTTATGGACGTAGTGAGTGTATTCAGATTTCATTACTTACTTCCTGGGTAATGGGAGCAGTGTTGACAGCAATCTTTTATAAGGTGGGTAAATGGAAAAAACGTGCGCTTATGTAATGAAAATAAGCAATTATAAATATTTATATATAAGTGGATTTTTTGGAGAGAATATATGATACCTTATATAGATATGCATTGTGATACCTTGATGAGGGCATATGTGGACGGAAAAGAAAATATATATGAGTGGCGTTCTGCTATGTTGGATATTAAGCGTTTACAAGAAGGTGGAGCACGAGCTCAGTTTTTTGCCATATTTATGTTACCGGAGTCCATGCGCAAAGAGTTAGGGCAGGCGTATCCGGAAGATTTGGATTACATTAAGGCCTGTTTAGAGATTTATAGAAAGAATTTGAAAGAGGAAAGTGATATAATTGCCGAAGCCGGTAGCCTAAAGGATTATTTAGAGAATGAAGAAAACGGCAGAATCAGTGGGATTTTATCCTTAGAGGACGGCCGTGCAGTAAATAATAAGGTGGAAAATATTCAGTGGTTATATAAGGAAGGCTTTCGCATGATTGCCTTGACATGGAATCATGAGAATTGCTTTGGCTATCCGAATTCCGGGGATGCGCAGATTATGCAGCAAGGACTGAAGCCCTTTGGAAAAGAAGCGGTTTCCGTAATGAATGATTTAGGGATGATAGTGGATGTGTCACACTTAAGTGATGCTGGTTTTTGGGATGTTGCCAAACTCACTAGGAAGCCTTTTGTGGCTAGTCACTCCAATTGCCGCGCAATTGCACCACATCAGAGAAACCTGACAGATGAGATGATTCGTGCGCTGGCAGAAAAGGGTGGCGTTATGGGGTTGAATTTCTACGGCCCCTTTTTAAATGAGGATGCGAAGGACAAGGAAAGCCGTATTTCACAGATGATACAGCATTTGAAACATATGATAAATGTAGGTGGTAGTGATATTCCGGCAATTGGAACAGATTTTGATGGAATTGACGGAAGGTTTGAATTATCGGACTGCTCTAAAATGCAGCTTTTGTTTAATGCAATGGAGAAGGCCGGTTTTACATATGAACAAATAGAGAAAATAGCCTTTCGAAATGTAGAACGAGTATTAAAAGAATCACTTTGAGACAAACTATACATATAAGAGAGGCGATTTTATGTGTACAGCAATAACTTATCATACAGCAGACCATTATTTCGGAAGAAATTTGGATTTGGAATATTCGTATGAAGAACAGGTGGTAATTACACCTAGAAATTACAAGTTTGAATTCCGTAGTGCGGGAACGTTGCGTAGCCACTATGCCATGATTGGGATGGCCTATGTGCAGGAAGGGTATCCTTTGTATTATGAGGCAACCAATGAAAAGGGCTTAAGTATGGCGGGGTTAAATTTCCCGGGGAACGCGTATTATGGAGAGATTTTACCTGGAAAGGATAATGTGGCATCCTTTGAATTAATTCCGTGGATTTTGGGACAGTGTGCTACGTTAGCAGAAGTGAAGTGTCTGCTGGAATATATTCAGGTGGCAGATATTGCCTTTAGTGAGAAGTTACCACCTTCCCCTTTGCATTGGATGATTGCAGATAAGGAAGCAGCCATTACCGTGGAGGCAGTTAGGGAGGGGTTAAAGATATATGATAATCCCATTGGAGTGTTAACTAACAATCCTACCTTTGATTATCACATGATGAATCTGAATAATTATATGGGGCTAAGCAATCAGCCGGCAAGTAATCGTTTGGCGAAAGAGATGGACTTGAAGGAATATAGCCGTGGCATGGGAGCAATGGGGCTTCCGGGAGATTTGTCGTCTGCTTCCAGGTTTGTGAGAATGGCTTTTCACAAATGGAATTCGGTGGTCGAAAAAACTGGGGAAGAGGAAAGTGTAGCGCAGTTTTTTCATTTATTGGACAGTGTGGCAATGCCCAAGGGATCCTTGCAGATGCCTAGTGGTTTGTATGAAATAACAGTGTATTCTTGTTGCTGTAATGTAGACAGAGGGATTTATTATTATACTACTTATGAGAATCGGCAAATAAATGCGGTGGATATGTGGAAGGTAGATTTAAACGGATTGGAGATCGTGGCATATCCTCTTAAAAAAGAGCAAAATATTATGTGGCAAAACTAAAAGTTAATATTTTACCTGCGGTATTTATCCGGCAAAATCCGGATAAAGGCAGACCGACTTGGCAAGATATGAAAATATAACTACCAGGAGGAAGCAAGAATGATTACGATGGAGAATGTATGCAAATCGTACAAGATTGCAAAAAGAAATGCAGGATTCGGCGAAGCCTGCAAAGCGCTTTTTCGCCGGGAGTATGAAGAAATTCATGCTTTACAGGATGTAAGCTTTACCATTGAAGAAGGAGAGATGGTGGGGTACATCGGACCAAATGGAGCCGGAAAGAGCTCCACAATCAAAATTCTAAGCGGAATATTAAAACCTGACAGTGGGACTTGTCTGGTGGATGGGCGCGTGCCTTGGAAGAACAGGGTAGCTCATGTGGCACAGATAGGAGTTGTTTTCGGACAACGCTCCCAGCTTTGGTGGGATGTTCCGGTCATAGATTCTTTTGAATTGTTAAAAGATATCTATTCTATTCCGGACCAAACATATCGGTCAAATTTAGAAGAATTAACTGAAAGACTTGGGTTAGGGGAATTTCTGAAGACACCTACCCGACAGTTGTCTCTTGGACAACGTATGCGCTGTGAGATTGCAGCGTCTCTTTTGCATAGCCCGAAAATATTGTTTTTGGACGAGCCTACCATTGGATTGGATGCAGTGTCCAAGCTGGCGGTAAGAGATTTTATTAAGAAACAGAATGAATTACATAAAACTACGGTAATCCTGACCACCCATGATATGCAGGATATCGAGGCTTTGACGAAACGCATTATTTTAATTGGCAAAGGGCAGATTCTTATGGATGGTACCTTGGAGGATATTAAAAAAGGCAATGATAATATTGATGAAACCATAGCCGAGTTATACCGCTCCTATGAGATATAGGAGGTGCGGCATGAAGAAATATCTGTCTTTTTTTAGATTACGTTTTGCCATGGGGCTACAATACAGAACAGCGGCGTTGGCGGGAATTGTAACGCAGTTTTTTTGGGGATTTATGGAGATTATGGTTTTTCGTGCTTTTTATGAGGCGGAGCCGCAGAGTTTTCCCATGGAGTTTGAGGCCATGGTGTCTTATATTTGGATGCAACAGGCATTTTTGGCCTTTTTTGCGGTGTGGATGTTGAATGGCGAGATTTTCGATGCCATTATGGAGGGGAATATTGCCTATGAGCTATGTCGGCCGATTTGTATTTATAATATGTGGTTTAGTCGGGATGTGGCAAATCGAATGGCACGGGCGGTACTTAGATGTTTTCCGATTCTTTTGGTGGCAGTATTCTTACCGAAGCCTTTCCGCTTGCTGGCACCGGCAAGTGTGCTTCATTTTGTTTTATTTCTAATAACACTCTTAATGGGACTGCTTGTAACAGTTGCTTTTTGTATGCTGGTATATGTATTGGCTTTTTTTACCATATCACCAAAGGGCTTGTGTATGCTTTTTACATCTATTACGGAATTTTTTGCAGGGGCGATTATTCCACTTCCGTTCTTTCCGGAAAAAATACAGTTTGTAATGGAGCTATTGCCGTTTGCGTCCATGCAGAACGTGGCACTGCGTATTTACAGCGGTAGTATGGGAAATGGAGAGATGGTGAAAGCTGTACTGCTACAGACTTTTTGGTTGTTGGTATTAATAGTGGGAGGAAAAGCACTTTGCAATGTGGCGGAAAGAAAGGTTACGGTACAAGGTGGCTGATGCCAAAGCAGTAACATATTTGGAAAGGAGTGGCAATGAAATGAGTGGAACGTTAAAACTATATAAGCATTATATATCCATAAATGTCCGTAGTGCCATGCAGTATAAAACTTCTTTTTGGCTTATGGTAGTTGGACAGTTTCTGGTGTCATTTAATGTATTTTTGGGTATTTATTTTATGTTTCAGCGTTTTTCTAATGTAAAAGGCTTTTCTTACAATGAGGTGGTTTTATGTTATGGAATAGTGCTGTTACAGTTTTCGTTAGCGGAGATGTATGCCAGAGGATTTGATACCTTTTCGGGAATGGTAAGAAGCGGTAGCTTCGACAGAGTCTTGGTGCGTCCCAGAAGTGAAGTGTTACAAGTATTGGGAAGTAAGTTTGAATTGACGCGTATCGGCAGAATGTTTCAGGCTGTGATTATGTTTGTGTATGGGGTGGTGGCCAGTGATGTGGACTGGCATTTTGGAAAGATTATGACGCTGCTATTCATGATAATCGGTGGTACGGCATTGTTTAGCGGGCTGTTTTTGATTTATGCTGCGTTGTGTTTTTTTACACTGGATGGATTGGAGTTTATGAATGTGTTGACGGACGGCGCAAGAGAGTATGGAAAGTATCCCATTGGTGTTTACGGAAAGAGGATGTTACAGATTACAACCTTTATCATCCCTTACGCACTGGTACAGTATTATCCTCTGTTATATGTGTTGGGAAGAACGGAAAATGTTCTGTATATGTTCTTGCCGTTGGCTGCTTTTTTGTTTTTGATTCCCTGCTATATATTGTGGAGATTAGGTGTAAGCAGTTACAAATCTAGTGGTTCCTGAGGTTTTTTGGGAGTGGCGCCAAAGTTCTGTAAAAAATATGTAAAAAAATGCAATTCGTGCTTTGCGAGTTGCATTTTTTGTGTTATACTACTGTGGACAATGAAAATGGGGAGGAATGGGTATTCCTTTCCAAAACTAATTTGTTAGTACATATTTATTATAAATGGAGGGCTGAAAACATGAGTACTACTTCAAAAGCGAGTCAAAGAATCGAAGCTTTACTCGATGCAAACAGTTTCGTTGAAATCGGCGCACTTGTAACTGCAAGAGCAACTGATTTTGATTTGAAACAGACGGAAACTCCTTCAGACGGTGTTGTAACCGGCTACGGAGTGATTGATGGTAATCTTGTTTATGTGTATAGCCAGGATGCATCCGTTTTAAACGGTTCTGTTGGTGAAATGCATGCAAAGAAGATTACAAAGATCTATGATCTGGCGATGAAAACAGGTGCACCTGTGATCGGATTGATTGATTCTGCCGGACTTAGATTACAGGAGGCAACCGATGCACTTAATGCATTTGGTGAAATCTATTTAAAGCAGACACTTGCTTCAGGTGTGATTCCCCAGATTACTGCAATCTTCGGAACCTGTGGTGGTGGTTTGGGTCTTTTCCCTACACTTACCGACTTTACCTTTATGGAAGAAAAGAATGCGAAGTTATTTGTAAACGCACCGAACGCACTTGATGGAAATACTGTTGCTAAGTGTGATTCTGCTTCTGCTGCATTCCAGTCAGAAGAGAGTGGTATTGTAGATGTAGTTGCTGACGAAGCATCTATTCTTGCACAAATCAGAGCATTAGTAGGTTTCTTACCTGCAAACAATGAAGATGAGTGCTATATGGACTGCACTGATGATTTGAACAGAGTGAATGCAGAGCTTGCAGGCTGTGTAGGTGACACTGCTGTTGCATTGGCTATCATTGCAGACAATAATAACTTCTTTGAAGTTAAAGCAAACTATGCAAAGAACATGGTGACCGGTTTCATCAGATTGAACGGAACTACTGTAGGTTGCGTTGCTAACCGTACAGAGGTTTTAGATGCTGAAGGTAAGGTTGCTGAGAAGTTTGATGCAGTTCTCACCAAGAAGGGTGCAGAGAAGGCTGCTGATTTCGTAAACTTCTGTGATGCATTCAATATTCCGGTACTTTCCTTAACTAATGTTAAGGGTTATGAAGCTACCATGTGTTCCGAAAAGGGTATTGCAAAGGCAGCTGCAAAGCTTACCTATGCATTTGCAAACGCTACTGTACCGAAGGTAAATGTAGTAATCGGCAAGGCTTACGGTACTGCTTATGTTGCTATGAACTCTAAGGCAATCGGTGCTGATCTTGTTATGGCTTGGCCTAACGCTGAAATCGGTACTATGGATGCAAAGCTGGCTGCTAAGATTATGTACGAAGGCCAGGGCGCTGATGTGATTAATGAAAAGGCAGCAGAATATGCAGCACTTCAGACAAGTGTAGCAAGCGCTGCTAAGAGAGGATATGTGGATCAGGTCGTAGAAGCTGCTGATACCAGAAAGTATGTTATCGGTGCTTTCGAGATGTTATATGCAAAGAGAGAAGACCGTCCTGACAAAAAACACGGAACAGTTTAAGAAAGGGTGATTATAGTATGAAGAAAATTATTGCTTTAGTATGTATGATTACCTGTATCTTTGGATTAACAGCATGTGACAGTGAAGTGACATATACAGAATACGAGCAGGCGAAGATTGATTATGCAGAGCAGTTAGCTGAGTATGTTGTAATGCCGTACCTCACTACTTTTATGGATGATTCCAGAGTTGGTTATTTTGACGAATATACCGCAGAGGAAGTAACACAGTTGGTTGCTACCGAGGTTTCCGACATGACAAGTGGCATGGTAATGATGAATGCAGATGGTAATGCAATGAAGAGTGCTGTAAGTTCTTTCCATTCAGCAGCTGAGGCAATCGGAACGGTTGTAAGCATAGGCACTCCGGTGGGTGAAATTGATGACAAGACGATTGTTGTCACAATACCTGTTACCGGCTCTGTTAAGAATGCAGAGGCAGAGTTGATTTTTTCTAATGATGCATTTGCTGTACTTCAGTCCGCAGCATTGAATGAAGAAGCTACCTTTAAGGATTCTATGGTAAAAGCTTCATTGAATACTTTGATTGGTATTGTTACTGTATTTGCAGTTTTGATTTTAATTATTTTTATTATTTCATTGTTTAGTTATATTCCTAAGATTCAGGCATGGTTTGATAACCGTAAGAAGAAGGAAGAAGTAAAAGAAGAGAGCATTGACAATACGATCTCACAGATTGTAGAGATGGAAGAGGTTAATGTAACTGACGATTATGAATTAGTTGCTGTTATTGCTGCAGCCATTGCTGCAAGCGAAGGCGCAGCATCTACTGACGGCTTTGTGGTTAGAAGTATCCGCAAGGTAAACAGAAGAAAATAATTTTATTTATGGAGGATTTTAAAATGAAAAATTATACCATTACCGTTAACGGCAACGTATATAACGTAGTAGTAGAAGAAGGCGTAACCGCAGGCGCACCTGTAGTAGCAGCACCTGTTGCTCCTAAGGCAGTAGCACCGGTTGCAGCTCCTGCACCCGTAGCAGCACCTGCAGCAGCTCCTGCACCTGCAGCAGCTGGTAGCGCTGGTTCTGTAAAGGTGGAAGCTGGTGCAGCTGGTAAGATTTTCAAGATTGAAGCAAGTGTAGGACAGGCTGTTAAGGCTGGTGACCCTGTAGTTATTCTGGAAGCTATGAAGATGGAAATCCCTGTAGTTGCTCCTCAGGCTGGTACTGTTGCTAGTATTAATGTAAGTGTTGGCGATGCTGTTGAAGCAGGTGCAGTACTTGCGACCTTGAACTAATACGAATTTATTTGTATTGATTGATAACAACAGGAGGTCAACAAATGGATTATATATTAAATACGTTTGACAACCTTGTCCATCAAACTGCGTTCTTCAACTTGACTTGGGGAAATTATGTTATGATTGCGGTTGCCTGCGTTTTCCTTTATTTAGCTATTGCTAAAGGGTTTGAGCCTCTGCTTTTAACCCCGATTGCATTCGGTATGCTGCTTGTAAACATCTATCCTGATATTATGCTTCATCCGGAAGATGCTGCCAATGGTGTGGGCGGCTTACTGTATTATTTCTATGTTTTAGATGAATGGGCTATTTTGCCTTGTTTGATTTTCATGGGTGTAGGTGCACAGACAGACTTTGGTCCGTTGATTGCTAACCCTAAGAGCTTTTTGCTCGGTGCGGCTGCACAGTTTGGTATTTACATGGCTTATTTTGGAGCTATTATAATGGGCTTCAATGATAAGGCAGCAGCAGCAATTTCCATTATTGGTGGTGCGGATGGTCCGACTTCCATATTCCTGGCAAGTAAATTAGGACAAACTGCTATTATGGGACCTATCGCAGTAGCGGCATATTCGTATATGTCTTTGGTTCCGATTATTCAGCCGCCTATTATGAAGCTTTTAACAACAGAAGAGGAAAGAAAAATTAAGATGGGGCAGCTTCGTCCCGTATCCAAGCTGGAAAAGATTCTTTTCCCTATCGTTGTTACTATCGTAGTATGTTTGATTCTTCCTACCACAGCTCCTCTTGTAGGTATGTTAATGCTTGGTAACTTATTTAAGGAATCAGGCGTGGTTAGACAGCTGGTAGATACAGCATCTAATGCGATGATGTACATCGTAGTTATTTTACTTGGTACTTCCGTTGGGGCTACCACCAGTGCAGAAGCATTCCTTAACTTAGATACTCTTAAGATTGTAGCTCTTGGTTTGATTGCATTTGCATTCGGTACAGCAGCCGGTGTAGTATTTGGTAAGATTATGTGTAAGCTTTCAGGCGGTAAGATTAATCCTCTTATCGGTTCTGCAGGTGTATCTGCGGTTCCTATGGCAGCACGTGTTTCACAGAAGGTTGGTGCAGAGTATGACCCTACAAACTTCCTTTTGATGCACGCTATGGGACCTAATGTAGCAGGTGTTATCGGTACTGCAGTAGCTGCAGGTACCTTCATGGCCATCTTTGGCGTATTCTAAAAAATATTTGGAGGAAATCGTAAATGTCAGAACAAGTTAAAAAACCGATTAAAATTACGGAAACAATTTTACGTGATGCTCATCAGTCTCTGATTGCTACCAGAATGCCTACCGATTTTATGCTTCCTATTCTTGAGAAAATGGATAAGGTTGGATATCATTCAGTAGAGTGCTGGGGTGGTGCTACATTTGATGCATCTCTTCGTTTCTTAAAGGAAGATCCATGGGATAGACTTAGAAAAATCCGTGATGGATTCAAGAACACACAGTTACAGATGTTATTCCGTGGTCAGAACATTTTAGGTTACAGACCTTACGCAGATGACGTAGTAGAGTACTTCGTACAGAAGTCTATCTCTAACGGTATTGATATCATTCGTATTTTCGACTGCTTAAATGACCTTCGTAACTTACAGGCAGCTGTAGATGCTACCAATAAGTTTAAGAAGCAGGAAGGCAGAGGACATGCACAAATCGCTCTTTCTTATACCTTAGGTGATGCTTATACTCTTGAGTATTGGGCAGATATGGCAAAGAAGATCGAAGAAATGGGTGCAGATTCTATCTGTATCAAGGATATGGCTGGTTTGTTGGTTCCTTACAAGGCAACTGAATTAGTTACCGCTATGAAGAGCCAGACCAAGCTTCCTATTCAGTTACATACACACTACACCTCAGGTGTTGCTAGTATGACATATTTGAAGGCTGTTGAAGCAGGTGTTGACGTAATCGATACCGCTATGAGTCCTTTCGCTCTTGGTACATCACAGCCTGCAACTGAAGTTATGGTTGAAACCTTCAAGGGTACCGAGTATGATACCGGATTTGACCAGAACTTACTTGCTGAAATCGCTGATTACTTCAGACCTTACAGAGACGAATGTCTTGCAAGCGGATTATTGAATCCTAAGGTAATGGGCGTTGATATTAAGACTTTATTATATCAGGTACCGGGTGGTATGCTTTCTAACATGGTTAGCCAGTTAAAGGAGCAGAACGCAGAAGATAAGTACTATGATGTATTAAAGGAAATCCCTGAAGTTCGTAAGGACCTTGGTGAGCCGCCTCTTGTTACTCCTTCTTCACAGATCGTTGGTACTCAGGCAGTATTTAACGTACTTTTGGGCGAGAGATACAAGATGGCTACTAAGGAAACCAAGGCAGTTCTTCGTGGCGAATATGGTCAGACCATTAAGCCTATGAATCAGGAAGTTATCGATAAGGTTATTCCTGGTGAAGAAAGAATTACCTGCCGTTATGCTGATTTGATTCCTAACGAGTTAGAGAAGCTGGAAGGCGAAATGGCTGAGTGGAAGCAGCAGGATGAAGACGTATTGTCTTACGCATTATTCCCTCAGGTTGCTACTGACTTCTTCAAGTATCGTCAGGCACAGCAGGAAAAGGTTGATATGACCGTTGCTGATGGCAAGAACGGCGCATACCCTGTTTAAGCAGTAAGCCGAGCGCATATAAAGCGAAATATTTGAGAGAGAGCATTTTATGTTCTCTCTCAATTTTTTTACTTTATATGTATTGGGCGACAGCCACACATCCATTCCTTGACAAGGAATGATACAACATATAAAATGAAAATGTATGTATTTTGAAAACGAACATGTAATCAGGATGGACAATCAATGAATAAGCAACAGGATGTTTTTGCAATAATAGAAGAAAATTATAATAGCATGAGTAAAAGTCATAAGAAGATTGCGGATTTTATTTTAAATCATTATGACCAAGCAGTATTTATGACGGCAGCGAAGTTGGGAAAAGGATTAGATATTAGTGAATCCACGGTTGTACGTTTTGCTATGGCAATTGGTTATAACGGTTATCCGGAGTTCCAAAAGGATTTGGAAGATTGTGTAAAGAGAAAGCTCAGTGCGGTTCAGAAGTTGGAAGCAAAATACGGAAAGAGTACCCAGTCAGAGATTTTAGCCACAGTGCTTACCTCTGATATAGAGAGAATTCAGCATACCATAGACAATCTTGACCCGGCAGCTTTTGAAACTGCCATGGATACTATATTAAATGCCAGAAATATTTATATTATGGGCCTGCGAAGTAATGAGCCTTTGGCAGCGTTCTTGCATTTTTATTTAAATATGTTTCGAGGAAATGTTACACTGATTAATACCACCAGTGTAACGGAAACCTTTGAACAGATGATTCGCATCAGTGAGGAAGATTGTTTTATTGGCATCAGTTTTCCCAGATATTCTATGCGAACCTTAAAGGCCATGGAGTTTGCCAATGCACGTAGTGCAAAGGTGATTGCCATTACGGATTCCCAGCATTCGCCTATGAATTTATATTCTTCCTGCAACTTATTTGCAAAAAGTGATATGGTTTCCATTGTAGATTCCTTAGTGGCACCTCTTAGCTTAATTAATGCTTTAGTAGTTGGATTGTGTTTGAAATGCCCGGAGGATGTAAAAAATAATTTAAAGATGCTGGAAGAGACCTGGAATAATTATCAGGTGTATTTAAATGATGAAATTAACTTTATTGACGATGAACCTATGTTGGATAATGCGCTTCGAAGAGAAGACAAGCTGGGAGAGTAAGAATGGGCTTCGGTATGAAAGTGTTTCATAGTTTTCTGGCGGAAGGAGTCGTCGAAGGACGTAGAGAGATATGAAGAAGGTAGTAGTAATCGGTGGTGGGGCGGCAGGTATGATGGCCGCAGTTGCAGCCGCGGACAGTGGTGCAAAGGTAACCATTTATGAAAAGAATGAGAAGCTTGGCAAAAAACTTTTTATTACAGGCAAAGGACGATGCAATGTAACCAATGCCGGTGATATGGAGAATTTATTTGCTAATGTTATGACTAATGAGAAATTTTTATACAGTGCCTTTTATACTTACGATAACCAAATGGTTATGGATTTTTTTGAAAAAGCAGGTTGTCCTTTGAAGGTGGAGCGCGGAGACAGAGTGTTTCCGGTAAGCGATCATTCTTCGGATATTATTGCTGTATTTCAGCGGGAATTGCGTAAAAGAGATGTGGAAATTGTTTTAAACTGTGGTGTAAAGAAAATCCTGTGGAAGGAAATGTTTATAGATGCTACCATAAAAGAAGAAAACGGACAGACACAGGGGATACGGACAGTAGAAGGTGTTTTGTTGGAGAATGGTAAGAAAATAAAGGCAGACAGTGTCATTGTTGCTACCGGAGGCGTATCCTATGCGTCCACAGGCTCTACCGGTGACGGCTATGGTTTTGCTGAGGAAGCAGGACATAAAGTGGTTGAGTGTAAGCCGTCTTTGGTGCCTTTTAATGTAAAGGAAGATTGGTGCAAGGATGCTATGGGTGTATCCTTAAAGAATGTATCTTTGCGCTTGGTTTGCGGGAAAAAAGAAATTTATAATGGCTTTGGTGAGATGTTGATTACACATTTCGGAATCAGTGGTCCTCTTGCTCTTAGTGCCAGTAGTTTTTATGTCAGCAAGGCAAGGGGAGAGACGTTAGGCTTTATTGATTTAAAGCCTGCATTGGATGCAGAACAGTTGGATAAACGTGTTTTAAGGGACTTTGAGGAGGCAAAGAATAAACAATTTAAAAATTCGCTGAATCATTTATTCCCGCAGAAATTAATACCGGTTATGATAGGGCTGTCAGGTATTGATCCGGAAAAAAAGGTAAACGAAATTACCAAAGAAGAGCGTAAAGCCTTTGTGGAATTAATTAAAAATGTACCTTTGACCATTGCCGGTGTCAGGGATTTTAAGGAAGCTATTATAACTAAAGGTGGAGTACATGTAAAGGAAGTGAATCCTTCCACCATGGAGTCAAAGAAAGCGAGGGGACTGTACTTTGCAGGGGAAGTGTTGGATTTGGATGCTTTGACCGGTGGATATAATTTGCAGATCGCCTGGTCTACCGGATATTTGGCCGGTGTGAATGCAGCTTCGGACGCAGAATAAGGGATTGCAAAAAGATAAGATGCAGAATATTAGATAAGGGAATATAAAACAGAGAAGGAGAATTAAAGTATGGGATTTAATATTGCAGTAGACGGACCTGCAGGTGCAGGGAAAAGTACCATTGCCAAGTTGGTGGCAAAGAAAATGAATTTGATTTATGTAGATACGGGAGCAATGTATCGTGCCATGGCTTTACATATGATAAAGCAGGGAGTGGATATTAATAATGATGCAGCTGTAATTGCGGAGTGTTTTAATGCGGATATTACCATTAAATATGAAGATGGTATTCAAGTGGTGTATTTAAACGGAGAGAATGTAAACGCATTTCTTCGTACGGAAGAAGTAGGAAATGCTGCGTCTAAGACAAGTGTTTTGCCGCCTCTTCGTGCCAGACTCCTTCAGTTACAGCAAAATTTGGCAAAGAGCAGTGACTGTATTATGGATGGACGCGATATTGGTACTTGTGTGTTGCCCAATGCAGATGTGAAAATCTATTTGACTGCCAGTAGTGAAGTACGTGCAAAACGTAGATATGATGAGTTGACTGCAAAGGGTGAGGTTTGCGATATTGCTAAAATTAAGGCGGATATTGAAGAACGTGATTATCGAGATATGAATCGTGAAACAGCACCGCTTAAGCAGGCAGAGGATGCGGTTTTGGTAGACAGCTCTTACATGACCATTGAAGAAGTAGTGGATGAAATTATTAAAATTTGCGAAAGAAATGCGTGAATGTATTGCGCAAAAAAAGCAAATGTATGATAATAGGAACAGAATTTGTTGATTTGGAGCGAACTAAAAAGTATGGAAGTAAGATTGGCAACACATGCAGGCTTCTGCTTCGGTGTTAAGAGGGCAGTAGACAAGGTGTATGAACAAATTGAAACAGGAAAAAATATATATACTTACGGACCGATTATTCACAACGAAGAAGTGGTTAAGGATTTGGAGAAGCGTGGTGTTGTAGTGATTCCTGACAAGGAGAGTCTGTTAAAGCTAAACGAAGGAACTGTAATTATACGTTCTCATGGCGTTACCAAAGAAATTTATGAAATTCTGGAAGAGAAAGGGTTGGAATGTATTGATGCAACCTGCCCTTTTGTAAAAAGAATACACAACATTGTACAGAAGGAAAGTGCAGCGGGAAAGCATATTATTATTGTAGGAAATCGTGAACATCCGGAAGTGGAAGGCATTATGAGTTGGTGCAGCAGCTCTCTTACGGTGCTGGAAACAGAGCAAGAAGCGAAAGAAATTAACCTGCCGGAGGGTACGGAAATCTGTATAGTTTCCCAAACGACATTTAATTACAATAAATTTCAACATATAGTTGCAATTTTTCAAAAAAAAGGGTACAATGATAGTGTTGTGAATACTATCTGCAATGCTACAGAGGAGAGACAGACGGAGGCAAGAGAGATTGCTTCAGAGGCAGATGTTATGATTGTAATAGGAGGTAAGCACAGTTCCAACACCAGAAAGCTTTATGAAATCTGTAGCAAAGAATGTGCGAATACCTATTTTATACAGACACTGGATGACTTGCATTTAGAGCTACCTAAATCTGTTGGCCTGGTGGGTATTACGGCAGGGGCATCAACCCCAAATAAATTAATTGAGGAGGTTCAAAATTATGTCAGAATTAACTTTTGAACAAATGCTTGAAGAATCATTAAAGACTATACATGCAGGAGAGGTAGTAGAAGGTACTGTTATTGATGTTAAGCCTGATGAAATCGTACTTAACATCGGATACAAGTCAGACGGTATTCTTGTGAGAAGTGAATACACAAACGAAGCTAACGTTGACCTTACAACTGTTGTAAAAGTCGGCGATACTATGGAAGTAAAGATTCTGAAAGTAAATGATGGTGAAGGACAGGTATCCTTGACCTACAAGCGTCTGGCAGCAGACAGAGGAAACAAGAGAATCGAAGAAGCTTATAACAACAAAGAAGTGTTAAAGGCTACCGTAGCACAGGTATTGGATGGCGGTTTAAGTGTTGTAGTGGAAGAAGTAAGAATCTTCATTCCTGCAAGCCTGGTATCTGATACTTATGAGAAGGATTTGAGCAAGTACGCAGGTACTGAAATTGAATTCGTTATCAGCGAGTACAATCCTAAGAGAAGAAGATACATTGGCGATCGTAAGCAGCTTATCGTTGCGCAGAAGGCTGAACTTCAGAAGGAATTGTTCGAGAAGATTAAGGAAGGCGATGTAGTAGAAGGTACTGTTAAGAATGTTACTGATTTTGGTGCATTCATTGATTTGGGCGGTGCTGATGGATTGCTTCACATTTCCGAAATGTCTTGGGGTCGCGTAGAGCATCCTAAGAAAGTATTTAAGATTGGTGATAAGGTTAATGTATTAGTCAAAGAAATCAATGGCAATAAGATTGCTTTGTCTTTGAAGTTTGATGATGCTAATCCTTGGAAGCTTGCAGCAACCAAGTATGCAGTTGGTACAGAAGTAACCGGTACTGTAGCAAGAATGACTGATTTCGGTGCATTCGTAGAGTTAGAGCCTGGTATTGATGCATTACTTCATGTTTCACAGATTTCTAAGGAACATGTAGAGAAGCCTGCTGATGTATTAAAGGTTGGCGATGAAGTAACTGCAAAGGTTGTAGATTTTAACGAAGCAGATAAGAAGATTTCTTTAAGCGTTAAGGCTATGTTTGCTCCGGAACCTGTTGCAGAAGAAGCAGTAGTGGAAGAAGATGCTGATGTTGTATCTGTTGATATTGATGCTGTTATTGCTGCAGAAGATGCTGAATAATTAGGTGAGCTGAATGGTATACGATTACGAGTACTTTAAAAAGCAGATTCTTACTTTGACATCCATTGATTTGAATGCCTATAAGGAAAAGCAGATGAAGCGCCGTATTGATACGCTTATCAATAAACATGGCATTGATGGTTATGACAAATACGTACAAGTATTGAAGACGGACCAGAAGAAGTTTGAAGAATTTGTAAATTATATTACAATTAATGTATCGGAATTTTATCGTAATCCAGAGCAATGGAAGATGCTGGATGAACAAATTATTCCGGAATTGATTAGTCGCTTTGGCAAGAATTTAAAAATTTGGAGTGCGGCATGTTCTACCGGAGATGAGCCTTATTCTTTGGTAATGGCTTTGTCAAGGCATATTCCGTTAAATCAAATTAAGGTTATTGCTACAGACTTGGATAAGCAGGTGATAGCAAAAGCAAAAACCGGTTTATATTCAGAAAAGAGTATCGCAGGTGTTCCTGCAGACTTGAAGAAGAAGTATTTTACACAGGTAGGACCCTCTTTCAAGATTTCAGATGAAATCAAAGCAAGAGTAGAATTTAAGGAACATAATTTGTTGAAGGATGCATATTTTTCAGATTGTCATTTGATTGTTTGTCGTAATGTATTGATTTACTTTACGGAAGAAGCAAAAGATGAGGTATTTGTGAAATTCCAGAAGCATTTGAAGCCAGATGGTGTATTGTTTATCGGAAGTACGGAGCAGATTATGAATTACCGTGATATTGGTTTTGCCAGAATGAGTTCATTCTTCTATCAAAAAGTGTAACGAAAAGCAACTTAGGTGTGAACTTAAGTTGCTTTTTAAACATATGAAATGTTTCGGTAAATACTTTGTGATACAGTGAGGGAGGTGTTATTTATGAAGCATGATAAAAAAGCGGTGTTGTTTTTGATTTTCCTAATAATAGCAACGTTAGGAACGGTAGTTTTGGTGGCAGTACAGGGGTGGAGATACATAGAAGATGGTGTACTGGATAGTATACAGGATGCATATGATGAATTCGTAGCAGAGATGGAAGAGGAGGATGAAACGCCCGACGAGGATGATTACGAAGATACATATGAAATTGACTTAGATGATATAATGGAAGGCATAACCGGTATGGAGCAGACCACTGAAGGCTCCGAGGGTACAGAAAGTGCCAGAACGAACGTTGAGGCTCCGGAAGAAAGAGTATATGATTATGCGGATATTTTAACAGAAGATGAGGAGAAAAAACTCAGCAATTACATAGCAACCTGCGAAGAAGAGTATTCCATGGATATTGTTCTTTTGATTTTGAATGAAGATGTGGAAGCTTCCGGATTAGAGTGGGAAGTAGCTATGATGACCCGTGCAGAGTCTTTTTATGATGATAATAAGTTTGGTTATAATGAAGTCTATGGCGATGGTGTATTGCTATTAGATAATTGGTATGGTGAACAAGCGGGCAGTTGGATTACCACTGCCGGAGATGTATGGTTTTCCGATGATGAGATGGATGCAATTTATGATGAAATGTATGCCGTAATCAATGAAGACCCTTGTGAAGCTTATCGTGTATTCGTAGAAAAGGCTTGCGAATTTAGATAATTGTGGAATAAGAGAACCCGCCGGATTCATCACGTCCTCATACCTTATCCCCTTCGGCCCGCTTTCGCTTAATGAAACCGTAACAAGCACAAAGAGAATTGCAATCAATTCTCTCAAAGTTTGCTAAGCAAACTTTTGGGTTCAGAAAAAACCTCGCCAAGTGCTGACGCTTTCAGGGCGGTCAGGATATAAGGTATGAGGACGTGATGAATCCGGCGGGTCATTATTTTCTACGCATGTGCAATCACATCTAAAATATGGTTTGCGTAATTCGAAAACGTCTGACGCTCTTTTTTTATCTCGTCTGTTAGTTCAAAATACATTTCTTTATCTTTGTAGTCGTGTTTGAAGAATGGTTCTACTACAGTGTCCCACTCAGGCAAATAGCTGGAATACTTACGTGTATAACAGGTGGTGGCAGTAGCCGGAACACGATGCTCCTTATCTACAAAGCTGGCCACAGATTTGTGCAATGCAATGTCTTCCGCGGGAAGATAGTAGTAGTCCTTATAATTTGAGTAGAAGTACTTTAATTCATCTTCGCAAATGGGGACGCGAATTTGACCTTCGTTGCCGATTCCCTTGAAATAACATCCCTTACCTGCAGCAGAGATTTCTTTGGGAAGGGAGATTGGTAAAGCCACAGTCATAATTAATTCTTGGCGCCTGTTGCCTGCTAAATCCTTGTAAGTATTTGCCTGTACCTTTTTCGCCCGGACATCAGAGTTAAACAAATCGTAGTAGGAAAGGATGGGTAATAATTCCAACATTCCCTTTAAATCGTCCTCATTGTGAAGAAGTAAGGATTTTTCAGAGTAATCGGTAGGGTTCTTTACATATTCATGATAAGTACCGATTAATTCACCACCACCGAAAGGATCCTGGCGGTCAATTCCTAAAAACTGTTCGATGGTCTTTTGCTTACAGTTAGCTAATTTTAAAAAGTGACGATAGGGTGAAATTCTGCGATAAATATCCAATCCCTCAAAATCTTCAAAACTGTAAGAGAGTCCGTACTGTTGGCATTTTTGTGTAATATATGGTAAGTCAAAGTTGTTGCCGTTAAAGTGAATTAAATAAGAATAGTCCTGGGCAAATGCAAAAAATGCATTTAGTAAATCCACTTCCTCGCTATAGTTCTCAGCAAACCACTGTCTGGTATACCAATTACCTGCGGAGTAAAAGGCACAGCCGATTAAATATAGATAAGAGGAACGAGCGGTAAAACCTGTGGTCTCAATATCTATAAATAAAGCTTTATCCAATGGAACATGGTTTTCCAAAGGGTAGGATATACAATAATCATCCAGCTGTATATATGTTTCCTTCATTGGCGGTAAATCCTCCTTTAACTCTAAAAATCATTTATCTGTAACAATCTTAACACATTTTTTCAAATAACAGTAGTATTTTATTGAGAAAAATAGTATATTTATTTATGAATCGATTCGACGAACATTATGTCGAAAAATAGAAAGGTAGGAAATTATGGCAAAATTAACCTTTTTGGGTGGAATTCATCCATATGATGGAAAAGATTTGTCGAAGGACAAGCCGATTGTAACCCTGCTTCCTAAAGGGGAGATGGTTTATCCTTTGGCTCAACATATTGGTGCACCGGCGGCAGCAATTGTTGCTAAAGGGGACCGGGTATTGGTAGGACAGAAAATTGCGGAAGCAGGTGGGTTTGTATCTGCACCGGTTTATGCATCTGTGTCCGGTACCGTAAAAGTGATTGAACCACGACGTGTAGTTACCGGAGAAAATGTAATGAGTATCGTGGTAGAAAATGACGGTTTATTTGAAGAGGCAGAAGAAATGCTTCCTGTAAAGCCATTGGAGGAAATGACTAAGGAAGATATTATTCAGACCGTGAAAGAAGCCGGTATTGTAGGTATGGGTGGTGCAGGCTTCCCTACATTCATTAAGCTTTCGCCCAAGGAGCCGGAGAAGATTGAATATGTGATTGCAAACTGTGCGGAATGTGAACCATATTTAACCTCTGACTACAGACGTATGATAGAAGAGCCGGAGAAGGTTATTGGAGGTTTAAAGATTATTTTAAGTCTTTTTGAGCATGCCCATGGTATTCTGGCAATCGAGGATAATAAGCCGGATTGTATTAAGATTTTAAAGGAATATGCCAAGAACGAACCTCGCATTACGGTAAAGGCAGTAAAGACCAAGTATCCTCAGGGAGCAGAGCGTACCTTGATTTATGCTACAACAGGTAGAAAAATTAATTCTTCCATGCTTCCGGCAGATGCAGGTTGTGTGGTAAATAACTGTGATACCATTGTGGCAGTTTATCGTGCGGTAACAGAGGGCAGACCCTTAATGGAGAGAATTGTGACTGTTACAGGAGATGCCATTGTGAATCCGCAAAATTATCGTATTCGTATCGGTATGAACTATAATGAACTGATTGAAGCGGCAGGCGGATTTAAGACACAGCCGGAGAAGATTATTTGTGGAGGTCCTATGATGGGCTTCAGTATGATAACGACGGATGTGCCCTCCACAAAAACATCTACAGCGCTTTTGGCATTAACACATGACGAAGTGGCTGCCAGTGAGCCGGGTCCTTGCATTAACTGCGGACGCTGTGTAGAGGTGTGCCCGGGTAGAGTGGTGCCCAGTAAATTGGCAGATTGCGCAGAGCATTTTGATGAAGAAGGTTTCTTAAAGGGAAATGGTATGGAATGTTGTGAATGTGGCTGTTGTAGCTTCATTTGTCCGGCGAAGAGACCACTTACCCAGGAAATTAAGTCCATGCGTAAGATTCAGCTTGCGAAAAAGAAGAAGTAGGAGGAAAAATATATGAGTGAACGATTGAATGTATCATCCAATCCTCACATTCGCTCGAAGGTTACTACCAATGGTATTATGGCAGCGGTAGTATTGGCACTTCTTCCGGCGGCAGGTTTTGGTATATACAATTTTGGTGTGAAAGCACTTATATTAATGTTAGTTACGGTAGCTTCTACCGTGGGTACTGAGTTTTTATTTGGTCTATATCGTAAAAAACAGACGATCAGTGATTTATCGGCGGTGGTAACCGGTTTATTATTAGCCATGAACCTTCCGGTAAGTGCACCCTGGTGGATGGGTGTAATGGGTGGTGTATTTGCGATTTTGGTTGTTAAAATGTTATTTGGTGGCTTGGGACAGAACTTTATGAATCCGGCATTGGCAGCCAGATGCTTTTTGTTAATTTCTTTCCCGGCACTTATGACAGATTTTAGTTGTGATGCATATACGGGGGCAACACCGTTGGCGGCATTAAAGGCTGGAGAAACGGTAAACATTACAGATATGATTATCGGTAAAACAGCAGGTACCATTGGCGAGACATCTATGATTGCCATTGTTATCGGTGCATGTATTTTGATTATGCTGGGAATTATTGACTTACGTATTCCGGGCAGTTACATAGTATCTTTTTCTGTTTTTGTACTCTTGTTTGGTGGACAGGGCTTTGATTTACAGTTCCTTTCTGCGCATCTTGCCGGTGGTGGTTTGATGTTAGGTGCATTCTTTATGGCAACGGACTATGTAACGCGACCGATTACTGTAAAGGGACAATATGTATTCGGTATTTTCTTGGGAATTATGACCGGTATTTTCCGTATTTTCGGACCCGCTGCGGAAGGTGTTTCCTATGCCATTATTTTAGGTAACCTTTTGGTACCTCTTATTGAAAAAGTGACTATGCCTGTAGCTTTTGGTAAAGGAGGTATGCGTCATGGAAAAAAATAATGATGTAAAAAGCATGCTGAAGGATGCCGGTATTTTATTTGCCATTACTCTATTGGCAGGTTTGATGCTGGGATTTGTTTACGAACTCACCAAAGAGCCTATCCGTATACAGGAAGAAAAGGCAATTCAGGAAGCCTGCCAGGCTGTTTTTGCAGAGGATAGCGGAAAGGGTTTGATTTTTAGTGAGGAAAGCTATGTGCCGGATGCAACCAAGCAGACAGAAATTTCACAGTCAGGTGTGGAAATCGGTACGGTTTATGCAGCAAAAACCTCTGCCGGTGAGTTGCATGGTTATGTAGTAGAATCAACTACCAAAGAAGGTTATGGTGGAAGTATAGTGCTTTATGTGGGTGTTACCACAGAGGGGGCGGTAAGTGGTGTGTCTATTTTGGAAATTGCAGAAACACCGGGACTTGGTATGAATGCGGATGCAGTGCTGGTACCACAGTTTAAGGGTGTACAAACAGATGCATTTACTTATACCAAAACAGGTAGTACTTCGGAAAATGAAATTGATGCCATCAGTGGAGCTACCATTACCACAGAAGCTGTTGTAAATGCGGTAAACGGAGCACTGCGTGTAGTTACCGAAGATTTATTGAAGGGAGGTAACTAATATGGATAAGAAGAAAAATGTAATTGGCGAACGTTTATATAATGGTTTATTAAAAGAAAATCCCACCTTTGTATTAATGTTAGGTATGTGTCCTACCTTAGCAGTTACTACCTCGGCTAAGAATGGTTTGGGTATGGGTCTTACTACGGCAGTAGTATTGGCACTTAGTAATATGATTATTTCCTTGTTGCGTAAAGTGATTCCCAATAAAGTGCGTATTCCGGCATTTATTGTAATCATTGCGTCTTTCGTAACAATGGTAGAACTTTTGTTAAAAGCATACTTGCCGGAACTTAATGATGCATTGGGTGTGTACATTCCGCTTATTGTTGTAAACTGTATTATTTTGGGACGTGCGGAAAGTTATGCTTATAGCAATCCACCGATTCCATCCCTGTTTGATGGTATTGGTATGGGCTTAGGCTTTTCTTTTGCATTAACCTGTATTGGTGCGGTACGAGAAATTCTCGGAACAGGTAAGGTGTTTGATATTCAGATAATGCCGGATTCCTTTACCCCTATAGGTATTTTTGTGTTGGCACCGGGTGCATTCTTTGTATTAGCAGCACTTACTGCTTTGCAGAACTATATCAAAATCAGTGGAGAGAAGAAGGGCAAAGATATGTCCAAGATTGGCTCTGGCTGTTCTCATGATTGTATGAGCTGTGGACAGAAAGGATGCTCTGAACGTTTCTATGATGCGAATGCACAGGAAAAGACAACTGTAGAAGAAGTGAAAAAAGAAGAGAAAAAGGCAGAAGAGAAAACTGCAGAAAAGGAGGAAAAATAAATGACAGAAGTAAAAGATTTATTAGTGATTTTAATTAGTTCTTCCTTGGTGAGTAATGTAGTTCTCAGTCAGTTTTTGGGACTGTGTCCTTTCTTGGGTGTATCAAAGAAGACAAATACGGCAGCCGGTATGGGCATTGCGGTAATCTTTGTTATTACCCTGGCAAGTGCGGTGGCTGGAGTGATGTATAAGTTTATTCTGGTACCTTTGCATATTGAATATTTACAGACCATCTGCTTTATTTTGGTTATTGCTGCGTTGGTACAGTTTGTAGAAATGTTTTTGAAGAAAGCGATGCCTGCTTTGTATGAAGCATTGGGGGTATATTTACCTTTGATTACCACAAACTGTGCAGTATTAGGTGTGGCACTTACTAATGTACAGAAGGAATATGGTATTTTAGCCGGTGTTGTAAATGGTTTTGCTACATCAGCAGGTTTTACCATTTCGATTATTATTCTGGCAGGTATCCGTGAAAAAATTGAACACAATGATTTCCCCGAATCCTTTAAGGGAATGCCTATGGTATTGCTAACTGCAGGACTTATGGCAATTGCCTTTTGTGGATTCTCCGGATTATTATAGGGAGGGATGCAGAATGGTTCAAGGAATTATAATAGCGGCAGCCATTGTTGGTGCCATTGGTATTTTTATTGGTTTATTCTTAGGAGTAGCCGGAATTAAGTTTAAAGTAGAAGTAGACCCTAGAGAAGAAGCAGTCTTGGGAGTTCTTCCGGGAAATAACTGTGGTGGTTGTGGATATGCAGGCTGTTCCGGTTTGGCAGCAGCGATTGCAAAGGGAGAAGCACCTACCAATGCATGCCCTGTAGGAGGAGATAAAGTAGGTGCCAAGGTAGCCGAGATTATGGGCGTTTCTGCCGAAAGCAGTGAGCCTATGGTGGCGTACGTACATTGCCAGGGTGATTGTGATAAGGCTAAGGTTGACTATGATTATACCGGAGCTGAGGATTGCCGGATGATGGCGTTTGTACCAAATGGTGGCCCGAAAGCTTGTAACAGTGGTTGCTTAGGATATGGTACCTGTGTAAAGGCCTGTCCGTTCGATGCAATCCACATTGTAAACGGTGTGGCAGTAGTGGATAAGGAACAGTGTAAGGCATGTGGTAAGTGTATTGCTGTATGTCCGAAAAATATTATTTCCATGATTCCAAAGAATGCAAAGACGGTAGTGGCATGTAGTTCTACAGACAAGGGACCGGTGGCTATGAAGGCATGTACTACAGCTTGTATTGGATGTGGTATTTGTGTAAAGAATTGTCCTAACGATGCGATTAAAGTAGAGAACTTCCATGCAATTATCGATTATGAGAAATGTACCTCTTGCGGTGCATGTATGGAGAAATGTCCCAAGAAAGCAATTGTAGTTCATTAGAAAAGGAAGATACATGAGATTACCTAATGATATTGATGAAAAAGAAGGAATAACACCTCCGATTATTTCTGCGTTGGGAGCAGTATGTGCAATTATTATTTTGATTGTGGTAGTTGTTTTGTTTTTGAACAAAGAGAAGCTGTCACAAGATAATGCACCGGCTTCAGGAAATGTAACGAAGCCCACACAAACTGTTACAGAGGAAAATGTTGAGATAGGAAATGGGAACTTGTCTCCGGAAGATTTTGACTTTTGGGAAATGTATCCGGAGCCCACACAAATGCCGGTGGAAGAGGTAATAGAAGAGGAACCGGAGGAGGAAGACCCCAGTAAAGATGGGAAGCACACTAAAATCATTAATGATAGTGGAGAAGAGGAATGGGTTTTGATTCATCCGGACTTGGATACCCATACTTATGATTTTACTAATTTGGTGAGTAGGTCCGGTATAATGAAATACTACAAGGATGGGGAAGTGGTTTCCTTTGTGGGAGTAGATATTTCAAAGTACCAGGCACATGTGGATTTCAACAAGCTTAAGAAAGCCGGAGTGGATTTTTGTATGCTTCGCGTAGGAGCCAGAGGTTATGGTACCGGACAATTGATTCTGGATGAATATTTCCAGGAAAATATAAAACGTGCTACAGATGCCGGTTTAGAGATTGGTGTGTACTTTTTTTCACAGGCCATCAATGAAGAAGAGGTTATGGAAGAAGCCAATATGGTTCTGGAATATATTGCAGACTATGATATTTCCTACCCGGTAGCCTACGACATGGAGTATGTGGAAAATGATACTGCCAGAGTGGAGCAGCTTTCCAAAAGCGAAAAGACAGAACTTGCCAAAACATTTATGGATACGGTAAAGACTGCGGGATATACTCCGATTTTGTACGGTAAGAAGGAATGGCTGATTAAAAAGCTGGATATGACAGAATTGGAAGAATATGATGTGTGGTTATCTCAATACGAAGACATACCGGATTATCCGTATGAGTTCACTATGTGGCAATATTCCAACCAAGGAACTTTGGACGGCGTCTCCGGCAAGGTGGATTTAAACATCAGCTTTATTGATTATTCTGAGAAGTAGGCACATAATTCAGTAGCTTGGATGAAATGACCAGCTTAGAATATATTTCGGCATATTCTCTGGGGGAAATGGAATCAATATAATTTAATGTGTAATTTTTCTTAAGGCCGCGTTTGTGTAAAACATCCGCGGCTTTGTTATATGCAATTGCAGCGGAAAGGATATCATCATAAGTACCTACATGATAATATCCTTTTACATGGATTCGTACAGAGTAAAGAGTCTTTCCTTTTTTTTGAATGGTACGGATACCATGGAAAATATTGCGTATTTCTAGATTTTCACGACGAAAATCTGTAGAATCACCATTTAAAAACACATAGTCCACGCCGGGCACGGCATAGCTTTTAATACCATAGCGGGAGACAATACTTACCTGCATACCGTAATCGGCTACAAAGTAATGATTGCCCCGGCACATGATTTTGTGAGAGGAGTAATAAAATAAGTCGTCAGAGTCGAATTTCAGGACGTGCTCCGGCGATAGATAGTAATAAAAAAATTTGGGACGGACATAAATAGGATGTCCGAAATACATGTGGTTATCTCTAAAATTGATCAAAACCACCCATTTTTCAAAGCTGAGAACATTGGTGGGCTTATAATCATCTAAAGTCAGTTTAGAGTCTTCTGCAATAATACCTAGTGCAGTACGGTACGCCAAATGAGCTAGCAGTTCATTGTGGTAGCTGCCCAAACTAATATGCTTACGACGATAAGTAATGGAGGAACGATAATAGGTTTCTCCATTTTTCTTTGTAGCAGTATATACACCGTCTAAATGCTTTGTGTCGCTCATATGGACTCCTTTCTGCTTCTTGCCATATGAGTTCATGAAAACAGTCTTATGTAAGCAAGCTTACACATACTGTTTTCATAAATTCGCATGGCTCCGAATAGATACATTTTAACATATATTTTTGCAAAATAACAGTTTTTAGATATATTTTGAGGACGTGCCGTATAAAATAATAATAGGGACAAATTGTAAATATAAAAAGGGAGTGGGTACATATGTATAGAAAGCCAATCATGTGGATGTTTGCGGCAGAGCTTCTTTTGGTAATAGGTTACTTTTTTATGGTGGCTTCAAACCAGAAGAATTCACAGGAAATAAAAACAATGTTCGAAATTCAGTTAAATAATATTGTACTGGCGGATGAAAGACAGTATGTGGTTGAAATAAGTAAAACCATGCGCTCGGAACAAAGGATTCTTACATATGAGGTGTTGGAAAAAGAATACCAGGAAGTGGTGGAAAGGGTTGAAATGACAGAGGCACCGGTATTATCGATGGAAGATTATGATAACTTACTACGTATTGTGGAGGCTGAGGCTTCCGGAGAGGATGAGAAGGGGAAGATATTAGTGGCAAATGTGGTAATGAATCGTGTGGAGAATGATGATTTTCCGGACAGTATTACGGAGGTAATCTTCCAAAGAGAGAATGGAGTGACTCAGTTTTCGCCGGTGGCCAATGGACGTTTTTGGAAGGTAACGGTCAGTGAAGAAACCATCGAGGCGGTAAATAAAGCGCTAAGTGGGGAAGATTATTCCCAGGGAGCTTTATACTTTGCGGCACGTAAGTATGCGGATAGTGATAATATGCGGTGGTTTGATGAGAATTTGGAGTTTTTATTTGAACATGGTGGACATGAATTTTTTGCGGAGTAAGGTTGCAGTTTAAAAAGGAATGTGGTAAAATGTGCGTCAAGGGTGGAAGTCTGCCCATTTATCAATAGTAGAATAGAGGCTTAAAAGCCCATACATGGAGGATGAATAGATGGAAGTTTTATATAACAGTACCAGAAGTAAAGGAAATCCGGTAAAGGCATCGACAGCGATTTTGAAGGGCTTGTCTGATGACGGCGGTTTATTTGTTCCGGATCATATTCCGGCATTGGATAAAACAGTGGAAGAATTGTCCAAGATGAGCTACCAGGAGGTGGCTTATGAGGTAATGAAGTTATTTTTAACCGATTTTACCGAGGAAGAGTTAAAGAGCTGTATTGAAAAGGCTTATGATGCTAAGTTTGATACGGATGTAATTGCACCTTTAGTGGAGGCACAGAGCACCTATTATTTGGAGTTGTTCCATGGTGCAACCATTGCATTTAAGGATATGGCACTTTCTATTTTGCCACATTTGCTGATTACTTCTGCAAAGAAGAATCATATTAAGAATGAAATTGTTATTTTGACAGCTACTTCAGGTGATACCGGCAAGGCTGCATTGGCAGGTTTTGCAGAGGTAGAGGGTACCAGAATTATTGTATTCTATCCAAAGAATGGTGTAAGTCCTATTCAGGAAAAGCAGATGGTTACCCAGAAGGGTGACAATACCTTTGTAGTGGGGATTCACGGTAACTTTGATGATGCCCAGACAGGTGTGAAAAAGATTTTTTCTGACAAGGCATTGGCAAAGGAAATGGAGGAAAAGGGATTCCAGTTCTCTTCTGCAAACTCTATTAACATTGGACGTTTGGTGCCCCAGATTGTTTATTATGTATATGCTTACGCAAGACTTCTTGCTGAGGAGAAGATTGCTGCAGGTGAGTCCATTAATGTAGTAGTTCCTACCGGTAATTTTGGTAATATTCTGGCGGCTTTCTATGCTAAGAATATGGGTCTTCCTATCGGTAAGTTGATTTGTGCATCTAACGATAATAAGGTACTGTATGATTTCTTCAGTACCGGTACATATGACCGTAACAGAGAGTTTGTACTTACCACATCTCCTTCTATGGATATTTTGATTTCCAGCAACTTGGAAAGATTGATTTATCGCATTGCAGGCAATAACGCAGATAAGAATGCAGAATTGATGGCAGCACTCAGCGGTAATGGTAAGTATGAGATTACCGAAGAAATGAAAGCGCAGTTAAATGACTTCTATGGTAATTATGCAACAGAGGCGGAGACTGCACAGACTATTAAGGATTTGTATGAAGATTGTGGTTATGTAATCGATACACATACCGCAGTAGCAGCGGCTGTTTACAAGAAATATGTAAAGGAAACAGGTGATGCTGCAAAGACTGTAATTGCATCTACTGCAAGCCCTTATAAGTTTACCAGAAGCGTAATGGAAGCGATTGATGGAAAATATGCATCTATGGGTGATTTCGAATTGGTAGACGAGTTGACTAAGCTTGCAAATGTAGCTGTACCGAATGCTATCGAAGAAATACGTACAGCACCGGTTCGTCACAACAATATATGTGAAGTAGATGAAATGCAGCAGGTAGTTAAGAATTTCTTGAATATTTAAGGAAACGTTTATGGATACCAAAAAAATGCAAGGCGTGGAGGCATGTGGCTTTTGTTTCATAAATGGGGAAGATGCAAAGCTGGCCGAAAAAGAAAGAAAGCAAATTGATTTTATCGAAAGCAAAATGGATTATAGTAATCCGGAAAAGGTGTTGTCTATTTATACCAAGCTTATAGAAGAAAATGCTTTTAAGACGCCTAACGGAACAATATATTTAAAATATTTGCAGAACTTTTTATTGAATAAGACTAACCTGGACAGAAGCAGAGTATATGCCATACCGGTTTATGAGGCTTGTGATAAAACATACAAACCAACAGAAACGGTAATCAAGAAGCGTGCGCAGGAAGTAAAGAAAAAAGAAGAGCAGAAGAAGTTGGATAAATACAAGGTTTCGGTAATGGTCAATATTATTCTGGTGATTTGTGTATTGATTATGTTTTGGGTAGCCACAGCTAGTGATGTGCCCAATATTATAAATTACAAGACTGCTTTGGAGAATAAATATGCTACATGGGAGCAGGAATTGACTGAACGTGAGCAGGTGGTCCGTGAAAAGGAAAAAGCATTGCAGAAAGAGGAATAGTGTAGAATTTCACAATTTAAACATAATTATGTGGTATACTAAAAGGGTGGATGAGAAATCCGCCCTTTTTGAATATAATGGTGCTATAGAAAGTGCAAGGTGATTGTGTGGAAAAGTTGAAAATACTTGTAGTAGATGATGAAAGCAGAATGAGGAAATTGGTGAAAGATTTTCTCATAAAAAATAATTTTGAAGTATTGGAGGCCGGTGACGGCGAGGAGGCAGAAGAAATCTTTTTCAATGAAAAGGATATAGCTCTCGTCGTATTGGATGTAATGATGCCGAAGCTGGATGGCTGGCAGGTGTGTAGGGATATTCGCCAATATTCCAAGGTGCCAATCATTATGTTGACTGCGAAGTCGGATGAAAAGGATGAACTGCTTGGTTTTGAATTGGGCGTGGATGAATACATTTCCAAACCTTTCAGTCCCAAAATATTGGTAGCCAGAATCGAAGCTATACTGCGCCGTACCAATCAGTTAATTAAGAACGAGATATTATCCTGCGGTGGTATCGAAATCGACAAAGCAGCCCATCAAGTGCTAATAGACGGTGTAGAAGTTGAACTAAGCTACAAGGAGTTTGAATTGTTAACTTATTTTGTGGAGAATAAGGGCATTGCGTTGTCCAGAGAAAAGATTCTAAACAGTGTGTGGAATTACGATTACTTTGGCGATGCCAGAACCATAGATACCCATGTGAAGAAGCTTAGAAGTAAGATGGGTGAGAAGGGTGATATGATCAAGACTATTTGGGGCATGGGGTATAAACTGGAGGAATAGCTACGAGCAGAGCAAAAAAGTCGGCAAAAGCACGATGAGAATTTATTCGCGTGAGTGCTTGTGGCGGCTTTTTTATTGTGCGACAGCACCGAACATCGAGCGGGCCGTAGGTCAGCGAGATGGGCGTCTGCGAGTAGCTGTCTGCAAGTTTGCGTGAACGCTTGTGGCTCTATTTTTATTTGGCGATAGACAACCAGCGAGATGAAGCGAAGCGGAATCGAGCTGGGCATGGCGAATAGCTGGGCATTGAGGAAAGAGAAAGGAGTAATAGGCATATGTTGAAAGTTTACTTTCATCAATGCGGGATTGCTCTTTTTTATTGTGTGACTAGATATAATGTGTAAGGAAGTGTAGAATATAAAAATAAATACAAAAAATTATGTTTTGTTTGACCTAACATTTTTATTATGCCACCGACTATATAATTGAAGGCGAGAACATTGGAAGAGGACTCACGTAAAACATGAAAAAAACGTTAATTCTGAAAGAATTGAATAGTGAAGTGCTGGATAAAATCATGGGATTTGCTTATGCCAGAACAGGAAACAGTCAAGAAGCAGAAGAATTATGTTCGGATATTGTGTATGAGCTGGTAAAGGCCGGACATAAGGAAGGGGAAATACAGGAGTTTCACGCTTTTGTATGGAAAGTGGCACATAATGTATATGCTGATTACTCTAAAAAAAGACAGAAAAAAGCAATAAGAGTTTATCAAGGAGACCCCGAGGAAGTGTTTGAAAATATGATTGTTTTGGAGTCGGATGAGGAGGATTACGAAGAAGAAATCCAACGTGTTGTGAATGCAATATCATTTTTGACCAAGGCTTATCGTGATGTAATGATTTTATATTATTTTGAAGGAAAGTCTGTTGCAGAAATCGCAGATTTCCTAAATGTCAGTGAAACGGCAGTTCGACAGAGATTGTTCTTTGCCAGAAATACAATTAAAGGAGAGGTGTTGAACATGAATGAATTGAAAAAACCAATAATGTTAGAACAGATAGACTATGAAATTATCGGAACAGGGAATCCAGATTGGGGAGATCCAAGGGCTGTGTGTACTAGACAGTTATCTAAGCATATTGTATGGTCTTGTTTCCGGAAACCTAAGACAGTAACAGAGATATCCAAGGAATTGAATATTCCTATGCCTTATGTGGAAGAAGAGTTGGATATTCTAACTAAAGGAGCAAATGGAGAATATGGCTTGCTTAGGCAAGTTGGAAAGGGAAGATATGGTATCAATTTTATACTTTTGAATAAACAGGACGCAGAAAGCAGTCACAATATTTATTTGAGCAAGATGCCACATATATCAGAAATTATTTGTAATCATATAGAAGAGCACAAGGAAGAATATCTGGCATTGCCCTATTTGAATCATAAAGTATCACTCAGTTTAATTTTATGGAAGCATTTTAACGAAATTTCTTTTATACTGAAGGGAATGGTGGAACATTATCTGAAAGAAGAGTTCTTTACTGATGTAGAAGAGGTGAAAAGACCTTTTAGTGTATTTGGATATGTAGACAATGGGAAATATTACGGTTGTGGTCATGATGGTATTGGTGGATATAATATTTGTGGATATTCTGCAGTGGGCTTAGAAAATATTAGTATTTCATGGATTAAACAACATTTTTGCTTTGGTCATAATATTGGGAATGATAAACAGATACAGTTGGCAGTTAGATCTATTCATGGTATTCCGGTATGTGAAATAACAGAAGAGGAAAAGGAGATAGTGGCAAAGGCTATTGAGTGTGGATACATATATCGTGAGGGAGACATGCTCTATACCAAAATATTAGTATATTCCGTAGAACAAAGAGAAGAAATTTATAAGATAACCTACGATATAGGAAAGAAGTTTACTGATATTGCTCGTGAAATTGCTAGAGAAATTAGAATGTTAATGAAAAAAAACATTCCGGATTATTTGTTGAATGAATTTAAATATGTAAATTCGGTAGCAGGTATACCGTTGGTAGAAGCAATGGCTGAAGTACTTATTGAGAAAGGATATTTGGAAGTACCGGAAAATGGTATGGGTGCAGAAGGGTGCTGGATGTATGTGAAAAAATAGTTATTGAAAATAGTATATGTTTTGAAGAAATATCTTGTAATACTTCCGATTTTTGCTATAATATAATTAATAAAAGGCAATCGCCACAGAGTGGTTGACCAGTGGATAAAAGCAAAAGCCTTCCCGCACCGGCCAAAGTACAGGGAAGGTTTTTGTTATGTTAGTGACATATCAAATAAATGAATGTCAGCAGTGCGAAGAGGAACATTCCGAAAGACATTATTCACGATTGCCGACAGCAATATTGCTTATTTTGGCGAAGATTAGAGTTATATGTTACAATGATTATTAATTATTTATTACATAGGAGGTACAAAAAATGGGAATTAATTCAATTGATGTAGAAGACGATCAGTTTGCATATCGCTACGATACACAGTTATTAATTGACAGAAGGGATGCAGATTTGGATGAGGATGCAATTTCAGATTACATCACGGAGCATTTTGAAGGAAATAGTCTGATTGCAGCAGGGGATGAGGATTTAATTAAAGTTCATTTTCATACCAATGAGCCTTGGAAGCTTTTGGAGTATTGTAATTCCATAGGTGAAATCTATGATATCGTAGTTGAAGATATGATTAGACAAGCAAATGGATTGCAAGGATAAAAGTACTGTAAATAATGTATGATATGAGCTCACGGATTATTGTACTTTTGTAAAAAGAAAGGACTAAAACGATATGGAGCATAAGGCGGGGAAATGGGCAACACAGATTCTGGCACAACGGCATGAAGATGGTATGTGGGGGAACTTCCATACATTGAGTTGTCCGGTAAAAGGAAGACCGATTACTACAGAACAGGCAATTCGAAGGCTGTATCGTCTGGGATATAGCATAGAAGATGAATTGATGATTATTTTGAGAAAACTCATGATTGGCATCTTTTTGAGAAATTGATGCTCTCTGCGTGGATTCGTATTTTTGACTCACAGAATCCATATGCGTTGGAGATAGCACGAGGTTGGGGGGATATTGTAGAAAAAGCATTTGTCAGAGGTACATATTGTCGGGAAGATGATATAGAAGCTTTTACAAAACAACAGGGTAGAAGACCTCAAAGTGGATTTGAAACAGGATTTGGCATGTTTTATCATGCGGTATTGCTTCAGGGTGTACTCACACCAAAGACAGAGCGTATGTTTCTGGATTATTACCTATCAAAGCAGGATGGCATGTATTATATCTATGATAAGCCGTTGAATCAGGTACCGGGAGAGTTTGCATCTAGAGGAGCAAGTTGTTACCTGGCGGCTATGGAAGTTCTGGCAAGATATGAAACTGCAAAAGAAAAACTTACCTTTGTTATAGAATGGCTTAACGACAACAAGGACGAAAATGGTCAATGGGATTTTGGTCCGAAAGCCAATGATGGTGTGTATTTTCCTCTTTCTGATACGTGGAGAAAAGCGGAGGATAGAAAGAGAGATTGTACTGAGCGTGTAAATAGATTTTTGAATCAGTTATTAACATGAGTTTATTTTTTTGAAATGGAAGAGGATAATAATAACATTCCTATATTTTGTTAATAAGGAGCATTGGTAAATGTACAGATGCAGGTTAACCTACGATGAATGGAAGTGCATAATTAAAAAAGAAAGAATTGGAAGAGTCGTAGAATCAACAGAATTTTCCAGTTATGTAGGGATATTATATATAACTGAAGTATCAGAGCCTCAGATTTGGAGCTATAACGGAGAAGAAGTAATGGTATGTGATAAAAATTATCAATGGCTAACCATCATGCCTGAAGATGATTATTATTGTATTACTGTCATGATGAATGAAAAGCGTGAAGTGCAAGTGTGTTATATAGATATGATTGCAGAGCAAGGTTATGATAAAGACGGAGTGCCCTATTTCTATGATTTATATCTTGATTTAGTTGTCTATCCTGACGGCACTATTATAGAAGATGATATGGACGAACTTCATAACGCATTAACAGACGGGGATATTACAAGACAACAGTTTGAATTGGCTCTTAATACATGTGATAAGCTAAAAAATGTATTGTTGAGCGATAATGTGGCATTTATGGCTTATATACAAAGAATGTATGATCTGGTCAAATAATAAGTTGGGAGAAGGGGAGCAACAATGAATCATCTATTAAGGTCAGCAAATGATTTGATGAAAAATGCTCAGATTCCGTGGGCGATTTGTGGCGGATTTGCGCTTGATATGTTTCTGGAAAAAGAGCTTCGTGCACATAGTGATATTGATATTTGTGTATTTGAAAAAGATAGAGAAGTGATATTACAATACATGTTGCAAAATAATTGGCTTGTATTTGAGTTCCGTGGAGGCGGAAAGGTGCGTCCGCTGTATGGTACGTTATCAAGTGAAGTTGGACGTAATCTTATGTGTACAAATGGGGAATGCGATATTGTGAAATTTTATCCTTGTGAGGGGGAAGGTTTGTTATGGTATGAATTTTTCCATACAGGGATAAAAGAGTTTAATTATTTAGAATTTTTGTTTAATGTAACCAATGAAGATTTTTTTGTATTTGACGAAAAATACGATATCAAAAGAGAAATCTCCAAGGCTATTTTATCCAGTAATGGTATTCCGTATTTGGCACCAGAGATAGTATTATTGTATAAATCTTCACGCTCAGAAAATGCAGAATATCAATATGATTTTGAGCAAACATATGCGCATATGAATGAAGAGCAAAGAATGTGGTTTTGCAAGAGCCTGGATGTGCTTTATCCGGATGGGCATAGATGGAAAGTCTGCTGATTATTGAAATTTTATGAGAGGTATAGCCATGAGAATTGAATATAAAGATATATGCATTAGAAATGCAGAAAAGAGTGATTGTGAACAACTTGCAATATGGTGGAATGATGGAAGTGTAATGGCGCATGCCGGTTTTCCCAACGGTTTGGGAACCTGTGCGGAAGAAATCGAAAAGCAGATTGAAGCGGATCGGGATGATACAAAACGACGTTTAATCATCGAGAAAGAAAAAGTTTCCATTGGGGAGATGAGTTATTATAACCAAGGGAATGGCATCGTAGAAATAGGTATTAAAATATGTAATACGGATTATCAGGAAAAGGGGTTAGGACGCATCATATTGAGTATGTTAATCCGGGAATTATTTGCCAAGGGATATGAAAAGATTATATTGGATACAAATCTCAAGAACAAAAGAGCTCAGCATGTGTATGAGAAGCTTGGTTTTAAGAAGGTGCGTGTCCGAGAAAATTGTTGGAAAGACCAATTAGGAGAGCTTCAATCTGCAGTGGATTATGAGTTGGTGCAGGAAAAGTTTGTTGATACGATGGTGGTAGATGAAAAATATAGGGGATTAGGTGTTGGACATAAACTTTAAATTCTCATTTGAGGTATTTTAAGGTATTTTATGGGCAACATCGGCATAATCATAAAGTATAAAAAATTAGTTGATATTTTATCGAAAATAACATATAATAAATATACAGATAAGAATCTGTTGCACGAAGTGCATTAATATTGGGGCTGACCGAAAGGTCCTGGTCCACCGGCTGGCGGGGATTTACCCCGCCATTTTTCTACATAAAGGGGCAGTTACATGAAGGAAAAAGTACTTAGTGTTTTTATAGATGAATCCGGAGATTTTGGACAATATAATCCGGCTTCTCCCAATTATTATGTTGCAATGGTTTTGCATAATCAAGAAATAGATATTTCAAAGAATATCGAAGCATTGGAAAGACAGATAAGTAATTGGGGATATCCGGAACATACGATTCACACAGGTCCGTTAATCAGGCGTGAAAGCGTTTATAAAATGATTTGAGAGAACAAAGAAAAGCGTTGTTTAATGCATTGTATCACTTTACACGTTTGCTGGATATACAGTACATTTGTCCTATGATTAATCAGGGAGATTGTGCAGAAAAATCAAAGCTGGCTTATACAGATAAATTGACAAAAGAACTTGCAAATCAACTTCGGGCAAAGGATACGTATTTTTCATACTTTGATAAAATTATTGTTTACTATGACTATGGACAGGTTGAGTTGGCGCAGATTCTTGTGTCTGTGTTTAATACAATGTTTTCTAATGTTGAATTTAGAAAGATAGAAACAAATCAATATAAATTATCACAGGCAGCAGATTTGATTTGTACGATAGAAGCGATTGCACAAAAGAATGTGTTAACAAAGTCAGAAAGCGAATTCTTCCATTCAAAAAATGAAATTAAGAAAAATATATATAAAAATATTGCAAAGAAAAAATTGTAAGATTTCTCTTGTTAATACACGCACAATTTTGAAGTTGTAGGAGTAAAAAAATATGGAATATACGATTGAGCGGGTTAAATTGGGTGATGAAGAAACATTAGCATACGTACAGACAGAAAGTTGGAAGGCTGGGTTTAAGGATATTTCAAATGCGGGCTATTCAAAGGTTATGCTTTGGGTATTTGAAGATAATACAAGAGCAAGGCTTTTCTATGAAAAACACGGTTTCGAAACCAAAGGTAAGTTAAAGCCCGATAAGGAACCAAAGGAGATTTGTTACGAAAAGAATCTGTAAGGTTTTGGGGTAACAATTTCCGATTTATCGGGATTCGCGCAGTATATGGATACCGAGAACGATTGCATTTAAGAATTACATACATAAAAATGTACGATTTGGTTAAATGATAGTTTCTACCTATTTAGCGAGGGGATTATGTTACAATTAATAAAACGTTGTCCGGAATATGTACTAGGATACAGAGAATATTGTAAGGAATTGTACGATAATAATGTTATTTTCTTTAGGCCTACAAATCAGAATAGCATTGATGAAAATTGGTTCTCAAGGACAAAATGTTGGTATGATAAAAAAGAAAAAGGACTAATTGAAGGACCGATTTTACAGAAAAAGTTATGTTAGACATTGGAAGTATTGGCTATGCAGTAAGAGTGTCAGAGTGGGGCAAGGGATACGGAATCTTGGAACATATTGCGACGGATGAAAGGGGGATAAGAGAGTATGCGGGAAATAGATATTTTGGGAGATAACCGTTTTGAAACCTATTCCAAGACACGTGTAGGGTGTCGAGGGATTGTAATCAAAAATGATAAGATACTTGTTTCCAGAGAAGAAATCACGGATTATTGGCTAATCCCCGGTGGTGGTTTGGAGGAAGGGGAATCTTTATCGGAGTGTTGTGCAAGAGAAGTTCTTGAGGAAACAGGATATTTGGTGAATCCGCTGGAAGAATTTCTTGTGATGAATGAGTATTATGAAGAAATTAGATATATAAGTCATTATTATATATGTGAGGTAATAGGGACAGGGGAACAGCACCTTACGGAAATGGAACAGCAAAGAGGATTGATTCCTATGTGGGTGGATATTTCGTTTTTCTTGGATGTAGTTTCAAAACATCAGGATTATGCCCCTACAAATGAGGAAAAACGAGGAGCGTATCAGCGGGAATATACAGCAATGCTGGAATATTTAAATTATACTAAGGAGCGCAAAAGTGTTTAGAGAATTAATTAGAATAAACAAAAAATTGCCCATGGAAGAATGTGTTCATGTGTTGAAAACAGAAAAAAGAGGTGTTCTTTCTGTGAATGGTGACAATGCTTATCCTTACGGAATGCCTATGAATCACTGGTATAACGAAGAAGACGGAAAGATATATTTTCACTGTGGAAATGTAGGACATAGATTGGATGCCTTAAAGAAGGACAATAAGGTTTCTTTTTGTGTTTATGACGAAGGATATTGCAAGCCGGGACAGTGGGCTCTTAATATTAAAAGTGTTATTGTATTTGGTAAGATAACTATAGTGGATGATTTAGAGAGAATCAAAGATATTACAACAAAGCTTAGCTATAAATTTACGCAGGATAATGAGTATATACAGTCAGAAATTGCAATGCATGCACATAGGACATTACTGTTGGAATTAACACCGGAGCATATTTGTGGTAAATTGGTGGAGGAGTCGTAGCATGAAAATTCTAGTAATCGGAGGTACTCGATTTTTTGGAATACATATGGTAAACGAATTGTTGAACAATGGACATGATGTCACAATTGCAACAAGAGGGTATGCTTCTGACCAATATAGAGACAGGGTAAAACGTATTATTTTGGAGAGAACAGATGCTGAGAGTGTAAAAAGAGCATTGTCCGGAACTCATTACGATGTGGTAATTGATAAAATTGCGTATTGCTCAAATGATATAAAGTATGTGTTAGATGTTGTGGATTGTGATAGATACATCCATATGTCGAGTACTTCTGTTTATAACCCGAAGCATATTAATACGATAGAATCTGACTTTGACGGATTCTCAAAGGATTTTATATGGTGTGACAGAACCGCATTTCCGTATGAACAAATAAAGCGGCAGGCCGAATATGCTTTATGGCAGAAGTATTCTGATAAAAATTGGCTTGCAGTAAGGTATCCATTTGCAATTGGAAAAGATGATTATACAAAAAGATTACTGTTTTATGTGGAACATACTATGAAGTCTATTCCCATGAATATAGATAACTTAGATTATCAGATGGGGTATATTCGTTCTGACGAAGCGGGAAAATTTATGGCCTTTTTAGTGGATAAAGATATTAGTGGAGCGATTAACGGAAGCTCTGAAGGTACTATTTCTATAAAAGAAATAATTGATTACATTGAAAAGAAAACAGGAACAAAAGCAATTATTGATACAGAAGGGGATACTGCTCCATATAATGGAGAACCGGAATATAGTATAAATACTGAAAAAGCAAAGGCATTAGGATATAGATTTTCAGCAATTCATGATTGGATATATGAGCTTTTGGATTATTATATACAATTAGTTGAATGACGGAGATACATTATAATTAGCAACTTTATGTGAAGTTTTTGGGAAGGAAGTAGTAAAATGTTGTTTTGGAATAAGTAGAGTGATATAATATAAGTGTAATCTACATTTGGGGAAGTGTGGATTATTGGGAAGATTGTGTAAAATACAAAAGGGAAATTTTCTGGACTGGTAATATTGTTTGATATTAGTAGTGTATTTTTGTTATGGAGATAAAAGACCGGCATTATGTTCAGAAAAAGAATGTAATGTCGGTTTTAATTTATTATTTTGAATAAGAAGAGATGGTGCAATATGCAAGCATACAAAAATTTAGGTGGTAATTCAGGTGTCAGGTTATTTGAAATTGGTACAGATTATATTGATGTTCTTTTCAGTGGTAGTTTAGTGTATAGATATTCTTATAAAAAGCCTGGTAAAACAGAAGTGGAACATATGAAGAAATTGGCATTGGATGGTCAGGGATTAAATTCGTATATTTCACGTTATATAAAAACAAATTATGAAAAGAAATATTATCTGTAGTTTTGGAGTGTGTATTTTTTGTGCATTAATATTGACCATACACAAAAAGTGTGTATAACATAAGGTGAAAGGGGAACAATGATTGAAACAACGTGATTTGATAAAGCGACTTGAAGCTGGTGGCTTTAAGTTTGAAAGGCACGGTGGAGAACATGATGTTTATGTACGTGGTATAGAAAAGGAAACAGTACCTAGGCATAAAGAGATTTATTATAATTCAATTCCTTTAGGGAGGTGTTTGGAGTGAAGAATGTATATCCAATTTTTTTGACGGAAACAGATACAGTTGTGTTGGTAGAAGTGCCAGACTTAGAGATTTTAACGGAGGGTAAAGATTTACAGGATGCTATAAAAATGGCTAGAGATGCAATAGGAACGAAGTGTATATCTATGGAAGATGCAAAGGAAGAAATTACTATTCCGACAGAGGTTTCTAAGCTAAATATTAAAAGCGGAACCTTTGCAGAAGAGGGAAATACAATTATTTCGCTTGTGGACATAGATACGGATGTATATCGCAGACAGGTGGATACTACATTGGTGAGAAGAAATGTATCTCTTCCGTCGTGGTTAAATTACGAAGCTGAAAAAGTAGGACTTAATGTGTCACGAGTTCTGCAAGATGCATTAATATCAACCTTAAAACTATCCAGATTTTAATAATGTACAAGACCTTCGATTATGTTTGTGGACGAAGGTCTTTTTTTGTGGTATGATATTGTGGAGTGTATTTAGAGAGGACAGTAACATGGCGGCAAAGAAAGTGTATGCAGTGAGAAAAGGGCATAAAACAGGGATATTTGAGACTTGGGACGAGTGCAAGGCAGCAGTAGAGGGCTTTTCCGGCGCAGAGTACAAGGGTTTTCCAAATCGTGCGGAGGCGGAAAGCTACTGCTTTGGTAAGGTCATGACAAGTGTGGAAAGAGCAGTGTCTGCTCAGGCAGTAGAAAATGCTGTGAAGGTAAACAAAACGACGTCTACTGAAGTATCTTCAAAACAGGACATGTTAACTCGCCACAACGAATCCTTAGCTCCCGACCAGCTCATTACTTACGTGGATGGTAGCTACGAACATTCTTTGCTAAAATACGCCTTTGGCTGTGTATTTTTGATGCCGGATGGAACAATATATGTGGAGAATGGCAGCGGAAGTAATCCGGAGTCTGCCAAGCTTCGCAATGTAACCGGTGAGATGCTGGGTTCTATGTTTGCAGTACGTTTTGCTATAAAGAATGGTTTTAAAAGTGTGGAAATCCGTTATGATTACGAGGGCGTGGAGAAATGGGTGACTGGTGCCTGGAAGAGTAAGACGGAGCTTACACAGAAGTATGCGGAAGCAATGCGACGTTGGAGTAGTCAGATTCAAATAAGCTTTACGAAGGTGGCAGCACACAGTAATGTGTATTTTAACGAAATGGCAGATCAGTTGGCGAAGAAGGCATTGATAGATAAGGACGGTGTGCCCGAAATACGTCGGAGAGAGGAGATGGAGCCGTGGAAGGGACAAGATTAAATAAATACTTGGCCGAATGCGGCGTTTGCTCCAGAAGAGAAGCGGATAAACTTATCGAAGCCGGCAAGGTGTTGATAAACGGTTCTGTGGCCGGTATGGGTTGCAAAGTAACAGAGGCAGATGAAGTCCGTGTGGGTAAGAAAGTATTGGGTAAGGCGAAAAAGGTGGTGCTTGCCTTTTATAAGCCGGTAGGTGTTACTTGTACGGAAAAAGATAAGCATGCGGAAAAGATTATTAATGATTATATTAAATATCCGGTAAGAGTAACTTATGCCGGACGTTTGGATAAGGATTCAGAAGGGCTACTTTTGCTGACTAATGATGGTGATTTGATTGAAGCTGCCATGCGTGGAGCCAACCGTCATGAAAAAGAATATGTGGTAAAGGTAAATAAAGAGGTTACCGAGGAGTTTGTACAAAAGATGGCAGCAGGTGTGTATTTGTCGGAGCTGGAAGTGACCACACGTCCCTGCCAGTTAGAAAAACTCGGAAAGTTTACTTTCAAAATTATATTGACGCAGGGATTGAATCGTCAGATTCGGCGTATGTGCAAGGAATTAGGCTATCAGGTAACCCAATTAAAGAGAATGCGTATTATGAACATTAAAATAGATAAATTACAGCCCGGTAAGTATCGGGAAGTGACCGGTGAAGAACTGGAGGAATTGTACCGTTTGGCGGGAAGGTAAGTGGAAGACGACAAGGGTTGAAGTAACCGGAATATACTGGTGAAAGATTGGCGCGAATTAGTTTCAGATGTGTGGAAAGCATTACAGTAGAAGGTAGAGATAACCATGGCAGAAAATAAATTAGAACGAATTAAATATTTAGTGGATATATTAGATAAAGCATCCAGGGCTTACTACGCCGAGGATAAGGAAATTATGAGCAACTTTGAATACGATAAGTTGTATGATGAATTGGTGGCGCTGGAAGAAGAGACCGGCACTGTGCTGGCAAACAGTCCTACCATTAATGTCGGTTATGAGGCGGTAGAGGAATTGCCCAAGGAAGCCCATGAAACCCCGATGTTGTCCTTAGGCAAGACGAAGGATAGAGAAGAATTGAAAAGTTGGTTACAGGGACAGAAGGGCTTGCTCAGCTGGAAGTTGGATGGTTTGACCGTAGTCTTAACTTATAACAACGGACAGTTGCAAAAAGCAGTTACCCGTGGGAACGGTGAAGTTGGCGAAGTGGTGACCAATAATGCAAAGACTTTCCAAAACTTACCTTATACCATTCCATTTAAGGGAGAATTGATTCTGCGTGGCGAAGCAGTGATTAGCTATAGTGATTTTGAAAAGATTAATGCAGAAATTGCTGATGAAGCGGCAAAATATAAAAATCCACGTAACCTTTGTAGTGGATCCGTGCGTCAATTGAATAACGAAATTACAGCACAAAGAAGAGTAAATTTGTATGCATTTACGCTGGTAAAGGCAGAGGGCGTGGATTTTGAGAATAGTCGTGAGAATCAGTTTTTATTCCTGAAAGAACAGGGCTTTGCAGTAGTGGATTGCATGCCGGTTACCCCTGACAATATTTTGGAAGCTATTGAAACTTTTGCAAAACGGATTGAAACCTACGATATTCCGTCGGATGGTCTGGTACTTACCTACGAGGATATTGCTTATGGAGAGGCTTTGGGTCGCACTGCTAAGTTCCCCAGGCATTCCATTGCTTTTAAGTGGCAGGATGAAATTCGCGAAACTACTTTGAAAGAAATGGAGTGGAGTGCCAGCCGTACCGGACTGATTAACCCGGTAGCGATTTTTGAACCGGTAGAGTTGGAAGGCACCACGGTGAGTCGTGCTTCCGTACACAATATCAGTATGGTACGTTCCCTTAAGTTGGGCATTGGTGACCGCATTACAGTGTACAAAGCGAATATGATTATTCCGCAGATTGCAGAGAATCTGACGGGGAGTGACTCCTTGGAAATTCCGGAGACTTGTCCGGTTTGTGGAGGAAAGACCGAAATTAAGCAGGTGAATGAGTCGCAGTTTTTGTATTGCACCAATGAAGCCTGTGAGGCAAAAAATATTAAGGCTTTTACACAATTTGTGAATAGGGACGCTATGAACATAGAGGGCTTGTCCGAGGCAACCTTGGAGAAGTTTATCGGTTGCGGCTTTTTACATGAGTTTGCAGACTTATACCATTTAGACAAGTACCGGGAAGAAATTGTGGAGATGGAGGGCTTCGGTGAGAAGTCTTTCCACAACCTGATAACAAGTATTGAAGCTTCCAGAGAAACCACACTTCCCAGAGTGCTGTATGCTTTGGGGATTGCCAATATTGGTGTGGCCACTTCGAAGGTACTTTGCAAAGAATTTGATTACAATATGGAATCTTTGATGCATGCCACTGTGGAGGAATTGAGTACAGTAGAAGGGATTGGAGAGGTCATTGCGGCGGCGTTTGTAGAGCATATGCGCAATCCGCAGAATATAACAAGAATTGAAAATCTGTTAAAGGAAGTACATTTACAGGCAATGCCTCAAAATACACAGGAGCAGTCTTTGACCGGTAAAAGCTTCTGTATTACAGGAAGTCTGAATCATTATGCAAATCGTGATGAACTGAAAGCTGTGATTGAGGAAAAGGGTGGCAAAGTGACCGGTAGCGTTACTTCCAAAACAGAGTGTCTGATTAATAATGACATTACCTCTACTTCCGGCAAAAATAAAAAGGCTAAGGAATTGCAGATTCCAATACTTACGGAAGAGGATTTTATGGCGAAATATCTGAGTGAGTAGCCGGATGTTATTTTAGAAATAAAGGATTAAGGAGATAAGTGAAATGCCTATTAAGATTCAAAGTGATTTGCCTGCAAAGGAAATTTTGGAGAATGAAAATATATTTGTGATGGACGAAAACCGGGCAATGCATCAGGATATTCGTCCGTTGCAGATTGCCATACTAAATATTATGCCGGTGAAGCAGGATACGGAATTGCAGCTTTTAAGAGCATTATCCAATTCTCCGTTACAGGTGGATGTGACATTCCTTAATGTGAAGAACCATATTTCAAAGAATACACCGGCGGATCATTTAAATAAGTTTTATAATACCATTGATGATGTAAGACACAAAAAGTTTGACGGTATGATTATTACCGGAGCCCCGGTAGAAGATATTACCTTTGAAGAAGTGGATTATTGGGAAGAAATGTGTGAAATTATGGATTGGGCAGAAACTCATGTGACTTCTACCTTACATATTTGCTGGGGAGCTCAAGCAGGACTTTATCATTATTATGGTATCGACAAACGTAAACTGCCGCAGAAATTATTTGGTATTTATGAACATAAAGTGATGAATCGAAAAGTTCCCCTGGTAAGAGGATTTGATGATGTATTCCTAGCACCTCATAGCCGTCATACAGAGACACCGGCTGCGGCAATTCATGCCTGCGAAGCATTGACAGTTCTGGCAGAGAGTGATGATGCGGGTGTATTCTTAGCTATGGCAGAGGACGGCAAGAAAATCTTTGTAAACGGTCATCCGGAATATGACCGTTATACCTTAAATAACGAGTATTTCCGCGATTTGAACAAGGGATTGCCTATTCAGGTACCGTATAATTATTATCCGCAGGATAATCCGGAAAATAAACCCTTGTTACAGTGGCGCTCCCATAGCAATAATTTGTACAGTAATTGGCTGAATTATTACGTATACCAGATTACGCCGTATGAGTTGTAATTGGTAAGGAAGCTGTTTATGGAAAGGCCGTTTTCTATGTTGGAAAGGATATTCAAATGAAAAAGAAGAAAAAGCTGAATATTACTTTTAATTCTCCTGTGGTTTTAGGTTTTGCATGTGTAAGTTTGGTGGTACTAATTTTAAATATGATTACAAGTGGGAAAAGTAATGAAATGTTTTTTATGACATATCATTCTTCTTTGTTATCCCCACTTACCTATGTACGCTTATTTACCCATGTGTTGGGTCATGCGGATTGGGGACATTTTATTGGAAATATGTCGTATATTCTTTTGTTGGGACCTATGTTGGAGGAGAAGCATGGTGTTGCCAGAATCGTAAAGATTATATTGATTACGGCTTTGGTAACCGGTCTGTTTCATTATTTGTTTTTTCATAGAGTGGCACTATGCGGTGCCAGTGGTGTGGTATTTGCATTTATACTGTTAACATCCTTTACCAATTTTAGAGAAGGAGAACTGCCACTTACTTTTATATTGGTGGCACTAATTTTTATAGGTCAACAAATTTTTGAGGGAATTATGGTAAGAGATAATGTATCTAATTTATCACATATTATTGGCGGTATTGTGGGTGCTGTTTACGGATATGGTTTAAATAAAAAATCCAGATGGAGTAAGTGAGTTGTGACACAAGCGCATAATTGAAAATTGGTAGATTTATGTGATAATATATGGTATATTAGTTTAGATAGAAAAGCGTAAGGGCAGATAAGGAAATGGGAAGATTGGAGATTGCTGATAAGATTATAATAGGAGCAGGATTGTATGGTTTGTATTCTGCATTATACTGTGCAAAACGTGGACAACAGGTAATTGTACTGGAGCAGGAAAAGGAACCTTTTATGCGTGCCACATATATTAATCAGGCGAGGGTTCATATGGGATATCATTACCCGCGTTCAATTTCTACTGCCATGAAATCAGCCGGTTACTTTCAACGGTTTGTATCAGATTTTGATTTTTGTATTCATGATAAGTTTGATCAGATATATGCAACATCTTCTAAATTCTCATGGACAGATGCAGCAGAATTTAAAAAGTTTTGTAAAGATGCAAAAATTCCATGTAGCGAGTTACCGGTGGGTAACTATTTTAAGCAGGATATGTGTGACGGTGTATTTATGACACAGGAATACACATATGATGCATTTCTTCTGAGAGATTATTTTCTGGAAGAGTTAAAAAAGTACCCTAATGCAAGGATAGACTATTGTGTTAAAATCCAAAGAATTGAACAGGATGGATTGAATTATAGAGTTAGTAGTGAAGAGATGGAGTATTTTGCTCCTTTTGTATTGAATGCCACATATGCAGCCGTGAATCATATATTGGATTTAGTACAAGGAAAAGATTTTGAGAAATTTGCATTAAAATATGAGTTGTGTGAGATTATTTTGTGTGAAGTGGGAGATTCTTTGAAAAATGTTGGTCTGACAATTATGGACGGTCCATTTTTCTCATTAATGCCCTTCGGAAAAACAGGGCTGCATTCCTTGACTTCCGTTACATTTACGCCACACAAAACAAATTATAATACAGTTCCGGCATTTGTTTGTACCAAGGAAAGTGACGGAGAATGTACAAGTCATGCATTAGGTAATTGTAATTCCTGTATATATAAGCCTAATACGGCATGGGAGTATATGGCAGCACTTGCCCGTAAATATGTAAAAGAGGAGCATACCTTTGAATATAAGGAGTCCTTATTTTCCATGAAACCTATTTTAAAGGCATCGGAGATTGATGATTCGCGTCCTACAGTAATTAAAGTGGCATCAGAAGCACCGACTTTTATTAGTGTTCTTTCAGGAAAGATAAATACAGTTTATGATTTAGATGAATTTTTAAGCTAAAGAGGATGTAAGGGATGAAGCAAAAGAATTTTATTTCTTGTGTGGTTTATATGCATAACGAAGGAAAGGAAGTTGTGCCTTTCTTAAATATGTTATATTCTGTTATGACAGAGAATTTTGAAAAATATGAGATTATATGTGTGGACGACGCGTCTTATGATGATACAGTTGGACAGTTGCAGAATTTTGTGGATTCCGTAGAACATATAGATTCTGTCAGCATAGTTCGAATGAGTTACTATCAGGGACAGGAAGCTGCAATGAATGCAGGCCGTGATTTGGCGGTAGGGGACTTTATTTATGAATTTGATAAAGTATTGGCTGACTATGAGAAGACATTGATTATGGATTTGTACCACAAGGCGTTGGAGGGGTATGATGTAGTAGCGGCAGTGCCGAAAAAGGGAATTGCCGTCTCTTCTAAATTGTTTTATCTTTTATTTAATTGGGCCAATAAAGGACCTAATAAATTGCAACAGGAACGTTTTAGAATCGTTTCCAGACGTGCGGTAAACAGAGTGAATCAAATGAATGTATACGTACCGTATCGAAAAGCCATGTATGTGAATTGTGGTTTGTTAATGACTTCCATTTATTTTGAAAACAAGGAAGTAACAAAAAAGGGCAGAAGCATGCAGGAGAAAAGCAGCCGAAGTGATTTGGCGTTTGATTCATTTATTATTTTTACGGATATTCTGGAAAAGATTTCACTGGTGCTTTGTGGCTTCTTCTTATTTGTCATGATTGTTATGGCATTGTATGTAGTTTGGTCTTTGTTTAGTGAGGTGCGTCCGGTAGAAGGTTGGATGTCTACTATTGGATTAATTGCTTTTGGTTTTTTTGGGTTGTTTTTATTAATGACTTTGATACTGAAATACCTGTCGGTAATTTTAAGTCTGATATTTAAAAAGCAGCGTTATGTTATTTCAGGTGTAGATAAATTATCAAAACAGTAGGAGACAAAAAGTGAGTATTGATATTATTTTTCCGGTATTAAATGAAAGACTTCGTTTAGAAAAAGGAATTAGAGAGACAATAAAATATTTACAATCTATTGGATATGAGGATTATACTGTTACGATTGTCGATAATGGTTCAGAAGATGAAACACCGCAAATTGCAGAGCAGTTGTGTGCAGAATATCCGAAGCTAATCTATGAAAGAATTAATGTACGAGGGGTAGGAGCAGCTTTTCGAAGAGGTGTGGAACTGAATAAATGTGATATTGTGGGATATATGGATATTGATTTATCAACCAATATTAAGCATTTGGGAGAGGCCATTGAAATATTCCAAAAGGATGCTTCCGTACAATATATAAATGGTAGCCGGTTTGCGAAAGCGTCGGATACCAAAGGGAGAAAATGGTATCGGAAGATTACTTCTAAGGGACTTTTGATTTTGTTAAAAGTTTTTTTGGGAATGAAATGTACGGATGCTATTTGTGGATTTACTTTTGTACGTAAAGAGGTGGCGCAGGAGCTGGTGCAAGCATCCAGTCAGGACAATGGATGGTTTTATATGATTGAGTTTCTGTTGAGAGCTGAAAAGCGCGGCATGAATATATTGGACTACCCGGTGGAATGGCAGGAAGATTATAATACAACCGTAAAGATTTTTAAAACAATATGTAATTATTTAGTACAGATTACCAGATTGTTTGTTGAGTTTAATATTAAAAAACACATTTAATGATAGGAAGTTGAAAGATGTCAGAGCGCATTAAAAGAATTGATTTGTCTAGAGATTATAATAATCATAAAAAGGAATATTTGGAAGCAATAGAAGCAGTTTGTAATGATACTGCATTTTCCGGAGGAAAGTACGCGGATACTTTTGACAAAGAGTTTGCTGATTTTGTAGGTGTAAAGTACGCAGCAGGAGTGAATAATGGTACCTCTGCATTACATCTGGCTATGCTTGCATTAGGTGTTGGACCGGGAGATGAAGTGATAGTTCCGGCTAATACATTTATAGCTACTGCATGGGGAGTGTCTTATACAGGAGCAACACCGGTATTTGCAGATTGTACAGCGGATACCTGGGAGATAGATCCGGCATCTGTGGAAAGTAAAATTACGGAAAAAACAAAGGGAATTATAGGTGTTCATTTATATGGACAACCATTTGAATACAATGAAATCCGTAAGATAGCAGACAAGCACGGGTTGTTTGTAGTAGAAGACTGTGCACAGGCACATAATGCATTGTATGAAGGCAAACAGGTAGGTACGTTAGGCGAATTAGGATGCTTTAGTTTTTATCCCGGAAAAAATCTCTATGCATTTGGTGAAGGCGGAAGTGTTACTACGGATAATGAAGACTATTATAAGCATATTAACCGATTGAAAAATCAAGGTTCTGATATTAGATATTATCACGATGAAATAGGTTATAATATGCGTTTGGAAGGAATTCAAGGAGCGGTTTTAAGTGTCAGCCTGAAATACTTAAAGGAATGGACACAAAAACGTATTGCTATTGGAGAAAGATATATAAAAGAAATTAACAATCCTTTGCTTACCATGCAGGTACATCCGGAAAATACAACTCCGGTGTATCATCTTTTTGTAATAACTGTAGAGGAGAGAGAGAAATTTATTCAATATATGGAAGATTTAAATATTGAATGTAATATGCATTATCCCTTATCCTGTCATTTGCAAAAAGCATATGCATACTTGGGATATGAAAAGGGTGATTGTCCAAATGCAGAGTATTTGGCAGAACATTGTGTGACCTTGCCTTTGTTCCCGGAAATGCAGAAGGAAGAAGTAGACAGAGTGATTAAGGCATGTAATGAATATGGTAAGTAGGAGAAAATAATGAAATTGACAGGTTACAAAGGTTGGATGTCAAAGTGCGAAAAATTATTCCTGTGTTTGATTGTTTTACTGGGAGCATTACTTCGATTAATATATTTGGGACAAGTTCCAAGAGGAATGCATCAGGATGAAGTGTTTGTGGCGTGGAATGCGTTTGCTCTTTGGAAAGAGGGAATGGATTCTGCAGGTAATGTTTATCCTGTGTATTTGGCAGATTGGGGAGATGGACATAGTGTATTATACAGTTATTTACTGATACCGTTATATTCAATTGTTGGAGAAGCAAATATTACTCCTTTCATTACCCGATTGCCTCAAGCTTTCATAGGAATTCTAACATTAGTAGCTTTTTATCTGCTAATTAAGAAAATGTTTGGGAAAAGGTTTGGTACGTGGGCTCTTTTCCTTTTAGCTGTATGCCCATGGCATATTACCATGTGTCGTTGGGGATTGGATGCAAATTTAGCCCCTGCTTTTTTAGTGTTTGGTCTTTTATTTTTTGTGTTAGGATTGGATAATAATAAGTATTTGATTTCAAGCGCTTTGTTATATGGCATAGGTCTGTATTCATATGCTGTTATTTGGCCAATTGTACCGGTAATGTTACTTTTACAAATTGCATATGGTGTTTGGTATAAGAAACTGAAGATTAATAAGTGGAGTATTATTTCAGTATGTCTGTTAGCATTATTGGCATTACCATTGTTGCTTTTTGTATATGTTAATGCAGTAGGAGAACAGATTAATTTGCCCTTTATGACGATTCCTGTAATGAGCGGTTATCGTGCAGATGAGTTAGCGATTTCCTTCGGGCAAATGTGGATGAATATTCGGAGGGTAATTACTTTATTGTGGCGACAGAATATTGGTGCACCTCATGATATATTGTTGCCATACGGTTTGTTTTTTGATGTTGGAAGAATATTCATAGTTGTTGGATTTGTAGCCCTTGTCATTAATATGATTAAAAAACTTATTAAGAAAGAATTTTCTTATGAGATATATATTTTTATTCAATTAATCGGCGCTGGCATAGTGAGTGCATTGGTGCAGGTAAATCTTCATCAAGTGAATTGTTTGTTTATTCCGCTGATTATGTGTGAAACATATGGAGTGGGAGTTCTGTTACAATACTTTTACAAAAAACGTAAATCCATAGGAGTTACGGTATCAGCTGTAGTTGCCATAGTATATGTGGTATGTATTATCATGTTTGAAAGAGATTATTTTGGCAGATATAGTGAGTTGGTGGCAAAGTTTTATGCTGCAGGGATGGAAGATGCGGTAGAGTATGCAATGCAACAGGGCGATGAAATTGTAGTAGAAAAAGGGGCACAGTGGCCCAGAATATTATTGTTTTCAAGAACAACACCAACGAACTATTTGCAAAGTGTCCAATATGCAGTGAAACCGGCACCGGCACAGTTTTCGGATGGAGAAAACACTTTCTACATAGGAATTGATTACGAAAATATCGATAAAGAAAAAGTCTATATTATATATTTTATTGACGAACCTATTTTTGAAGATTTTGAGTTAAAGCAATTTGAAGATTGGTTTGTTGCAGTTCCTAAATAAGTTTTAAAGTAGTATTGATACGGCGGAGGTATACGAATGAAGCTTTATGATCTTTTAGAATATGAAAATATAGTAATTCAGTGCCACGATAATCCCGATGCGGATGCGCTGGCAAGTGCTTATGGTTTGTATATCTTTTTTAAAGAGCAGGAAAAGCAGGTAGAGATTATTTATGGCGGACGAAATAAAATCCGTAAGAGTAATCTGGTACTTATGGTAGAGGAGTTGCATATACCTGTCCAATATGTAGAAAGTCTGGAAAAGCCTCAGCTTTTGATAACTGTGGATTGTCAGTATGGAGAAGGGAATGTAACCCATTTTGATGCTTATGAAGTGGCGGTTATAGATCATCATGAGGTAAGTGGAGAGTTGCCGCCTTTAAATGAAGTGCGTAGTAATTTGGGAGCCTGTTCTACTCTGATATGGCAGATGTTGAAGGAAGTTGGCTTTGATATTAATACACATCGTGAGTTGGCAACGGCAATGTATTACGGTCTGTTTACGGACACGAATGCATTGACAGAAATTGCTCACCCACTGGATATGGACCTCCGTGATGAAGCGAAGTTTGATGTGGCAATGATTACCAAATTCCGCAATTGCAACCTTTCCATTGAGGAATTGGAAACGGCAGGTGCGGCGTTGCTTAGAAGTGATTATATTGATGAATATCGTTTTGCTATTGTAAAGGCAGGAATATGTGATCCAAATATTCTGGGTATTATCAGTGATTTAGTACTGGAAGTGGATATTATTGATATTTGTCTGGTATTTAGCGTATTGCCGAAAGGAATTAAGCTGTCTGTGCGTAGTTGTGTAAAGGAAGTCAATGCAAGTGAGTTGGCACAAGAAATATGTAACGGCATTGGTGGTGGTGGCGGACATTTTGTAAAAGCCGGTGGTACTATAAAGATGGAGTTACTAATTCCGGCATATGAGGAGTATTGTAAGCAGTTAAATTACACTCCTCGAATGGAAATGGACGAAGAAGGGAAGTTGCGTCCTACCACATCGGCAATCAAGGCATTTTTGGAAAAGAGAGCCATGGATTATTTCCAGGGACATCAGGTTATTTATGCTAAGGACTTTGATTTGAATTTAGAAACCTTAGAAGAATATGTCCGTAAACCGATTCCTATGGGTTATGTAATGGCTACAGACATATTTCCGGTGGATTCTGTGGTTATGATACGTACGTTAAGGGGAGACCGTGAGGTGCGTATAGAAGAGGATATGGTATTTACCATTGGTATTAAGGGCGACGTGTTTATTCGTAGCAAAGAGAAGATTATGCGCGAATATCGTTTGTATGAATGGCAGTTTAAACTTGCAAATCTGGAGTATGAACCTACTGCTAAGAATAAAGCAGACGATAAGGTGATATCCCTATCTGAATATGCCAAAGTTTGTGTATTCCATGGAGAAAAACGTGTAAAAGCACAGAAGCTGACGCAGAAGGTAAAGATATTTACCATAGAGGATGAGGATAATTACATTCTGGGTAAGGAAGGTGATTATTTAGTAGTAAAGAACAGCGATTCTCATGATCTACTTACCATGGGTCAAAAATTCTTTGAACAATGTTATCGTCCTGTGAATGAAGAGAATCCTATTAAGTCTGTAATCTTTGACTTGGATGGAACCCTTTTGGATACTTTGGCAGATTTGACAGATTCTGTGAATGAAGCGTTAAAGGTACATAATCTGCCGCTCAGAACTAGTGATGAAATCAGACGCTTTGTGGGTAATGGTGCCCGCAATTTAATCGCATGTGTAGTTCCGGGTGGAGAAAGCAATCCGGTATTTGAACTTACACTGACTATTTATAAGAATTATTATGAATATCATTGTAAGGACAATACAAAGCCTTATGACGGTACCTTGCAGATGCTAAAGGAGTTAAAACAGAGAGGTGTGAAGATTGCAGTAGTTTCCAACAAACCGGATGATGCGGTAAAGATTCTGTGCAAGGAATATTTTGAAGATTATGTTGATGTTGCAATCGGAGCGACAGAGGATATGGCACGTAAGCCCGCACCGGACGCACTGATTAAAGCAATGGAAGAACTCGGAGTTTCCAAGGAAGAAGTAATGTACATTGGTGATTCGGATGTAGATATTGAGACTGCTGAAAATGCGGGAGTGCGTTTTGTGGCAGTTACTTGGGGATTTAGAGGACGTGAGTTTCTGAAAGAGCATGGTGCTAAGGAACTAATTGCACTTCCTATGGAACTGTTATATTTGATATAGAAAATGTGAAACTTGTGTGTTTGTGACAGTGAATACTTGAGGAATGTACTAAAATATGGTATTCTTTTTGGTGAAAGCTGATGGAATTCGGCTTAGCCTAAGGGAGAGAGGATGATAACATGGACATCAAGGAAAAAATTAATGAAATCGTAGAGAAAATTCAGAAGGATGACGCTTTAAAGGCACAGTTTGAAAAAGATCCGGTGAAGGCTATTGAAAAGATTCTTGGAGTAGATTTGCCCGATGATATGGTAGAAAAGGTTATTGATGGCGTAAAAGCTAAGATTAAAATCGATTCTGTTTCTGATATTGCAGGAGCATTAAAGAAGTTATTTTAATAATTAGAAGGTTTGAGCCGGGGCTTCCCGGCTTAAGCTTTGTCATTTTATTTTCTACAACGGATGTGGAAGGTGATTTTTGGGGGAAGGATATGAAACAAAAAGAGACAAAAGGCTTGAATATTAGTGTAACCAGCTTTGTGGCTGCAATAGGTATTCTCTTTGCATTGATGGCATTAACTTATATATTGACATTGGTAATTCCGGGGGGGAATATCCCTTTTTGGAAGTGGTTATTGTCTCCGGTTTTGGTATTGGGCTCACCACAGGGTGGAACATTAATCGCGGTGATGATTTTCTTGTTGATAATCGGTGGAACCTTTAATGCATTGGATAGAAGCGGAACCATGGATTACATGCTTCGAAAAATTGTTCATGCTGCCGGTAACAAGAAATATTTGTTATTATCCATGGTTACGTTATTCTTTTTGAGTATGGGAGCCTTTGTAGGTAGTTTTGAGGAATGTATCCCTTTGGTACCGTTATCGGTTGTCTTGGCAGTAGCCATGGGCTGGGATGAATTGGTTGGTCTGGGAATGTCTCTAGGGGCAGTAGCATGTGGCTTTTCCACGGGAGTTTTAAATCCCTTTACTACCGGTGTGGCTCAGACATTAATGGGTTTACCTGCATTTAGCGGTATTTCACTTAGATTACTTACTTATGTGGTGATTTACGGATGTTTATTGTTATTTTTAATTCCTTATGCGAAAAAATGTGAAAAACGAAATTTTGCAGAAAGAAATGAATCGCCTGTTGAAGGAATCAGCGCATTTGTACGTAAGGAGCATTTAGAAGCATCTATGAAGTTTTTTGTGGGAACTATAGGTGCGTGCTTTTTCGTAATTCTGTTATCGGTTTTTATTCCGGGCTTGTCGGATTATTTGATGGTATTGGTAGCTCTGTTCTTTTTGGTGGCAGGAGTAGGTTGTTGCATTTGCTCAAAAATCAAACCGCGTAAAGCGGCGTCCTATTTCGGATACGGAGTATTGAGTATTTTACCTTCGTTGCTTTTGATTTTAATGGCAGGCAGTATTCAATATACCATGAATGAAGCCGGAATTATGAGTACTATTCTGGATTTTGCAGTGAGTATGATTTCCGGAATGCCTAAGCAGGCGGGAATATTATGTATATTCCTTTTTGCCATGATTATTAATTTCTTCATTTCCTCGGGAAGTGCGGAAGCAGTGCTATTAATGCCTATTTTGGCACCACTGGCGGATGTGAGCGGCATTAGCAGACAGTTAATGGTATTAGCATATAATTATGGAGATGGTTTTTCGAACCTGATTTATTTTACAAATCCATGTTTACTGATTGCTTTAAGTCTGGTAAATGTCAGTTACGGACGTTGGATTAAGTGGAGCTTGAAATTACAGTTGATGATTGCCGTATGCTGTTGTGCTATTCTGCTTTTGGGAACAGTAATCGGTTACTAAAATATTTGGGAAAAAGTTACAAAATATTTCTTCAAATTTGTTGACAATTCCATAAAATGAGGATATACTTATATAGAATTTAAGATGCTTACTAGATAAGAGTGGACCGCAATCCACTCTTTCTTATTTGTGTAAGATACGATGCTTATGGAAAGGATGGAATGGGAATGTCCAAAAAGGAAACCTATGAAGCGAAGACGGAAGAGCTTTTGCAATCTATTGCAGAAAAATACAGCGTAGATATTTACGATGTAGAGTATGTAAAAGAAGGCAGTGATTTTTATTTGAGAGCATACATTGATAAGCCGGAGGGTGTAAATATCAATGATTGTGAGAATGTAAGCCGTGCTTTGTCAGATGCATTGGATGAGAAGGATTTTATTCAGGATGCGTATATTTTAGAAGTGAGTAGTCCGGGGCTGGGCAGAACATTAAAAAAAGACCGCCATTTGGAAAAGAGTATCGGACAGGATGTGGAGATTAAGTTGTATAAGCCACAGAACGGATGTAAGGAATTTGAAGGTAAGCTAATTGGTTTTGATGAAAATAGTATTACTATCGCTACAGATGTAGAGCAGACATTTGAGAGAAGCGATATAGCGGTTATTAAATTGGCACTTGATTTTTAGAACTTAAGAAAGCACATGTGAGTGTGACGGAATAGTTTGGTTACGCCGAAAGGGCAGAATGGAGGAAAAGTAAAAAATGAACAAAGAGTTAATGGAAGCATTGAATATCCTGGAGAAGGAGAAGGAGATTAGTAAAGAAACTCTCTTTGAAGCGATTGAAAATTCGTTGCTTACCGCTTGCAAAAATCACTTCGGTAAGGCTGATAATATTAAGGTAGAGATTAATCGTGAAACCTGTGATTTCCTTTGCTACGCTGAAAAAGAAGTAGTGGAAACCAAGGAAGAAGTAGAAGATGATTTGTTACAGATTGCTTTGGCTGATGCAAAAGAGCATTCTAAGAAAGCTAAGGTAGGCGATATTCTGAATGTGGAAATTAAGTCTAAAGAATTCGGTCGTATTGCAACACAGAATGCAAAGAACGTTATCCTCCAGAAGATTCGTGAAGAGGAAAGAAGTGTTATTTATAACCAGTATTTTGAAAAGGAAAAGGACGTAGTTACCGGTGTGGTACAGCGTTATGTGGGAAAGAATATCAGCATTAATTTAGGTAAGGCAGATGCTTTATTAAATGAAGCTGAAATGGTAAAAGGTGAAGTGTTCAAACCTACAGAACGTATAAAAGTGTACATCTTAGAAGTAAAGAATACTCCTAAGGGACCTCGTATCAATGTAAGCCGTACACATCCGGAATTGGTAAAGAGATTATTTGAGGCAGAAGTTACCGAAATTAAAGACGGTACTGTAGAAATTATGAGCATTGCACGTGAAGCGGGAAGCAGAACCAAGATCGCTGTTTGGTCCAACAATCCTAACGTAGATGCAGTGGGTGCATGTGTTGGTATGAATGGTGCCAGAGTAAATGCAATTGTAGAAGAGCTTCGCGGTGAAAAGATTGATATTGTTAATTGGGATGAGAATCCTGGTAATTTAATTCAGAATGCATTATCTCCGGCAAAGATTGTTGCTGTATTTGCTGATCCGGATGAGAAGACTGCAAAGGTCGTAGTTCCTGATTATCAGTTGTCACTTGCAATTGGTAAGGAAGGTCAGAATGCAAGACTTGCAGCAAGACTTACCGGTTACAAGATTGATATTAAATCAGAAACACAGGCAAAGGATGCACCTGGTTTCCGTTATGAAGATTATATGGATGATGAGTACGATGAGGATTACGAAGAATATGATGAGTACGAATCCTATGAGGATGGTAACGAGGAGTAATTTTTATGAAGAAGGTTCCATTAAGACAATGTATCGGTTGTGGGGAAATGAAGGGCAAAAAAGAAATGATGCGCGTCATTAAAACCCCGGAAGGTGATATTTGTTTGGATATTACAGGCAAGAAGAACGGAAGAGGCGCATATCTTTGTATGCAGAAGGAATGTTTGCAGAAGGCTCGTAAGAATAAAGGGTTGGAACGTTCCTTTAAAATGAGTATTCCGGAAGAAGTATATAATGCTTTGGATAAGGAGTTTGAGGAGATTGAAGCAGAATAAAGTGTTATCATTGTTAGGGCTTGCAATCCGGGGACGCAATCTGGTAAGCGGTGAGTTCCAAACGGAGACTGCTGTGAAGAACGGTACAGCGTTATTGGTAATCGTAGCACTGGATGCATCTGCGAATACAAAAAAATTATTTCATGATAAGTGTTCGTTTTATGAGGTCCCTATACTGGAATATAGTACAAAGATAGAATTGGGCCGGGCTATCGGAAAAGACTTAAGGTCTTCTCTGGCAATTTGCGATGCCGGTTTGGCAACAGCGATTCAAAAGGCAATTGAATCGGAAAGTACAAACATGAGAGGATAGGAGGTAGTGAGTATGGCTAAAATGAAAGTACATGAATTGGCGAAAGAGCTTAATATAGCAAGTAAAGATGTCCTTGCTTTTTTACAGGAAAAAGGTATAGAAGCAAAGGCGGCACAGAGCACTCTTGAAGATAGTGCTGTAGAACAGGTGCGAAAAGCATTTGGTGGAAAAGGAGACACACAGTTGGCAGAAAACAAAACAACAACAGAAGAAATGAAGAAGGAAGCAGTGGTAGCAGAGGTACCGAAACAGGAAACAACCCAGGAGGAAGCACCGAAGAAGAAGAAAAAGATTATTTTTGTAAGTAATCCGCAGAATTCTAAGATGCCTGGCGGTCAGAAGCCCAAGGCGCCACAGCAGAATCAGGGAAACAATAGACCTCAGCAGGGGCAGAATAGAAGCAATGGCTATAATAATGCGCAGAAGCCGGCGGCAAGTCAGCCGGTTCGCCCGATTAAGCCATTGACACCGCCTTCACCTACTCCAAGTGTGCAGATGGTATCTTCTAAGCCTCAGCAGAGTGTAAAAGCACAGCAGGCTCCTGTGGTAGAACAGGAGGCAAAGAAGGTAGTTGTGGAGGCAGAAGTAAAGGCAGTTTCACAGCCTCAGAATGTAAAGCCTCAGCAGCCTGAAAGAACCCAGGAGAGACCACAGACGGAAAGAACTCAGGGTGGATATAATAGACCTCAGGGAGAAAGAAATGGTCAGCGTTCTAACAGCAATGATAGAAATGGTGGTCAGAGACCGGCAGGCCAGGATAGAAATAATGGTCAGTATCCAAACAGAGATAACAGAGACCGTAATAATGGTGCGGCCGGTGGTAGAACTGGCTATAATAAATCAGAAGGTGGTATGCAGGGACGTCCAAGCTACGGTCAGAATGATCGTCGTAACAATAATATGTCCGGTGGAAAGGGCTTTAATCCTATGGATAAAGACCGTAACGACCGTAATGAAAGAGGCGGACGTGACGGCAGAGGAAACGACAGAGGCCGTGATAATAAGAGCAAGGGCTTCGGTGGCGATGCTGCACCCATTAAGGATACGGAAAAGCATAGAGAAGAAGAAAAGAGACGTATCAGCCAAGAGAAAGATAAGAGAAATAAGAAGGACCACTTCTATGAGGAGGAAGAAGCACTCAAGAACAAGCCGGGTCGCTTCATAAAGCCTGAAAAGAAGAAAGAAGAAGTAGTAGAAGAGGTTATTAAGGTAATCGTAGTGCCGGAAACTATTACGATTAAGGATTTGGCAGACAAGATGAAGATGCAGCCTTCTGTTATTGTTAAGAAGCTGTTTATGGAAGGTAAGATTGTTACCGTTAACCAGGAAATTTCTTATGAGGATGCAGAGAATATTGCTATGGAATATGAAATCCTCTGCGAAAAGGAAGTAAAGGTTGACGTAATCGAAGAGCTTTTGAAAGAGGACGAAGAGGAAGAAAGCAGCTTACAGGAAAGACCGCCGGTTATCTGTGTTATGGGACACGTTGACCATGGTAAAACCTCTCTTTTGGATGCTATCCGTAAGACAAATGTTACCGATAAGGAAGCAGGCGGTATTACACAGCACATCGGTGCATATACTGTAAATGCTGGTGGCAAGAAGATTACTTTCTTAGATACTCCGGGACATGAAGCATTTACTGCTATGCGTATGCGTGGTGCAAATTCTACGGATATTGCAATCTTAGTAGTTGCGGCAGACGATGGTGTTATGCCTCAGACAGTAGAAGCAATTAATCATGCAAAGGCTGCAGGCATTGAAATTATCGTAGCGGTAAACAAGATTGATAAACCTTCTGCAAATATCGAAAGAGTAAAGCAGGAGTTAACAGAATATGAATTGATTGCTGAGGATTGGGGCGGAAGCACTGTTTTTGCACCGGTATCAGCAAAGACCGGCGAAGGTATTCCGGAACTGTTGGATATGATTCTTTTAACTGCAGATATTTTAGAGTTAAAGGCAAATCCGAACAGACAGGCAAGAGGTCTTGTAATTGAAGCTGAATTGGATAGAGGCCGTGGTCCGGTAGCGACTGTATTGGTACAGAAGGGTACCTTGCATGTGGGTGACTTTATTTCAGCAGGTGCTTGCTACGGTAAAGTGAGAGCCATGATTGACGATAAGGGTAGAAGAGTGAAGGAAGCAACTCCTTCTACACCGGTAGAGATTTTAGGTCTTTCCGATGTGCCTAGTGCAGGTGAAGTATTCCTTGCACACGAAACAGATAAGTTGGCAAAAACTTATGCAGAAACTTACCTTGCACAGAATAAGGAGAAGATGCTGGAAGAAACCAAGTCCAGAATGTCCTTGGATGATTTGTTCTCACAGATTAAGGAAGGCAATTTGAAGGAACTTAACCTGATTGTAAAGGCAGACGTACAGGGTAGTGTGGAAGCTGTGAAACAGTCACTTATGAAGCTTTCTAATGAGGAAGTGGTAGTTAAGTGTATCCATGGTGGTGTAGGTGCCATTAACGAATCCGATGTTACTTTGGCAAGTGCATCCAATGCAATTATCATTGGTTTCAATGTACGTACCGATGCTACAGCAAAAGCAACTGCGGAACGTGAAGGCGTAGATGTCAGACTTTACAAAGTAATTTATCAGGCAATCGAAGATATACAGGCAGCTATGAAGGGTATGCTGGATCCTATTTATGAGGAAAAGGTAATTGGTCATGCTGAGGTTCGTCAGATATTCAAGGCATCTGCTGTAGGTAATATTGCTGGTTCATACGTATTAGACGGTATCTTCCAGAGAGGCTGCAAGATCCGTATCAGCCGTGAAGGCAAGCAGATTTACGAAGGTGAATTAGCATCTCTGAAGAGATTTAAGGATGATGTTAAGGAAGTTAAGACCGGTTTCGAATGTGGTCTTGTATTTGACGGCTTCGACCAGATGCAGGAGCTTGATATTGTAGAAGCTTATATTATGGTGGAAGTTCCCAGATAGTGATTGGAGCGAACGTGAAGCATTTGCATACAATGCGAATGCTTCACGGGAGCGTCGTTGTGAGGTATTTATGAGAAAAAACAGTATTAAAAATACTCGTATTAATGGAGAAGTGCAGAGAGTGTTGGCAGAGATTATTCGTGGTGAAATCAAGGACCCACGTATTAGTCCTTTAACTAGTGTGGTTTCTGTGGAAGTTGCTCCGGATTTAAAGAGCTGTAAGGCATGGATTAGTGTACTGGGTGATGAGGATGCCAGAAAGGCGACTTACCAGGGATTAAAAAGTGCAGAAGGTTTTATTAAATCTAAATTGGCAAAAGAAATCAATTTACGCAATACTCCGGCAATTACATTTATTATGGACCAATCCATTGAATACGGTGTAAGCATGTCAAAGAAGATTGATGATGTAATGGCTTCTGAACGTGATGATGTAGAAGAAGATTCATAAGTTTTAACCGGAGCCTCGCTTTTGCGGGGCTCTTCTTACGGACGAAAGGTGTGTGATGTGCATGAAAATTCTGCAGGAATGTAGTGGAGCACAAAAAATCGGTATAGGAGGTCATGTGAGACCGGATGGGGATTGCACTGGCTCATGTCTGGCTTTGTACCAGTATTTAACAAAGTGTTTGGATAATGTAAAGGTAACAGTATATTTGGAAACACCGCCCCAGATTTTTTCACAGTTGAAGGGGTTTAATTATATAGAGTCAGATTTTCCGGAAGAGGAAGAATTTGATGTGTTTTTTGTCTTGGATTGTAATTTAGAGAGATTAGGTGATGGTGCAAAGTATTTTCATAATGCAAAAAAGACAATTAATATAGACCATCATATCAGTAACCATGGTGAGGGTGATGTAAATTATGTAGTTCCTACAATCGGTTCCACCAGTGAAATCATTTATGATTTGATTACCCGGGAGAGTGGTGAAGAAATCTTGGACAAGGAAATGGCGGAAGCTATTTACACAGGTATTATTCATGATACCGGAGTGTTCCAGTATTCCAATACAACTCCTAAAACCATGGAGATTGGTGCCAAGTTAATTGGTTTTGGATTTGATTTTTCACGTTTGATTGAGGAAACCTTCTATCAAAGAACGTATCGCCAGACACAGATTTTGGGTAGAGCCTTGATGGAAAGCATTCGTTTTATGGATGGACAGTGTATTGCCAGCTGTGTGGATCAAAAGATGATGGATTTTTATGGAGTAACCACTCATGATTTTGATGGAATTGTAAATCAGCTTCGTAATATTAAGGGAATTCATTGTGCTATATTTATGTATCAGACAGCTACGTTGGAATACAAAATCAGCATGCGTTCCGACGAGCTTGTAGATGTATCTAAGGTTGCAACTTATTTTGGCGGTGGCGGTCATATGCGTGCAGCAGGCTGCACTATGCAGGGAACTTTCCATGATTGTGTGAACAATTTGTCCTTGCATATTGAAAAGCAACTGAAGGAGAATACAAATGTATAATGGTATTATTAACATATATAAGGAAAAAGGTTTTACTTCACATGACGTAGTTGCAAAGATGCGAGGTATTTGTAAGCAGAAGAAAATCGGTCATACAGGGACGTTGGATCCGGATGCTACCGGTGTTTTGCCGGTATGTTTGGGGAGTGGTACCAAGCTTTGTGATATGTTAACAGATAAAGAGAAAGAATATGTGGCAGAATTACTTTTGGGTGTGGAAACAGATACCCAGGACATTACAGGACAAGTATTGTGTGAAAAAGAACCTGTAGGTGATGAAGCTTTGGTTCGTAATTGTATTTTAAACTTTCAAGGAGAGTATATGCAGATTCCGCCTATGTATTCTGCCTTAAAGGTAAATGGTAAAAAGCTTTATGAATTGGCCAGAGCCGGCAAAGAAGTAGAACGTCAGGCCAGACCGGTAACCATTCATGAAATTGAGATTCTGGAAATGGAGTTACCGATAGTAAAGATACGTGTTGCATGTTCGAAAGGAACCTACATACGTACGCTTTGTGCAGATATAGGAGCTAAGTTGGGGTGTGGTGGTACCATGAAAAGTCTGCTTCGTACGAAAGTGGGACCATTTTCTTTAGAAAAAGCCATTACTTTAAAACAGTTGGAAGAACTGCGCGATGCAGGAAAAATAGAAGAGGTTTTGTTTGCGGTGGATAGTGCCTTTGGGGAATGTCCGGAACTGCATGTATTGCCGGAATTTAAGAAACTGATTGATAATGGTAATTCCTTTTATGCAAAACAGACGGAGGAAAAGAAAACGTATCCCCAAGATGTATGGGTACGTGTATATGCGGAAGATAAGTTTTACGGAGTATATACTTATGAACAGGAAAAACATCGATATAAGCCGGTAAAGATGTTTCTTTCCTAAATTCAGATATGAGGATAACGAATGGAAATTATTTCAGGAACATTGGATTTTGAACTGAATAAGGATACGGCAGTTGCAATAGGAAAATTTGACGGCATGCATCGTGGACATGGCAGACTTCTTCAAGAGATATTAGAAAAGAAGAAAGAAGGCCTGGCTTCCTGCGTGTTTACTTTTGATCCTTCACCGGCTGTTTTTTTCGGTTTTTCAGATGGTAGGGAGCTAAGTACCAAGGAAGAGAAACGGCAATTATTAGAACAGTTAGGTGTGGATTATTTAATTGAGTTTCCTATGACAACAGAAACAGCAGGAATGGCTCCGGAGGTTTTTGTTGAAGAGATTTTAGTGAAACGTTTGCATACAAAGTGGATTGTGGCAGGTACGGATTTGTCTTTTGGGAAAAAAGGTGCCGGAAATGCAGCTCTTTTAGAAGAATTGGCAACACAATATGAGTATCAACTGACTACCATAGAAAAGGTAAAGGTAAATGATACAGAGATTAGCTCTACACTAGTGCGTAAGCATGTGGAACTGGGAGACATGGAGTATGTAGAAGAATTATTAGGAGTACCATACTCTATTAGTGGTAAAGTAGTTCATGGGAAAGCCATGGGGAGAAAAATGGGTATGCCCACAGTAAATATTGTGCCGGAAGCAACGAAATTGCTCCCTCCTTGTGGAGTCTATTGCTCTACAGTAATGTTGGAGGGGAAAGAATATCCGGCTATCAGCAACATTGGTTATAAACCTACGGTGGCAGAGAATCTGGCTTTGGGGATAGAAACATACCTTTATGATTTTGAGCGTGATATATATGATGAAGAGATTGTTGTATGTTTGTACAAATTTTTAAGACCGGAAATGCGTTTTGATTCGTTAGAAACACTGCAAAAACAAGTTATGTCTGACATTTCTGTAGGAAAAACTTACCATTTATTGAAAAATAGTTGACAGTTTTTAAGGCATATTGCTATAATGAACGGGTAGTGTAATAATTTTGTAACAAACTTGTAATCAATGGAGTGAAATATGTTAAAAGAACATAAGAGAAATAGAATGGTACGTATGATGGGTTTGGGATTGGCTGCATGCATGTTGATTTCGCCCATGAGTGTACAGGCATCAGGCTTCCAATTGAAGGATGTTTTGCAACAGGCAGGAATTGCATCTACTTTGGGAGTGACACTTACACAGGAGGAATATATTACAAAGGCGCAGGAGGCACAGGGAGCTGCATGGGGGTATACCAATATTGGTATTGCAAATGTAGAGTCAGGTAATTTAAACGTACGTGCTACCGCATCTACCAGTGGTAAATTGGTAGGTAAGATGCCGAAAGATTCTGCTTGTGAGATTTTAGAGATTGATGAAGAAACAGGCTGGGCGCATATTCAATCAGGAGAAGTAGAAGGATATGTTAGCACAGAATATTTATTAACAGGTGCAGACGCAAAGCTTCGTGCTAATGAATTAGCACGAACGGTAGTTATTGCAGATACAGACGGTTTGCGTGTTCGCGACGAGGCGAATGTGGATAGTGCAGTATTAACCCAGATTTTGCAGGGAGAAGAAATGGAATATGTAGAAACCTTAGACGGATGGTTTAAAGTTTCTATTGACGGTGCAGAGGGATATGTTTCTGCGGAATATGCTCATGTAGAAGAGAATTTAGGTACGGCAGTTACTTTAAGCGAATTGTTGTATGGTATGGGTGTTTCTGATGTAAGAGTAGAATTGTGCGAATATGCAAAACAATTCCTTGGAAATCCTTATGTATGGGGTGGTACAAGTCTTACAAAAGGTGCGGATTGTTCCGGTTTTGTACTTAGTGTTTATAAGAAGTTTGGTGTAACATTACCACATTACTCAGGTTCACAGGCAAACAGTGGTACCAAGATTAGCTATAGTGAAATCCAGCCGGGTGATTTGATATTCTATGCAAACAGCTCCGGAACCATTAATCACGTAGCGATTTATATCGGTAACGGACAGGTTATTCATGCAAGTAGTCCCAAATCCGGTATTAAGATTAGCAAATACAACTACAGAACTCCTGTAAAGTACGTAAGAATTCTGGTTGAATAGTATAATAAGATGTAATAATCGTAGCTTTCGAACAGTTGTAAGTAAAAATTGTAAAAATTTTTGCAAAAAATGCTTGCAATTTGTTCGAAGTTATATTATTATAAACAAGTGCTCGAGAGAGCACAGAAAAAATAAAGATGTAGATGGAGAAATGCGAAGCATTTACTCCTAAAGAATTTTTGAAGAAAATTCTTGATTTTCCCAAGGAAAATTTTGGCTCGTTGGTCAAGCGGTCAAGACGCCGCCCTCTCACGGCGGAATCAGGGGTTCGATTCCCCTACGAGCTGTTGACTATTTAAAAGAATAGCCCAACCCTAGAAGATACTTATTTATCATAGCTGATAAATAGGTATTTTTTGTTGAGAAAATTCGCGTAGTATGATACAATACACTTGATAAATTTTGGAAATTGATGAAAACGGTTTCTGACAGATGGCGGTGCAGAGTGGTTAGACGATATTTTGTGGCAACAAGATTATTAAAAGTCGGTATGAGGATAGATCAGTCCATAGTAGATGGGACTGGTCGTATTTTGATAGCCAGAGGTGCGGATTTGGATGAGTACTTAATATCCTCTTTGAAGCGCCTGGGAATTAATGGTGTATACATCCGGGAAGGAGAAGAAGAACCGATTGCGGATATTGAAAAAGAAACCACTCCGGAGACTCTTAAAAAAATCGAGAATTTGACGGTAAAGGACCGTGTTAAAGTTAAGCTTTCTGAAAGCGTGAAAAAGAGAGTGGCAGAAGGTATTTCTTATTTGTACAGTAATACCGAATCTACCGAGTTAACCAATGTTACCAAAAACATTGCTGATGAATTAATGAAGGCAATTAGTGCGAATGATGCGCTGGCAATTGATATTGGTACGTTAAAGGTCAGTGACGAATATACCTTTAAGCATAGTGTGGATGTGGCAACTATGGCTATGGTTGTGGCGAAAAAATATGGATTTTCAGATGCCGAGGTGTATGATATTGGTATTGCAGGTTTATTGCATGATATGGGTAAGTCTAAAATTCCTAATGAGATTTTAAATAAACCGGGCAGGTTAACGGATGAAGAGTTTGAAATCATGAAACAACATTCCGTTTATAGTTACAATATTTTAAAGAACAATAAGGGATTAAAGGATAATATTAAGATGGCAGTATTACAGCATCATGAGAAGATTAATGGTTCCGGATATCCGTTCGGTGTGGATAGTAGCAAGATAAGTCCCTTTGCAAAGATTTTGTCTGTGGTAGATATTTATGATGCGTTGGTAACGGAGCGTCCGTACAAAAGTGCTTTTTCTCCACGTGATGCGGTGGAAATGATTATGGCGATGACGGCGGAGCTGGATATGGATGCCATGAAGAGTTTTTTGGGTAGTGTAATTTTGTATCCGGTAGATAGTATTGTTGAACTAAGTAATGGAGAAAAAGCGAAAGTAGTAGAGAACTATCCGGATTATATTCTGCGTCCGAAGGTAGTAGGATTACAGACCGGTAGAGTATATGATTTAGGTAAGGATTTGGCCTGTGCAAGTATTATCATTCCGTAAGTGTATTCTTGGTTGATTTGTGAAAACCTTGTGAATCTATTGTTTCTTGCATAACAAAATGATAATATAGTATTATAGTATGGAAAAGGATACTCAATAGAGTATCCTTATTTTGTATAGAAGAAATGATGTAGGAGCCGAGGATGAAGAGTTCAATCAGAACACAATTGGCGGCGATAATCATTGCGTTATTGTCCGGTACATTGCTGATCTGCTGGTTTGTGAATAACACTTTTTTGGAAAAGTTCTATGAAAGTGACAAGAAGAAAATTGTGCAGATGGCATATGATAAATTGAATAATGCGGCGGCAAGAGAGCTTTTGGAGGATGAGGATTTTCAGAATGGTATGCGGGAGTATGCATTTCGATATAATCTAAGCGTGGAAGTGGTAGATATGAATGCCCAGGTGGTTTTTGAGGCTACCTTTAATGGAGCAGAGTTGAATCGCAGGCTATTTAGTTATATTACTGGTTTTCCTATGGGATTACAAGGAGAGGAGAGTCCGGAACCCGATACGGTTTTTATGCTTCATGATATGCGTACCAACACAGAGTATATTGAAATGTATGGTCAGCTGGAAAACGATTATTGGTACATTGTTTCTTCTACCATGGAAAGTATTCGCGACAGTGTGAGGCTTACGAACCGTTTTATGACAAGGGTGGGTGCAATATCTATTTTGGTTGGCTGTATTGTGTGTTTGATTATTGCCCGCCGTTTTACGAAGCCTATACTTCAGTTGGCAGAGATTTCTGAAAAAATGACGCATTTGGATTTTGAAGCAAAATATCAGGGGAAGGATCGGAATGAAATTGGTCTTTTGGGAGCCAATATTAATCAGCTGTCAGAATCTTTGGAGAAGAATATTTCGGAGTTAAAAACAGCCAATAATGAGTTGCAGAAGGATATTGAGCGCAAAGAAAAGGTGGATGAGATGCGTAAGGAATTTTTGTCTAATGTATCTCACGAATTGAAAACCCCTATTGCTTTGATTCAGGGATATGCTGAAGGGTTGAAGGAAGGCATCAATGATGATATGGAAAGCAGGGAGTTTTACTGTGATGTTATTATTGATGAAGCTGCCAAGATGAATACTATGGTAAAGCGCCTTTTAACATTAAATCAGTTGGAGTTTGGCAACGATGTGGTTAGTATGGAGCGTTTTGATATTGTTGCCATGATACGCAATTATTTACAATCCGCAGGTATTTTGGTAAAGCAGAATGATATTCAGGTGAGTTTTTCACCGACAGAGCCTATTTTTGTGTGGGCAGATGAGTTTAAAACCGAGGAAGTTTTCATGAATTATTTTACCAATGCGGTAAATCACTGCTCCGGCGAGCGGATTATTGAAATTAAGTTGGAGAGGCTGGAGGGTAAGGTAAGGGTAAATGTATTTAATACCGGTGAACAAATCCCTCGGGAAAGTATCCCGCATATTTGGGAGAAGTTTTATAAGGCGGACAAGGCACGAACCCGTGAATACGGGGGGAGTGGTGTAGGCCTTTCGATTGTAAAGGCGATTATGGATTCCATGAACCAGGAGTATGGTGTGGAGAATTATGCAAATGGTGTACGTTTCTGGTTTGAACTGGAAACGGTAAATGATTAATATGGATTGATGTGAGGGTGGAATATGACGGAAGAACAAAGAGAAAGAGCTTTATTGGTGGGAGTGGATACCGGTGAGGAGCAGGATTTTGAGCGCTCCATGGAGGAATTGAAGAGTCTGGCAGAGGCTTGCAACATGCAAGTAGTAGGACTGATTACACAAAAAATGGTGGCAGTTAATAAAGCTTTGTATGTAGGAACTGGTAAGGTAGAGGAGATTAAAGAGTTTGTGGGAGAATGTGATGCGGAAATTGTGATTTTTGACAACGCGCTTTCTCCTTCCCAAATTCGTAATTTGCAGGAAACGTTGGATATGCCTATTTTGGATAGAACCACACTGATTTTGGATATTTTTGCTATTCGTGCCCAGACCAGAGAGGCGAAGTTACAGGTAGAAACGGCCAGACTGCAGTATTTGTTGCCACGTTTGGTTGGTATGCATGAAGCCCTGAGCCGTCAGGGCGGTGCCAGTGGTAGCATGAGTAATAAGGGTACCGGTGAAAAGAAACTGGAACTGGACCGTAGAAAAATTGAACATCGTATCAGTGAGTTACGCAAGGAGTTGGATGCAGTTGCCATGGACAGACAGGTACAACGTAAGAAGCGTATGAATTCCCGTACACCTCAGGTGGCGCTGGTAGGTTATACCAATGCCGGCAAATCTACGGTGATGAATCAAATGGTGCAAAGATATGTAGGTAATGATGAGAAAAAAGTGCTGGAGAAGGATATGCTCTTTGCTACGCTGGAAACTTCCGTACGAAGCATTGAAACAGGAGACAACAAGCCTTTCTTTTTGGTAGATACGGTAGGATTTATTCATAAGCTGCCTCATGGACTTGTTAAAGCATTTCATTCCACTTTGGAAGAGGTGAAATATGCGGATTTGCTGGTACAGGTCATTGATTTTTCGGATGAGCAGTATCGTCAGCAGATGGAGGTGACCAAGGAAACCTTGGAGGAGCTTGGCGCCGGCGATATCCCTATGTTATATGTTTATAATAAAGCAGACTGTTGCATGGATATGTCACAACTACCTAAGGTAAAAGAGAAACATATTCATATGTCGGCTGTGAATGGTGTAGGGATTGAGGAGCTGGTAGCGCTTATTAAAAGGCAGGTTTATGCCGATACCAAAGATGTATGTTTTCTGATTCCGTATGAAAAAGGGGCATTAACTTCTTATTTTATGGAGAATGCGACGGTTTTGGAGCAGGAATATCTTGAAAATGGGGTACGTTTGGTAGTAAACTGTCATAAACAGGATGCTATGAAGTATCAGGAGTATATTATAGAAGAATAAATAGGAAAGTGAGGTGTCCATGGTGGGTTATTATGAACAACTCAAAAATAGAATAGAAGAATTGAAGGCGAGTTCTAAGGATCCCTTTTTTACAGATTATTTACGTAAATTGGAAGAACGTTTGCTCACACAAAAGCAACAAATGGATTTGGTAAGTGCAGATTTGGAACGTAGTTATCAGATGTATTTGCAACGTAATGGTGGAACGCAGGTGAAACCGGCAACCACTCCGGAAGCTGTGGCGACGCCGGTACCTCAACCCAAGCAGACGAAGGATAAGGAGTTTGTGGTTGGTATTGGTGTATTCAGTGTTATTGGTGTGTTCTTTGTGTTGACAGCTTTTGTTATGCTTGGTATGTATTTTATGACCGGTTTCCTGAAAGGGATGATTTTATACGCTATTGCATTAGCCGTTTGGATGTTGTCAGAGCTTTTGGTACGTAAAAGAAGCCAAACATTGTCCCTGATTTTTTCCTCCATAGGAATCGCGGGACTGTACATAGCCACCATGACCAATTTCCTGTACTTGCAGAATTTCAATGAGTTAGCTACAGGAATTGTGTTAGCCGGCATTACATTGTTGGTATTCGGAGTCAATCGCAAAAAAGAACTGGGTATGATTCAAATGGCAGCAGCAGCTATATCTACTTGGGTATTTGCGGTAAATTGTAATGAAGCTATTATCGATGTTTCAGAAAACAGCTTCAGTATATTTATGACAGTGTATTTGGTGGCATCTATGCTGCTTATGGAGTTGATTTTATGCAGAATGTCCCGAAAAGAAGGCACTAATGTGGGGCTGGTAACTACGTTTGGCGTAAGCATGGGCATTTGTGTACTTAGTTGCTTTAGTTATTTGAACGAGGATATTTCAATTTATACAGCGCTTCGCATTGTAATTGTGGCATCGTCTGTTTTATTAGGTATATTATCTTTTTGGATGATGCGTACCAGTCCTATTCGCTGGGCGCAGGTATACTATGCGGTAATTGTGTCGTTGCTTATGTGTAAATCGCCTCTGGACATAACCGTGGCAGTATTGGTTTCGCTGCTTGTAGTTAAGCTTTTATCAAAGGATAAATATTTGCGGGTATGTGATATGGCACTTACCATATTAGCGGCGCTTTGTAGTTTGATATTTATGGATGAAGTATATCGTTATTTCTTGTTGGCAGGATTGTTGTTTTCGATTATATTTATTCATTATTGGAAGACTTGCTTTGAATGTATTGTTACATTTACTACCGTGGTATTTATCTTTATTAACATGGAGAGTATCCTGGAAATGTCGGTTGTGATTGCAGTATTGTGGCTGGCTGTGGTATTATTTAATCAGATAGACCGTTTCAGGGACAAATGGATTGATATTTTTAATTTGTTGGTATTGGTTTCCTTAAGCGGTTGTTATTTAGCATTATTGACAGACCCGTATGAGGAATACAGGATTCTTTATTTGATTCCGACAGTGCTGGGATTGGGTATCATTGCATTTATTTTCCAAGAGAAGAATCATTGGAGTGCAGCCAAAGGCTTGGTGGTATCTTGTTTCCTGACTTATATGGTTTTGGTGGTAAGGTTTGATATGAACATTATTACCAGTATTTTGTTAATGCTGGTAGGTTTGGGTAGTATTGGCTTTGGCTTTGCAGGTGAGGACAAAAAACAGCGTGTTTATGGACTTGTGCTTGCCATGATTGTTTGTTTTAAGATTACCTTGTTTGATTTCCAGGGAGAAGATGCATTGCAGAAAATGTTGCTTTTCCTGGCGGCAGGTATTGTAGCATTGATTATTTCTGGAATTTACACAATTTTGGAGAAGAAAATAGCAAAATAGGAAGAGTTATTTATGAAAAAAGTGAGAATGAGTTTAGGCATATTGTTAATGACAGCAACGCTTGTCGGTTGTGGTGGGCAGATTCCTGATATGTCAGATGAACAGAGAGAGGCTATTAGTGAATATGCAGTAGGTTTGTTATTGAAATATGATACAAGTCAGCCAAACCGTTTGGTGGATTTGGAGTTGTTGGAAGAAGATGCGGAGCCGGAGGCTACAGAAGCACCTTTCGCCACACCGGAACCAACAAAGGCACCGGATGCAACCGAACCTCCACAAGATGATGAAAACAGTAATGAAACAGGTATGGCTCCAACGGAGGATACTCCAATGCTTCCTGTGGAAGGACCACTATCGGAAGATGCATATGCAGAGGTGGGGACGACATTACTGTTACCTGAGCATGTGACTTTGGAGTATAGAGACTATCAAGTGGTGGATTTTTATACGGACCCCAAAGATGCGGAGCTGACTTTGGATGCGAATCAGGGATGTAGTTTATTAGTGCTTCGATTTGTGCTTTTAAATAGTGGTAGTGAAACACAAAGTGTGGATATGCTTCAAGATAATATTAAGCACACTATTTTTGTGGACGGCACTGCCGTAAATGCAATGGTAACCTTATTAAGTAACGACATGATTACTTATATGGGGCAACTTTCAGCGGATGAATCGGTGGATGTTGTTTTACTTGCAGAAGTACAGGAAAATGTTATACGAAATGCTGAGAATATTTCAATAGAACTTTTGCGGGATGAGTTGATTTCAAGGATTGCGGTGAAATAAGAATAAAAAGGGAAGCTACGGATTTGAACTGAACCCCAAATGTTGGACAGTTTAATTAAGCAACTCTATTGGACTGAATCCGGTATTGAACCGGACTCAGTCCTTTTAGTTTACACTTAATTCTTCTGTTCTGTCTTTAGTAATCCAAAGAAATTTTCCATTACTGAGTTATCTAAACAGTTTCCTTTTCGAGACATGCTTTGAATAATACCTTTTTCTTTTAAGCGAGTTTGATATTTTTTCATCTGATATTGCCAGCCTTGATGTCCATTCCTGCGGTAACCATATCTACCTTTATTTTCGTGAAAAATCTGCTTAATTACCTCTTTTTTCTCTACGTATTTATCCGGTTGTTGCATCTTTTTAAGATAAAAATAGAACGTACTTCTTGGCATACCATCAAAAGTCAATAAATCTGCCAGCTTATATTTATGCCTCAATTCGTTGATGATGGTGGCTCTTTTCCATTCTCTAGGGCAATTCTTTCCTGAACTAAGGCTTGTAATTTTTTTAAGTAGTCATTCTCCATGCGAAGGCGTTGAACTTCTGCAATTAAATCTTCTTCTGTTTCTTTGTTTAGTTTCTTTTTCCTTGGCTTGTCTGAACTCATTTTAGATTTTCTTCCACGATTGTCTCGATACAGTCTCTGTGGTCCTTACTCATAATATATGCGTTCCTATTTACCAACGGTATGGTCCTGTGGTATACCAAACATAGTCGCTGTTTGAAATATAGATAAATGGTTGCTATGCATATATTCTATAACAGAAACCTTAAATGCACCTCCAAATGTTAGATTTATTGTCTAACATTTGGGGTGCACTTCAATCTACAGCTTCTTTTCGTATATTAGATAACTTCTTTGTCTCAATAATTCTTTGGCTTTTTCAATGGCGGCTTCGTCGTAGAATTCCAAACGCAGGGCACCATATTCCTGCTCGCGGTTATGAGTAATACCGATGTTTTTGATATTAATACCGTTTACCGCCAGAATCGTAGTGATGGCAGCCAGGGAACCGGCCTGGTCAGCAATGTCTACCGTCAATACGTAAGCACGTTTGATAGGACCGCTGGAAGCGTTTATGAAGGAATCACGGTATTCTCTGGCGGAGTCAAACAGTTCATATAAATCGTCTTCGTGACGTGCGTTCAGATGATTCTTAATTCCTTGCAGGGAGTTAATATAGTCATCCAACAGTGTAGAAATATTGTCTGTATTGGTCAAGCAAATCTGTTGCCACATTCCCGCAGAAGAGGAGGCAATACGGGTAATATCCTTGAAACCGCCTGCGGCAACCATTTTCATAATACCCTCCTCAGAATCGCTGTCCCGTACCAGATTAACCAAAGAAGCTGCAATGACATGGGGCAGATGACTAATGGCTGCGGTAACATAATCATGCTGTTTATAATCCAAAATCAAAGGAATAGCACCGGTTTTGGTGACTAACTCCTTGCAGCTTTCTAATTGTTCCGGAGTGGTTTCGGGAGTAGGTGTTAAAATGTAATAAGCGTTTTCCAAAAGAGTTTCTTTGGAATTCTGGTAACCGAAACGTTCACTACCGGCCATGGGATGTCCGCCGATAAAATGCTTCTCTAATCCGGCGGCTTTTATATGTTCGTGAATGGTAGTTTTTACACTGCCCACATCCGTTAAAATGCAATTTTCGCTAATGACTGCTTTGACTGCTTCTAAATTAGCGTCATTTTTTTGTACCGGCGCACATAAGAAAATATAGTCACACAAAGAAAAGGAGGTGTCGATTTCCTTGGTGGCAATATTGGCAATACCATCTGCAATGGCAGCAATTAAAGTTTCTGAATTAATGTCGTACGCAGTAATATGAATGTCCGGTATATTCTTTTTTAATGCTTTGGCAATGGAACCACCGATAAGTCCCAAGCCAATGAAGCCAACATGTAAACTGTTCATACTTTCACCTCGTTATGGTATTTGGTACATCTATTTTGATAAGTATATACATTGACACTATACCACTTTAAAGTGCAAAACACAACTGAAATTGTGAAAAAAGGGAAAAGAATTCGTTAAACAATGGATTAAAAGGTGACAAATTAATCAAAAAACACAAGTTTGCAAATAAATGTGTGCAAATTTAACAATTTATCTTGTAAAATGTGCGATAATTTAGTAAAATACTCTTATGGGACATTTGGATATTCCAATTTTGCTTAGGCAAAAATACCCAAACTACATCTATATTGGAGGAAGACATATGAATATTTACACAACTGACAAAATTCGTAACGTGTGTCTGTTAGGACACGGTGGAAGTGGTAAGACCAGTTTGGCAGAGGCGATGGCTTACTTATCAGGAATTACTTCCAGATTGGGTAAAGTGTCTGACGGAAATACCGTTAGTGACTATAGCAAAGAAGAACAGAAGAGAAAGTTTTCCATTAGTACATCCGTAATTCCCATTGAGTGGGAAGGATATAAGATTAATATTTTAGATACTCCCGGTTATTTTGACTTTGTGGGTGAAGTAGAAGAAGCCATGAGTGCTGCAGGTGCTGCAATTATCGTTATAAACGGTAAGGCAGGCGTAGAAGTAGGTACCATCAGAGCATGGGAGCTTTGTGAGAAGTATAAATTACCCCGTATCATTTATGTTTCTAATATGGACGTGGACAATGCTTCTTTCCGTCAGGTAGTGGAAGATATGACCAATATGTTTGGCAAGAAGCTGGCACCGTTCCATTTGCCGATCCGTGAAAATGAAAAGTTCGTAGGTTACGTTAACGTAATCAGTGAAACTGCAAACCGTTGGGTTGGTAAGGAAGTTGTTCCTTGTGACGTTCCTGAGTATAATAAGCCGAACCTGCAGATTTGCCGTGATACTTTGATGGAAGCAGTTGCTGAAACCAGTGAAGAATTCATGGAAAGATATTTCAGTGGCGAAACCTTCTCAGAAGCAGAAATCCGTGCGGCTCTTCGCACCAATGTATGGGATGGAAGTATTGTTCCTATGACCATGGGTTCCAGTACATTAATGCAGGGTGTTTATACCTTGATTGATGATATTATTAAGTATGTGCCTTCACCGGAGAACAGAGAAGTTGCCGGTATCAACATGAAGACCAACGAAATTTATCATGCAGATTATGATTTTGCAAAGGCAAAATCCGCATATATTTGGAAGACTATCGTGGATCCTTTCATTGGTAAGTACTCTTTGATTAAGGTAAATTCCGGTGTATTAAAGACGGATGATTTAATGTACAACGTAGATAAAGAAATCGAAGAAAAGATTGGTAAGATTTATGTACTTCAGGGTAACAAGCCAATCGAAGTAAGCGAGCTTCATGCAGGTGATATCGGTGCATTAGCTAAATTGACCGCTGCAAGAACCGGTAACAGCTTATCCACTAAGGCAACTACCATCAAATATGGTAAGGCAGAGATTTCCACACCTTATACATACATGAGATATAAGCCGAAGAATAAAGCAGATATCGATAAGATTTCACAGGCATTGCAGAAGATGTCTCATGAAGACCAGACCTTGAAGGTAGTAAATGATGCAGAAAATAAGCAGACACTTATTTATGGTATGGGCGACCAGCACCTAGATATTGTTGTTAGCAGACTTTTGAACGAATATAAGGTAGAAGTAGAATTATCTAAACCGAAGATTGCGTTCCGTGAAACTATTAAGAAGACCTCAGATGTAGAGGCTAAGCATAAGAAGCAGTCCGGCGGACATGGTCAGTATGGTCATGTAAAGATGCGCTTTAGTCCTTCCGAAGATTTGGAAACACCTTATGTATTTGAGCAGGTAGTAGTTGGTGGTGCAGTTCCTAAGAACTTCTTTCCGGCAGTAGAAAAGGGCTTGCAGGATTCTATGGACAGAGGACCTTTGGCAGCATATCCTGTAGTAGGTGTAAAGGCAGTGCTTTATGATGGTTCTTACCATCCGGTTGACTCTTCTGAAATGGCATTTAAGATGGCGACTATCCAGGCGTTTAAGAAGGGCTTCATGGAAGCACATCCTGTATTGTTAGAGCCCATTGCCAGCTTAAAGGTTACCGTTCCGGATTCTTATACCGGTGATGTTATGGGTGATTTGAACAAGAGACGTGGCCGTGTGCTTGGCATGAATCCGTTACCGGGTGGCAAGCAGGTAGTAGAGGCTGAAATTCCTATGAGCTCACTGTTCGGTTACTGTACAGACCTTCGTTCCATGACTGGTGGACGTGGCGATTATTCTTATGAATTTGTAAGATATGAGCAGGCACCCAGCGATGTTCAGGAGAAGGAAGTGGCAGCAAGAGCAGCGAAGGTTGCTGAAAGTAATGTAGAGGATTAAAAGACTTAGGAGCGTGGCAGTGGAAACACTGCCACGTTTTTAAAAAGATATAATACAAAGTATTGAATAACGAGGTGTTTCATGATTAAAGGTAAGAAGCTGATTGGCGTATGTTTGACCAGAGTTCAAGATACTACACGTTCTAATTATATAAATTATTTACATAAGCTTATATGTAAAAGTGGATATAAATTAATTGTGTTTAATAGCCCGGTTGATTTTTATAATAATGATACTTTGGACAAGGGAGCCAAGGCGATCTATGATGTCATTAATTATGATGTGCTGGATGCATTGATTGTATATTCAAACAGCTTTTATAATATGGCCATGGTGGAAATTATGATTTCCAAGGCTCAAAAGCATGATGTACCTGTAATTGTATTGGATGAAACCAGAGAAGGCTGTTTTTCTATTGTCAGAGATTATAAAGAGGCGTATAAGGAGCTTATTCGTCATGTTATCAAGGAGCATGGTGTTACGGACGTCTGTTTTATGGCATGTAATAGGGATAGATTGCCAACGGACAAGAGATTTGCTTGCTTTAAAGAAGTGATGGAAGAGAATGGGCTACCTGTGGAAGAAGAAAAAGTTCTATTTGGTGAGTATTGGGACCAGCCTGCCAAACGTGCGATAATAGAATTTTTGGAAAGCGGCAAAACACTCCCCCAAGCTATTATTTGTGCAAATGATAGTATGGCAATAGCGGTCTGTGATATCCTTTCAGAAAAAGGATACAGCGTACCGGATGATGTGATTGTTACGGGGTTTGATGGTATTCCCATTGTGGAATATAATAAGCCCAGACTGACAACCTGTGATGAAAATGTGTTGGGTATGGCGGAGCTTACTATGAAAGCTATTGAGATGGCTTTCATGGAAGGGAAAAAGGAGGGAGTTTTAAATAATAAATTTAAGCTTCAGATTTCGGAATCCTGTGGCTGTGAAAGTTTAACACAAATGTATTATAGAGATGCTGCTATTGATTTGTTCCAGGTAGTGGATGCTATAGAGGTTCATGAAGAAAAAATGTACAACTGGATTGATTGTATGTTGGAAATTAAGGACATGAATCAGTTGTATCAAAATTTAGAGGGATGTATTGATAAGGAGGCTTTTGTATGCCTGAATACTGATTTTTTGGCTTTTGCAATGGGAAGTGCGGAAGAAAATAGGATGAAGGCGGAGGAATATGTAGTCATTGCATCGAAAGAAAATCACAATACGAATATCGGGGATAAAATGAATCGTTCGGAAATGATACCGGATTTGGACGAGTGGCTTTTGGATGATACTATGTATGTGTTGAGTGCTATTTATGTGCAAGGAGAAGAATGTGGTTTCTATGCCTTGAAAACCGGTGATATTTTAAGAAGCAGACATCGAATCAAAAGAGTGGTAAAGGTCATTAATGTGGCATGTGATGTTATTGTGAATCATATGAGACAACAATATTTAATGAGGCGTGTGGAGAATGCGTCTTTGATCAATTCGGTTACCAAGCTGCCTAACTTAAGAGGTTCCATGAGATGGTTTGAGGAGTTTGCTGCAAAAGAAGATAGACATAATAAAACAATTGTTGTTTCTATATATGGATGGACAAAGTATACATATGTATATGAGAATTATGGTATTGCCAGTGCAGAAGAAGCAATTTGTTTTGTGGCGGAGGCGTTGAAAATTTCCAATACGAAGAATGTTTTTGTGGGACATATTGCGGAGGATACCTTTTTGGTTGTAAATTATCCGGAGGAATCAGAAAATGTAGGTGATATGATTAATAATGCTACGTCGGTGTTTTTTAGCGTAATGAGTGGTTACAATAACAATAGCGAAAAGGAGTACATTGTTGAAGTAAACTGCGGTTGCACTGTAGTAAATAGCGGTTGGGATGGAACCTTGGAAAGCTACATAAAAGTGGCAAACAGTGAAATGTATATGAACCGTTTAAGGTATGGCCAGGGATTGGTAGAAAGAGAAGAAAAGGTCACAAAAAATAATTATAAGACCTTTGAACTGCTGATGGAAAGAAATCTGTTCAAGTATCATTATCAGCCCATTGTTAATGCAAAGAACGGAGAGATTTATGCATACGAAGCATTGATGAGAACAGAGGCCGGTATTGGTATGAGACCTATGGAAATTCTAGATACTGCAAAGGAATACGGCCGGTTGTATGATATTGAAAAAGCAACGATGTTTAATATTCTGGAACAGTATACAAAGGAAAAAGATAAGTTTCATGGGTGTAAGATATTTATTAATACGATTCCCGGTCATTTCTTAAAAGGAGAGGATTTAGACAGGTTTGTAGATAATTACAGTGGTTATATGAGTAATGTGGTATTGGAACTAACAGAAGAAAATACCGTTTCAGATGAAGAACTTAGGAATGTGAGGCGTTTGTATGGTGAGGAAGTGGGGCAACAGATTGCCATTGATGATTATGGTACTGGTCATTCAAATATTGTAAATCTGATTCGATACGAGCCACAGATAATTAAGGTGGACCGTTTTCTGATAACGGATATTGATAAGGATTTAAATAAGCAAATGTTTGTACAAAGTACCATAGATTTTGCACGTATGAATAATATTATGGTGCTGGCAGAAGGAGTAGAAACTTCTGAGGAATTACAGACAATAATTTCTTTGGGTGTGGATTTTATTCAGGGATATTATACCGGCAAGCCGGTAGCAGAACCGGTTTTGGGAATAGCGGAAGATATCCGAAAAGAAATTATCAGATGTAATGCCTTGCATGAGAAACAAACTACTTGACATAAGTCGTAAAAGCGGATAAAATATTTTCAGTTTATATTTTAGTGACTGTGAGAAGGAATAGTAAGAATCTGAAGCTTTCAGAGAGTTGCCGGAAGGTGCGAGGCAATAGTGAAGGATTGTGAACTCGCCTTTGAGTCCCTTGCAGGAAGCGTGTTGAACCATGCGGAAGTGTTTGAAGGAAATTCCGATGACGATGCGTGTGTAATGTAAGGCGGGTGCTCCCGTTACAGAGTTTAAAGTGTCTGACTTGTTTTTTGTTCAACGGATTTTGGGGAAACCCGGATGTGTTTCAAAAGAGTTGGGAACTAGAGTGGTACCACGGAATTTAAGCCCTTTCGTCTCTAGATACGAGAGGGCTATATCTTTTTTAGGAGGAAATATCATGGCTATACCTTATAACCACAAAGAAGTGGAACAGAAGTGGCAGGCTGTGTGGGACAATGAAAAAGCATTTGCTACCACAAACGATTACAGCAAGCCCAAATATTATTGTTTGGTGGAGTTCCCTTATCCTTCAGGACAGGGTCTTCACGTAGGTCATCCCAGACCTTATACAGCGCTTGATATCGTAGCGCGTAAGAGAAGAATGCAGGGATATAATGTACTGTATCCTATGGGGTGGGATGCATTCGGTCTTCCTACCGAAAACTATGCAATTAAGAACCATATCCATCCCAAGATTGTTACCAAAAACAATGTGGAGAGATTTAAAGGTCAGCTTCATGCTTTGGGCTATTCTTTTGATTGGGACAGAGAAGTAAATACTACTGACGAAGGATACTACAAATGGACACAGTGGATTTTCTTGAAATTGTTCAAGGCAGGTCTTGCTTACAAGTCTGAGATGCCCATTAACTGGTGTACCGAATGTAAGGTTGGTCTGGCAAACGAAGAAGTAGTAAATGGTGTGTGCGAACGTTGTGGCGCAGAGGTTGTCCGTAAAGTAAAGAGCCAGTGGATGCTTAAGATTACCGAATATGCAGACAAGTTAATCGAAGGCCTGGACGGTGTGGATTATGTAGAACGTGTTAAGGTTTCTCAGAAGAACTGGATTGGTAAGAGCCAGGGTGCAGAAGTAGACTTTACACTGACCGGTAAGGAGGAAAAGCTTCGCATTTATACCACCAGACCGGATACTTTGTTTGGTGTTACTTACATGGTTGTTTCTCCGGAACATCCTGTTATTGACAAATATAAAGAGGAAATTTCAAACTGGGACGAAGTGGTTGCTTATCGTGAAATGGCTTCTAAGAAGTCTGATTTCGAGCGTACAGAGCTGGCAAAAGATAAGACCGGCGTAAAGATTTCAGGAATTACTGCAACCAACCCTGTAAACGGCAAAGAAATCCCTGTATGGATTTCAGACTATGTACTCATGACTTATGGTACCGGTGCTATTATGGCGGTGCCGGCTCATGATGAAAGAGACTGGGAATTTGCAAAGAAGTTTGACATGCCGATTATTGAAGTAGTATCCGGCAGTGAAGTAAGTGTACAGGAGGCATGTTACGCAGATGTAGCAACCGGTACCTTGGTAAATTCAGATTTCTTGAATGGTCTTTCCGTAGCAGATGCAAAGGCAAAGATTATTGAATTTTTAGAGGAAAAGGGTATTGGTACACCCAAGACCAACTTTAAGTTACGTGACTGGGTATTCTCCCGTCAGCGTTACTGGGGCGAGCCTATTCCTGTGGTTAAGTGTGAAAAGTGCGGCTTCGTTCCTTTGGATGAAAGCGAACTTCCATTGGTGCTTCCTGAGGTAGAAAGCTATATGCCTACCGATAATGGTGAGTCACCTTTGGCAGCTATGACAGATTGGGTAAATACCACTTGTCCTTGCTGTGGAGGTCCTGCGCAGAGAGAAACTGATACCATGCCGCAGTGGGCAGGTTCTTCTTGGTATTTCTTAAGATATACCGATCCTACCAATACCGAAGCATTGGCTAGTCCGGAAGCTTTGAAGTATTGGCTCCCTGTAGACTGGTACAATGGTGGTATGGAGCATACCACACTTCACTTACTGTACTCCAGATTCTGGCACAGATTCCTGTATGATCAAGGTGCAGTGCCTACTCCGGAACCTTACCAGAAGAGAACCTCTCATGGTATGATTCTCGGTTCTAACGGTGAAAAGATGTCCAAGTCCCGTGGAAACGTAGTAAATCCGGACGATATTGTACAGGATTACGGTGCAGATACCTTGAGAACCTACGAAATGTTCATTGGCGCATTTGACTTAAGTGCGTCCTGGAGTGAGGACGGTGTAAAGGGTTGCCGCAGATTCTTAGACAGAGTTTGGAAGCTGCAGGATATTGTAGTAGACGGTGAAGGATATAGTGCAGATTTGGAGACTAAGATGCACCAGACCATTAAGAAAGTTTCCGGTGATTTTGAAACTTTGAAGTATAACACTGCAATCGCTGCGATGATGGCTTTGATTAACGAGTTCTACAAGAAGAATGAAATTACCAAGGGCGAGTACAAGACCTTGCTTACACTTCTGAATCCGGTAGCTCCTCATATTACTGAGGAACTTTGGGAAATGGTTGGTTTTGAAGGTAAGATTTACCAGACTACTTGGCCGGAGTATGATGAGGCTAAGACAGTGGAATCTACGATTGAAATTGCTGTACAGATTAACGGTAAAGTAAAGGCTACCGTTGCTATTGCCAAGGATGAAGAAAAGGAAAGCATGCTTGCAAAAGCCAAGGAAGCTTTGGGCGATAAGTTGACCGGAACTATCGTAAAGGAAATTGTAGTACCGGGCAGATTGGTAAATATTGTTGTAAAACCATAAAATGAGTTTAAAAATAAGCCCCGTTGGGGGCTTATTTTTTTTGCGGGGTTGGTATGCCCTGTTGTGTCATAAGCTGATCAATCTTGGCAAGTTCTTCTTCGGTGGAATGTTTTTTGATAGCCTGAATGCAGGCGTTGATTTCGGCTTGTGTAAAGGTGAGGTTCTCGGCTTTGGCCTGTTTCATCATAGGTAGAACAATACGCATCATTTCTTTTTGAGACTTGCCATGGCCTTTGGTAAAGAGCTGTGCAGCGAAGTCTAATTTCTTTTGTGGAATTCCTTTTACTAATTCATCGTCCATCCAAGCAGGACGGGAGTTTGTTTGTTCCATTGTATTACCTCCTTATAATTTCATGTTACAAAAGGTGGAGCTTGACTCATTTGTCATTCTGATTTTGGACAAATGAATCAGCTGTTTGATTTGTGTCCGTGTTGTTGCCGCCCAATATGCTACTCATGACGGATAATATTTCCGGGTTGAGACCACCCATATTTGCGAACATATCCGGAGAAAGTCCACTCATATTGGCTATTATGTCAGGATTGAAGCCGCCACCGGAACCATCGAATGCTTCAGGAAAAAGCTCCTTCATGGTTTCTATCATTTCCATCATTTCTTTTATATTTTGGAAACTTTGGTACATATTACGCATTTGGGTAAAGGTTTGCTTTTCTTGAGGGGTACAGTAGGGAAGGATTTCCTCGAAAATTGTAGAAAAGTCATTTTTTCGGGTGGCAGTAAGCTCGCCGGATAAAAACGACGGGGTGTGCATAAGCCGATGAAAATGTTGCATGGTATATTGCAGTTCTTGATATTTAATATAAACAGCAATGTTTTTTTGCAGGGCTGGTGGTAACAGAGGCAACAGTATTTTCATCATGCAGATATGATTGTTGGTAAAATGTGTGTCGAACAGGGCGACTCCACTAGGTTGTAGCTTTTCCATGTTGCCTCCTTACCGGAATCGGATATATTTATTCTAGTTTATTCTTCTCCATGAGGATTTAGAAGTGCACAAAATAAGCCCCGTAAAGGGGCCTATTTCGCGTTTGCCTGTTCGGGCAGAACTTTGTGGTAGAATACCGATTAGCAGCATCCGTTACCGTTGCCACAGAAGCAAGAGATAAGGAGAATCCAGATAATCCATTCGCAGCAGTTATTGTTGTTGCCGCATCCGCAACCATTGTTGCCGCCCAAGAAGCCGCCACAACCACCGTTATTGCCGCCACAGCTGCTCAATAAAAGGATAATCCAAATCCAACTGCAGCATCCATTGTTGCCGCCAAAGAAAGAAGAATTGTTATTGCAGGAATTGCATCCGCAGTTAGTAGCTGTTAAGTCACTCATAATAGTGCCTCCAAAGTTTTTTTATACTTCATAGTATGCAGGTGGTGTGAAGAGTGTTACAAACAGAATGTTATAAACAGAATGTTGCAAAGAGAATTTTACAAATAGGCTGTTTTGAAGGGATAACTTTTGGGGATATATGAGAATGTGGTTATGTTTTCTTGGGCCGGCGCCCGACTAAATGAGGAAAAATGAAGAAAAGTCGGGCGGTTATATGGGGATGCATTAAAAAATAATAAAGAGACATAGAGGGAGAGAATAGGATGATAGGTTCGTGATGAATAATTGCTTTAAGTAAGAAACAATAAAATGACACAATATCTAGAAAAACTCTTGCAATAATTCGTATATATAGTAAAATGAATATAGTAGAGTGAGAGCAGTCTGCCCGAGGTGTGGCAGTATGTATAAGGATAGATTACAGGCTCCGTATAGGGGATTTATAGAAGTGCGAGAGAGTTTTATGGCAAGTACCAGAGGACAGGGCTCCCAGGTTGGGGGCACGACAAATAGAAGTACCGGTAGCGGTAGTAATGCTGCGGGAAGTAGAAGTACCGGCAGTGGTAGTAATGCTACAGGAAATAGAAGTACCGGCAGTGGTAGTAATGCTGCGGGAAGTAGAAATGTTAGCAGTGGAAAAAGTATTACAGGAAGTAGACGTGCAGATAGCAACAGCGCTGCTACAACAAGTAATAGAAGCGTCAGCAGCAACAATGTTTCAGAAAATAGAGGCGCTGGCAGTAATAGTGTGGCTTCAGCAAATAGAAGAAACAGCAGTGGCAACAACACCGTGGCAAATAAAAGGGCCGAAGCGAAACAGGTTTACGAGGCACAGGTGGAAGCATATGTGCAGGAAGAGTTGAAAAAGCGTGAAAAGAACCGTAAGTTGCTTATTTTTTTGTGTAGTATGGTGGCAATAGGGTGTCTTTTGTACGTAGGTTTTTATTCTTATGAGGATTATCGGACCAAAGCGAATTATGAGCAGATGGCGCAGTTGAAAGCACAGACGCCACCTCAGCAGATAGGTAATACGGGGCAGGAGGATGTGGTTATTAACTATACAGATAGTACAAAAGAGCCCCCGGAAGTGCTCGAAGAATATAAAAATTTATTAAATATGAATAAAAAGCTAATCGGATGGCTAAAAATTGACGATACAATAATAGACTACCCCGTAATGCAAACTACGGACAATGAATATTATCTGGATCACAATGTTAATCAGGAAAAGGATCGTAACGGAGCTCTGTTTCTGGATAAGGATTGTGATGTGCTGGCCCCCAGCACGAACCTGATAATTTACGGACATCACATGAAGAGTGGAAGAATGTTCGGCAATTTGGACGATTATGCATCGGAGAAGTATTATAAGGAGCATCCTACTATTCAGTTTGATACGATTTACGAGAAGGGTACATATGAAGTGATGTATGTGTTCCGCTCGCAGGTGTACAGTGAGGCTGAAGTAGTGTTCAAATATTATCAGTTTATTGATTGCTACAGTGAGCAGGAGTTTGATTCGTACATGCAGGAAATGGCAACTATGTCCTTGTATGATACGGGGGTGACTGCAGAGTATGGTGACAGACTATTGACTTTGTCCACTTGTGACAGCACTATAGACGACGGTAGATTTGTGGTAGTAGCCAAAAGAATTGATTAACGAATAGTAGTAGCAAAAGAATGGAAGAATAGATTAACTAATTGCGTAGATTCGTACAGAATGAAGAAAGGCATGGTTATAGGAATGACAAAACAAACAAAGCAAAAGAACAGCTTAAGATTACGCCGAAGAATCAGAAAGACATTAGGAGCCCTATCCTTGGCATCCGCATTGGCAGTAGCTACCATTCCGGTAGATACCTTGGAGGCGGTTGAAAATTTAACGGGAGATGTGGAGAAGGTAGTACTGCAGGAAACAGACAGTAAGATTCCTACCGTGACGGATACAGACCCGGTTTACATGACCGGTGACGGTGTATATAACTTCGCCTATGTGTATCCCAAGAATACCTCCAGTGGCGATAAAATCGCTGTGATTTTGGGCTATAACAGTAATATGGATGAGAATGTCAGTACGGGTGTTTTAACCATACCCGATACTTTTGATGCGTATAAATATTATGATCCGGGCACAGGTACCGGTAGTGGTAACGTGGCTGTAAATGCTTCTGACCAATATATGTTCTACATAGGTGAAGCACCGATTTTGGATGAGTATGGCAACTATACATACGGTGAATATCAGACGGATCCGGAGACCGGTGAGTTTGTATTGGATGAAACCGGCAATAAGATTCCTATCGAATCCACATTACTTACAGAAAAGACTGTAGCCCCCTGTTATTACAGAACCTACAGTACTTGGAAGGATATGGAATTGTATATCTTAAAATCCGGTGCCGCTCAGGGTTCCACCAATGCGAGCGATTACCAGAAGGTTTCGGCCGGTTCGGATGATGAAAGACTTGCCAATATTAAAGTACAGTACATAAACAATGCCACAAATGGTGTGGGTGTATTTGAAGAAAAGGGTAGTATCGCAACATTGAATATTGGTAGCAACATGCTGGGTATCGGCGATAGAGCATTCTATGGTTGTACCAGTATCAATAGTGTAACTGTAGGTGCAGGTATTGATACCATTGGTAACTTTGCATTTACCAACTGTATTAATATTCAGACCTTTAACATTCCGTCCAATACCAACGTGCGTATTATCGGTGAGCATGCGTTCTCCAACTGTCAAAATCTGGGTAGCTTCGTGGTACCGGTATCTGTAGAAAAGTTGGGCGACTACTGTTTTGAAAACTGTTATAACTTAACTTCTATTGATTTGAATGGTGGTGGTACCTCCAGATTGACCAATTTGGGTAACCATTTATTTGTAAACTGTAAGTCTTTGACCAGTTTGTTGATTCCTTTAAGTGTTGGCGAAACCTTGGACATCAGCTTGTTGGAAGGCTGTGAGAAACTGGCATATGTCACTGTGTTGAATACCAATACGACTTTTGTGGAAGGATTACCCAGTGTAAATGAAGGCGGTTCTCCTTACAGTATTGCTAAGTTTAAGGCAACCGTACCGGCAGAGTTTTATTTTGAAGGGGAAAAGGATTCCGGAATTCACAAATTCTGCGGAAATAATGCCATTGCATTTAAGTATCACGGTGAAGATGTTTACGAGATTATTATTCATGAAATCGAAGGAGATTTAACTTCTCCGAAGGCTACATACAAGGTAAATTCATTTAATCAGTTGATTTTATGTGATGTTGAAAGCGGTATGGAAATAATTGATATGCCTCAGACCATCGGTCCGGCAAAGATTCAGACTATTGCGTCTACCGGTTTCCAAAATAACTGCTTCTTAAAGAAGGTTTATATTCCTTCTTCCGTAACAAAGATTGAAAACAATGCATTTATGGGCTGCCATAATTTGAAGGATGTTATTTTCCACTCTCCGGTAAACATTACTGAGATTGGTGATAATGCTTTCCAGACACAGCAGGTAGCTGTACATAATAAGAGCTGTACCAATACTACATTGGAACAGCAACCTACATTAACCTTTACCGGTCCTGTTTCGTACAATTGTGCACCTTTTGTGTACGCAATGGATCCGGATAGTAACATTAATACCGGTAGCCAATACAAGACTTATATTACCTATTACAGTGGTTGGCCCGGCAATCTGACTGTACAATATAATCCTGCAACAGATAAAAATACCTTGTTGGATTATCCGACCTTTGATACCTTGGCAAGCAATTATGACGATAGACCGTATCTGACAGAGGCACAGGCAGATGCTTTAGATAATGCTTATGCTCATAAAAAGAGTGGCGCTAAGCTGACGCAGGATGAAGAAGAGATTATTGATGCAGTGCTTAATATTGTACTTCCGGAAGGTATTGAAGATGTAACAGATGGCTTGTTCATTGACAAGGAAACCAATTCCAATGAAGATATGATGTTAAGTGGCTTGGGCTTAACCAAGACATTGACTACACACAGCTTTAATGAAATTGCACCGAATACTTTTGAAGGTCTAAATAACGTAGAAAGTATTTACATAAACGGTGAAACCTATAGTATCGGTGATTATGCCTTTAAGGATTGTGACAGCTTAAAGAATGTGGAGATTTCTTCCAGAGTATCCGAATTAGGACTGAGACCTTTTGCTGGATGTAGTAATGTAAATGATATTAGCTTCCAGGGTGGAGAATTCTTTGCCTGTGACAATGGTATTATTTATAGTTTGGATGCGGGAAACAAGGTAGGCATCGTGGAATGTTTGGAATCCAGAGGACGTGCTGTTGGTTCTTCAACCATTGAAGCAAATGAATTAATTGGTGTAACTACCATTAATCAGGAAGCATTTATGGATTGTCCTGGCATTGGTTCCGTAGATATGAGCGAATCAAGCATTACGGATATTCCGGTAGATGCATTCAAAAATACTACTGATTTGTATTCTGCATACTTGCCGGATACCTGTAAGGCAATTTGGGCAGGTGCATTTAGAGATAGTAATGTACGTTATTTGGAGATTCCTACCGGCGTTTCTTACATTGACCCGGATGCATTTGATACCTCATCCAATGCACCGACTACCTGTAAGCAGATGACCTTCTATACGGAGGATAACAGTAACGCAGCAATTTATGCGCAAATTTATGATAATATTAATGTGACCCAGAAAGAGACGGTGATTACTTATACTGTTTACTTCATGGGTAAGGATGGTTCCGTTTTAGATAAGCAGACTGTTAAGGAAGGCGAAGATGCTACTCCGCCGGAAGCACCGGAAGTGGAGGGCTATACCTTTACCGGTTGGGCGCCTAGCTATGAAGCAGTGGGCAGTGATTTAAATATCGTGGCACAGTATGAAGCAATCAATCCGGACAGCTTAAAAGCAACCGTGCGCTTTATTGATTATGATGATACAGTGCTTAAGACCGTATTGGTAGAAATTGGCAAGGATGCGGAAGCTCCTGTGGATCCTACCCGTGAAGGCTATCGTTTCATCGGATGGAGACCTGCGATTACCAATATTACAGAAGATGTGGATGTATATGCTCAGTATGAGAAAATAGACTCTGATGAGTACATGTACACAGTAAAGTTTGTGGATTATGATGATACGGTTTTGAAGACCGTAGAAGTGGATCCGGGCAAGGATGCAGAGCCGCCGGCAAATCCAACCAGAGAGGGTTATATGTTTACCGGTTGGAGACCTTCCTACAAGAACGTAACAGCGGATGTTACCGTATATGCTCAGTATGAAGCTATTGATTCCGAGGATACCAAGTATGTAGTGCGTTTTATCGACCACGATGATACCGTGCTTTATGTACAGAAGGTAAATCCGGGTGAGGATGCGATTACTCCTCAAGACCCTACCCGTGAAGGATACAAATTTACCGGTTGGAGACCTGCGATTACCAATATTACTAAGGATGTGGATGTATACGCCCAGTATGAGAAGGTAAGTGATTCTACCGGTGGAAATGGTACCGGTGGTACAGGTACCGGCGGAACAGGTGGAACGACACCTACACCTACTCCTGCACCTACAACCTTCTATACCTTAACCGTACGTAACGGTAGTGGCTCAGGTAGTTATGCGGCAGGAGAAAGAGTAATTATTATTGCAGACGATCCGGCGTATGGTCAGGAATTCAGCAATTGGTCTGTAGATCCTACCGATACCGTCATCGCCAGCAAATATGTAACAGCAACTGTTATTGATATGCCGGCCAAGGATGTGTTGGTAACTGCTAATTACAAGACCAACGTAAACAGTGGTGTTGTAGGTGGTGGCAGCGGTTCCGGTTCCGGTGGCGGAAACGGCAGCGCAGGCAATGTAGGTAACAATGGCGGTAGCGGTAATAGTGGCAATAATTCCGGCAGTACCAGCACTAACGGTACTACTGTAGTAATTAACAAAAACGGCCTGTCCAACACCGGCGTGGTGGCAGTACAGGTAAATGGTTCTTCCGATAATTTTGTAATAAAGATTACCGAAGATAAGAATGCTACAGAAGAAATTCTGAAGGCACTTATGAACAAATATACCGATATCAGTGATATTGTATACTTCCCTATGGATATTACTTTGTATGATTCTACGGGAACCAAGCAGATTACCGATACTACCGGCTTATCTATTGATATTACCATTCCGATTCCGGACAGCATGATTACTTATGCAGGTAATAACAAGGTGGCTGCTGTGGTAAATGGCAAGCTGCAGACATTAACACCGAAGTTCAAGACCATCAATGGCGTATCTTGCATCAGCTTTACGGCTACACATTTCTCGCCTTATGTGATTTATGTGGATACCCAGAATCTGACCGCAGGTGTCATTACTGACAGTACACCAAAGACCGGTGACGGCATCCACCCGAAGTGGTTTGTATCCGTAGGACTTCTGTGTCTGGGCGCAGTTCTTTTCCTGAAGAAGGACAAAGTAACTAACCAGGATAAAAATAAAGTAAAAATGGCTTAATTAGCAGAAATGCAGGGGTGGGAGACCACCCTTGCATAGTATATGAGGATAAAATATGAAGAAGCTTTTCATGGTGGGGGCAGTTGCCCTGACAGTAGCATTGCTTTTTCTGATGGTGCCTAAGAGTGAGGCGGAAGCCACGGCGGCAGACTTTCAGATGGATGGAACTACATTAGTGGATTACACAGGCACGGCAAGCGTCGTGTCTATTCCTGCTACCGTGGAAGTCATCGGCAGAAGTGCCTTCGAAAATAACAATGTAGTGAAAAAGGTAACCATTCCGGACAGTGTGGAAAAGATGGAAGAATATGCTTTTTGGGGCTGTAGTAATCTGGAAGAAGTGGTATTGGGCGAAGGACTGTATGAAGTGGCAGATTTTGCTTTTGCAGCATGTGAAAATTTAAAGAAAGTATCTTTTTCTGACAGCATTCGTAACATCGGTATTATGGCCTTTGCGGACTGCAAATCACTGACAGATATTTACATTCCGGATACAGTAACAAGCATTCATTCTACGGCATTTGACGGTGTGTATCAACTGAATATCCGGGCAGAACAGTACAGCTATCCCTATAATTATGCCATTGCCAGAGGAGAGTCTTTGGCCAATGTGCCGGAATATTTGAAGGCAACACCAACTCCGGAACCGACCATGATACTGGAACCGACACCTATACCAACTGCTACACCGATACCTACACCGACGCCGGAACCGGGCGTTTTGATAGGTAGTACGTCTGTGGTAGGAAATAGTGCAGTGGTGTTTATTGATAACGAGGAGATGGACACGGCTAAGGGCTATGAAGGCTATTGGAATATGACACAGGGCGGCATGGCGCAGGAACAGACGGAAGCGCCCAAGAAGACCAAGCTGGCAGATTGGACTTATTATGGCGATGAATCACTGAAGGATATTACCTTGGGAGAGCATGTGTCGGGGATTGGAAGCTTTGCTTTTTCCAGAAGTAGTCTGCAGTCCATTACCATACCGGAAGGCGTGGAAACGATTGAATATGCGGCGTTCTATTATTGTGAGGATTTGACAGAGGTAAACATTCCAAGCACAGTCACTTCTATCGGCGATAAAGCCTTTGCAGGTACGCCATGGTTGGAAAGCTTCTATGATGGCAGTATGGTGATTGAGGGAAACAGTGACTTTCTGATTGTGGGCGATGGTGTGCTCCTAGCATATCGCGGTAGTGCAGAAGAGGTGGAAATCCCGGCAGGCGTGAAAGTAATTGCTGCGGACGCGTTTCGATAATAGGGATATTTTGTGGGAAGTCTAAGGACTTCCCGCTTTTATGTTTTCTAGAGGTATCATAGCAAGTGGGCTTGTTATTGTTTTCGTTGGTAACAAGTGGGCTTGTTTTTTTGTTTCTGTTGGTAACAATTGGGTATAATTTGTTGATTCTATTGTTAAATACCCATTTTTCTTGATTTTTCCATTAAAAAGAGCAGTAATATAGAGAATTTGGGTATGAGGCTATAGCTTTTTGGGAGAATACCCAGAAAAATATGATTTTGAGGGCATAACCTTTTGATTCTTGCCATAAAATACCCAACATATTTTATGTGCCAAACATTCACTTATACACCAATTATTAGTTTATACATCATACATTCACTTATATATCATACATTCACTTGTACATCAAACATCAGTTTATATATCAGACATCAGTTTATACATCAAACATGAATCTATGCATCAATCATTACTTCATGTATCAAATCCTTATTTTAATCACCAAAATACTGTTTGATAATTCTTTCAACAGAATCAGGAGTTAATGGATTTTCTTTGGTTTCGTAAGTGGTGATTAATTGAAGGGAAGGAATAATTCTATGGGTGGTATAGAGTTGTAACCTTGAATATGCATTGCGTGAATAGGTGGGATCATCCATCATACCAAAATGCTCCCAATAGAATGTGGCGCCGGTATTTGGATGGCGTATTGTGAAGTCGGGGAAAAGTGTTATTTCGCCTAAATGTAATGCGCATTCGTATCGAAAGGGAATTTTATGAATATATAAAAGCATATCAATGATTGCTTCTGATTTTGAACGAACCAGATGACCGGAATTGCTTTTGTGGAGCAAGTTCTCCGGGTGATTTGTGTTGTGATCATAAGTTGCATTCCTCCAATCATCCAACTCTTGTGAAATAGGCGTAAAGGCGGGAGAAAGTAGTTTTTGAAATTCGGGGTGTAAAAATAATTGTTTGGATTTTGAAAAATCAGAATGTTGTTGTAAATAAAGTTGAAGAGCAAGTTTTTCTTGGGTGAGTTCTTCCAATAACAAACATAAATATTTTTTAAGTGCAAGTTGTTCGGCAAGTTGCCGTTGTTTTTTGGGAATATAAGCATTGGTATGATTATTGTGTTGGTACCATTTGTAGTGTTCTCCGTTGCGCGCGCACCATAATGTCCCCGATGGTAAATGCTTTATTTGCTTTTTTACAGATTGAATTTGGGTTTCGATTTCATGATATTTTGATAGTATCTTTGTGTAAATATTAAGCACCTCCTTATAGTGGTTAAATGTGGGAAAACTTGGGACGAGAAAAATTTGTGAAATATTAAATATGAATATATGTGTATTTGGATATTTAAAATATATAATAAATGAAATTTGGAAAGAAGTCAATGGGAATATTGAAAATGTTTTAAATGTATGTATTGAATGAAGATAATCTATTAGTAACATGTGGGAGGGCTGATGGGAGAAGATAATTCGTAGGTGGTATGTAGGGAACGTTGATGGGTGGTCCTGTGTCAAGATTTAGTACAAAATAAAATGAGAGGTTCTGCCAGCTAAGCTGCCGGCAGATTCTCAACCCTCATATACAGTTTTTCATAGTCATTAGGTGACATGTAGTCGCAATGACTATGTATACGGACAGTATTATAAAAGGTTTCGATATATTCGAAGACCAATGAATAAGCATGTCGGTAATTATGAATCGTAAAGCGATTCAACCATTCACGTTTTATCAGTGAATGAAAAGATTCAATGCAGGCATTATCGTAAGGGTAACCGGTGTGAGAATAACTGCGTGTCATTCCTTCTGTAGCCTAGCGCCAAGCTTCGGAAACATACTGACATCCACGATCAGTATGAATGATTAAAGGCATATCTGTATCACGAGAGGCTTTGGCTTTATCAATGGTAGAAATCACGGTGGATACTTCGAGTGTATCGGCAAGTGTCCAGGCAATGATTTTACGGGAATATAAGTCCATAATGCAATTAAGGTATACAAAACCATCAGTAGTCCAAATGTAGGTGATATCCGTACACCATACAGCATTAGGACGGTCTGGATTAAACTGTTCATCAAGTACATTGTGCAGTTCTTTGCTGAAATCACAATCGCGGGTGGTTGTAGTCCAGGGTTTAACCCATTGGGCTTTGATTCCCATCTCACGCATATATTTTCCAACGGTGCGCTGAGAAATACATTCTCCGTTTTTTCGGAGTTCTTTGGTGATTTTAGGAGCACCATAGTTCTGGTTAGAATCATCATAGATATGTTGGATTTGCTTTTTAATAGCAGCATTTCTTTGGCGTGAGAGTGAAACTCTACGATTAAGAAAAGCCCGGTAACCAGAGCGGGAAACGCCTAAGAATTTCAGCATTCCAGAGATAGAGACGCGGCGTCCGGTGACATAAGATGCCTCTACCTTTGCAGAAACTTCGGTATAGATAGCTTCTGTTAATCTTTTCCCAGAATGCTGATGGCTTTTTTTAACACATCAAGTGCATCCTGAGCATCTCGTAGCTCACGTTTGAGACGAGCAATTTCTCTTTGTTCTT
>JAZRAX010000031.1:0-108950 GCA_045634745.1 Acetatifactor sp. | reverse complement strand
TGGCTCAATTGGCAGAGCAGCTGATTTGTAATCAGCAGGTTATCGGTTCGAGTCCGATCATCGGCTTTGATGTGAAGCATCATTAAAACTTCAAATGGGCAGATTCCCGAGTGGCCAAAGGGGACAGACTGTAAATCTGCTGCAAATTGCTTCGGTGGTTCGAATCCACCTCTGCCCATTACATATTTTCCTAAATATGTGCATAAAATAATATTATATCGCGGGGTGGAGCAGTCTGGAAGCTCGTCGGGCTCATAACCCGAAGGTCATAGGTTCAAATCCTGTCCCCGCTATTCAAATGCCCAGATAGCTCAGTTGGTAGAGCAGAGGACTGAAAATCCTCGTGTCGCTGGTTCGATTCCGGCTCTGGGCATTTTTGCTGTCTATTTATAGGTTAATTTAATGGTTCTATGTCAATAGTTGGGGTATGATTTTTGAAATCATGCTTTTTTTCATTATGTGTGTGAAATAGAATAATTTTACGATATTTTGCGCAGACTGTCCTTGAAAGGATGGTGCAAAATATGGACATGGATAAAACAGTTTGCTATTGTATGAGTATTACAAATGGTATGATAAAAGATGCTGTTTATGCGGGTGCGAGTACGTTAGAAGAGGTACAGGAAGCAACCGGAGCTGCCACGGTTTGTGGTGCTTGTATGGAAAATGTGCAGCGATTAGTGGATTTTTTTGTGGCAGAGCGTAGCAGTGCATCGTAAGATATGCATAGAATGTTTAGAGGTAATGTGCGGAGGTATCAGTAGTTTGATACTTCCGTTTTTTATTTTCGGTGATTTGTCCTTTTGGCAGAACTCTATATTTAAGGCAAATATCTTCGGTTGTTCGCACAGATGGATTGTGATAAAATGAAATGTATATATCTGTTAATAGACGAATAAGGAAAGATATATTTGGATTGCAGTGATATAAGTATTAAAAGGAATAGATATTTAAGATGCAGAATATAACGGGAAAAAAAGATAAAAGAGTACATAAAAGATTAATTAAAGCCGCTTTTCTTAAATCCTTGCCGGTAATGGCCGGATATATAGTGTTGGGAATTGGATTTGGTATTTTATTAAAGAAGGCAGGATATGGATTATTCTGGGCTTTCTTGATGAGTTTTACTATTTATGCAGGCTCCATGCAATATGTGACGGTGTCTCTTTTGACGTCCGGGGCATCTTTGATTTCGGCAGCACTAACTACTTTAATGGTAAATGCCAGACATTTGTTTTATGGGGTATCGATGATTGATAAATATAAGGATGCAGGTGCGAAAAAACCTTATTTAATATTCGCTTTGACAGATGAAACATATTCTTTACTATGCGGAGAGGAACAGCCGGAAGGGCTGGATTTTCATTGGTATAGTTTTTTTGTATCCTTATTTGACCAATGTTATTGGGTGTTAGGTAGCATTCTGGGAAGTGTTTTGGGGACGCTGATTACCTTTGATACAGCAGGAATTGACTTTTCCATGACTGCATTGTTTGTAACAGTGTTTGTGGAGCAATGGCTGACTGCGAAGAATCATTTGCCTGCAATTGCAGGCCTAACATGTTCCATAGTGTGTTTACTGTTTTTTGGTGCTGAGAATTTTCTGATACCAACCATGATTGCCATTACTGTAGTTTTGTTCCTTTGCAGGGGTGTAATGGAAATGGAAGGAGGCGCGAATCATGAGTAACTTGTCGGTATTGATAATGGTTTGTGTAATTGCATTAGTCACAGCAGGCCTTCGATTCTTACCTTTTTTAGTATTTGGTAGGGGAAGGCAGGTACCTGGTTTTGTAGGTTATTTAGGACGTGTATTGCCCTATGCTATCATGGCGATGTTAGTGGTATATTGCTTGAAGGGAGTTTCCTTGGCGAAGGCACCTTTTGGACTCCCGGAATTGCTTTCGGTAGTATTGGTGGCAGTTTTACATGTGTGGAAGAGAAATACGTTACTTAGCATTGTGTGCGGAACGGTGTGTTATATGGTGCTGGTACAAGCGGTGTTTTAGGAGAAATAGAAATGAGTAATAATATTGAAAAATCCTTGAAAAGTGATTTGAATAATATTGAGGAATTTCCGCAATGTCTGAATAGAAAACCTATTTATGAAAGTGATTGGGTATCTTTATATGTGGATGAGGTTAAGATGCCGTCGGGGTATATTATAGAGGGCTACCATCAGTTACATTATTCTCATGAATCTGTAGCAGTAGTGATCATGAACGAAAAGGACGAAATTATGATGATACAGTCCAAGCGATATACAACGAAGCGTCTGGAGTGGGAGATTCCAGCGGGCAGAGTAGAGAAGAATGAGTCACCGGAGGATGCTGCACGTAGAGAGTGCATGGAAGAAACCGGTTGTGCATTAAAGGATTTGACATATTTGTGTTGTCAGAATCCTAGTAACGGTATGTCGGATTTGAAAATACACGTGTTTGGAGCCAGAGTGGATGCTGAAAATATGCATTTTGATGAAGATGAGGTGCAAAAGAAATGTTGGATGCCCAAGGAACAGGTGCTGGAGATATTAAAAACAAATCAGACGTGGTGCGGGGTGTCCATGCTTGGATTGCTATATGCGATACAGTTTTATATTTAAGGGAAACGCATTTGAACAGGAGGATATAGATGGTTTATTACAAGGATACTAATATTACCATTCGTGAACTGCAGGAGGCGGATGCACAAATTATTACGGATGAAGAAATTGCCCAAGGGTGGCATGCGACCATAGATAAATATTTAATTCGTTTGAAAGATCAGGCAGAGGGACGTGCCATTACCTTGGTGGCAGAGTATCTGGGCAATGTGGCAGGCTACATAAATGTGTACCCGGATTCTACATGGGGGTCTTTTGCACATCAGGGGTTGCCGGAAATAGTAGATTTTGGGGTGTTGGAAAAATATCGAAGGTTAGGCATCGGTAACAAACTTATGGATGTGGCAGAGGAGATTGCCGGAAAATATGCAGACACGGTGTACCTAGGAGTGGGTTTGCACTATGGATATGGAAGCGCGCAGCGTATGTATGTGAAGCGCGGTTATATTCCGGACGGGAAAGGCGTCTGGTATGGTCCGCAAGTGTGTGAGCAGTACGAAAACTGTTGCAATGATGATGATTTGGTGTTATATTTGTCCAAAAAATTAAGCCATGGAGATAATTAATATGGAGTGTCCTTTTTGCAAAATCAGTAAGAAACAAGCAGATGCATATGTCATTCATGAATCGGAAAATATTTTTGTATGCTTAGATATTGATCCAATTAATGAGGGGCATGTTCTGATTGTGCCGAAAATGCATGAAGCATCTATTGACAAGATGCCTGTAAGTCTTTTGGCAGAAATAATGGAGACAGCACAGAGGGTGGTGACTGCTTTAAAAGAAGTGTATCATATAGATGGGTATAGCATTATGCAAAATGGAGGACAGTTTTGCGATTTTGGGCATGGTCACTTTCATGTTTTTCCCAGATATAAAGAGGATGGATTTGGCTGGAAATATCCGAAGGGGCCTTTTGAATACTCAGAAAAAGTAGCAAGCCGGCTTAAGATGGTCATGAACCGTAATTTATTATTATTTGACTTAGACGGAACACTACTTCGAAGCGATAAGACCATATCGGAGGAAACCTTGGAAGCGTTGCAAAAAAGCAAGGACAAGGGAATGTTGATTGGCGTGTCCACTTCCAGAAGTGAGCAGAATTGTCTGCCGTTCGTGGAGAGGCTAAAGCCGGATATTATGATTTCCAGCGGAGGAGCTTTGGTAAGGTTGCGTGATAAGTATATTTACAAGGCAGAGTTTTCCATTGCGGAAACTAAGGAAATGATAGCTTCTGCCAGGAAAATTTGCGGTGAGGAGTGCGAGATTACGATTGATACTGTAGAAGAACACTATTGGAATTATCGAATAGATCCAAGGGAGCAGGATGCTACATGGGGAGACAGTATATATACGGACTTCAAGGATTTTGATAAATGTGCACTGAAAATGTGCGTAGAGATTTTTGAGCCGGAAAAAGCGAAGCGATTGCAAGAGATGTTGGCTGATTGTGACTGTGTGCGGTTTTCTGATGGGTATTGGTATAAGTTTACCAAAAAAGATGTGACGAAAGAAAAAGCAATAATGGAAATTTGCAGACAATGTGGCATAGAGGCAGAGAATATAATTGCCTTTGGAGATGACTTTGCGGATATTGGAATGCTACAGCTTTGTGGTACCGGAATTGCCATGGGCAATGCCATTGAGGAGGTAAAGGCGGTGGCAGATAAAGTAATTGGTGGCAATGATGAAGAAGGGATTGCGAAGTATTTGGAGAAATTTTTTTAGAACACATGGTAGTAAGATGTAGACATAAGAATAGCGTCCGGGTAGGAATCGGACGCTATTTTTGCGTTTCATATCATATATTATAAAATTGCATTACTAATCAGCTGGCCGATTTTAACAATATCACTAGCACCGCTAAACTCAAATTTTACAAGCCCCAAACCACTGAAATAGAGTTCTAATTCACTGTCTAAGTCGATGGTACCGGCTGTTTCAATAGAGAATACCTGTATTTTAGAGTAAGGAAGAGTGGTAAAGTCTTTTTTCTTGCCAGTGACGCCTTGCACATTGACGGAAATGATGCGCTTGTTAGTAAATACTACATAGTCGCGGATGGCTTTGTAAACACCGACAATTTCTTCTCCAGCTATAAAAAGTGGTGTGACGGCATGGGCTGCGTCCGGACTAGTTTTGGATAATTTAATAATGCTGTTGTTTCGAAAATCAATCATTGCTTTTTCCCCCTTTTATTTTAGCAACATATGAGTTGACTTAAGTTTGCTTCTTAGTCAAAATATATCATAGAGAGCAATGAAAAACAATATTTTTGTAAAAGTAAGAGATGTGTTAAGGAATAATGAAGTGGGGAGGTAGAGCAAATGAATCAGAATACATACAACAATGTACCGGAGGATTACAAGGAGAGAAAAGAAGGCGTGCTTTACGGAGAGGTAAAGACGATTCGTTATTATTCCACCATGGTGGGCAAGGAGAGGGATGTAACCATTGCGTTGCCACCGAATTATACAGAAGAGAAAAGGTACCCAGTGGTTTATCTGTGTCATGGATTAGGACAGGATCATACCCAGTGGCATTATGAAGGGAAAGTAGATGTGATTCTGGGTAATTTATTGAGTCGGGGTCAGGCTGCTGAAATGATTTTTGTTATACCGAACTGTCGTGCCAGAGAAAATGATGAAGCAAATCCTGCAGATGAGTTTTCTTTAAATAATTATGAGGCGTTTAATAATTTTTATAATGAATTTCAGAAGGATTTGAAGCCTTATATTGACAGTCATTATAGTGTAAAGAGCGGCAGGGAGAATACTGCCATTGCTGGATTTTCCATGGGTGGAAGAGTGTCATTGCATCTGGGACTGAAGTTGCAGGATATCTTTGGCTATGTAGGAGCCTTCTGCCCGGCACCGGGAGTGTTCGGTTATACGCTGAATAATGTGACCGAAGAAGGGCTTTTCAAAAGGGAAGAGTTTAAGGTGCAGGAAGAATATATAGGAAAGACTTTGCTTATGATTACTGCAGGAGATGAAGATTGGGTAGTGAGAGAGCATCCAAAGAGTTACCATGAGCAGTTAGAAGCAAATGGTGTGGGACATGTGTGGTATGTGTTGTCCGGCGGACATGACTTTAATGTGGTGGGCAAGAGCTTCTATCATTTTGTGAAGGAATTGTTTGTGAAGTAGTTTGTGGATAAAGTGCCTTAGGTTAACTTGAGACAAAAGGATGTTGTTAGGAAAGAAGGTTAAAACTTCATGGAAGAGATTTTGCGTGTATATGTGAAGATTGAAGAGTCCTTTGAGGTAAATGGTCAGAAGATAAATGTAAATATGCTACATTTTAGCGGACATGCGGAGAGTAAATATTTTAAGGGTGTGATTTTGCCCCATGGAATTGATTTGCAGAGGGGAGAAGTAGGTCGGCCGATGAATTTGTCTGCCCGGTATATACTAGAGGGCGAGGATTATAAAGGCAATAAATGTCGTCTGTTTATTGAAAATAATGGTAGCAATAATGATGCAGGAGAAATGGTGACGAAGCCCATAATTGTAACGGACAGCAAGGTGTTGGCATGGATGGAAGAGGCGGAACTGGTAGGTAACTTGAGTTTTGAGGAAGAAATGGTAGTGATACATATTTATAAGGTAGGATAAATCGGAAAGGAATCTCGTAAGCGAGGTTCCTTTTTGTATGATGTTTTATAAGTAACTGCAACATTTTTCATAAATTTCTTGTAAAATTGTATTATTTGTATTATGATAAATAATACAAAGAGGTGAATATATATGATTATTATTTTGCAAGACGGCTCAGATGTGCCGGTATTTAAACAAATTCGTAATCAAATAGTGATGGGAATTTCTGACGGGAGACTGAAGCCCGGAGAGAAGCTGCCAACTGTGCGGGCGTTGGCGGAGGAAATAGGTATTAATTCTATGACCGTAAATAAGGCGTATCAGTTGCTTAAGCAGGAAGGGTACATTATGACGGACCGCAGAAACGGGGTGCGGGTGAAGGAGAGCTTCAGTCTGACGCCGGAGCTTTCTGCAGAGTCCGAAGAAAAGTTATGTCAACTAATTTCCGAAGCGCGTATCCGCGGTATAAGCAGGGATGCCTTTGTAGAAGTGGTAGATAAGTATTTTGCAGACAGGAGGGATTCGTAATGAGTGAAACGATGGCGATAAATTTGATTATGGTAGTATGCTTGTATCCCTTTGTGTTAATCATGTATGCGTTGTTAAAAAATGATGCTGCGCCCAAAAAGGATTGGTATTTTGGCGTAAAGCTGACCAAGGAGCAGCAGAAGACAACTGAGGTAGAGGAAGTTTGTAAAACATACAATAAGCAGATGCGCAACTGGTTTATTGTGTTAATGCTCATACCCATTCCTATAATATTTATTCCCTGGTTTTCCGTGTTTATGAGCTTTTGGTTGGGCTGGATGATGGTGTCGATTTTTGTGTTTTTTATTCCTATGGGTGTGGCAAACACGAAGCTGAAGGAATTAAAGATTGAAAAGGGCTGGAAGGAAACAAGGGACATACCGGTATATGTGGAGCTAAAAGAAGCTGGAAATATTCGCAGAGTGAAGTGGTATCATTTTCTTCCCCAATGCTTGCTTAGTGTAGTGCTTTTGGCATTGTCCATGCTGTTTTGTCCGGAGGAAAAGGAACTGATAATGGGTATTCTGCAGGGAAGCTTTGCGGGTGTATCCTTCCTGTTCTGGTTGGCAGCAATTTGGATGGATAAGCAAAAAACGCAGATTATCAGCAGTGACAGCGATGTGAATATTAATTACAGTCGAGCCAAGAAAAATTTGTGGAAAAATTTGTGGGTGACTTGTGCATGGGTAAATGTAGCATATATGACTTGTATGCTTTTTGCTTTGGATGAAGATGGTAGATTTAATGCAGTGTTTACTGTTTCAACGATTGTGTATATTGTGGTCACTTTTGGGCTACTTTTGTGGTTAATAAGGAAATTGTCATCCTTGGATAAAACGTATCAGGACAAGATGAATTTGGATGCGACAGAGGATGAGGATCATTGGATTTGGGGACTTATTTATTTTAACCCCAAGGATAAGCATTCCATGGTTGAGAAGCGTAATGGTGGTATGGGTGTTACAGTAAACATGGCTACACCTTTCGGCAAAGGTTTTGTAGCGGTAATGATTTTGGTACTTTTGCAGATTCCGGTGTTGAACGTATGGATACTGATGCTGGAGTTTACGCCCATACAGCTGAGTGTGGAGGAGAACAAGGTGATGGCCGAGCACTTGCGGGAGGAGTATGTGATTCCCATGATTAGTATTAAAGAGGCGGAATTACTCACAGAGCTTCCGAATATGTCCCGAAATCATGGTACCAGTATGGAGGAAGTAAGGAAGGGAAGCTATCGAATAAAGGAGGAAGGAAAAAGCTGTGAGGTGTTCCTAAATCCACAGAATACGATGTTTATCCGTATTGAAACTTCACTGGAAACGTATTATGTCAGTGGCTTTGATGATGAAGAGACCAGAGAAGTGTATGAGATGATTAAAAAGTAAATTGAGAAAAGGGTAACAATAACAATTTTGTTGTTACCTTTTTCGCTTTGCAGGTACTAATTGATGAAGACGAGAGGAGGTGTAGCATGAGTGAATTTGAAGAATTGTATAAGCTGTATTATAAGGATGTTTATCATTTTGTATTAAAATTGGCAAACTATCAGGACCATGTGGCAGAAGAAGTGACACAGGAAAGCTTTTACCAGGCGTTTCTCTCTTTGAAACGATTTCGTGGAGAATGCTCAATAAAATCATGGTTATGTCAAATTGCCAAGAATACATATTACAAATATTTAAAAACTCATGCTAAGGAAGAACATACGGAAGAAGAGCTTCATCAAGAACAGGAGGAAAAGCCTGTTAGTACGGTAGTAGAAGAAAAGCAGATGATAGGTCATATCAGGCGGGTTATAGCAGGTTTGGACGAGCGGGAGCAAAAGATTGTCGAGTACCGTTTGTTCGAGGAAAAACCGTATAAGGAGATAGGAATATTATTAGGTATTCGTGAGGCGACGGCAAAAGTATTGTTTTCCAGAGTAAAGGTAAAGATTCAGCAACAATTAAAGGAGGAGTATGGCTATGAAATATAGATGCGATATGGTAAGGGATTTGATGCCCCTTTGTTGGGATCATGCAGCTACAGAAGCCAGTGAGCAGACAGTGATTGACCATTTAACAGAATGTAAGGAATGTACAAAATATTATGAAGCGCTTGGGAAAGAGTTAAATCCCGTAAGTGAATCCGGGGGGATGGAGAATAAGTATGTTTTGTTGGCGAAAAAGCTTCGAAGGAGGAAAAAAATCGTAGCTGTATTCATCGTTTCATTGGTTTGGATATGGTGTTGCCTATGTTTGAATTATGCCAGCGGTTATCGTTTAGATTCCGGAGCGGCAGCAAATCTGAGCGGAAGATTAAAAGACATATCACAAGAAATTGCCTGTTTTGAATGGAAGGAGGATTTGCATTTTTATATATACGACAGTTACTCGTGTTATGATGTGATTGGGGTTGAAAAATCGTGGAATGGGTGGAAAAGAATCGATAATTTTCTGAACTGGCCGAAATGGAGTATATATGATGAAACTATCGGCATTGAAGTGGCAGGAGCATTGTGTCATTTCAGATACGATGAAGGGGTGCAGATTTTCCCGGTAATTCCTTATGATGAAGACATTAAATCTGTAGAAGTAACCTGTTATGGACAAACAAAGAAAGAGAATGTCCAAGTGGGAGAAGTTACTCTATTTACCTTTGATGCAATTACCGGGCAGGCGAATGAAGTAGAAGCTATAGCCTATGATGCAGATGGAGCGATTATATATCGTTTGGGAACTCGGGAAAATCATTGGGTGTGGATACCGGTGGAGGAATAAGTGAAAGGTACGAGTTGCATACATATGTAGGACTCGTACCTTTTCTGCTACTTTGTTTGTTATTTATAAAGTTAAATGCCAGAAGACGCTATCGGCACACGCTTAAAATCTTATCCGCAGCACCTTTGGCACCGGAGCATGCTTTGAAACCATCGGAAATAACAGTTGCGTTTTTCTGATAGGTTGCATCGTTTAAAACAGTATTCACTGCGTCCAGGATAGATGTGGCATCTGCCTTTCCTAAACGTATGCCTGCCCCCACCTGTTCTACACGGGTAGCTACGCCTCCCTGCTCGGGAGTCTGTGGCAGCATTACCAATGGTACACAGAAGTATAAACTTTCATTGACACTGTTCATGCCGCAGTGACTTAAGAATACGTCGGCTTTTTCTAACACTGCTATCTGGTCTACGCTAGGGTAAACAGATACATTTTCCGGCAGTTTGCCAAACGCTTCCATAGAAACCAGATTGCCTACGGACATGATGACCTGATAAGCGGTTTCGGCAAAAGCGCTGATACATTCTTTATATAAGGGTAGCATGTCATTATTTACGGTACCCATGGAGATGTAAACCAATTTGTCTTTTGTTTTTTCAATTTCACTTGTGGCAGGTCGGATAGAGGGGCCTACGAAGGCGTATTTGTCCGTAAAGGTTTCTGCACAGGGCTGGAATTGTGGAGAAGTATAAACCACGGTGTGGGTGTTTTCATCATTCTGAATAATGTCCAGAACACTCTTAATGGGGTAGCCCTTATCCTGTAAACGTTTGATGTCCTTATTGATTTTGCCCATGGAGAAAATCATTTTAAATAAATCGCCCAGTCCCTGCTTCATGATTTTGGCGGAGTGTTGGTTAAAAGCAAAAGTAGTGGTAGAAGATACAAAAGGAATGCCTAGCTTCAATGCAATGGCTTTGCCCCATACGGCCATGGAATCTGCTACGATACAGTCTGGTTGCATCTGCTTCATGTCCTCTAATACGTGTTCATCCAAAGACAAGGTGGTTTCCACCAAAAGATTCGTGGAGAAAGCCAGATCCTTGCCCACACGGACCGCATCCTTGGGGTCCAGCTTCTGCTCTATATCATAATCATCGCAGGAGATAAAGGTTGCGCCTGCCGACTCAATTTTCTCCCGCATAAGGTTATAAGAATAGTATGTTACGTCATGACCTCTGTTAACCAGCTCGCGTACCACACCTAAGGTTGGGTTGGTGTGACCATGGGCAGGGATACAGAAAAATACGATTTTACTCATTTCTTACCCCTCCTCATTAATATTCATTTCTGAAAATATTTTTCCAATAAATTGGCTTTGCATTGCCTTGGGCAGAACGGCTATGCCCCGCTTGGCATCGCCTAACACTAAGATTTCGCTTCCCGGCTGCAGGTCAAACATATCTCGTGCCTCCTTGGGAATAACAAATTGTCCCTTTTCACCTATTTTTACCATCCAGGCATATTTACCATCAGGAAAGTTCATGTTGGTACCTCCTATTGCATGCAGTTATCTTTTTTGAATCAATTACACTTAAGTATGACTAGTTATACCAATCATACTTTGCAAGGGCAAAAAATGCAAGTAAAAAATTAAATTTATTTATCTTTTCAGAATTGTGTTACTGATAAGAAGGGGATATAATGACGTTAAATGGTACTTTTGAAGGTAAGAAATAAAAACTTAAGGAATAAAGGAGGTAGTTAGAATGAACGAGAGCTATGAAGTAGCGCAGGAGAAAAACGAAAAGAATAAGGCCTTTCGCAAGAGATTGAAAACATTTTATATTGGTTTGTACGGATTGTTAGGTGCCATGTTCTTGTGGGCATGCGGACTTGGAGCATTTGGAGATTCTAAAATAGCTGTTATAATAGGGATAATCGTGTTGGGTGTTCTTTTTGTTGCATGGATCTTGTGGTGTGTTATCGGTATTCCCAGAATTTGTTGCCCCCACTGTGGTAGATTTATTGGTCGTTCCAATCCATGGAATATCTCGAAATGCCCACATTGCGGAACGAGCTTGGAGATAATTCAGTATTTTGAAAGAGAGAATCTGTAAGGATATTTTAGAAACAGAATAAAAAGATATGAAAGAGAAAATATGCACTTTGGGTATATTGAACGCCTTTGGGGAGGTTTAGTACCCAAATGCTAGCTGAAAATGACAATTTATAAGTATTTTAAAGAGCGTTTGGGTATATATAAAAGAATTTCAAATTTAATACCCAGAGATTTGTGTTTTTGTGGGTATTATAATACATAATAGCTCATTTCTACCCAAAGAGCATTTTGTAAGTAATGGATTGGATATGGAATTATAGAAAAATCTCAACAACTTCCACATAGTAAATTAGAAAAAGCGTCACCCGAAAGTTATAACTGCTCTCGAGTGGCGCTTAGTTACGTATTGAACTATGGTTTATGCAATTTTCCACTTCTTGCGTAATTTTAAAATAACGATTACTGCAATTACCGTCATAGCGGTCAGATAGCAATAGGTAATTACCAATCCTGCGGTTTCTGATACTACACTGCCTAAATAAGGTGTTGCCAGAGAATTCAGTATGACAGAGCCGAAGTCCAATGCAAAGTGCCATGCGATACAAATCAGGGAGCCCTTGAGTGCCTGCTTATTCCATACAAAATAACAAACAACCAGACTCATGGCAGTGTGTCCAATGACGGTTAGAATACGCTCAAAACCGGCCAAATAGAATATGGCAGCAGGAGTAGTTATAAAGGTTTCAGGAAGTGCGGTTAAAGCACTTACATCTGCACCGGTTGCAGCAGCCTGTGCCACTATAGTGTCAAATGCTCCCGTATTAATCATAATAATATATAACAGGTTATTTAAATAAGTCATACCTACGATAACCATGGCTTCAATACTACCGTGTCCCAGTCCGGCAGCAAAACCACAGGTAAAAGAAGCATTCTTCTGTAATAGCTTTGCAACCACGAAACGCCCTACAAATTCAAACAGTGCGGCAGTGAGTGCCAGCACGAAGCAGTACAATATATAATTATTTTCCGCAAAGCCCATGTAGGCATCATACCCAAGTGCCAGCTGAATAACGCTCATAATGGGCATGCGAACGATTACTTGTGTGACAAAGAAGCCCGCAGCGCCCGCTAACCAAGCCAGCCAAACGATTTTCTCCTTGCTTTTAATACCATAAATAATATAGATAATAAGGGGTAGCAGCAAGGTGACAAATAAAGTTATCAACACAGCAACGATAGTAGGTGCTCCAATCATAAGAATATCCTCCCGTTTTCGGTATAAATAGTTAATGTCAAAAAAATGTTTTATAATTATATCATAATACCTAGGTGACAGAAACGCAATTGGTATATTAATAATTATGCATTTGCTTTGCAACTATATTGAAAAAAATGAATTTTTGGTCTACAATATTATTAAGTGTGTCTTTAAGGAGGATAATAATATGCAAAATATTTTAATCGTTGTGGATATGCAGAAGGATTTTATAGATGGAGCGTTGGGAACAGCAGAAGCGGTAGCTATTGTTTCAAATGTGGAAGAGAAGATTAAAGGTTTTGAGGGTAAGGTGATTTTTACACGAGATACCCACGAGGAAAATTATATGGAGACCCAGGAAGGCAAGAATTTGCCGGTGCCTCATTGTATTCGTGGTACAGAGGGCTGGGAGATTGACAAGTCATTGCAGAAATATGTAATGGATGTATGTATTGACAAGCCAACCTTTGGTTCTATGGAGTTAGGAATGTATTTAAAGGAGTTAAATGAGGCAGAACCGATTGAAAAGATTACTTTAATCGGTTTGTGTACGGATATTTGTGTAATTTCTAATGCAATGATCGCGAAGGCAGTACTGCCGGAGGTAAAGGTGGCTGTGGATGCATCCTGCTGTGCAGGAGTTACACCTCAGAGTCATAATAATGCATTGGAAGCTATGAAGATGTGCCAGATAGCAGTAGAGTAAGCTCTGCTATAGGAGTAGTGAGACAAGCCTTGAGAAGGGGACGGCATGAATAATAAGAACAAAAAAGAGTTAACAATTGTTAATAAAATAGTGATAGTTCTTGTGTGTATTTTAATTAATCTGTTGGGAAGAATTGTTGCAAGCAGATTTCAGTTACCTGTATGGATGGATACGATAGGAACCGGTGTGGCTACCTGTTTTTTGGGAATAGGTGGTGGTCTTATCGTGGGAGTTTTGAGTAGTATTATATCCATATTTATGAAATGGGGAAGTATTGCATATTTGGTGACAAACATTGTGGTGGCGGTATTTCAAGGATTATATATGCGTAAGAGTGCGCCTGACCGAATTTCAAAAGCGGCAAAAATGGGCTTTTGGACCGGTTTGCTTTCCATAGTAGCGGTAGTTCCGGTATATATGACTATGTCAGGTGGAAGAAGCGAAAATATGTGGGGTGATGCACTCTTTTGTTTGTTGGAGTGGAATGCAATGCCTACGTTTGTGTGTTGTGTCGGTGGAGTATTAATAGTGGAAATCGTGGATAAACAGCTGGCAGCAATGCTTGCTTGTGGATTGTACAATGTTTCAAGAAGAATTTTTAGAAGAGGTGGTAAAAAAAGTACCGCAAAACTAGGGACTGCGGTGGTAGTAATGTGTCTGGTGGCAAATGGTTGGGAAATGTCCGCAATTACAGCACAGGCATCTAATACATCGGTGAAATATGTAAGTACTATTTATGATAATAGTTCGGGATTATATTCATCAGAAGCCAATGATATTGCAGAAACAGAGGATGGATGCATTTGGATTGGTAGTTATGCCGGCTTGACCAGATACGATGGAAAAAGCTTTGAATTTATTACGGATGGTGGTATTGTAAGCGTTACTGCTATGATGACAGATAGCAAGGGACGTCTTTGGATTGGTACAAATAGTGGTCGTGTAGCGGTGTATGATAAGGACGATTTTGTATTTTATGGTGTTTCTGAAGGTGTGAATATGAATTCGGTTCGTTGCTTTGCAGAAAAGGCAGACGGAACCATTTATATCGGTACAACAGGAGATATGTGTAAAATCGACCCATCCAATACTCTGCATATTTTGGACGCCGGAATTCAATATGTGGATTCCATGGTTGAGAAAGACGGTTTGATGGTTGGCTCTACCAATGATGGAAATCTGTTTGTTATGAAGGATGATGTGGTAACGCAGGTATATGCGAATGAAGATATGTATTTTACTTGTGTGAGTAAAACGACGGATAAGATTTTGGCAGGTACCGCTTCTTCCGAAATAGAGGAAATCAGTATCCAAGATGAGCAGATAAATATAGTTAATCAGGTAGATGTAGCACCATTATCCGGTATTCGTGCCATGGAAATCGATAGCGATGGAAGAGTGTGGCTGGCAGCGGATAGTGGCTGTGGTTATATTGAAGAGAATAAAGTAAAAAAAATAGCGGCAAGCGGCTTTGACAGTTCTGTGGAAAGTGTGCACGAGGATTATGAAGGAAACATCTGGTTTGTATCTTCACGTTATGGTGTTTTAAAGCTGTCAAAGAGTATATTTGGTGAACTTTTTTCAGAAGTGGGAGCAGATGCTGCGGTAGTAAATGCAGTTTCTTATTATGGCGGAGCATATTATTGTGGTAGTGATAATGGATTAACCATTATTGATAAGAAACAAGGGAAGGAAAAAACACATCCTCTTGTAGAACTTCTAAAGGGGGCAAGAGTACGTTGTATTAAGACAGATTCTCGGAATAACTTATGGCTGTGCACCTATAGCGATAATGGTTTGGTTCGCTATTCTGCCAGTGGAAAAATTACTACCTTTACGGAAAAAGACAATGGAACAACGTCAGATCGTTTTCGCTGTATGATAGAGCTGGCGGATGGAAGTATTGTAGCAGGAGCTAATAACGGTATTAACTTTATTAAGGGCGATACAGTTACAGGTACTTTAACCAAGCAGGATGGATTACAAAATCCGCAGATTCTTTGTTTGCAGGAAGGTGCAGATGGCACAGTCTATGCAGGCAGTGATGGCGCGGGTATATATATAATTAAAAATCAAGAGATTATTGGACATATTGGCGAAGAGGAAGGCTTAACCTCACAGGTAGTAATGCGTATTACTCCTTACGGGGAAGGTTTTTTTGTGGTGTCCGGAGATTCCATAAGTTACATGAAGGATAATGTAATTACTCCTTTACCAAAATTCCCTTATTATAATAATTATGATGCAATAGTGGCAGGAGAAAAGCTGTGCGTATTATCCAGCGCCGGTATTTATATTACGGATGCCGGACAATTGAGCAGAGGGGAAGATATAAGTTATAAACTGTATAATTACTATGACGGTTTGGCAGATGGACTTACAGCAAATTCATGGAACTATTTGGATGAGCAGGGTACGTTATTTTTTGGTACCAATGTAGGTGTTAATTACTTTAACCCTAATAAGCTTATGACACAGCAGGTAGAGTATAAATTTGGCTTGTCCTCTGTTATGTATGATGGCATTACAGTGAAAGCACAGGAGGGTGTATATTATATTCCGGAAGATGCAAAGATGATTACATTGGAAGGTTCTATACGTAATTATTTGTGTACCAATGTTAAGCTTCGTTTATTTATAAAGGAGCTTACTAATCAACCTACAACAGTCAATCATATAGAGTTGGAGACCTTGCAGATTTCGAATTTGGACCATGGTCAGTATACAATTTGTATGCAAGTCATGAGCGACGATGGTAGCACTGTTATGCAGGAGCAGTGTTACACTTTGGTAAAAGAGGCGCATATCTGGGAGCAACCTTGGTACACTTTTTATTTGCTAACAGTCGGCATATGGCTTGGAATTTCTGTAGTATGGCTGATTATCGATTTCGGAATGAGCATTAAGCATGATAAAGAAATGGAAAAAATAAAGTATCAGGCCAAGGGTGAATTTCTGACAAATATGTCCCATGAGTTCAGAACCCCTGTAAATACGATTCTTGGTATGAATGACATTATCATGCAGGAGAAACCGGGTGACCGGATTACAGAGTGTGCCGAAAATATTAAGCAGGCCAGTGTCAGACTGTTAAATTTAATTAATGATGTTTTGGATTATTCTGCCATTGAGGCCGGAAAGCTGGAAATCATACCGGAAAGATATTTCCTGGAAAATATGTTGAATAATGTAATTGGATTTTTAAAGGATTCTGCGGCAAAGAAGGGAATTGAAACAGAGTTCGTGGTAGATGATAACCTACCGGCCAAGCTTTTGGGAGATGAAGGAAGAGTAAAGCAGATTATTATGAATCTTTTATCCAATGCGGTAAAGTATACAAAAGAGGGACAGATTGTTTTTACGGTAGGCGGAGATATAGTCAAAGATAAGTTACGTTTGCATATAACAGTAGCGGATACTGGTATTGGTATCAGTGAAGATAAGCAGGAACAGATTTTTGCGGAATTTGACCGGTTGGAGTTTAATGAGGGACGAACCATAGAAGGTACCGGACTGGGATTGTCTATTACAAACAGTTTGGTGAAGCAAATGGGCGGTACCATTTCGCTACAAAGTGTGGAAGGCAGTGGAACAGTATTCCATGTTATGATTCCTCAGAAAATAATAGGAACTCAAAAAATCGGTATATATTCTTATGTACCGGAAAGTGAAAATTTACGTTGTATTATGAATTTTACAGCACCGGATGCAAGAGTATTGGCAGTGGATGATAACCGTATGAACTTGAGTGTTATTAGTGGACTGCTGAAGCGAAACGGAATTTCGCCGGATGTAGCATTTGGTGGAGAAGAAGCTTTGGAACTATGTGATAAGAATAAATATGATTTGATTTTTATGGATCATATGATGCCTTATCCGGACGGAATTGAAGTCCTGCATAGGATACGAAGCGGTGATGGAATCAATGTAAAAACTCCTATTGTAGTATTAACGGCGAATGCCGTATCCGGAGCCAGAAAAAGATATTTGGAAGAAGGCTTTGATGATTATTTGAGTAAACCGGTGGATGTAGAAAAGCTGGAAGAGGTATTGCTTAAATATTTGCCCATGGAAATGTCTGTGATAGAGGAAGTCATTGATGCAAAAGAAGAGATCCCTGAAAAACAGAGCATGGAGCAAGAAGAAAACGCGCTGATTATCAAAGAGATAGGCGTTAAGTTCTGTGGTGGTAGTGAAGAACTTTATGAAGAAATAATAGAGAGTTATTATGAAGGAAGCAAAAAATACCGGGAATTGCTGGTACAATACTATCAAGAACAGAACTGGAAAGATTATGGTATGGTTGCACATACGTTGAAAAGTACTTCTATGAATATTGGTGCTGCCGGTTTGTCGGAGCTTGCGAAGACAATGGAATTTGCGGCAAAAGAACAGAACATACAGGAGTTGGAAGCAAATCATGAAGGACTGCTCCAATTACTTTCCCAGGTGTTGGAAGAGTTGGAGAAAACGCTACAAAAAGAGGATGAGGGTGCCGTCCAACATATGCAACGCCCGGAATATTTAGAACAATTAAACGGATTGTTAGAGTATATCCGCAATTATGAAATGACTATGGCCTTGGAAACACTGGAAGAGCTTCAGAAGGTGGTAGTGGAAGGAATGGATATAAGTTTAAAGGAATTACAACAGGTGGAGGCAGCAGTAAATGATTTTAACTATGAAGATGCAGAAAAATTGTTAATTGCTTATATTAAGCAGTGTGAGGTGTAGTAGGATGAAAAAAACAATTTTGGTCATTGATGATGACAAATCCAATTTGATTATTGCACAAAGATTATTAGCAGAGGATTATCGTGTAGCAGCGGTAAATTCCGGAGCAAAAGGGTTAGAATACCTTGAGAAAAATGAACCTAGTTTAATCTTGCTGGATATTCAGATGCCGGAAATGGACGGTTTTGAAGTAATGGATAAATTACGTACCCATGAGACCTGGTGTAAAATTCCGGTTATTTTCCTGACGGCAGACAGAACTGCAGAAGCAGAAGAAAAATGCTTTGATATGGGTGCGGTAGATTATATCGGTAAGCCTTTTATACCACAGATTATGATAAAGCGTGTAACGCGTACCATAGAACTTGAGGAATACCGTAAGAGTCTGGAAAAAATGGTGGCATCACAGCTGGCACAGATTACAAGGATGCAGCATGATGTTATTGTTACCATGGCGAATGTAATTGAAAGTCGAGACGGTACCACAGGAGAGCATGTTAAGAGAACCAGTACGTATACTATGCTGTTGGCTGATAAGATGCTGGAAAAGGGATTGTATAAGGAACAGCTGACAGTAGAGTTTTTGGGAAATATGAGAAATGCTGCGCCACTTCATGATATTGGAAAGATTACCATTCCGGATGCTGTGTTGACAAAGCCGGGTAAGCTTACCTTCGAAGAATATGAGACCATAAAGACTCATGCAAAAGCAGGTGCAGATATGTTGAGCCAAAATATGAATCAAATGGTGTCACCGGACTTCTTGCAGGTGGCTTGTGATATGGCACATTACCATCATGAAAAGTGGAATGGTAAAGGATATCCTGAGGGACTGGCCGGAGAAAATATACCTCTTTCTGCCAGAATTCTTGCTATTGCAGATGTATTTGATGCCTTAGTATCTAAGCGACAGTATAAAGCCGGTATGAGTATAGACGAGGCCTTTGCCATTATGGAAACAGACAGGGGCGAAAGCTTTGAGGCTATACTTTTGGATGCTTTTTTTGAAACGAGGGAAGAATTGGAACGTTTACTGACTGAGTAAGGGGTACGAGAATGGATTGGTTGCGGGATTTCGGAGACTATTTAGGTAAACTTCGTGAAAAAGGTAAAAGAATCGAAAGAGATGTGTTTGTGGGATGCTATGCTATTTTCGGTATATATTCATTGATAATGAGCGTAGTATGTTTGGTAATGAAACACCAAACGATGACGATTGTTAACCTGACCATTGCCATATGGTTGTTTATCAGTATTGTGTTACTTTGCGTGGTGAAGGGCACCTGGTGGGCCATGTTTAATACGATTGTCTTTTTCACCGGATTAATGACATATTTTTTAATAAGCGGTGGTGCAGACGGATTCAGTATTATCTGGATGTTTATGGTACCGGTGGCAGGAATGTATTTCTTGGGTTTATATTACGGGAGCATTGCTACTTTTGTGGTGGGTCTCATCTTGTCAGCCTATATGTGGTCCCCATTGCATCATTTGGGTTATCAATACTCGCAAGTGTATCTGATTCGTTTTCCTATGGTATATTGGGCAGTAGCGGTAGTGTGTTTTATTATCTTTGTGAAAATAAATAATTATGAAGATGAACAGAATGAAATGCTGCAAAAAATGGACGAAGCCAATAAGGCAAAGAGTAACTTTCTGGCAAACATGAGTCATGAGATCCGTACACCTATGAATGCGATTATGGGTATGTGTGAGCTTTCACTGCAGGAAGAACTTTCGGATCATGTGCGTGAAAATTGTGAGAATATACAGACCTCCGGAGAAAATTTGCTTGGAATAATAAATGACTTGTTGGATTTATCTAAAATAGAGTCCGGAAAGATGGAATTGGTTTGTGAGGAGTACAGTTTTTCGGCATTAATGAATGATGTCATTAACATGACTGTGGCCAGAAAGGGAGATAAGTTTCTGGAATTTATGGTAAATGTGGACCCGAAGATTCCGGACAAGCTGTGTGGTGACAAAATTCGTATTAAGCAGATTATGATTAATCTGTTGACCAATGCAATAAAGTTTACCAATCGGGGAGGAATTCTGCTTTCTGTTACTGCCCGGGAGGAAAGCTATGGAATTAATCTGATTATTTCCGTAAAGGATAGTGGTATTGGTATTGCAAAGGAAGAACAGGATAAAATTTTTACCAGTTTTAACAGAGTGGATGAAAAGCGCAATCATGGTATTGAGGGTACCGGTTTAGGACTGCCGATTACTAAGCTGTTGGTCAAAATGATGAATGGTATTATTTTGGTGGATAGTGAGTATGGGGAAGGTACGGAGTTTAAAGTAATTCTGCCTCAGAAGGTAGTAAATCCACAACCGGTTATTACGCTGAAGGAACCGGAGAAATTGGATGTTCTTTATTTTATAAATATGCGAAAGTTTGATTCAGACTTTGTAAGAAACGGTTATCAGCAAATTATTGAGACTATGGGGGACCGTTTTGGAATCAATGTGCATTGTTGTACTACCAAGGAAGTAACCAAGAGGTGGCTGGAAAGTCATAATTGTACACATCTTTTTACCGGTAAAGAAGAATATCTGGAGGATAAAGGATTTTTTGCAGAATTAGCTGAGCATATGGAGGTAGTGGTTTTACAGGGTAGAGTAGGACATGAACCTACCATAGGTAAAGTAAAGACCTTATATAAACCATTGTATTGTTTGACGACCGGGAATTTGTTAAACAAGGAAAAAAACAGCTTTAGTGCCATGAGAAAAGCACAGATGACAGAACATTTTACTGCACCGAAGGCTAAAATATTGGTGGTAGATGATAATGCCATGAATTTAAAGGTGGCAGCAGGTTTATTGGCACCATATAAAGTGTCAGTGACTACAGCGACTTCCGGAGAGGAAGCGATTGCTTTGTTGCACAGTATTTCCTTTGATTTAGTTTATATGGATCACATGATGCCGGGAATGGATGGTGTGGAAACGGTAAAGATTATCAGGGAATCGGAGAGAGAAGAACTAAAATCAATACCCATAGTAGCATTTACGGCAAATGCGGTTAGTGGTATGCGAGAGATGTTTTTAGAGTCCGGTTTTCAGGACTTTGTTTCAAAACCTATAGAAACAACAGTTCTTCATCAGTCTTTGTTGCGTTGGCTCCCACAAGAGTCCATTTGCTACGAGGAGGTGCCGGACAATGATTAACAGAGTGATAGTTTCCACGGATTGTGTATGTGATTTGCCGGCAAATCTTATTGAAAAGTATTCTATACCTATTATGTATTATTATATGCAGGTGGGGGAAGCTCGTTTTCAGGATACGAATGAAATTGATTCAGACAGTATTCTGGAATATATGGAGCAGGATAATAAGATGATTGCTACCATGAGTGCTACAGTTCAAGAATATAGGAGTTTTTTTGAACGAATTACAGATGGTGGAAAGGAAAATGTAATTCATATTTCTCTTGCGAAACGACTGAGTAATGGGTATCAGAATGCGTTGGAGGCAGCGAAGGATTTTCCCACCGTTCGGGTAGTAGATTCCGGGAAGATATCCAGTGCTATGGGCTTAATGGTACTGATTGCCGCAGATTTAGCGAGAAAGGGTGCGACCAAAGATATTATTTTACAAAAGTTGGACCAGGTAAGAGATAAAATCAATTGTAGCTTTATTATGCGTTCGACAAAATACCTGGTATATAATCACCGTTGGCGTACCTTTTTTGCAGGATGTATGGAGACTATGGCGATTCATCCCATCGTAACGGTACGAAACAGTGCGTTAAGCATTGGTGGTGTAGCTTTTGGTAAAGATTATCAATATGCAAGAGATTATATTAATGCAAGGTTAAGAAATAAGGATAAGATATCAAACGAAGTGCTGTTTGTTGTAATTGCAGGATGTGATTATGATATGCAACAATATATTGTGGAAGAGGTCAAAAAGCAGATGGATTGGAGACATATATGCGTGTTGAAAGCATCAGCTACCATATCCTGCAACAGCGGCTCGGGTACATTTAGTTTGACATTTTTAAATAAGTAATAGGAGACGGAAGGAATAATGGTATCGGATTGTCGGATATTGGTTGTAGATGATGATGGAATGAATCGTAAGCTGTCAGTGGGGCTTTTAAAAAAGTTTGGGGTGTTTTGTGATGAAGCGGCTAGTGGTGAAGATGCCCTACAAAAGATTCAGGAAAATAAGTACCGTTTGGTTTTTATGGATTATCGGATGCCTCAAATGGACGGAGTGGAAACTACCATACGTTTGCGTAGTATGGAAGGAACGTATGCTAAGGAGTTACCGGTAGTGGCACTTACTGCGGAGGACCGGGAAGAAGTACGGGAAATCTTTTGGAATGCAGGGATGAATGATATCTTGCTTAAGCCCATACGTATGACAGATTTGGAAGAAACATTAAAAAAATGGCTTCCGCAACAAGTGCTTCAGCCGGGCGGAGAGGATAAGCAGGAAAACGCTATATGGGGGCCGGAAAAAGATTCTTTAGCGAAAGAAGGAATCAATGTAGAAGCAGGATATGAAAATTGCGGAAGTAAAGAGATGTATATGAATATGCTCTGTGATTTTTATCATCTGATTGATTTAAAGTCGGTGAATCTGGTAAAAGCGTTGGCACAGAAACGCTTGGAGGATTTTACCATAGAGGTGCATGCACTAAAGAATACTGCCAGATTAATTGGTGCTTTGGAACTGTCGCAAGATTTTGCAGACTTGGAAAATTTGGGAAATCGTGGTAGTATGGAAGAGGTAAAAAAACGTACTCCCAAAGTGTTGGCTATAATGCACCGATATAAGGATGTATTGAAGCCTTATGCAGAGATGGGGGCCAATGAGAAGACTAGGGTTTCCAATGCTGCAATTATAGAATGTTTGAAAGCCATACCGGAAGCCGTAGAGGTATTTGATATTGATTGTATCGATGCAGCCATAGAAGAGTTAGATACATATCAGATGCCGCAAGAATGTGAGAAACAGATGCAGAAGCTGAAAGCTTATGTTGCAGATGTGGCATTGGAAGATATTTCCAAGGTAGCAGTGGAAATGATACATATATTAGAGATGGATTAATATGTGGAGGAAAATATGATAAACGTTTTGATTGTATCAGAAAGAAAATATTTTATAGTATCATCGCTAATCAGGCAGTTGGAAGCAAGCGGTTACAATGTACATTTTACGGAAAACAATCCTACGGAAATAGAGCAATACTGTGAAGATATTCAAGTGATGATTCTTTACGTGGAGGAAGCGGATGTTAAAGGATTGGTTTATATGAAGGACCTGATTATCGAGAAGAGTATACCTCTCTTTGTTATGGGCGACGTAAATCAGATAGAAACGGTAAAGACTATGATTCCTGCGCAATTTATTAAAAAGCAGTTTACCCGCCCTATTAATTTGAAGGATGTGGCAGAGACCGTGGATACCTTTTTGCAGGAGGACACCAGTCTGTACAAGAAAAAGATTTTGGTGGTGGATGATTCCGGTGCAGCACTTCGAAGTATCAAAAGTTGGTTGGAAGGTAAATACCAGGTAATTTTGGCAAACTCCGGTGCTATGGCCATTAAGTATATGGTAATGAAGCGTCCGGATTTGGTATTGCTAGATTACGAAATGCCTATTTGTGATGGCAGACAGGTATTGGAGATGATCCGCGCAGAGTCGGATTTGGCAGATATTCCTGTTATTTTTCTGACGAATAAGAATGACAGGGAAAGTGTATACAAGGTTTCCGCTTTACACCCGGAAGGTTATTTGTTAAAGACAATGGAGCCGGCAAAGATTGTAAAGGCAATTGACGATTTCTTTGAAAAACAAAAGTGGAATTTCTAAGATTTTTAATTAGAGGTTGTGATATTGGGTATATTATTAGAGAAACTAACTGAATATAGTAACAGCGATTATTACCCATATCATATGCCGGGACATAAGCGTAATGTGGTTGGAAAAGTTCCGGCAGAGTGGACCGAAATGGATATTACAGAGATAGAAGGTTTTGATAATTTGCATGATGCCCAGGGAATTTTGAAACAGTTGCAGGAGAATGCAGCTGCTGCGTATGGTGCAGAGGAAAGCTTTTATCTGGTGAACGGCAGTACTTGTGGTATATTAAGCGCCATTAGTGCAACAGTGCCTTTTGGTGGCGAATTATTGATTGTACGAAACTGCCATAAGTCGGTATACCATGGAGCATATTTGAGACAATTGACCTTGCGTTATATATATCCACAAGTTTTAAGTGGGTTTGACGTGTGTGAGGCAGTAACAGCAGAGCAGGTGCGGGAGGCGTTGGAGAAATATCCAAATGTGACGGCGGTGCTCATTGTATCACCGACCTACGAAGGAAGAATTGGGGATGTGGAAGCGATTGCACGAATTGTACATGCAAAAGGTTTACCTTTAATCGTAGATGAGGCACATGGAGCGCATTTAGGCTTTGCAGAAGATTTTGCTGCAAACAGTTGTAGGCTGGGAGCGGATATTGTTATTAATAGTTTGCATAAGACATTGCCTGCCATGACACAGACGGCAATGTTACATTGTAACGGCAGCTTGGTAAATAGGGAGCTGGTAAAGCGGTTTTTACGCATTTATCAGACTAGTAGTCCGTCCTATGTGTTGATGGCGAGTATGGAAGAAGCCATTTGTGTGGCGGCAGGGAGTAAACAAATTTTTCGGCAGTTTGTAAAGTATTGGAAAGAGCTGCTTGTACAGCTACAAAGATGTCGAAGAATACATGTATTGCCGGTTGACTTTGCGGAGTGTAAAGAGAAAAAGCACGATATTGGGAAATTAGTCCTATCCGTAAAAGGAACAGGCTTATCAGGACAACAGTTTTATGATATATTGTTAGAAAAGTATCACCTACAAATGGAGATGGCTTGTGAAAGCTATGTACTTGCCATGTTTACCATAGGGGATAAAAAAGAAGCATTTGAGCGTTTGGCTACGGCAGTGCTGGAGCTGGATGAGCAGATAGATGGAATGCAGAGAGCTTGTGCAGTTAATGTAGTAAGTAATAAGCTTTTTGCGGATGAATGTATAGATGAAGTACTTAAAGAAGTAACTATGCACTCCGGTGAAGAGAAACGACTGTATGAAGCGTGGGATGCTCCAAAAGAGTTGGTACCCATTGCAAAAGCACAGGAGCGTGTGGCGGGTGAATTTATGAATTTGTATCCACCCGGAACGCCTATCGCAGTGCCGGGAGAACGTCTGACGTCAAAGGTGGTGCAACAATTATTGAATTGTTTGGAAGCAGGGCTTACGGTACAAGGTATTGACAAAGAAAAAAGAGTATGGGTATTGAGGGAAACTTAAGGTAATAGATTACGGTGGTTACAAAATAACAGCGAAGGAAAGAGGAGCAATATGAGAAAGACAAAAATTATTTGTACAATTGGACCATCCAGTGAAAATGAAGAACGTTTGAAGGAATTAATGTTGGCAGGTATGAATGTTGCCAGATTTAACTTCTCCCATGGAACACATGAGGAGCAGAAAATAAAGTACGAAAGAATGGTTAAAGTAAGAGAAGAGTTGAATATGCCGGTAGCAGCATTGATTGACACCAAGGGACCGGAAATTCGTCTGCGTGATTTTGAAGGCGGTAAGGTAGAGTTAGTGGCAGGCCAAACCTTTACCTTAACTACAGATGAGATTTTGGGAAATAGTGAAATCGCAGCAATCTCATATAAGAATTTGAAGAATGATATTGAAGTGGGCAGCACTATTTTGATTGATGATGGCTTGATTGAAATGAAGGTCGAGGAGATTACCAAAAAAGATATCATATGTCGTGTTATTAACGGTGGCTTTGTGTCTAACCATAAGGGTGTAAATGTACCCGGTACCATTCTTTCTATGCCTTACATCAGTGATGTAGACCGTGCGGATATTGAGTTTGGTGCAGAGATGGGCTTTGACTTTTTGGCAGCATCTTTTGCCAGAACCAAAGAGGACATTTTGGAGGTTCGTAAGATTCTGGATGCGAAGAATAGCAATATGAAGATTATTGCTAAGATTGAAAATATGCAGGGTATTGAAAATGTGGAAGAGATTTTGGAAGTGGCAGATGGTATTATGGTAGCCCGAGGCGACTTGGGTGTAGAGGTACCGCTGGAAGAAGTTCCTATTCTCCAGAAACGTTTGATTAAGATGGCAGTGTCTAAGGGTAAGCATGTTATTACCGCAACCCAGATGTTAGAGTCAATGATTAAGAATCCGAGACCTACACGTGCGGAAGCGACGGATATTGCCAATGCGATTTATGATGGTACTACCGCTATTATGCTTTCCGGAGAAACGGCAGCAGGTTTGTATCCTATTGAAGCAGTGACTACAATGGCAAGAATTGCAGAATGTGCAGAGAAGGATATTGATTATCGTGCCAGAATGTATCGTTTTGGTGTGGATGGTCATGGAGATACGACTACGGCTATTTCTTTTGCAACTTGTAGTGTGGCTATGGATTTAAATGCAGCTGCAATTATTACGGTTACCTTATCTGGATTTACTGCGGAAATGGTAGCAAGATACAAGCCGGATTGCCAGATTATCGGTTGCAGTACACAGCCACAGGTTTGTCGTCAGATGAATTTATTATACGGTGTGAAGCCCCTTGCTATTGATAACGAGTATTCTGCAGATGTTCTTTTCGTGCATGCAGCAGAAGAGGCAAAGAAGGCGGGCTATGTTAAGAGTGGAGACACCGTAGTGATTACTGCCGGTTTGCCATTAGGCGTTGCCGGTAAAACCAATATGATTCGAGTACTTGAGGTAAAATAATTTATGGGTAAAATTATCTGCCTGATGGGGAAAAGCTCTTCCGGAAAGGACACAATTTTTAAAAGGCTTTTAGAGCGGGACGATTTGGAGTTAAAAACCATTGTACCCTATACAACCAGACCGATCCGTGAAGGCGAAAGCGAAGGTGTGGAGTATCATTTTACGGACGAGGAAGGCTTTCAACAACTTTTGGAGGCAGGTAAAATTATTGAGGACAGAGCTTACAACACAGTGCATGGGCTGTGGCGATATTTTACAGTGGCAGATGCTTCTATTGATTTAAGTAAAAACAGCTATTGTGTTATCGGGACATTGGAAGCATATACACAAATCCGGGACTATTTTAGCAAAGAACAGGTATTACCTGTGCTGGTGGAAGTGGATGATGGTGTACGTTTGCAAAGGGCTTTAGACCGGGAAAAAACACAGAAGCATCCTAAATACGAAGAAATGTGTCGTCGTTTTCTGGCAGACAGTAAGGATTTCAGCCCGGAAAAAATAGCCCAGGCAGAAATTGGCAAAATTTTTTACAATAATTCCCTTGAGGATTGCTTGAGGGAAATTGTTACATATATTCAGGAAAATGTCGATATATAATTCAGTAGTCAAAATGATTTGGTGATAGAAGAAGTTGCGGACGTTCTTGCATTAGTGCAAGGATGAGTTTATGGGGAAAGGAGGTCTGTGCCATGGATATTAAAGTGAATCAGATAAGTAGTGCACCACAGGTAGAGCATGTGACACAGACCGCACAGACCGAGGCGAACTTTAAGTTTACATTAACCAGCCAAATTCAAGAGTCTGAGTTGCAAGCCAGACTGCAAGCTCTTATGGAAGCCATCACTATGGAAGGTGATAAGATTTCCAAGAAAAAGGATTTGCGGGATATGAAGCATTATCGGGGACTGGTAAAGGAGTTTTTGAACGAAGTGGTAGGCAGATCCCATGCCTTTTCCAGAGAGAATTTTTTAGATAGGCGAGGCAGGCATCGTGTATATGGTATCATTCGTTTGATTGACGAGAATTTGGATGCACTGACCCAGGAGTTAATGAAAGAGGAGAAGGACAATCTGGCGATACTTTCCAAAATCGGAGAGATTCGTGGATTGTTACTGGATATATTTACATAAATTTATGCAGACAGTATGAAACAATGATGGCTACAGTGTGCCGGTAACAAGGCAATAGCTATACAGAACAGGAGGACGGATATGGTAGGATTTCAAAACATCATAGGACAAGAGCAGATAAAGGAGCATTTACAGAATGCCATTTCTACCGGTAAGGTGTCCCATGCCTATATTTTGAATGGTGAAAAGTCTTCCGGTAAAGAATTTATTGCCAAGGTGTTTGCTATGACCTTGCAGTGTGAACAGGGAGGTGCAGAGCCTTGTAATGAGTGCCGCTCCTGTAAACAGGCGGTGTCCAAGAATCAGCCGGACATTATTTATGTGAGTCATGAAAAGCCGAATACCATCAGCGTAGACGATATCCGTGCGCAGGTAAATAATGATGTGGCAATCAAACCCTACAGTAGTAAACATAAGATTTACATAATAAACGAGGCGGAGAAAATGACGCCTCAGGCACAGAATGCGATTTTAAAGACCCTAGAGGAGCCGCCGGCATATGCAGTGATTATGCTTTTGGTGTCTAATGTAAATACCTTGCTACCAACCATTCTCAGCAGATGTGTAGTGCTGAATATGAAGCCGGTGCGTGATGAGCAGGTAAAGAAATTCTTAATGGAAGAGTTGCAGATTCCGGATTACAAGGCGGATGTCTGTGTGGCATTTGCACGAGGTAATGTAGGGAAAGCGAAACTCCTGGCAGCTTCTGAGGAGTTTGAAAATGTGAAATCAGAGGCATTGTCCTTGTTAAAATATATTAAGGATATGGAGATTCAGGAAATCGTAGCGGCCATTAAAAAGATTAATGAATACAAGTTGGAAATTAACGATTATCTGGATATTATGTCCATTTGGTATCGGGATGCATTACTTTTTAAGGCAACAGCGGATGTAAATCATCTGGTATTCCGTGAAGAAATCCAGGCCATTCGTAAGGTGGCAGGCAGAAGCAGTTATGAAGGAATTGAGAGAGTAATTCGTGCTTTAGATACTGCAAAGAAGCGTTTGGATGCTAATGTAAATTTTGACTTGGCCATGGAATTGTTATTGTTGGAAATTCAGGAGAACGGCTAAGCAAAATAAGGATGGCGTGTAGAAATATATTTCTGCACGCCACCATGGTTTAAGGAGGAAGCATATGAGAATCGGTGTGGATTATTATCCGGAGCATTGGGACAAGTCCCTTTGGGTAGCGGACGCGGATTTGATGAAGGAAACAGGTGTGAAGATTGTACGAATGGCGGAGTTTGCCTGGTGTAAGATGGAGCCCAAAGAGGGTGAATTCGACTTCACATGGTTGGATGAGATTGTGGACATATTTGCGCAAAGAGATATAGATGTGGTACTTTGTACACCTACCAGTTGTCCGCCCTTGTGGTTGTATGAAGAGTATCCTGAAGCGGTGCAAACCGGACGGGATGGTCACAAGATTGCTACAGGAATTCGTGGACACAGATGCTATAATAATCCGGATTTTTTGAAATATGCAGACCGTATTGTAGAGGTAATGACGAAACGATATGCAAACAATAAGTCAGTTATTGCATGGCAGATTGACAATGAACTGGAAGCAAACTTCTGCTTCTGCGAACATTGTATTGGGCAGTTTCGTAATTGGCTGAAGGAAAAGTACGGTACTTTAGAAAAATTAAATGAGGCATATGGTAACAATGTGTGGAGTGGGGAGTATTCTTCCTGGGATCAGATTAAGCCGCCTTACGGCAGTTATCCTCATGCGTGGTTAAATCCTGCTTTTATGTTAGATTTTAATCGTTATGCTTCGGATAGTGTGATTAAGTTTGTAGACAGGCAGAAGGAAATTATCCGCCGTAACCACCCCGGTGCACAGATTACTACAAATACTTGGTTCTGCGAAAATATGCCGGACTTTTATAAGGAATTTGAGGATTTGGACTTTGTTTCCTATGATAATTATCCTACCTCCAGAATTCCTGACAATCCGGAGGAATGCTATACCCATGCTTTTCATTTGGATTTAATGCGTGGTATTAAGCGTAGAAAATTCTGGATTATGGAGGAATTGAGCGGTGGCATGGGATGTTGGTCGCCTATGTCCAGAATGCCTTCGCCCGGTATGATAAAGGGGTATTCGCTGCAAGCGTTTGCTCATGGTGCGGACACAGTGGTACACTTCCGTTGGAGAAGTGCGGTAAGCGGTGCGGAAATGTTCTGGCATGGTTTACTTGACCATTCCAATGTACCGGGCAGACGATTTGAAGAGTTTGCACAGCTTTGCAAAGAAGCCGAGACATTGAGGGATTTGCAGGATACAGAAGTATGTTCGAAAGTAGCTATTCTTTACTCGGCAGATAATGAGTGGTCCTTTAAAATTCAGCCCCAGACGGGTGGAATGTACTATTATGAGCAAATTATGCTTTTGCATGCCGCCTTTACCAAGTATGGACTGAATGTGGATATTATTGGGGAACATGAGGATATTTCTTCTTACAAAATCGTAGTGGCACCTCAGATGTATATAACGACAGAAGGTGTGGCAGAGCGTTTGTATAAATTTGCAGAAAAAGGCGGTACGGTGATTCTGACCAACCGAAGCGGTGTGAAGGATGAAAATAATAATTGTATTATGGAGCTGCTTCCTACTGTGTATCAAGAATTAGTAGGTGCTTATGTAGAAGAGTATAATCCTATCGGTTATGACAAGGCGAAGCTACGTTTAGGTGATGGAAGCGTATATGATTGCAAGCAGTGGTGTGATATTTTGGTGCCAGAGTCTGCGGAGACGATTGCTTATTATGACAGCGAGTATTATAAAGGAAAGGCAGCGGTAACCTGTAATACTTATGGGGAAGGTAAGGCATATTACATTGGAACCGTGGGTGAGAAGAAGCTGTATTATAAGTTGGTTAAGGATATTTTGGATATGGCACAGGTGACCTATGTGGAAGGTCTGCCGGACAATGTAGAGCTTACTACCCGTATAGGAGGCGGCAGAGAGGTACAGTTCCTCTTTAATAATACAGACAAAGTGCAGCAGTTTGTATATGGTGGAGAAGATATTACATTAGAACCTTTTGAAATGAAGATTACAACATATGAAACAAGTGGTGGTAGCAGATGCGGTTACCTCTTTTGAGATGATGGAGAAGGTATACAACAGCGAAGAGATGATTACCAGAGATGAGTTACCGAAGTTTGAATAGGGTAGGAAATAACGAGAAGAGACCTGATGATTGTATTAAATCAGGTCTCCTTTTATTTGAGGCATGGGGAATGGTGTTTTTGCTTTCGTATTAAGGCAAATTTTCGGTCAGAATGAAATCAAATACAATTGTTTCGTTGATGGCTTCCAAGTTTCCGGTTGTTCTGGATGTGCCGAAACCTTTGTAATAAACATAGGTTTTATTGTTTTTTATCTCAAATTCATTGATGACTGCCAGAGGCTTCTCATATTTGTTGCCTATAGCGATTTCCATGTCGGTAGTGGCAACGTGCCATTCCCGCAGTTGTCCTTTGATTTCTTCCGAAACTCCCAGAAGGGACTTATCTATAATAAGAACATGAGGTGCGGAGTGATATATATTATCGTCATGGGCGGTTGCACAGATGATTTCCAAATAGGGATTATAATATTCATAAACCTGCCAACCAATCCAGAGACAGACGATTAAGAGGATGACGGCTATCAAGCTCCTCAACATGATTTTCTTTGTCTGTATTTTTTTCATGATTTTAACAAAAGAGAAAACGTCTTTTGTGGCAGAGTTCATCTCTTCTTGAGGAATGGTGGTTTCCACATGCTGTGCCTTCATGATTTCAATAATACTGACGCCAAGGACATCGGCCAGAGGCTCTAAAGTGTTAATATCCGGTAGTCCCTTGCCACGCTCCCACTTGCTGACTGCCTGCACCGTAACATTCAGTTTCCCGGCAAGTTCAGCTTGCGTCATGTTTGCTTCTTTTCTTAACTGCGCAATAAAAGCTCCTAATTTTGCAGCATCCATAAAATATCCTCCAAATAGTGTTTTGGTTATAAACATTGTAATGTATATCGGCTAAAAGTACAATCAACGTTGCGTTTATCTGTCCCAAGAAGAGTAAATGCACTTAAAATGTTACAAAGTGCACTTGTAAAGAGGTTTTATTTGTGGGGAGCCTGTAGTACAATTAAGATGTGCGTGGTAAGGTGTTAAAATAGATAAGTATATTGATAAATTGAGATTTATTGCACTCAAAGAAAAAGGGAGCACGAACGAAGTGAGTATTTATTTTTTGCGTGATACCGAAAAAACAAAAGTGTGAAGCAAGACAGACGCGAAGTAGGTGGATTTTGGAGGAAAATCTATATATTGGGTATAATGAACATTTTTAGAGGTTTAATACCCAAATAGTAGCTGAAAATGACAATTTATAAGTGTTTTAAAGAGCGTTTGGGTATATATAAAGGAATTTCATATTTTATACCCAAAGATTTTTGTTTTTATGGGTATTTTGATACATAATAGCATATTTATACCCAAAGAGCATTTTATAAAAACGGATTAGATAATGAATTATAGAAAATCTCAACAACTATCAATTTGTCCATATTATCAGAAATAAAGAAGCATTTACCAAGTATAATAAAAAGCAGAGGTATCATATGACTACAGGAGAAAAAATAGCGAATCTTCGTAAGAAAAAGAATCTGACGCAGGAGCAGTTGGCGGAAATATTAGGTGTAGCAAGGCAGTCCGTATCTCGTTGGGAGATGGGTGTAGCTTTTCCGGAAACGGAGAAGCTGATTGAGTTGGGAAAGCTTTTGGATTGTAGTATTGATTATTTGTTGGACAATAGTATTCCCGATATAGTGGAACAGACGGCGACATTTTCTACAAAGGAAGCCTGTAAATTTATCAGAGAATGTGGCTATTTCTTTTTGGCGACTTGTGTGGACAAGCAACCGAAGCTTCGCCCTATGGGGATGATTTACGGTAATGATACAGGGTTATATATTGCTACAGATAAGCGTAAAAATGTCTATCAGGAGTTGCTGAAGAATCCACAGGTAGAGTTGGCAAGCTACAGCTTAAGTAGTCGTAAATGGATTCGTATTACCGGTAAAATGCAGGTGGACAATTCAGTAAAAATTAAAGAGGAGATGGCGGAAATGTACCCTATGATTCGGCAGGAATATGTGGGGGAAGAGGAGGCATCTTTGGTAATACTTAAGGTTGTAATAGAGGAGTTAAAGTTGTATTAGAAAGCATACGGAAGACGTGAGGATTTTTATGATTAAATTAACAAAAGAGGCAGAACAGATTATGAATGAACGCTTTGGCAAGGACAGTATCATTGCATTAGCTACCACATGTGAAAATATTCCGTATGTGCGATATGTAAATGCTTATTATGAAGAGAATGCTTTTTATATCATAACCTATAGGTTGTCGGATAAGATGAAGCAGATTGAGAAAAATTCCACCGTGTCTATTGCGGGGGATTGGTTTACTGCGCAGGGAAAAGGGATAAATTTAGGGTATTTTGGAAAGCCGGAAAACGCAGAGATGGCGAAGAAGCTACGTGAGGTATTTGCGAAGTGGATTGATAACGGACACAATAATTTTACGGATGAGAATACTTGCATATTGAGGGTGGAACTGACAGAGGGGGTATTGTTTTCTCGTGGGAAACGGTACCATATTGATTTTTCCAAGTAAGTAGCAATTGTGAAGGTTAATGAAAAACAAGCAGTGAAATGTGGACGGTAAAGAAGTATCTGGTAGGAAACGTGAGAATAGGAGTAGGCAAGCTATGGAAAAGATAGAAAAAATAAGTATAAAACCGGATTGGGTATTTAGTCCTCAACCCATGTATATTATCGGAACGAAAAATGAGAATGGTACACCGAACTTTTGTGTGATTACATGGATTGGTTTTGCATTTGATAAAACACCGCATCTAATGATGGGCATTGGTGGAAGTAAGCAAACGAAGACGAATATTCTGAGGGAGGGTAAGTTTTCGGCGCATATGGTGACGGAGGATACCTTGTGGCTCGCGGACTATTTCGGTAATACGAATGGCGTGGATGGTGAAAAGAATCAGTTACACTATTCATATGAGTGGGGAAGAGAAGTGGATGTACCAGTGATTCATGAGTGTCATTGGGTATATGAGTGTGAGGTAACAAAAGTGTTGGAGTTGGATGGCGCGCATCTGTTTCTGGCCGAAATCAAAAATATTCAAATTGACAAGGAATATGAAGAGATGGATATGGAGAGGATTGATTTGACAAAAATAAAACCGGTCATTTATGCACCATATCAGTATTTTGGTATCAGTGAGAAACTTGGCGAGATTGGGGAGTGGGAGAAATAATTTTATGAAGTTTTTAAAATTCCTTTAAGGTCACCGCGTTCCCAACTTTTTCGCTTTGCAGAATCTGAAAACTATGTTATACTGAAAAAGTCGTAAGAACACCTTGAAGTGATGACAAGCTATCCGGTAGGGTGTTCGTAGAAATTTTGTGGTGATAGATTGGAGAGTATTATGATTAAAGTAGTTGGAATTCGTTTTCGGACAGCAGGTAAGATTTATTTCTTTGATCCGGGCAAATATAATATCAAAAAAGGCGATAATGTAATTGTAGAGACCGCCAGAGGTATTGAGTTTGGTACAGCGGTAAGCGATATGAAGGATGTGGAGGATGACAAGGTAATCCAGCCTTTGAAGCCGGTGCTTCGTATTGCAAACCAGCGTGACGTAGAGCAGGAGGCTGCCAACAAGGAGAAGGAAAAAGAAGCATACAAAATCTGCTTAGAGAAGATTCGCAAGCATGGCTTGGAAATGAAGCTGATTGATGCAGAATATACTTTTGACAATAATAAAGTGCTGTTTTATTTTACGGCGGATGGTCGTATTGACTTCCGCGAGTTGGTAAAGGATTTGGCAGCAGTGTTTAAGACACGTATTGAGCTTCGTCAGATTGGTGTGAGAGATGAGACCAAAATCGTGGGTGGTATCGGTATTTGTGGCAGGCCTCTTTGTTGCCATACACATTTGTCCGATTTCATACCGGTGTCTATTAAAATGGCGAAAGAGCAGAACCTGTCCTTGAATCCGACCAAGATTTCCGGTGTGTGCGGTCGTTTGATGTGTTGTTTGAAGCATGAAGAGGAAACATACGAAGAGCTGAATCGTAAGCTGCCTGGCATTGGTGATTATGTAACCACTGATGATGGTTTTAAGGGTGAGGTGCAGAGCGTGAACGTACTTCGCCAGTTGGTTAAGGTAGTAATTGAAAATGGTGACGAAAAAGAAATTCGTGAATATGAGGCAAGCAAGCTTCGTTTCAAGAAGCGTCACAAAAAAGAGAAAGTAGAATTATCCAAGGAAGAAATGCGTGAATTGGAGCGTTTAGAAAAACAGGAAGGAAAATCAAAACTCGATGACAATTAATCTGAAGGACAAAGAACGTTTGGATGAATTGCAGAGGAATGGGTATCAGATTATTCAGAATCCTGAAAAGTTTTGTTTCGGTATGGACGCAGTGCTTTTGTCTGGCTTTGCCAAGGCGAAGAAGGGTGACATGGTTTTGGACATGGGCACGGGAACCGGCATCATACCGATTCTAATGGAGGCAAAAACAGAGGCTGCACATTTGACCGGTTTGGAAATCCAGGAGGAAAGTGCAGATATGGCAAGGCGTAGTGTGGCACTGAACGGACTTTCTGAAAAAATTGATATTGTAACAGGCGATATTAAGGAAGCAGACAGGATATTCAAGTCTGCTTCTTTTGATATTATTACCTGCAATCCACCCTATATGATTGGTCAGCACGGTCTGACCAACCCGGATGCCCCCAAGGCCATTGCGCGACATGAGGTGCTTTGCACTCTGGAGGATGTAATCTCGCAGACTGCGAAACTACTGAAGCCGGGAGGACATTTTTTTATGGTGCACAGACCATTTCGTCTGGCAGAGATTATGACTACGCTGGTGCAGTATAAACTGGAACCCAAGAGGATGCAATTAGTATACCCCTACATAGATAAGGAACCTAATATGGTACTCATAGAGGCCACCCGTGGCGGAAAGTCGCGCATGACGGTAGAGAAACCCTTGATTGTATACAAGGAACCGGGAGTATATATGCCGGAGATTTATGATATTTATGGGTATTAGAGGGAGATTTTGAGGACATGTCTACCCAAGGGAATGCGTGGAATGCACCATGGGTAGACAAAGTAGGAGAAATTCCAGGAAATGTCTACCCAAAGGGACGCGTGGAGTGTGTCATGGGTAGACAAAGTGGAAGAATTTTATGGAAATGTCTACCCACGAGGATGCGTAGAGTGTGCTATGGGTAGACAATGCCCGAAGAAGTCAGTTAAGCAAACTACATATGCAAGGTATAGAAGGTTACCGCAGAGGAAGTAAAGGTGTGGTTTGATTGGATTATTGATATTGAGGGCGGTGGAGGAAAAAATGAACGAGGAATTAGCGTTAATATTGTCGGAAAATCAGCGTTACAAGGATGCATATTATTCTTTTTTAGAAATGTACAAGAAGGATTCTGCAAGTTTACCGGAGGAGTTGGCTGAATTTGAGAAGTTTTATTCCAAAGATTTTCTGAATGGTATTAAGAAGGATGATAAAGAGTGCAAGGTTCTCATAGAAGGGGAGAGGCTGGTTCTTCGAAAGGCTTGTATAGAAGATGCGGAGTTTATGAGCCGTGTGGAGAAGGATGCGGACAATTCTCCCTGGGTAGCCAATTGGCCGTTGGGCTGGAGAATTGCGAAGTTTGGAGATGGTAACTTCTTGCAGACAATTTTGGAAAAGAAAGACGGAACTTCCATTGGTTTTATTATTTTTTGTGATATGATGAATAAAGAGGAACGCCTTCAATTGAAGCGCATTGCTATTATGGAGAAGGGCAAGGGCTATGGCAAGGAGGCTTTATACCTAGCGCAGAAGCTTGCGTTTGAGGTATGGGGAACAAAATGTCTCTGCTTGGGAACTAAGGAGGCAAATCTGCGTGCACAGTCTATCTATAAGGCTACAGGATTTGTCCCGGACATGCCGGATCCGTGCGTTAAGTTTCATATGAATGTGGAGGATTATGAAAGAGTGCAGGAATCGAGAAGGTTGTAGTGGCAGGATGGACAAGAGATAATGAGAGATGTAAGAACGGAAAGGAATAATCATGGCAGGAAAATTGTATTTGTGTGCAACACCTATCGGTAACTTAGGGGATATGACACCCCGAGTGGTGGAGACTTTGAATATGGTGGATGTGATTGCAGCGGAGGATACCCGTAACAGTATTAAACTGCTCAATCACTTTGATATACATACGCCCATGACCAGCTATCATGAGTATAATAAGGTGGAGAAGGCCCATCAGTTAATCGGGCAGATGCAGAATGGGCAAAATATTGCCCTGATTACGGATGCCGGAACGCCAGCCATTTCGGATCCGGGAGAGGTATTGGTGAAAATGTGTCACGAGCAGGGCATTACGGTAACCAGCCTGCCGGGACCGGCAGCGTGCATTACAGCGTTGACTTTATCGGGGCTTAGTACCAGACGGTTTTGTTTTGAAGGCTTTTTGCCGGCAGATAAGAAGGAAAAGGCAGCAGTCCTAAAGGAGCTGCAAAGCGAAAGCCGCACCATGATTTTGTACGAGGCACCCCACCATTTAGTGAGAACTTTAGAGGAGCTGTATGGTGCATTAGGGGAACGTAAAATAACCCTTTGCAGGGAACTGACCAAGAAATTTGAAACTATTTTTCCAACGACATTAGAGCAGGCGCTGGAGTACTATAAAACAGAGGAACCCCGAGGGGAGTATGTGCTTGTTTTGGAAGGCAAGAGCCTGGAGGAAAAGCGTAAGGAAGAGATTGCTTCCTGGGAAGATATGAGCATAGAGGAACATATGGCTCACTATGAGGCACAGGGCATGGATGAGAAGGCTGCCATGAAGCAGGTGGCCAAGGATCGAGGCGTTGGCAAGCGGGAGATTTACCAGTATTTGCATGTAGAGTGATGGGTGTGTGAGAACAATTACCATGAAGATAGAGTCATTTAAGGATTCATGTTATGAGGATGGAGGAGAAGGATGAGTCAAAAAGAGCGAAAGCTGTCAAAGGCGGAGGCGCGTAGAAAACAAGCATTTGAAGTTTTAAATGCAAAAATGCAGGAGCAGGGATATAAAACAGTGGAACTGAAGCTGGGAGCAGTGCAGGCAAATATGTTGGCTTTGGTGGTAGCAGCCCCCTTTTTGTTGGCAGTGATTGTTCCGTATGCGCTGTTACATGGAAACCCGTTGGCGCAGGATTATAATGAGGTATTGTTTATTGTGTCGATGCTTGTGGGAATTGTGGTGCATGAATTGATTCATGGTCTAACCTGGTCGCTTTTTACTAAGGATGGCTGGAAGTCTGTGGAGTTTGGCGTGATTTGGCAGTATTTGACGCCCTATTGTACTTGCAGGGAACCTATGAAAAAAGCGCCTATGTTACTGGCTGCACTAATGCCTACCATGGTTTTAGGTATTTTATCGGCAGTGCTGGGAATCGTGCTGGGGATTCCATTATTGCTTTTGTTTGGAGTGGTAATGATTGCCGGCGGTGGCGGAGACATGCTGATTTGTCTGAATATTTTGAAATATCGTACGGAGGCAAAGGAAATTTTGTATTTGGACCATCCATATGAGATTGGTACGTTTGTTTTTGAAAAGTAGGAGATACATATGATAATTAATCTGTTATTACTGGTGTTTCTAATTACAATTTTGATGAATAATTCGAAGCAAAGTCAGGATAGGAAGGCTTATATGACCAGATATAATTCGCAAACGGCAACATATATAAAGTACGACAAGCGTTCGGTAAAAGTCTGGTCTATAGCAGTTGCAGTTACGGGCATTGTTTTTTGTGTGTCGTTTTTTCTTATGTACATTGGTATAGAGTTCCAAGGAAACAGTACGTTGGGCAGGGTCACGATAATTATGGCGATGTCAAGTCTATTAATGGGTGGTGTATTCCTTATTTGGTTTGTTTACCGCTTGCTGGCAGGAGTATTCTATCTAAAGAGGCTGGAGAAATATGACTATGAGGTTCCGGAAGATAAACGTGCCTATGAGTGTATGTTGGAACAAGTACCCCGATATAGTATGGAAAGGAATACAATGGCGTACAGTCCGACTAGCAAATGCCTGGCGATTGTGTGTGTGTTGATGGCAGTGGTAATGATAGGTTGTTCCTGCTACTTTCTGTACAAGTGGGATTTCATGGGAGAGGAAACAGTAGTTTTATTTGTTTTGCTATTGATTGCAGATGCGTTTTGGATATTTCCGGTGTTATTTTTCCGTAATCAAATGAACACGCAGAAGTTTAAGGATGATGTGGAAATCGATGCAGTCCGCAAAAATCGAATGAATGGATTTAGTGGTGTGGTTGCAATAGCGGTGCTGGTGGGGGCTTGTTTGTTTTTAAAGGGTATGGCACATAGTATGTCTGAATATGTGTTCAAAACCCGGATGAGTGAGGACCAAAAGCTGATAGGTTATATATGTGATGCATTCGAGGTTTTCAGTATGGATCCGGCAGTCCTTGCAAATGACGAAAACTGGGAAGACATTAAGCGTAGCATGGAGGCTGGTGTAGACATTACCGATTGGGGAACTCCGGAAGGAGAGTTTCAGGAAGGTGTTGCTAGTTGCTTGGGTATTTCAGATTTTTCTGATTTGAAGGATGCTTTTTACTCTGCAGATGGTCCGGCGGTAGTGTATGTAAAGCTAGAAGGAAAAACGTTTACGGTTCAGCTTATGAATTTATATCCGGAAGTAGATAGGGAGATTATGGCGAAGTAGTAAAGACAGAGGTAAATAAATGAAGGTGTTTGGAAACAGTCTGATTTTAGATAAAGAGTGCCTGGAGACGGCCAGGAAGCAGTTTTGTTTGGATGTGGGGCTGTCATGGCAGGAGTATTGTGAGAATAGAGAACGGACAAGCTTTATTTGTAAGAATGGGTCAAGTGCCGTGGGTAATAAGGCTGCATGGGAGAATGCCCGGAAACAGGAGGGTGCCCGCATTTATGCAGGGCGTAGCGGATTTTTTCGAGCAATTATTTGTTTGGGGCAATTGTTTATTTGTTGTGATGAAAAGATTTATGATTGGGTAGTAGAACAGTATGAAAAATGTTCGTCGGAGTGGTTTTGTGACTTTCAAAATTTGCGGAAGCTGGATGAAAAGCTGAAGGAGTTTGGATATCAGATTCAGGATACTCATGTGTTTTTCTTGCCGGAGAGTGAGGCGGCTAATAGCTCTGTAAAGCAGTCGGCGGGACAGTATGTCTGGTTCGAACAGGAGGAAATCCTGCGATTTAAAGAAAATAACCGATTCACCAGTGCGATTTGCTTTTGGGAAGGAACTCCCGACGTGTTGGCGGTGGCGAAGCAAAAGGATGAGTGGAAAAAGCAAGCGCAGCAAGGTAAGGATTTCGACCAATCGCATATGCTTGGTATGGCAGGTGCCAGTAGTGATGGAGTATACTTATGGCAAGTCGGTATCAATGTAGACAAGGAGTATGCCGGACAGGGATTAGGTCATGAACTAGTCCGGACGTTAAAAGAAGAAATCCTGCGCAGAGGGAAAGTGCCTTTTTACGGTACCAGCGAATCCCATACAATTTCGCAAACGGTGGGACTGAAAGCAGGCTTTGTACCGGCGTGGACAGAGGTTTTTGCGAGTGAGTTAAATTTGTAAAAAAGAATGAAATCTTTATCTATTCTCGGAATCGTGTTGCTGATGAGAAGGGTATATATTCAAAGGTGCAGAGCACAGCAGGCGCGAAATGTCTGGATTTTGGAATTGGGTATATGAACGCTTTTTTGGAGGTTTAGTACCCAAATAGTAGCTGAAAATGACAATTTATAAAGAGTTTTAAAGAGTGTTTGGGTATATACAAAGGGATTTCGAATTTTATACCCGGAGATTTGTGTTTTTGTGGGTATTAAAATATCTAATAGCTTATTTTTACCCAAAGTGCATTTTAAAATAGTGAATTAGATAATGAATCATAGAAAACTCTTAACAACTTCCAATTCGTAGGGAACAGCAACATAGAATTTTATGGAGTGAAGTGAATTGATAAAATATGTGAAAACAATTGATAATATAAGCAAATACCAATGTGGAGAACTTCCTGCGACTGCGGAGAAGCTTGATGCGCCTGTTACAACAGAAGATATGATGAAGAAATCAGCGCCTATTGCGATAGTATTATGTCTGATTATGTTTTTGACAATATTTATTAAGACATTTATGAGCAAATCTATGGTTATTTTTCCACCAATGATATTAGTCGGTTTATTTCTAGGTTTTTTACTAATCACAATACATGAATGGTTGCATGCGATAGTTTATCCTAAAAAAGCAAATGTAACGATTGGGAAATTGAAAGGTAAAATGGTATTTGTAGCATTGGCATCTTATCCGTTAAAAAGAAATCGTTTTATATTTATGTGTTTATTACCTTTTTTGCTTGGGATTATACCTTTGGTGTTGTTTATATTATCGTCTCCTCAGGAAACTGTGTTTAATGGGTTGATGTTTGGAATGGCATGTATGGGAATAGTATCTCCATTTCCGGATGTATACAATGTTATTTTGGTGTTAAAACAAACCCAAAAAACAGATGAAATTATGTTCTATGGAGATGATGTGTATCGGATTTCTTGATATTAAAGATGACAGAAGCTTTCAGCCTTTACTATAGTTGAACAGAAATGACATTGCATTACCAACTTTTAAGAATACTTTTTGAAAAGGACGAAATCTTTTAGAAATTATATAGGTAGGGTATGAAAAAGAATAGATTGCGATAAATTTCATGGAATGGTATGCTTAATTAAAATCGTTGTGGTATGTGGATGTTATCGGAAACATTTTTTGAGATATAGACAGATATAAAGGAGTGTATAAAATGGCGAATACAAGTTGTGATTCTTGCGCAAATTATGTATATGATGAAGATTATGAGTGTTATTGTTGTATGGTAAATTTGGACGAGGATGAAATGTATCGTTTTTTATCCGGCAGCCAGTGGGAGTGTCCCTATTACAGTGCAGATGATGAGTATGCGGTGGTACGTCACCAGATGTAACGAGGAAAAGAAATGGTAAAGTATATTAAGCAAATTTGTATTATTTTAGTAATTTGCCTGATTGCAGAGGTAATGGAGTATTTGATTCCTTTGCCCATTGCAGCGAGCATGTATGGTTTAGTGTTAATGCTGATTGCATTATATACAAAAATAATTCCGCTGAAGGAAGTGGAAGGGGTATCTGACTTTCTGACAGATAATTTAGCGGTTATGTTTATACCGCCTACGGTGGGAATTATGGCAAGTGTGGAGGAAATGAAGCAGATGGTAGTACCTCTGGTAGTAATTTCTGTAGTCACCACATTATTAATTATGACAGTGACCGGTTGGGTAACCCAGGCCATTATTCGAAGGAAGAAGACGAAGGAACGCGACTGATGAAGCAAAGTCCGGCTTCGCAAAGATGATGTTACGAATGAGGGCTCAGAATAGATATTAAACTTTTGAATGGAGGAAAAAGGAATGAGCGAAAACAAAGTGTACGCCCTTCACATGGGCAAAGCAAAATGTGCGGTGGATTTGGGAGATGGCTCCGAGCGAGGAGAATATGTGAATCAGGACTATATTTTACATACCTTGGGCAGACCACACAGAAGTATTTCATTAATGTATTGTTATTATCCCTTAGATGAGGGATGGCCGGGTAGAGCAAGTGTAGTACATGCTGACCCTAATGTATCTTTTGCGTGGGACTATCCATATGATGATTACTTTACCTACAAGGGTGGACTGGGTGGTAGCACCGAAGGCGAACCTTTCAATTACATGAGAGAAATCCGTCAGCATGGTCAAGACGTTACGCTTACCTTAACCATCGATCCTCACGTTTCAGATGAGCATTTAATTGCAATTGCGAAAGATTTAAAGCCTTTTGGCCGTTTGATGCTTCGAATCAATCATGAGGCAACGGGCAATTGGTTCAGCTTTAATAAGCGTTGTACTTATCAGGAAGTAGCTGATTTTTACTGCCGTGCACATCGTATTATCAAAGAACATGCACCAAATGTACAGACTATCCTTTGTACCGGAGGCGTGGAAGGCGACACAAATAAAATTGAAAAAGAAGAAGAATTTGCAGAAGCAGTACGTTGTACGGATATGTGGTCCATCGACAAGTATTTTGCATTGCATTGGGGATGGCCTTATGACGTGGCAGAGCGAGGCGGCAGTACCCATAGCAGAGGTAATATTCGGGAAATTTATGAGTATACTAAGAAAAGTTACCAGCGTTTTTCAGAACTTTGCGGTGGTGTGAAAAAGCCCATGATGATGAGTGAAGTAAATGCCGATGGTGACGTGACAGGTCCTTTTGAACAGGCAGCTATGGTTAAGGAGTTCTGTGATATTTTAAAGGAAGAGAATGCTACATGGTTTACCAGTTTTTCTATGTACCAGTTCCGTGACAGAGGTCGTTTAGGTCTTGAAATTGAAGATCCTAACAATTCGGAGGTGGGTATTGGACAACCCATTTTGGAGACTTACAAAGAAATTATCCATGATGACTACTTCCAGCCAGCAATGACTATTGGAGAAGAAGTGAAGCTTCCGCTTACTCTTCGTTGGGGTGGAGCTGAAGATGCAGAAGGTATTGCGATGCCGATTCATTTTGAAAGCAATCCTCATTTCTGTGAAGTAGTATTTGAGGACGACTCCAATTTGATGTTAGAAATCAATGGTACATGGTTCTACAAATCTCCAAAGGCAAAAACAATTGACTTAATGAGCGCTTTCTTTAAGAAGCCTCTTGATGGTCCTTGCGACTTAACCTTGAAGATTTTTGCACCGCCTGCTACCGGTGAAAACGATATTTCCACCGAAGACGGCTTGTACAATAGCTACACCAAAATCGAAAAGCTTCCTAAGCTTCGTCTGCGATTTGAACCGACAGAGCTGGCTAAGTAAAGACATAGGAAGTCAAACTTGGTGTGGTGCCAAAGAGTGTTGAAGAAATAAAGGAACGTAACTATGAAAGAGATGTTAACCGGTTCAGTCTACTTTGCGGTAGTGTTGACCTTAGTTTGTTATGAAATCGGTTTAGTAATTAAGAGAAAGACAAAATGGTCGTTGGCAAACCCTTTGCTGATAGCATCAGTATGCATTATTGCTGTTTTGCTGATTTTGGATATAGACTATGCAGTGTATAAGGCGGCAGTGCAACCTATCAGCTTTTTGTTGACGCCGGCCACGGTTTGTCTGGCGATTCCTCTTTACAGGCAGTTGGAGCTTTTGAAAAAGTATCCGTTGGCGATTTTCGGAGGTATTACGGCAGGTGTATTAACTACCATGGTGAGTATCTGGCTCATGAGTCTGGTATTTGGACTTACCCATGAGCAGTATGTGACACTTTTACCCAAATCCATTACCACAGCTATTGGTATGGGTGTTTCCGAAAAGATGGGCGGTATTGTGACGATCACTATTGTATCCATATGTATTACCGGTATTCTTGGTAATGTCATAGCGGAAATTTGGCTGAAGTGGATGAAGATTGAGGAGCCAATTGCCAAGGGATTGGCTATTGGAACCTCTGCTCATGCTTTAGGCACTACCAAGGCGATGGAAATCGGTGAGATAGAAGGTGCGATGAGCAGTCTGTCCATTGTGGTCACCGGTATTTTGACAGTAATTGCTATACAAATTTTTGCTCCACTCATATAAATTTTGTAATATTTTAATTAAAAATTGGAAAAATAAAAGAGTATGCTCAAAAGCATTCCGGCACATAATATTCTTAGCGTGGGAATCATGAATTTCTTACGTGTAAAAAGGGATAGCAGAATGGAGGAATGGTTATGAGCAATTTATCAGAAGTAGAATTACAGAACCTTCGCCACTTAATCGGAGGCTTCGAAACCTGTCATTGTAAGCTGCAGGAATATGCATCAGAGGCACAGAACCCTGAAATTAAGCAGTTTTTTGCAAAGGGTGCCAAGTCCGCTATGGAGAACAAGCAGCAGTTGATGAAGTTTTTGAATTAAGGAGGAGAAGGGTATGCAGATGCAGGAAAAAACAATGGTAGCAGATGTGTTGGCCGGAATTAACGGCGAGTTATCAAAGTATGGTTCTATGATTGCGGAATGCGAAAACAAAGAGTTAAAGCAGACTTTGAAGCAACTTCGTGCGGCATGTGAGCAAAGTCAGGAAGAGATTTATCAGATTGCCAGAGAGCATTCTTATTATGTGCCTGCTGCGAAGGCTACCGAGCAAGAGATAGCGCATGTAAAGAGTTTGTTTACCGGCGCGGCATTGTAAAGAAGAATTCATTCTAATAGAAGCTAAAAAAGGAGTCCATGTGCAGGTTTTGCATCATGGACTCTTTGCGTTATGTAAACTAAAAATGTAATATTTGTATAACAGATTTTTACGTTTCTTAAGGTTTTAAAAAGAAAATGGGCACTTTATTGACAAGAAAAAACGCCAAATATAAACTTAATTTAGAGGGGCATAGTAGGAATGATTGCAGTAATTAGGAAAGGGACGCTATTTATGAAGAAGAGAATGAAGGAACATTATCAGGGGATGTTTGGTGTATTATTGGCAATATTGACGATGCTGTTTACCGGTTGTGTAGTGCTCCAAGTGGAGGAAGGTGCGGAAGTACAAAAACCGGTAGTTACAGAAGCTCCTGAGACACCTATAGCCACGCAGTTGCCGGAGACTGCTTTGGAGCCGGAAATGACTGCGGAACCGGCAGTAACTGCGGCTCCGGAAGTAACACCTGAGCCTGAGCAGAGTGAGGCGGATTCCCCTGAGAACCAAGCGGTTGAAGAAATTATCCGGGCGTCCTACGAAACTTGCAAGGATACTTATGACGGTATCTATCCGGAGACCATAAAGAACATGACCATTTGTGCGGCGACGGAGGAATATATCAGTGTAAATATAGCAGCGAACGAAACTTTAAGCCCGACAGATTATTTTCACATGGAGTTGGCTTTTGAAAATGGTCAGTGGAAAGTGACAGAATTTACGGGGTTATATAGCAAAAATGGTCCGTATGCAGAGGAGTTGATATCGCTTGAACCGCTGGCATGTGATTCGGTGGAATTTCCGGGGGATACGGTAGTACCCTTAGCTATGGGAAGTACAGTTGGTGTGGATTTGGACGGTGACGGCATGCAGGAGTTGGTGCAGGTTTCTTTCGGTTCTGTGTGTGGTCCTATGAAGAATGGTGAAAAACCGGCTTGGAACACTTTGTATTATGAATTACCGGTAGTGCGCATTAATGATTATATTTATGATGAGGAATATTTGCAGGAAAATCTAGGTCATTATGCAGAGAGCGCAGATATCGCCACCTGGTATATTTTTGATGTGGATGTAAACGATGGATACAAGGAAATTGGTTTGTATGAGGACGGCCCTAGTGATGATCCTTATACTACACTGTTTCGATATGAGGGAGGAGTGCTTCGTGAAATCGGAGGCTTCAGTGATTGCCCAATTCGTGGAAGTATGGGCAGTTGGGCATTAAAACCGAAAGATGATTATCAGGCCTTGGTGAACTCCGTTGAGCGTAGTGAACTTCAGATTCAGGTGCCGGGGGATGGTACGATTTTGGCAACTCAGCGGATAGATATTCTGGAAACCAGCTTTGTGGAAGGTATGTGGAAACTGCAAAATAGCGGGAACTTCGAGGAAGCAAGTTTGGATTTGCAGTTACGGGAGGAATATATATTCAAGGGCTATGAATATCGGATGACGGATACGGAGTTTTGTCCAATGGTACGTGAGGAATTGCAAGTATATACTGACAAAGATTTTACATCCCAGGTAACAGTGCTTGCACAGGGAGAAAAAGTAATTCCTTATCGCTATTATCCTGACACTGAAGCAGGAGAGACAAATGGTTGGGTAGAGCTTATATACAGAGAGGATTTTGCGGAAAGTGGCTGGATATATGTTACGAATCGCATGAATATCTATCAGGTGGAGGAAAGCGGAGAAGTAAAGGAGAGCTGGTCAGGAGATTTGATGGATAATTTAAGCTTTGCAGATTAGTGGGAAGTTGTACTTATCTCACTAATAATTCCTTGAAAAATCTGTAAAAATGAGCATAGTATTTTACACTGAAATATGGCAGAATGTTATTAGTGAAAATTCTGCTATATTTGCAGGGGAGGGCTATGCATGAAGGTTACAAGACAGATTGAATATAAATATAAAAATGCACCGATTCCGGGTGGCGGCTATGTGACAGGGTTAATCTATCACCAGGCGCAGCCCGGGATTTTGTATGCCCGGACGGATATCGGAGGAAGCTATCGTTTTGACACAGCGGAAAAGAGATGGCAGAGCCTGATTAATCATGTAACCCATGAGGATTTGGCAGAGACTTATCCGATTGCATTGGCTTTGGATGATAAGTATCCAGAGCGGTTGTATATCATCAGTGGTATTACGGATAGAGGATATGGTGTATTCAGTATTTCAGAGGATTATGGTAAGACGTTTACATACAAAACGGTGCCAACGACTGTGCATGGTAATATGAGTGGCAGAGGTACCGGGTATCGTTTGGTAGTGGATAAAAACGATAGTAATGTGCTGTATTTTGCCAGCCAGTTGGGTGGTTTGTGGAAAACTTCAGACAGAGGAGATACTTGGGAAAGACTTCCTTTGGAGGAGGGGTATACTACTTGCGTTTGGGTTTCTAATGATTCGCAGACGATTGTGGTAGGTACCGCGGGTTATACTACCAGAGTAGATGATACCCTGCGCGGGCACAGCTTGTATGTATCGTATGACGCAGGTGTCAGCTTTGAAAAGCTTATGATGCCGGAGAATGTCATTGTGCCGGATAGCAAGATGAATGGTTTGGTAGCATCCAGATATGATTACGATGGCAAGTATTTATACATGATTTTGAATACTACCGGTCGCTGGAATTATATTGTGGATTTGGGTTATAGCTGTGATACCGGTGATGTGATTGGTGGTAAGGTAATCCGTTATTATTTTGAAGATGGCAGAATAGCCGGATATGATGATATTACGCCGGATAGGGATGGAGGACATACGGAAGCATTTTTAAATTATGGCTTTGGTGGTGTATGCTCGTGCAAATCCAAGCCGGGACTCTTAGCATGTAGTACCCTTTGCAGGGAGAAGGAATATCCGGAGGGGATTTATGTTTCGGAGGATTATGGTAACACTTGGAAGGTAAGTCTGTGCGGACTGGAAGTGGGAGGTATGCATTTTAGGACCTCTTATATGCTGCCCAAGTACAATGCAGGAGTTAGTTTACTTCATTGGCAGAGTGATGTAAAAATCAATCCCTTTAATCCCAACGAGCTGTGGTTCAATTCAGGAACCGGAGTGTTTACAACGGATGCGTTGCTTTCAGAGAATCCGGCATATCATGATTGGTGTGACGGCATAGAAGAAACCGTACATTTGAATGTGTACGGCCCACTTAGCGGTGATGTGCAGTTGGTGGATATTGTAGGAGATTTGGGAGGTTTTGCATTCCGTGATTTGAATAAGCCCTGTGATAACTCCTTTGATGATGAGGGGGGCAATCGTTACATAACCTGTATTAATGCAGACTTGTCTGATATAAACAGTGATTTGGCAATCATTACAGCCAGAGGTAATTGGAAGGGTATTACCAAGGGAGGTTTGGTTCGTACCACAGACGGTTTTAAAACATTCCAGCGTATTCCCATGCCTTTTGATATTGGTGGAAAAATTGCAGAGCAGTTACATGCAATTGAACGCCCTAACGTAAATCCGGGTTGGGTGGCTATGTCACCGGATGGTCAGAATATTGTCTGGTCTGTGGCAGATGGCATACTTTTGCCGGTGGATATGGTAATCGTCAGCAGAGACGGTGGCAAGACTTTTAAGCAGGTAGAAGTATTTGACTTAACCGGTAGCAAAGTGACGAAGGGATATTTAAAGGTATTTTCCGATAGAGTAAATTCTAAGTTATTTTATGGTTTTGGCGGCGAAGGTCAGTTGTATGTAAGTACGGACGGCGGATTCAGTTATCATCAGAAGCAGCCCGTTGCAAAAGCGGCTTATGGTACCACGGGCAAGGAACGGTCTTTGTTTGAAATGATTATAGAGGAATGTAATGATCAAAGGGTAGAGCATATTATTGATTTCCCAGCGGTTCATTTCGGTAAAATTGACACCGCCAACCGTACGGAAGTGCGGGGTGTGGCCGGCGAGGAAGGTCTGTTCTACATGGCCATGGGCAAGCATGGTTTGTGGAAATATTATTACGATAGAGAGCATGATATCATTACTTGTATTAAGCTGATGTCAGACAGTGACGATTGTTTCCGCATGGGCTTGGGAGTAGGCCGGCCGGGTGGTAAGTATATTGGTGAGCCTAAAGCGGTTTACTTCTGCGGTAATGTGGACGGACAGTATGGATTTTATCGCACTTTGGATGAATGTAAAACGTACGAGAGATTAAATACGGCTAATCAGATGTATGGCGAAATCAATAGCATCGACGGGGACAAGAGAGTGTTCGGAAGATTTTTCCTGGCGACAGGGTCCCGAGGCGTGCTGTATGGGGAGCCGATGGAGTAGAATATGAAAAAATACATAATCATAGCAGGGGTACCACGTGCCGGAAAAAGTACGGTTTCCCAGAGGATAGCGAAGCAAATGGGCTATCAGCATATTAGCATGGACTCCATTCTTGCAGGAATTGAAAAGGTGTTCCTCGAAACTAACATAGATACAGATGCAGATGTTGAACCACAAAAGAATCTTGAGTTCATCAGTTCAAAAGTAGCCCCATTTATCAAGGCTATGATGGACAGCGGAGAATATGATGAATGCGATTATGGAGTGGTCATTGATGTATATCAGCTGTTGCCAAAGGATTATGTACAATTCATTAAAAATGACAAGTGTGAGATTTATTATTTTATATCATCTGATGTGACACCGGAGGAAAGATTTCAGATATTAAAATCATTCGATACGCCAAGGGATTATACATATTATCACTCTGATGAGGAAAATAAGAAGGATTGTGAAGATATTGTAAATATTAGTCATTTTATGAAAGAACAGTGTGTTTTGTACGATTTGCCATATTTTGAAACGTCACATAATCGTGAGGTTGTGCTAAATGGGTTTATATCACATTATCTGGAGAATTAATAGAGATTTTATATCTGAGCTTTAATTTGAATTAAATGAGATCAAAGAAACGGCTGGATTTTGCTGGAAAACTACGATTTGGGTACTATGAGTAATTTTTCTGGTTTAGTACCCAAACAGCAGGTGAAAAAAAGTTAATTTATACCCAAAAGACATTAAAAGAAATGTTTTTCTGGGGAAGAAAATAAAAAGAACCCACATAAATAATATTTTATGGCTCCTTTCGAGAGCCGGTCGCTGAATCTATATATGGTTGCGGTGGCAGAAGTAAAGAAACAGGAGGAAAAATATGCATATTTCAGTAGAAAACAATCGCCTTATTATAGGCAATGGAAAGCAGACACTATGGTTGGAGCCTTGGGGAAAAAATTCATTCCGCGTTCGAATGACCGGAGAAGCAGTTATGGATGCAAATGATTGGGCTTTGACAGAAGAAGTGGAGGAGTGTCAGGCGGAGATTACCATGGAGGAAATCGACACTACCGATCCTTGGTATGCTACGGAGGAGTTTGCTCATTATCATTCTACCGGTAAGGTTTATACCGTAAAGAACGGTAAGATTACTGCAAAGATTAGTCCGGAAGGCTGGATTAGCTATTATAACCAGAAAGGGGAACTTCTGACGGAGGAATACTGGCGCAATCGTAATCGTATTAACCGTTACTGCGTGCCTCTTCGTGTGGATGCACGTGAGCTGAAACCGATTCAGGGAAGTACCGATTTCGAACTGACTGCACGCTTTGAAGCGTTTGATGATGAAAAGATTTTTGGTATGGGTCAGTATCAGGAGAAGAGTTTGGATAAAAAGGGAGCATGTCTGGAGTTGGCACATCGTAACTCTCAGGCAAGTGTGCCGTTTATGATTTCCAGCAGAGGCTATGGTTTCTTCTGGAACAACCCGGCCATCGGTACTGCTACTTTTGCTACGAACAAGACCGAGTGGTATGCAAAGAGTACCAAGAAGTTGGATTATTTTATTACCGCTGGAGATACACCTTTTGAAATCGAAGAGCAGTATTCCGCGGCAACCGGACGTACTCCTATGATGCCGGAGTATGGATTGGGTTATTGGCAGTGTAAGCTGCGTTATCGTACCCAGGAGGAAATTTTGGCAGTGGCAAGGGAGCACAAGAGACGTGGACTTCCTATGGACGCTATCGTGGTAGACTTTTTCCATTGGACCATGCAGGGTGACTTTAAGTTTGAACCTAGAGATTGGCCGGCCCCGGATGCTATGGTAAAAGAACTGAAGGAGCTGGGTATTGAAACAGTTGTATCTGTATGGCCTACCATTGATGAACGTAGTGAAAATTTTGGTGAAATGAATGACAAGGGTTATTTGGTAACACCTGACAGAGGTAACTCTTATCACATGTCATGGATGGGCAATACGGTATTCTATGATGCAACTCATCCCGGTGCACAGAAGTTTGTTTGGGAGAAATGCAAAGAAAATTATTACAAGAAGGGCATCCGTTGCTTCTGGTTAGATGAGGCAGAGCCGGAGTACGGACCTTATGATTTTGATAATTATCGTTACTATGCGGGTCCTGCACTGCAGTGTACCAACACGTATCCGGTAGGTTATGCAAAAGGATTTTATGATGGTTTGAAGGCAGAGGGCGAGACCGAGATTATGAGCTTGGTACGTTGTGCTTGGGCGGGCAGCCAGAAGTATGGTGTACTGACTTGGTCCGGTGACATTCATTCTTCCTTCCGTGCCATGAGGGAACAGTTACAGGCCGGTCTTAATATGTGCGTGGCCGGTATTCCATGGTGGACTTCTGATATTGGCGGTTTCCTAGGCGGTAATATTAAGGACGAGCATTTTCAGGAGCTTTTGGTGAGATGGTTTGCTTGGGGAGCATTTTGCCCGGTATTCCGCATGCATGGAGAACGTTCACCCTGGTACGAAAGAGAACAGGAATTCATTAATAATGTACGTCAGTTGACCTCCGGCCAAGATAACGAAGTATGGAGCTTTGGTGAAGAAAATTATAAGATTTTGACTAAATATCTGTTCATTCGTGAGAGACTCCGTCCGTACATCCGCGAGTGTATGAAGCAGGCAAGCGAAACCGGTGCACCGGTAATGCGTCCGTTATTCTTTGATTTTTCAGAGGATAAGCAGTGCTGGAATGTAGAAGATGCATATATGTTTGGGCCTGATTTGTTGGTAGCACCTGTCATGGAAGAAGGTGCAAGAGAGCGTAAGGTTTATTTGCCCGCAGGTTGCAAGTGGACCGATGCCAATACCAAGGAAGTATACGAAGGCGGTCAGTACGTAGTGGTACCGGCGCCGATGGATATTATTCCGGTATTTGTGCGTGAAGGTAAGGAATACGAGATTTACTAGTAAATATCATAGCCGTACCCATTTGTTGGGTACGGCTTGCTGATAATTATAGGAGAAAAAGTGAGAGATGTTATTTGGTAATATTTCCTTTGATATAGCGGCACTTATGGTGATTGCTGTGATCTTTGTGTGGTGTTTGATAGAGAAAAAAGTACCTTTAAAAAGCTATAATCTATATGTGTTATTAGTATCGACGGTGTTTGCTGCGTCCGGTGCGACGATTATAACAGAACTTATGGCACACAATGGATATGAGGATATTTCCTTTTTAATTTCATTATCAGCAACAGTCTTGGTATTGCATTTGATTCCGCTTTTTATTATGTGGTATATATCAGAGCTGATGAATATCAGAATTCATAATAGCTATATATTAAGTGTTGTATTAATTGTAGTCATAATAGCCAGTACGAATCCTTTGACAAAATTTTGTATTGAGTATTCTGCAGAAGGATATATATTCCATTGGGGAAGCAATATATTGTTTTTCTTTGATATTGTACACGTATTAGTCTGTTTTTGGGTTGCGTATAAAAGGATTAAAGAGATTACCATAGCCAGATTTTGGATGTTAACAATCAGTATTATTTTATGCTGGTTTGGGTTAATGGCGCAGATTATATGGATGCAGAATATGATGACCTTCTGCATGGCGCTGACATCCCTGTCTCTATATCAATATCTTCTAAATCCGGCGACAATGACAGATAATGTTACGGGTGTATTTAGTAAAAAATTTATGAGTATATATCTTAAGAAACAGTTTACCGAGAAGAAAACTTTTGGAGCAATTGTTGTTTCTTTGGATGACTTTAGTTTTATCAACAAAACCTACGGGATTGAATCGGGGGATGAATTGTTAAGACAAGTAGGCAGTTATTTGCAAGTGCTTCAAGCAAATAAGCTTGTGTTTCGAATGGATGCAGACCAATTCTGTGTGATTGTTGAAAAGGATAATCAAGAATTGGCTGAAAAGCTGGAAGAACGTTTTAAACAGTTGTGGGATACAAGCAAACATACGGGAATTACTTTATCAGCAACAATTTGTTGTATTTCGAATTCACAAAATGCCTCAAATTATGAAGAGTTAATGGATATCATTGATTATGCTGTTTCAGTGACGAAAGCAACGAATAAAGGGCATATCAATAGAGTAGAGGATTTGGAGTTAGATAAACAACATGAAAAAAAGACAATTGAAAATGCAGTAAAACAGGCATTGAATAATGATGGTCTTATGGTATATTATCAACCAATCTTTTCGATAAAAAGTGGATGTTATAATTCGGCAGAGGCATTGGTGCGTTTAAACTCAGAAAAGTTGGGGTGGATTTCACCGGAGATATTTATTCCCATAGCAGAAAAAAATGGATTAATTAATCAATTAGGAGAAATTGTACTTAATAAGGTATGTGAGTTGATTCACGAACATACTTTATCAGATTCTGCAATTGAATATATAGAAGTGAATATCAGTACGGTTCAGGTTGCCCAAAAGGGTTTTGTTGAACAGGTAAAAGAGATATTGGAAAAGTGGGAAGTTCAGCCACAGCAGATTAATATGGAGATTACGGAAACCGCGGAAATTGCTTCGCAAAAAGTAATTTTGGAAAATATCAAAGAATTAATGGATTATGGAATTACATTTTCTTTGGATGATTATGGTTCCGGAAATGCGAATATTGATTATATAAATCAAATGCCCTTTTCAATTGTGAAGATAGATAAATATATTATTTGGGATGCGCTCAAAAGTGAAAAGGCTAAAGTTGTATTGGAGCATACAATTGCTATGTTACAAGCATTGCAATTGTACATTGTAGCAGAAGGTGTGGAAACAAAAGAAATGAAGGAATGGCTTGAAAAATTAGGTTGTGATTATATGCAGGGCTGGTATTATTCAAAGGCAATTCCGGATAAAGACTTTTTGGAAGTTATTAATAATATTCGCGCCTAATGTAATTGTAGTTTTTAATGTATGCATTATTCTGTCATCAAAACCATAAGGTTAATATAACAATACAATGTTATTTTAAACATTTCAAGGTGGTATTTATGCTAAATTATTTATGGGCAGCGATGATAATGCTAGGTATTGTGTATGCCATGTTAACCGGAAATATATCTGCAGTGACAGAGGTTGCATTGGATAGTGCAGGAGAAGCTATATCCTTATGCATAACCATGGCAGGGGTTATGGCGCTTTGGATGGGGATGATGGAGATTGCTACAGAATCCGGAATCGTGGAAAAGCTGACCAAAGGGATGCAGCCGGTATTGCGTTTTTTATTTCCCAGACTACCTACAGAGAGCAAAGCCATGGAATACATTGCTACAAATGTGGTGACAAATATATTGGGACTGGGTTGGGCCTGTACGCCGGCTGGCCTAAAAGCCATGGAGGAGCTTAAAAAAATAGAGGAAAAGAAGGGGAATCTTCATATTGCAAGCAACGAGATGTGTACATTCCTCATTATGAATATTTCTTCTTTGCAGCTGATACCGGTAAATATGATTGCCTATCGGAGCCAGTATGGAAGTGTAAATCCAACGGCGATTGTGGGGCCGACTTTTTTGGCTACATTGATGAGTGCACTTGCAGGTGTGGTGTTTTGTAAAATAGCAGATAGAGTTACTTACAACCCCTAAATGTAAGCATTTACAAAATAAACAACGGAGAAACTTGACAATTTACGCAAGATAAGAGTATACTTGTTGGGTAATTTATTGACAAATTTCGCTTATTTATATAAAAGCGAGAAACCAATTGTGAGTTAATAAAGCAACTGAGGCGATATAACCTCAGGAGGGAGGAGTAAAAATGGTTTGTGAAAAGTGTGGAGCCCAGATGGGCGATGGCGACAAGTTCTGTGAACAGTGTGGCTGGCAGGCACCTGAGGTAACAGAAACACCTGCAGTAGAAGAAACACCTGCAGTAGAAGAAGCACCTGCAGTAGAGGAAGCACCTGCAGTAGAGGAAGCACCTGTAGCAGAGGAAGCGCCTGTAGCAGAGGAAGCAGCAGTAGAAGAAGCACCTGTAGTAGAGGAAGCACCTGTTGTAGCAGAAGTGTCAGCAACAGAAGAGGCACCTGTAGAATCTGATAAGAAGAAAGGGTTAACCGGTAAGAAGCTGGGATTGGTTATTGGTGGAGTGGCAGCAGTAGTTGTAATTTTATTGCTGTGCTGTTCATCTTCTATGGCTCATTTCTTTAAGTCAACCTTCTCTAAGCCGGAGAAGTATTTCAGCTATATTATGAAGCAGCAGGCTGATGAAGTGATTGATACATACATGGCTTACTATGATAACTATGTATTAGATTGGTTGTCTCTTACAGATAAAAGCGTAGAAGCAGATGTGGCTGTAGAAATTAGCGAGGATATGGCAGATTTGATGGGTTATTCCGGAGTTGATTTTTCATGGCTTGAGAATGCAACCATCGGCTTAAATGCAAATGCTAAGGATATGGCTATCAGTGGTGGTTTGTCATTGGCTCTTAATAAGACAGATGTTATTTCTGCAAATGCAATTATTGATTGTAATGAGGAAGAGGTTTATTTCCAGGTTCCGGAATTAAACAAAACATACATGGGCGCAAGCTTTGATGAGATGGGCATTGCAATTGATGAAGATGATTGGGAGACCCTTGAAACCATCGTTAAGTATATGCCTGCAAGTAAGGATTTAGATAAGTTGCTTACCAAGTATGCAGGTCTTGCATTGGATGCTGTAGAGGATGTTGAAAAGGATAAGGATACTTTAAAGGTTGGAGATATTTCTCAGAAGTGTACCGTATTGGAAGTGACCATTGATACCGATACTGTTCAGGCTATGGCAGAAGCTGTATTGGAAGAGATGGTAGAGGATAAGGATTTAGAGAAGCTCATAAAGGATACCTTGGCTATGGGTGAAGAATTGGGCGAAGATGTTGATGTAGATGATGCATATGATAATTTCATTGAAAGCATTGAAGATGCATTGGATAGCATTGATGAAATCGACATGGGTGATGAAGAAATCCTTGTAGTATTGTATGTAAACAATAAGGGCGATATCAGTGGTTGTGAAATCGAAATGCCCGGCATGAAGATGACCTATGCTATGCCTAAGAGTGGTTCAAAGTTCGAATACGAATATATTGCAGAATATGAAGAGTATGGTGAAACCATGAAGATTACTATGGAAGGTAGCGGTAAGGAAAGTGGCGGCAAGCTCAGTGGTGAGTTTGATGTGAAGATAGATACTTATTCTATCATGGAAATGGTTATCGACGGTTATGATATGGATGCTGCAAAGGAAGGTAAGTTTATTGGCTCTTATACCATCAGTCCTTCTAAGTCATTGGAAACACTTCTGTCTATGTATGCAGGTTCAGATGCAGATATGGTGTCTGCGTTCTTGGAATACAGCATCGTAGTTGATATGAATGTGACTCCGGATAACGCAAAGGCTACAATTACTGTAAATGATGGTGAGGATATGCTTGTGAAATTGGGTATTACCGGTAAGGATGGTAAGGGTAGCAAGGTATCTGTTCCTTCAGAGAAGAACGTAATTGATATGAACGACAGCGATGATATGGAAGACTGGTTAGATGCAGTAGATTGGGATAAGTTCCTTGAGAAGTTAGAGGATAAGGTAGGCGTGGAAAGCGACTACGTTGATATGTTGGAAGATGCTATTGACAGCATGAATTAACTAACAGGTAAACAATAAAATACAGAATGACTTAAATTAATGGAGGGCATGTTGTGGATTTAGAAATCAGCCATGTTAAGAAGGGGTTCAAGAACAAACCGGTATTGCAGGATATTACATTATCTGCAAAGAAGGGAGATTGTGTGGGAATTCTGGGCGGCAATGGTTGTGGAAAAACCACACTGCTCTCCATTTTAGCTGGTGTACTAAAAGCAGATAGCGGAAGCTTCTGTTTGGAAGGAAAAGAATTATTGGGGGAAAAAGACATCTGCACAAAAACAGTCGGCTATGTACCCCAAGGAACGCCTTTGTTTGAGGAGCTGTCTGCCAAGGACAATTTGAGACTTTGGTATGACAAAAAGGAAATGGAAAAAGAACTTACTGAGGGTGTATTGCATTTGCTGGGAATTCATGAGTTTTTGAATGTACAGGTCAGCAAAATGTCCGGAGGTATGAAAAAGAGACTTAGTATTGGTTGCGCAGTAGCAGGGAAACAGCCGGTATTACTTTTGGATGAGCCAACCGCAGCGTTGGACTTAGTATGTAAACAAAAGATTTGGGATTACCTTGCTGAGTTTCGTAGCAAAGGTGGAATAGTATTGCTTGTAACACATGATGTTCAGGAGATTGAACGTTGTAGTAGTTGTTTTTTGATGAAAGAAGGAAAGCTGGTTCTTTATAAGTATGACGGAGATGTTCGTCAGCTGGTGGAGCAGTTAGAATAGATGGATTATGAAGAGAGTAGTAAAGTATTTGGAAATTCAAATAAAGAGAGTTCTTCATAGTTTGCCGGCAGTATTCTTAGTGACATTGGTATTAGTTGGTGCCGTAATTCTGGTTGCGAAAGGAATGCTAGCAGAAATGCAATCCGATGAAAAGCAAACCATGGTAGAGGTTGGTATCTGTGGTGATATTGAGGACAGCTATCTGGGTATTGGCATTGTAGCATTACAGCAGCTGGATTCTTCCAGATTTGCTATTAATTTTCATATGCTGGAAGAAGAGGAAGCCAGAGAAGCACTTGTGGCAGGAGAATTAACGGCTTACTTAGTGGTGCCGGATGGATTTGTAGATTCGGTAGTACGAGGGGAAAATTATAGTATAAAATACTACGCCGCAAACGGACAGGCAGGTATAGGTACCATGCTTATGCATGAGCTTGCTATGATTATTTCGGAGCTGATTATCAAGTCACAAAGCGGAATCTATGGTATGCAGAGTGTCTGTAGGGAATATGGGTATGATAATATATATTGGGCGGCGACCAATGAAATTAATATGCAATATATCAATTTGCTTTTGGATAGACCGCAGTTTTTTGATGTAGAAATCTTGGGTGTATCCGATAATTTGTCTACCACGGCATATTACATCTGCGGATTTACTATATTATTTTTTATGATTTTCGGAATTAACGGTTGTCCTATTTTTATTCGTAAAGATATGTCTTTGGCAAAGATATTGGTGGCCAATGGGGTAAAATCCATTTACCAGGTTGTAATCGAATGGGTAGCGTATCTGCTGATGATACTGGGAGCTATGTTGGGCGTTTTTGTCATATTGGGTGTAGCATGTGAGAATATGAATATCCGGGTGGCAGAATGGAGAAGTGTGGATTTTGAAAGAGTATTTTCTTTTGGACTGATGCTTATTCCGGTAATGCTTATGTTTACGGCCATGTCTTTATTTATGCATGAGCTGGCAGATAATATTGTGTCAGGGATGCTGTTGCAGTTTCTAACCGTTTTAGCTATGGGATATGTATCGGGTTGCTTTTATCCCCGTGATTTTTTTCCACAAGGTATTCAGGTACTGGGAAAGCTGTTACCTTCCGGTGTGGCGCTACAGTATGCGTCGGAATGTGTGTATGAAGAATGGAATGGACTTACATTAGTAAGTGTAATTGGATATATTATTATTTTTTTAGGACTGACGTGGTTACTGCGTCACAGAAAGCTGATTAACAATTAGCAGTACAGAGGGAACCGGAATGAAAAAAGTGAGCAGAATGTTATTATGGCTTACATTATTGAATAAAAGACTACTGAAAAAAATCAGCTTTTTGGTGATATTATGTGTTATTCCCTTTTTGGTAATCGGTGTAAACTATATGGCTGGTTTGGAAAGCGGCATGTTGAAGGTAGTATTATGTCAGGAAGAAACAGAAGATGACTTGTATTTAAGCATAAAAGACAAATTACATGAGCATGGAAATATGTTGCAATTTATTGAGGCGGATTCTTTGGAAGAAGCAGAGCAATATGTTCGAAGCGGTCAGGCGGACGTGGCTTGGATTTTTCCGACACATTTACAAGAGCGGATTGAAACCTATTTAAGTAATGATTTTAATGAAACAGGTCTTATTAGGGTAGTTGAGAAAGAGGATAATGTAGCATTACACTTATCCAGAGAAATCTTGTTTGGCAGATTATACGCAACCATATCTTATTCGTTGTATACACAATATGTGACGGAAGAGCTGCTACAGGGTGAGAACATATCAGATGAACAGTTACGGGAGCACTATGAAAATACCAATATGGAAGGCAATATGTTTGAGTTCCGCTATTTGGATGGAACGCAAGGAGATGTAGATACCTCATATTTATTATTTCCGGTACGCGGATTATTGGCTTTGATAATCGTTTTGTGCGGTTTGGCTATGGGACTGTATTTTATGCAGGATGAGGAGAAAGGGGTGTTTACCTGGATGCCTCTTAACAAAAGCGTATGGGGGAGTCTCTTATATCAATTGCCTGGATTGGTAGATGTAAGCGTTATTGTTTTGGTGGCACTTTTGTTTTCCGGTGTATTTATGGACTGGCTGACGGAACTCGTGTTAATGATTATGTATTTACTTATGGTGGCTGTATTTAGTGATATTATGCGCAGATTGTGCAGAAAACCGGTACGGTTGGGAGCTATGATTCCTATGCTATTGCTGGTTATGCTGGCACTATGCCCTATCTTTATGGGAGCTGTGAATGCCAAACCCATACAAATACTGTTGCCGCCGTATTATTATTTAAATGCCTTGCATAATAGAAACTATTGGGTATGGATGATAATATATATTTTGGTGGCGTTTGTGATAGATAGCATATTATTGAAGCTGCAAAGTAGGAAAAAATTAAAATAGAGGTGGAGCATGAAAAATATAGAAGAGTTTCGGCTTCCCAGATATAAAGAGATTCCTAACGTAGGACTTTATCTGGATCAAACAGCGAAATATATTAATGGTTTTTTACATCCGCTTGGTTGTGTGGAGATAACCACCTCCATGATAAGCAATTATGTGAAGCAGGGATTAATTAATAAACCGATTGGGAAACAATATTATGCGGATCAGATTGCACATTTGTTTTTTATAGCTATAGCCAAAAATGTGCTTTCTATGGAGAATATCGCAGCATTGTTTGTGATGCAGCAAAAAGTGTATACAGCCCAAGTGGCATATGATTATTTTTGTAGTGAGCTGGAAAATATGTTGTATTATATTTTTGGTCTAAAGGATAGTGTAGATAATATAGGTATCACAGCTTCGCCGGAAAAGGAGATGCTGCGAAGTCTGATTATTGCGGTGGCACATATTATTTATTTAAGTCATGGGTTTGAACAAATAAAAAATAAAGAGTAGGTAGAAGGATAGGAAAAGAGTGTATTCTGCGGAATATGCTCTTTTTTTAGGCATATATTTTTAACTTTTAGGGAAAATAAGGAGGAATGAAAACAAGAGGAGAGAAGAACATGAGTCAGGAATCTTTAAATACCCCTACTATAAATCGGGCGAAAACATATCAATTGGTGCTTTTTCCGTTTAATAACGGGGCAACAAATGTATATTTTATTTTGACTATGAATTTTATTGCGTATTATGCAAATGGAGTGTTGGGACTGACATTGATCTTTGCCACAACCATGGTAACGGTTATGCGACTTTTTGATGCCATAACCGATCCGATTATTGGCGTTTTAATTGATAAAACGGAAAGTCGTTTTGGGAAGTTTCGTCCCTATATGATTTTGGGAAATTTAATTATGGCCCTTTCTGCAATACTCATGTACTTTGGTATTAGAGTGGTAGATGAACGGACGCAGTGGTTGCGATATGTTTTGTTTGTTTTATTTTATGCATTGTATGTGATTGGTTATACCTTTCAAACTGCATGCACCCGTTCTGCACAGACCTGTTTAACCAACGACCCCAAGCAGAGACCATTATTTATTGTATTTAATACCATTGCCAGTCTGGTGGGAATGGGGTTGATTCAGTTTGTAGCACCGGTGTTAGAAGGCAGATTGGGCGGTTATAACAGCGGTGCTTTCTTTGATGTGATGGTACCAATGGCAATTATTATTTCGGCGGTATTAACAGTGTTGGCAGTGATCGGAATTTGGGAAAAAGACCATCCGCAGTTCTACGGTGTAGGTGGCAGACAGGAAAAGGTACGTGTAAAGGAATACGTGGAAATTATTAAAGAAAATAAGGCATTACAGAGGCTGATGATAACCGGTGCAGGAAATAAGCTGGCGTTTTCTATAGCAACGAATATGACAGTGCTTTGTATGTTATATGGTTCCATGATGGGAAACTATAGTGGACTTTATTTACCGATGATGCTCTTAGGATATGTATTTGCGGCGCCTTTCTTTTGGTTGACAGTGAGAGTATCCCAAAAGTGGGGACAGAAGACTGCGCTGGTGCGTTTTACCAGTGTGGCGCTACTAATGTACGTGGGAGTGCTGGTTTTGTTGCTTTTATGGAGAGAAGGAGATCCAACTACGATTATCAGTTTTACAAATATGAACTGGTTTACAGTCGCGTTTGTAGTACTTTTTGGCATTGGCTATGGTGCATACTTTTCTACGGCAGACATGCCCATCCCTATGTTGGCGGATTGTTCTGATTATGAAACCTATCGATCCGGACGTTACATTCCCGGAATTATGGGAACTCTTTTTAGTTTGGTGGATAAATTGGTAAGTTCTTTGGGTTCTACCATTGTGGGTGTGGCAGTTTCTTTGATTGGTATTGCTACATTACCGGATAGTAATACACCTTATGTAGAGGGGATGAAGTGGGTGGTAATTGTACTATTTTGTGTAATTCCTATTTTGGCGTGGATTATTACCTTGGTAGCCATGAAGGGGTATCCGCTGACCGGAGAGAGAATGCACGAAATCCAGGAAATTAATGGAGTGCGAAAGCAGGCAATTGCAGATGGAATGTCCTTGAACGAGGCGCTTCAAAAATGGAAAACCACAGAAGACTTAAAAAAAGATATTTAGTTCTGTTGGAATCATGGTATAATATGCGTGAACACAATGAGCCAAGCGGCTGCAAGGCAGACATTTGGCGAATGTGCACGAACCATGATGAAACGAAGTGGAATCATGGTTCGTGCAAAACCTAGAAAGGTGCTTTGTTAAGGAAATGAAAAAGGTTATTTACTTGGATAATGCGGCAACAACACAAATGGATGAACAGGTGTTGGAATGCATGTTGCCTTACTTAAGAGAATATTATGGGAATCCTGCGGCAATTTATTCTTTGGCAGGGGAGTCCGGTAAGGCAGTAGCAAAGGCCAGAACCCAGGTGGCAGAGTTGATAAATGCCCGTAGAGAAGAGATATACTTTACCGGTGGCGGCAGTGAATCGGACAATTGGGCATTAAAGGCTGTTGCTGATTTGTACGAAAAGGAAGGCTGTCATATAATTACTACACAGATTGAGCATCATGCAGTGTTGCACACTTGTGAGTATTTGGAAAAGCGGGGAGTACAGATAACTTACGTTGGGGTAGATGAAGACGGTCTTGTATCACCGGAAAAAATAAAAGAGGCGATTCGCCCCAACACCCGATTGATTTCCGTCATGGCGGCCAATAACGAAATCGGTACCATACAGCCCATAAAAGAAATCGGGCAAATTGCCAGAGCGCATCACATCTTGTTTCATACAGATGCAGTGCAGGCATTTGGGCATATTCCACTGGATGTGGAAGAGTTAAATATTGATTTGCTCAGTGCCAGCGGACATAAACTACATGGCCCTAAGGGTGTGGGTATTTTGTACATTCGTAGGAATGTGAGGCTGGGAGCCTTTCTTCATGGTGGTGCCCAGGAAAGACATCGCAGGGCAGGAACACATAACGTGCCGGCGATTGTTGGAATGGGAAAGGCCGCAGAACTGGCAGGGGAAAGAATGCAGGACAGACAGGTGGCGGAAAGTGAATTACGTGATTATCTAATAGAACGGATTTTAAGGTCAGTGCCTGATTGTAAATTAAATGGTAGTAAAGAAAACAGATTGCCCAACAATGCCAGCTTTTGTTTTAAGGGCATTGAAGGAGAAAGCTTGTTGATTCTGTTGGACCAACAGAGTATTTGTGGGTCAGGCGGTTCGGCATGTTCTACCGGTGCAGTGGATCCCTCTCATGTGCTTCGGGCAATCGGAGTAGAAGAAGAGCTGGCCAAAGGAGTTTTGCGTTTGACCGTTTCTTCGCAGACAACCAAGGAAGATATTGAGGTAACCGTAGAAGCAATTAGAGCAAATGTAGAAAAGTTGCGCAGTATGCGTATTTAAATGTTTATAGGAATAACAGGAAGAATTGTATCATAAAGTATTCGTAAGAGGTCTATATATCCGTTAGGATAGAGTGGAGAAAGCTTGCAGGCACTTGCGCATTTTTCTGATATTATTATTCCTGTTATTATTTTTTATATTGTGGGATATGGATTGGTATCTAAGGTAAAGGTGTATGAAGCCTTTTTAAAAGGCGCCAAGGATGGGATTGGAACCGCAGTACAGATGATGCCTACATTGGTGGGGTTATTGGTAGGAGTAGGAGTACTTAGGGTTTCCGGTTTTTTGGATTTCTTGGCAGGATTATTGTCTAACGTGGCAGAGCCGGTAGGGGTGCCGGCTGAAATTGTACCATTGTTTATTGTAAAACTTTTTTCCGGGTCGGCGGCTACAGGAGTAACCTTGGATTTGTTCCGTACTTTTGGCCCGGATTCCTTTATTGGAACCTGGGCATCCATACTTATGAGTTGTTCAGAAACGTTATTTTATACTTTAAGTGTGTATTTTCTGGCAGCAAAGGTAACGAAGACCCGGTATACATTGCCGGGAGCAATGTTTGCGGTGGTAGTGGATTTAATAATGAGCGCATGGCTGACCAATATGTTGTTTGGGTAGAGAGAGTTTTCGGCACTCACTCTCAGAAGGGGATATATATGTGTCATGCGCAGGTCCTCGGACCCAAGAACTTCTAAGATTCCATACATACTGCTAAAAGCAGATATCCAAAATGCTCTTGCTCCTGCTTTGCAGGGTCGCATTTATGGATATCTAACGCATTATTATGGAATCAAGAAGTGCTATGCATCCTGTGGGAGCATGCATGACACATATATATCCCCTTCTGAAAGTGGGTGCTTGAAATGATTAGATCAAATTAAGTGATTTCAATATAAACAATGCTACTGTCAGTGTAATGCTGCTTAAAAAGGTGGTGGCGACTACTGTACTAGAAGTAAGGGTGCCCTCATGTCCCATGTTCTTGGCCATAATGTAGCAACTGGGTGTGGTTGGAGCCCCTAACATAACTAAAAGTGCCACCAACATTTCATTGCGGAAGCCGAAGGTTACTGCTAAAGGCAGGAAGAGTAAGGGCTGTATTACCAATTTTAATGCTGTGGTTACGGCAGTTGGCTTTAATAATTGAACGGCTTTACGGCCTTCAAATCCCGCACCAAGTCCTATTAATGCCAATGGAGTAGCCAGGGAGGCAATATTGCCGATGGTTTTGGTAATAATAACCGGAAAGCTCATGCGGCAGGCGGATACCAACATTCCTAAGAAGATGCTTAGGATAATTGGGTTGGTCGCAATGCCAAGCAAAGATTTTTTCAGTGCGTGCTTGTTTAATTCTTTGGATTCTGGACCGGTGAAGGAAAGGACAAGCACTGCTGCTACATTATACAATGGTACGGTACCGATAATCATAAGAGGTGCCATGCCAGAGTTGCCGTAAATATTCTGGATGAAAGCCACGCCCATAACAGCAGCACTGCTGCGATAGGAAGCTTGTACAAATTCACCTAATAGGGATTTGTTTTTAAAACTAAGACTAGCAATTAGCCAGATTACACTAATGCAAAATAATGTTACAAAAAAACAAAACAGTACATATTTTGTATCCCATACACTGTAAAAGTCAGATTGGGAAATGTCCCGGAATAAGAGAACCGGAAGCGTGACAGAATAATTAAACTTATTTAGTGTTTTTATAAAGGACTCATCCATCATTTTTATGCGGCGCAAGACATATCCTACAACCATTACCAGAAAAATAGGAATGGTTGCATTTAAACTGAAAAATAGCGGTTCCATAATATGTGCCTTTCTTTTGCTATAAATATTCCGGATATAGTCTAGCACAAAAAGGAGTATTTTGTCACTAGGAGGTATATTTTACTCGTTCGTCTTGTGAAATGATTGTTTTTTGAGTTAATAGATTATATAATTTACGGTAAGTAGAAAGACAAGTTGTGCAGTAGAAAGCATATGGTGTATAAATCATGAAAGAAGAGTTAATTATTATAATTATAATTGTTGTAATTGTAATTTTGCTAATTGCAGGGATTGTTCTATTTATTCGTGCTAAGAGAAGACTTCCCGGAGATATGGATTTGATGGAAGGGCATGAGTTTGAATTCTTTTGCGCGGAGCTTTTAAAGAAGCAGGGTTTTTTGGAGGTAGAGGTCACCAGAGGCAGCAGGGACTATGGTGTGGATATTTTGGCGTCAAAGGATGGTGTAACATATGCCATTCAATGCAAATGTTACACCACGCCGATTGGAGTGAAAGCCATTCAGGAGGCTTATGCGGGCAGAGATTACTATGACTGTATGGTAGGAGCGGTTATGACCAATCAGTATTTTACTACGCCGGCCGTAGAAGTGGCTAAAAAGTTAAAGATTCTTTTGTGGGATAGAGGTTACTTGGACAGCGTAATAGAGGAAGAGTAAGGGGGGGTGAAGCGCTTCATAGCTATGATTACGAGGCGTTTAGCCGGTGCAACTGCTCCTTTAATGTAGCAAAATCTGCAGGACCATAGTCCAGCATGAATTTGTGAAAATCATAGGTGGTATAATTATCTCCCCAAAGAGAGCGGGCTTCCCCTTGTAAGGCAAGGATTTCCAAATAACCTAAATAATATTTTAAATAATTGGTGGGTTCCTCTGCAATATACTCATAAATAGCAGAAGTAGAGGCGGGCGAGGTAATGCCAAAGCCGGATAACGTTTTGTGTACTTGATTATAGGGAGTATTTTCATAATGAATCATAATATCCAATAGTGAATATAGGCACAGCTGCAGACTGCGGCTGTGTTTTTCTGCTTGTATGTACTCTGCATGAGGCGAATAGCCGACATTTTCCATAAGTAATGAAGCATAGTCGTAGGACAAAAATTCTACGTATAGGGCCCAGCCTTCCATGTAACCTCCGTACCAAAGGAGTTGACGAACGGTACCGCTGTCCTGTTTGGCCAGCAGATTATTACTGTAAACTGACTGGTACATGTGTCCCGGATAGCCTTCATGGGCAAGGGTGGTAAAAAGTTCCAAACCTTCGGGAGAGTTTTTGTGATTGATATAAATAACATTATTGTCCGTATCATCCAAAGGTGGTGTCAGGTAAAATGCGGGAGCGCAGTAATCCTCCAGACTTTCGGAAACGCTTTTGATCCGTACAGAAGGTTGAACGGAAGAGGTGGCGGAAAGTGCAGGAAAGTCGGTGGCCATACAGGTAATCAGTGAATTTAACATTTCGTCGGCTTCCGATACGGGAAAGGTTTCACTCATAGAGTTCTGAACCACAGATAAATAGTCTTCTTCGTATTGGGAAAGCACAGAAATAAGCTCTTCAAACTCGAAATCCAATCTGGCAATAAGCATCTGCTTGATTTCTTCAATAGAACGGTAGCTTCCGGTTTCGGAAAGCAATAATGTTTCATAGTATTCCTTGCCTTGGGGTTTGGACGCCAGCCCCCATAGCTTTATGTTGTCATCCTGTAATACCAGCAGGCCATCCCCTAGTACCTCGTAGGCCGGAAGCATTACCGTGGAGAGTAGCCGGTTATTTTGGGATAGAAAATAGTCAAATTCTTTCTGAGTGATTTCTCCGGTTTGCAATAGTCCGGAAAGTCTTTCCTCAAAAGTGGTTTGTAAAAAATGAGTGTTATTATCTAAGGATTCTTCGGTCAAAATAGTATCGCATTGTTCAATAACATCTTCCAGTGAGGAAGCGGCCATTAACATTCCTTGAGTGGCTTTTTCCTGTTCGTAGGTTAATAGAGAAGCAAAATATTCATCGGACTGGTCCAGTAGCTTCAAATAATCTTCCACATCCTGTTTGGTGCGGAAGGTGTATTCGGCCAGCAAAATAGGAAGCTGGGATTGCATGCCGGAAGAAGGAGACAAAGGTTCCTCGTAATAGGCAAATTCATTCAGCTTCAGTGAGGTATTCAAATAGGAGATAAGCATATTTAATGTATAAGCATCTTCCTCGGAAAGCTCAGTAGCGTCCAAGTTACTAAATAATTCCAAGTATTCGGTAATGGTTTGTGCATTTTCAGTACGGTTGGCCGCATTATAGCAGGGCAGAATGGCTTGATAGTTTGAGATACCGTAGTCTTGCGGATTAGCAATGGTATAATGCATGTTTAGAGTATTTGCCAACATTTCTTCCCGGAAAAGTTGCTCACAGGTCTTTTGAAAGCGTCGGGAGGTACTGTTGTTGGAAAATAGGCCCAATAGCAGGACAATGATACCCAGTAGACAAAGGCTGTAGAGAAGGAGTTGTTTTTGGGTAAGATGAGGTCTGTATTTCATAAGATGGATACCTAAGATATAGTTAGCATAATATATGTGAAAAGGGGCAGGAATATGAGGGGAGAATAATGAGGAAAATCGGCTTTACAGAGATTTGGGCGCAGATTATAATATTACTAGTCAGGAATTAAAGTGTGACAGGGGAGCGGTATATAACAGAAAATAGTTTATGGAAGCGTAAGGGAGGCAAAAATGCCGGATATAATAGAGATTACAGATTTAGGAGCACCGGAACTGGATGTATACGCCAGATTGTCAGAGGTGCAGTTGTTAAGATATTATGAGCCAAAGCCGGGGCTGTTTATTGCGGAAAGTCCTAATGTAATACTTCGGGCGTTGGATGCCGGATATGAACCGGTGTCTCTTTTGTTGGAGAAAAAGCATGTGGATGGGCAGGCAAAGGAAGTAGTTGCACGTTGCGAGCAAGTACCGGTTTATACGGCGGAGCTGGAGATTCTTACAAAGCTTACGGGTTTCCAATTAACAAGAGGTGTGCTTTGCGTTATGCGTAGACAGGCTTTGCCTACTATAGAGGAGATTTGTGTAGAAGCCAAGCGTATTGCGGTGCTTGAAAATGTAATGAATCCTACCAATGTGGGAGCTATATTCCGCTCGGCAGCAGCCCTTGGTATGGATGCGGTATTGCTGACAGATGGCTGTAGTGACCCGTTGTATCGTCGGGCGGCGAGAGTTAGTATGGGAACGGTGTTTCAGGTGCCCTGGACGTTTCTGGATTGTAAGACAGGTACGTGGCCGGGGCAGGCGATGAATCGGCTGAAGACACTGGGCTTCAAAACCGCGGCTATGGCCTTAACGGACGATTCGGTAAGTATCGATAATCCCGACTTGATAGCAGAAGAGAAGCTGGCCATTGTATTGGGCACCGAAGGGGATGGACTGGCAGACAACACCATAGCAAACTGTGATTATACGGTAAAGATCCCCATGTCCCATGGTGTGGACTCCCTGAATGTGGCAGCAGCCAGCGCGGTGGCCTTTTGGCAGTTGGGGGTCAGGTGAGTCCGGTTAGCGGAACATGAAAAGTGATGTGCTATTCCTCTTCAAAGGAAAATAATTCTTCTACATTTACACCAAATACTTTGGCAATATCCATTGCAAGCTTAAGGGACGGGTTATACTGTCCCTTTTCTATACGGATAATAGTTTCGCGACGTACGTCTACACGCTCGGCCAATTCGTCCTGCTTCATGTCAAATTTGGCACGATATTCTTTGATTTTTGTTTTCATAACAGCCATGATGTCACATCCTATTCTAAATTGCGTTTTTCTAAAATGATAAAGATGATATTCTCAATGCATAAAGGCAGCATGAAAATAGCAAGGGGTAAGTTAATACCATCAATGAAATCTCCGGGGAAGGCAAAGCGAAAATCCTTGATAATCCATATTACTACAATAATGAGCATCAGGAAAATGTACTTTGAAATATAGCCGGCTTTATATCTGTGTAATTTGGATAATTCATCTTCTTTTTCTGTACCGTGTGTAAAAAAGATGGTAAGACCGGCAGTTACAACCAGTGCAATCAGGGATAGGAGCGATATCAGTATCGGTACGGGAAACGGTGCCAGATAATCCTCGGCAGTAAAGGGAATCTGCCTTTTGATAAGAATAGCAATCTGGCTAAGTGCCACAACGCCGTTCAAAATAGCCATCCACGCAGCCTGTTTTACCAGAGAAGTTTTTTTTCGTTTGTTGTTTTCGGTTGTTTTATTCATAATAGATTCTCCTTTATGTGAGTGATTTGTAACTTAATGTGACTTATTTATCACTTGACGTGATGAATATATCACATAGTGGTGGAAATGTCAATAGGAAATGTGATAAATTTATCACTTTTCAAAAAAACAAATTTAGACCCAATAAGTAGGCAGTTTTCTGCACTTTATTTATGAAGTTTGGAAAGGCGGTGAAATAATGGAAAACACAATACTCACGAAATACATAGATAAAATCTATAAATATGCCCTCAGTAGTACTTTTTCGGAGGGGGAGGCAGAGGAATTGTCTCAGGAGATTTTGCTGACCGTACTTGTGGCATTGCCGAAGCTTCGGGAAGAACGCAAATTTGAACCATGGCTCTGGGCGGTTGCGGAGAACACTTCCCGGTCTTTTCGCCAAGGAGATTTCAGAGAGGCTGGAGATTCCTATAGGAACGGTAACTTAGCGGCTTTCCGAAGCTCGAAACAAGCTGCGAAAGGAGTATGAGAATATGCAAGAGACAGTGTTAAGACCGGTAACCATGCGGTTGGATATTTATGGAAGTGGTAAATATGGAAAGGAGCAGCCATTTTCGGATGTTTATATTAACGATGCTCTTTCTCAGAACATACTTTATTATTGTTATGAGAAACCAAAGAGTGTAGAGGAGCTGGCGAAGTTGTGTGGAGTGCCGGCGTATTATGTGGAGGATAGAATCGAGAATCTGATAAAGCGATGTGCAGCGATTCAACCAGTGAAGGGAAAATATTAGACGGATTTTATTATCTAGACGGACAAGTATGGCAAGTACTGTGAGGAAAATGTGGAGAAAGCATTAATGCCCATAATGGACAGGCTGGTGGCGTCCTTGGAGAAGTTTTATGAAGAGGCAGATACCATTGATTTTTACCGGGAGGGGAAGTCAAAAGGGGATTGATGCAAAAGCCTAATAGTAGCTGGATTTGCGATATGATGGTGCAGTGGAGGTAGGGGCACGAAAGACGTTTGGAAAATGTGTAAAAATGTCAAAAAGTCGTTCGAGAAATGTGATTTTGGTTGTATTTTAGTGCTTCTTTGGGTATAATGAAATTAACGTAGATTATAAAGAAGGTGATTTCATGTATAGGGAAGCGATAAAGAAGTTGGAAAAATGGAAAAATAGTCCAAGCAGAAAGCCTATGATTCTCAGAGGTGCACGTCAGGTGGGAAAAACCTGGTTGATGAAAGAATTTGGTAGAACTTGTTATGAGAAATATGCCTATATCAATATGGATGAAAATGAAAGAATGGAAAACGTCTTTCAGGATACTCTTGATATAAAGCGAATTATTGCGGCATTGGAGATTGAGGTGGGATTTAAAATCAATCCGGAAAATACTTTGATTATTTTTGATGAAGTACAGGAGATACCAAGAGCTTTAAAATCCTTAAAGTATTTTCAGGAAAATGCACCGGAATATCAAATTATTGCAGCAGGCTCTTTGTTGGGAATTGCATTACATGAAGGGACTTCGTTTCCGGTAGGAAAAGTAGATTTCTGTGATTTATATCCATTGACATTCAGCGAGTTTTTGTTAGCCTGTGGGGAAGAAAGTTTGGTACGGTTGCTGAATGAGAATGATTTTGAAATGATAAAGATTTTCAAGTCTAAATTTATTGACCTTTTAAAATATTATTATTATGTTGGCGGGATGCCGGAAGCTGTTTTGGATTTCATCACGAATCGAGACGTAAAAAGTGTAAGAAATATTCAGAATAAGCTTCTATTTGCTTATGAAAATGATTTATCAAAACATGCACCTGAAGACATTGTAGCACGAATCCGTATGCTTTGGAATTCAATTCCGACACAGTTATCCAAGGAAAACAAAAAGTTTATCTATGGATTAGTTCGTGAAGGAGCGCGAGCAAGAGAATATGAAGTTGCTATTACATGGTTGATGGATGTAGGTCTTGTGTACAAAATCAATCGTGTGAAGAAACCGGATTTTCCCCTGAGAGCCTATCAGGACTTTTCGGCATTTAAGCTTTTTGTGTTGGATGTTGGGTTGTTAGGTGCTATGTCCAGACTAGATGCACGCATTATTTTAGAAGGAAACAGGCTGTTTGAGGAGTTTAAGGGAGCGTTGACGGAACAATATGTATTGCAGCAGTTGCAGGTATTAGAAGAGAACGATATTTTTTATTGGTCAGCGGAGAATGCATCTGCGGAGTTAGACTTTTTGGTTCAAACGGAAAATGAGATTGTTCCATTAGAAGTGAAGGCTGAAGAAAACTTACAGGCAAAGAGTCTAAAAACATTTGTGAATAAATATGGGGTAAACAGAGCTATCAGAACATCTATGTCTGATTTTAGAGAACAGGGGTGGATGACAAATATACCACTTTATGCGATAGGCAGATTAAATTTTTATCTTGAAGAGGAAAAGGAACCGGTACGCTAGGGGAGTGCGCCGGTTCCTTTTTAATTGTGTTTATTACAATATTTCGCTCTTTTTTGCTCGAAATAAAATCTGCTTATCATTGAAAATCGGATTATCTGAGCCAACTCCAATATAATCCTTTCCAAACATATCAAACAGATTGCTGACTATGGTAAAGGGGGGCACCTTTCCTAAAATGTTTTCTCCGTCGGAAAGCAGTGCACACTGTACCGGCATAGTATAATCACCATTATCTGCAAAGCCACCGCCACTGTAAATTACTGGGATGATACAATATCGGCCATTCAGTAGTTCCTTTACTGTTTTTTCACTTCTGGCAATACGTAGGTTTAAGCCACCCGGTCCGGGAATATCAGAATAATCAATATAGGCATTGCCAGTGTGAGGGACGCCATATTTTCTTGCCGTTTTTTTGTCTGCATAGCCACTGAGGATAATACCGTTTTCAATAAAAATACGTTTATCCCCTTCCGTTACACAACCATCTCCATCCCAAAAATTATCATACCAACACTCTGCATCCGACACATCGTGCATTAAGGTAAATTCCTCAGAAAAAACCTTTTTGCCCACTTTTCCTGAAAGTAGAGATGTTCCCAGAGCCATCCTTTCTGCGTTCAGGCAATCAGCTACCATTCCTGCCACCTGATAATATTGGGTATCAATAATGATTTCTTCCGGTAGCGCTACTTCCTTCTCAAAATTTGCCAGATAATCATCTGCCATTTTCATAAAAACCGCCTTATCAAAATCTCGCAGACTAAAGTCAAAATTGCCATCTGTAAGATCCCTACTATTTATATGCTTAAAACTCACATTTACAGAAATTGCACAATCCGTATTTTTATAATCCATGCCTTTCTCATTTGTCATGCGATTAGAACGGTGATTTTGACCAAAGCCGGCATTGAAAACAAATGAGGGATATTTTTCAATGATGTATTGCATGCACTCAGCGGCAATTTCCAGAAGTTCTTTATCTGTTACAAATCGCTCTGTTTTGTCACGACTTCGCTTGCCATGTTCCAAGTCAAATGGATATGGACGTGCTCTTACCAGGCTTTCTTCAGCCTTTTGATAACCTATCGCATCTTCTACTTCGCCGGCCTGACAATAGATTCCCACCTTACCATTCCGGTATATTCTGTAGGAATTCATTCTGGAGGTGTTCCTGTGAAAAGAATGTAGCTTATTTTCCTCGTACTTTACATAGGATTCAATAAAATCTGAAACATATTTTTCTTTCATACGCAGCTCCTTTAATTGACCATCAGTTTTTTTACACGAATACTGGGACCGCCAGCCGCTACGGATACTGTCTGCCCATTTTTACCACAACTGTAGGTATCAAACAGCTCATAATCTGTTCCTACTGCATCTATTTCAAACAAGGTATCAAACACACTTCCGGTTACTACATTTACTCTCAATGGTTCGCATAGCTTACCATCACGAATGCGATAAGAAATTATAGGCTTCATAGTAAAGGTGGACAGTCCGGTTCCGGAGGAAACATTATATATATAAATACCATCCTTGACTGCTTTTATCATTTGTTCAGGATCATCTGTTCCTGCTGCCATATAGGTATTGGTCATTCTTACAATAGGAGGATTGGCATAGGATGCAGCTCTGCAATTACCGGTCAGTTCTTCATCCAATATGGCAGCCGATTTAGCATCGTGAAGCCTGCCGTTTAATACTCCGTCTTTCATTAGCCAGGTTTCTCGTGCCTTGGTACCCTCATCATCATAAGGGGTATAGCCATGATATAACCATGCACCGGTATCACAGATAGAGACTTTATCACTTCCTACCTTTTTGCCCAGAATCCACTCCTCTTGCAATGTCTTGTCATTCAGCATATAATCAGCTTCACTTTTATGCCCAAAGCTTTCATGGGTAAACATGGCAGTAGTAACGGGTGACAAAACACAAGTGTATTCTCCCGGTTCTATTCGGACTGCATTATGGGCAAAATCTAAATAACGGTCTCTAATCTGTAAGATTTCTTCCTCATGCCCCAAAAGCTCATCCACGGTCTTCTGACTATATGCCTTACCACCATAGGTAGTGACACCGTCCACGGTAATATCGTAGCAAACATTCAGCCAACAGTTTTGAATATCTTGGATGATGGCGGCTCCTTTGCTGGAATAAAACGTCTTCTTTTGGTAGCTGCTACTAACACCTACATACCAGCAGTTTACTTCTGTGATGGATTGGTCAATACATGCTTTTATGTAATGGTCAATTATTGTTTTCCAGAAATCGCGACTTACCTTACGTATATCCTTATCCCCTTCGAAGTGCAAAATAGTATCTTGATGTACCTCAAGTTTTTGTATCATGGAATGCTTTTCTATCTCCGGATTCGGTGTGGCAAGCGTTGCCAGATTATCCAATTCTTCCTGAATATGACTCATATTATTGGTGTGACAGGTGTACCACATCTTGCCATCATATACACGTATAAATGCACCTATACTCGACATTTCACCATCTGACTTCATTTCGCCGTTTTCTATACCCATCCAGTTATTATAGTGTTCTTCTATTCTGATATCAGCATATAAATCTTTGGGAAATCGATACATGAGAGCTCCTTGCTAAAACATTTAATATTAATCAAATTATATATATTTGCTTGTATAAATGCAAGAAGTTACAGTAAAACGTATTACTTTACCCCAATACGATATTGTACAATTTGAGGCGGGGATATTTGAAAAAGATGCTGAAAAGTACGAAAAAGCAACACTTGCACATTGAAAAAGCAATACTTGGATTGACAGGGTGGTTGATTTTTGACTATGCTAAATATAATGGCGCATCTGTGAGAGGAATTACGCGCAAGCGGCTGTGCAAAAGGTATTATTGGAAGAAATAATTACGTCGCATAAGCGGCAGAAAGAGGGATGTATGAGCGGAAAAGATATAATTGCAAATGGTAAGGCGGCACTTGGTATTGAGTTTGGTTCTACCAGAATCAAGGCGGTACTCATTGGTGAGAAGCATGAGACTCTGGCACTTGGAACCCATGATTGGGAGAACCGTCTGGTGGATGGTATTTGGACCTATACCTTAGAGGATATTTGGGGTGGCTTGCAGGATTGTTATGCAAGTCTGGTGGCAGATGTAAAGGCAAAGTATGATGTGGAGTTGACCAAACTTGCGGCAATTGGTTTCTCTGCAATGATGCATGGTTATCTGGCCTTTGATAAGGCTGACAATCTGTTGGTGCCCTTCCGTACCTGGAGAAATACCATTACCGGTCAGTCCAGTGCTATTTTAACTGAAAAATTAGGATTTAATATTCCCCAGAGATGGAGCATTTCTCATCTTTATCAGGCGATTTTGAACAAAGAGGAGCATGTGAAGGATGTGACATTCTTTACTACTTTGGCGGGCTATATTCATTGGAAGCTGACGGGGGAAAAGGTATTGGGTATCGGCGATGCATCCGGTATGTTTCCTATTGACTCTTCCATAAATGATTATGACGCAAAAATGGTAGCAACCTTTGATGAGTTGGTGGCTGGGGAAGGCTTTGGCTGGAAGCTTAATGATATTTTACCGAAGTGTCTGAATTCCGGTGAGGCAGCAGGTGTTTTAACTGCGGAAGGCTCTAAACTTTTAGATGTGTCCGGCAAATTGGTAGCAGGGATTCCTCTTTGCCCGCCGGAGGGTGATGCAGGTACCGGTATGGTGGCAACTAATGCGGTAGCAGTAGGAACCGGTAATGTGTCAGCAGGTACCTCAATTTTCTCAATGATTGTTACCGAAAAGGAGCTTCAAGGTGTGCATGAGGAAATCGACATGGTTACTACACCGGATGGTAAGCCGGTAGCCATGGTACACTGCAATAACTGTACCTCTGACTTGAATGCCTGGGTGAACTTATTTAAGGAGTTTGCGGATACTTTTGGTATGAGCGTGGATATGAATGATTTGTATGGTACCCTTTACCGTAAGGCTTTAGAGGGTGATGCAGACTGTGGTGGCTTGGTTTCCTACAATTACTTCTCCGGAGAGCCTGTAACCGGTTTTGCAGAAGGCCGCCCCATGTTTATCCGCAAGCCGGATGCTAAGTTCAATCTGGCTAACTTTATGAGAACCCATATTTTGTCTTCTTTGGCAACCATTAAGATTGGCAACGATATCTTAATCAAGGAGGAGGGCGTAAAGGTAGATTGCATCATGGGACATGGTGGTCTGTTTAAAACGCCTGTGGTTGGCCAGAAGCTTCTGGCAGCAGCGTTAAATACTTCCGTAACCGTAATGGATACCGCAAGTGAGGGCGGTCCTTGGGGTATGGCAGTGCTTGCGGCATATATGGCGAACAAAGCAGAGAGCGAAGCTTTGAGTGATTACTTAAATGATAAAGTGTTTGCAGGACAGAGCGGTACTACTTTGGCACCCGATGCCGCAGATGTGGCAGGTTTTGATGCATTTGTGGAAAGCTACAAGGCATGCTTTGCAGCAGAGCATGGGGCTGTGGATGGCTGGAAATAAATGTTTGGTGATGTGGCGAAAGTGAGGAGCATGACTAAAAATAGGAGGAAAATATGTTAGAAGAATTAAAACAAAAAGTATATGAAGCAAACATGGACTTGCCTAAGTATGGCTTGGTTACCTTTACCTGGGGTAATGTCAGTGCTATTGATAGGGAAAGTGGTTTGTTTGTAATTAAGCCGAGTGGTGTGGAGTATGATAAGCTGACACCCGACGACATGGTGGTAATGGATTTAGAAGGTAATAAGGTAGAAGGCAGATATAATCCTTCTTCTGATACTGCGACCCATTTGGAGCTGTATAAGGCATTCCCGGAAATCGGCGGTGTGGTACATACCCATTCTTCCTATGCAACCAGCTGGGCACAGGCGGGTAGAAGCATTCCCTGCTACGGAACTACTCATGCGGATTATATTTATGGGGAGGTTCCCTGCGTCAGATGTTTGACCAAGGAAGAGATTGAAGCAGGATATGAAGCAAATACAGGTCGTTTGATTGTGGAAGAATTTATTCGCAGATGCAAGGAGCCTATGGCGGTTCCGGCGGTGCTTTGCAAGAATCACGGTCCGTTTACCTGGGGGAAGGATGCCAAGGATGCAGTACATAACGCGGTAGTTTTGGAAGAGGTGGCCAAGATGGCGTACCGTGCGGAGGTAATTAACCCGCGTGTGGATCCGGCACCGCAGGAGTTGCAAGACAAGCATTATTACAGGAAACATGGTGCGAATGCATACTACGGACAAAACATATAAAAATTCCCCAAGCCTTGCTAAAAATATAGCAATAATTCAACTAGACGAGAAAAATTTTCTATGCTAGTATAATTTCAAAAGTAGATTACGAAGCCTAAAATGGGCAGAATGGAGGAACCATGAACAATTTAGAGCTGAAAAAACATGCTAATGATGTTCGCAAAGGTATTGTTACAGCTGTTCACAGTGCAAAAGCAGGACATCCGGGTGGATCTTTATCAGCAGCAGATATGTATACATTCCTTTATTTTGAGGAATTAAATATCGATCCGGCCAACCCTAAGAAAGAGGATAGAGACCGTTTCGTATTATCAAAGGGACATACAGCTCCCGGTTTATATTCCACACTTGCAAACAGAGGATTTTTCCCGGTAGAGGATTTAACTACTCTTAGAAAGTTAGGATCATACTTGCAGGGACATCCTTGTATGCAGCATATCCCCGGTGTAGATATGTCTTCCGGTTCTTTGGGACAGGGTATCTCCGCAGCGGTTGGTATGGCACTTGGCGCAAAGATGGATAACAAGGATTTCCGCGTATATACACTTCTTGGTGATGGTGAAATTGAAGAAGGTCAGGTTTGGGAAGCTGCTATGTTCGCAGGACATCGCAAGCTGGACAATCTGGTAGTTATCGTAGATAACAACAACTTACAGATTGACGGACCTATCACTGATGTATGTTCTCCTTATCCAATTGATAAGAAGTTTGAAGCATTCAACTTCCATGTAATCAACATTGATGCACATGATTTTGACGCAATCAGAGCAGCCTTTAAAGAGGCAAAGGAAACCAAGGGTATGCCTACCTGTATCGTAATGAAGAGTTTAAAGGGTAAGGGCGTTTCCTTCATGGAAAACAGCTGTGATTGGCATGGCAAGGCTCCTAATGATGAAGAGTATGCTGTTGCGATGGCAGACCTTGAAAAAATAGCAGAAGAATTAGCAAAGGAGGAAGCATAAGATGGCCGACATTAAAAAGATTGCAACTCGTGAAAGCTATGGTAATGCTTTGAAAGAGCTTGGTGCGGAATATCCTAACTTAGTGGTTCTGGATGCTGACCTTGCAGCTGCGACAAAGACAGGCGTTTTCAAAAAGGCTTTCCCTGAAAGACATATTGATTGTGGTATTGCAGAGTGTAACATGGTAGGTATTGCAGCTGGTCTTGCTACCGTTGGTAAGATTCCTTTCGTAAGCTCCTTCGCAATGTTTGCGGCAGGACGTGCTTTTGAACAGGTACGTAACTCTGTTGGATACCCTCACTTAAATGTAAAAATCGGTGCTACCCACGCAGGTATTACCGTTGGTGAAGATGGTGCCAGCCATCAGTGTAACGAAGACATCGCTTTGATGAGAACTATTCCGGGCATGGTAGTTATGTGTCCTTCTGATGATATTGAAGCAAAGGCAGCAGTTCGTGCAGCAGTAGAGTACGAAGGCCCTGTTTACATCCGTTTCGGACGTGCAGCAGTACCTGTAATCAATGACAAGCCGGATTACAAGTTTGAAATCGGCAAGGGTACCGTAGTTCGTGAAGGTAAGGATTTGACCATCGTTGCAACCGGTATCTGTGTAGATTCTGCACTTGGTGCAGCAGAGAAGCTGGCAGCAGAAGGTATTGAAGCAGAGGTTATTAACATCTGTACCATCAAGCCTTTGGATGAAGCAATCATCATTGAAAGTGCAAAGAAGACCGGTAAGGTAGTGACTGTAGAAGAACATTCCGTAATCGGTGGCTTAGGTTCTGCAGTATGTGACTGCTTATCAGCAAACTGCCCGACTCCTGTGAAGAAGCTGGGTATGCAGGATGTATTTGGTGAGTCCGGTTCTGCAGCAGCACTTGTTGCTAAGTATGGTTTGGATGCAGAAGGTGTTTATAAGTCAGTAAAAGAGTGGATGTAAGAATTTGGAAGTAAACTTCTCAGGATATAATGTTGAAGATGTAAAATTAGATTTATTATATTAATAGTGAAGCGTAGAGCTGTTGCAAGGAGGACAAGGGAATGATAAGTACCCTGGTTTGAACTGCAACAGCTCTTTTTATTGCAGGAAGAGTGTAAAAAGGCGTCTGGGTGGGTGAACGTGGCGTAGATGCGGTCTATGCAGAAAAAATTGTTTTTGGGAATCCTTTTGGAACCATTTTCTTGCGTTTTTCGCAGGAAAATGATGTGATTGCGGTCTATGTAAAAAAAGTTGTTTGTGAGATACCACTTTTGGCGAAAAGTGAGGTCTTACAGGAGTATTTTTTTCTATAGACCGCAAATGGAGTATTTTATAGCATATTTTAATCAAAATTGCGAAAAAAGGGATTCCGGAGGAGAGATTTTTCTGCATGGACCGCATAGGAAAAAACATATGGATTTTATTACACAAATCCGCTATACTATCCATGTAATATATAGTTGTAAAAGAGGATGATTTAATTAAAGGAGTTTTGGGATTATGCGTAAGAAGTTGTTGATTATGCTAAGTATGCTGATGTTGTTTGCAGGTCTGGTGGCTTGCGGACAGACGGATGTAGCACCGGGAAATGTAGACAGTCAGTTGCAGCAGGAAGATGCGACTGGTACAGTGGCGCAGGATGAGCCGGCAAACGTACCGACCGAAGAACCTACCGAGGTTCCGATAGAGGTTTGGACTCCGGCTCCCGCACCGGCTATTCGCAATACGATTAGTGAAGAAGAAAAGGTTGCACAGCAACAGGCGATTCTGGATAAGGGAACTTTCCTTTTCTCAGGAGATACCAATGCAGGCTATTATCCGGGCGATATTGCATGGCTTTATGAGGCACAGGCTACAGATATCGTAGCGTTGATTTATGCTTGTGATGATGTGACTCATGGTGGCTGGGGCGTACTTGGCTTTGGTGCCAGCGTGGGCGGTAAGTATTCCAATATTTTAGAGGTGAATGCTATGTCTGATGACCCGGCAAAAGAGCGTCTGTTAACACTCACTGTGGCCGAACTGATGGAGGCGGCCGGCGTGGAAGCTACATCAGAATTTGAAAGCTTTGCGTTGGGAGCTTGGAATGGCGGACGTATTGCAGGGCTTTACTATTTGGCTCAGGATACTGCTACGGAACTTACCGATTATCTGGCAAATGTGGAAGAAACGGAGAAGATTATACATACTTATACAGGTGAGTTGTCTAATGAGAACGCTATCGAGAGTGCTAAGGTGGTGTATGACTACTTGCAGGAAATCTACGGTACGGCCTGCTTAACCGGACAGATGGAATCCACTTGGATGGGTTCACCGGATTATGAAATGAATTATATTAAAGACAATACCGGTAAGCTGCCGGCTATTCGTGGTCTTGACTTTATGCACAATGATTTTGCAGGTGTAACCAAGAGAAGCCAAGAATGGTGGGAAATGGGTGGTATACCGACTATTTGCTGGCATACGGGTGCAGATTTCTCTAGTGCTTATGATGAAAGTAAGGCAGATAATATTAATTGGGATGAGGCGTTCGTACCGGGCTCTGATACTTACAATGCGTTATTGGAAGGTATGGATAGAGCAGTGCCGTATTTGCAGCAGTTAGAGGATGCGGGTGTGCCCATTCTTTGGAGACCATTCCATGAATTGGACGGCGGCTGGTTCTGGTGGAGCAAGGGCGGCAGTGATAACTTTGTGAAGTTATGGCAGCTTATGTACAGTAGATATACTGATTATTGGGGATTGGATAACTTGATTTGGGTATATGGCTATTCCGGAAATGGCGGAGATATGGCGGCATGGTATCCGGGCGACTCTTATGTGGACCTAATTGGTGCAGACAGTTATGACGATGGTCCGAATACACATTTGTACGAAGAGTGTGTTAGTATTGCGCCGGAAGGTATGCCTATTGTATTCCACGAGTGTGGCACTATTCCTACAGAGGAAGAATTGGTAACTACTGAAACAGATTGGTTATTCTTTATGACCTGGCATACAACATGGCTAACGGATACGAAGGAAGGTAATACTTTAGAGGATTTGAACGCAATTTATAATAGTGATTACTTTATTACCTTGGATGAGTTGCCGGGGTTTAAATAAAATATAGATCAGTAGGAAACCATAAAAGCATCTTGGATTCAGCACTATTGCGGTCCGGGATGCTTTTTTTACTGTACAAATTAGTAAACAAGTACATTGTTATTTTGAGAATTATCTGCTATGATATTTTTGTCAAAAAATGCATATGACCTAGGAAAGGACATAAAAATGAATATTTTATCACCTTCGATTTTAGCGGCGGATTTCTGGAAGCTGGGCAAACAGATTAAGGAAGTGGAAGAAGCCGGTGCACAGTATTTGCATATAGATGTTATGGATGGCGTATTTGTACCGTCCATTTCTTTTGGTATGCCGGTAATTACCTCTCTCAGAAAAAGTACGGATATTTTCTTTGATGTGCACATTATGATTGTGGAGCCACAGCGTTATGCGGCAGAGTTTGTGAAGTGTGGTGCGGATATGGTGACCTTCCATTTGGAAGCAACGGATAAAGTAGAGGAAACTATTGAAATTATCCGCGAAGCAGGTGTTAAGGTAGGTATCAGTATTAAGCCGGATACTCCCGTTGAGGCGGTAGAACCTTATCTGGCGCTGGTAGATATGGTTTTGGTGATGACAGTGGAGCCGGGCTTTGGGGGTCAGAAGTATATTGAAAAATGTACAGAGAAAATCAGAGATTTGCGTAAGAAGATTACGGACAAGCAGTTAAAGGTAGATATTCAGGTAGACGGTGGCATTACTATTGATAATGTACATGTGGTTTTGGAAGCCGGTGCCAATGTGGTGGTGGCTGGTTCGGCGGTATTTAAAAATGATATTACCGAGAATGTGAAGGCATTTTTGGAGAAGATGAAATAATATTTTTTGTGTGCATTTGCGAGGGGACAATGTTTGCGGAATATAAAGAGAAAGTTCGGATGGGCTTGAAAGAATTTATAGAGCGATTAATATTTTTTGTAAAGTGGCTGCTTCTTGCTACCGGTATGGGTATTTTGACCGGTATGCTGGGAGCAGGTTTTTACTATTGTTTAATGGGGGCTACCGGTTTTCGTCAAGAGCATCCTATCTTAATTGTGGGACTGCCGTTGGGTGGTTTGTTTATTGTGTGGTTGTATCGTGTTATGGGCAGAGAGCATGATAAGGGAACCAATACCGTGATTTCTGCGGTTCGGCAGGAGAATACCATTTCGTGGAAGATGGCCCCGCTTATTTTTGTGGGCACTGTGGTTACGCATTTGTTTGGCGGCTCGGCAGGTCGTGAGGGGGCAGCATTGCAAATGGGGGGAAGCATAGGTAATAGTATTGCCAGAACCCTGAAGATGGACAAAAAGAATGTAACCATGATGATTATGTGCGGTATGAGTGGTATGTTTGCAGCACTGTTCGGTACACCTATGGCGGCTGCGATTTTTGCCATGGAAATGGTTAGTGTGGGAATTTTGTATTATGCTGCGCTGGTGCCTTGCGTAGTAGCTTCTCTGGTGGCAAGTCAGGTGGCAAAGGCATTGTTTGTGCACGCGGAGCATTTTGTGATTGTAGAATTGCCGGAGCTGACTTTCAGGGCTACCTGGCGAGTGATTGTACTGGCTATGTTATGTGCAGGACTGAGCATTGTATTTTGTACGGTCTTACATAAATGTGAAAAGCTCATGGAGAGCAAATTTAAAAATCCCTATTTGCGCGTGGTGGCAGCATCCGTAATCATTATCCTGCTTACAATGGTGCTTGGAACGGACGATTATATGGGTGCCGGTATGGAAGTAATCGAAAGAGCTATGCTTGGTGAAGCACGTCCGGAAGCCTTTTTACTAAAGATGCTGTTTACGGCACTTACCCTGACTGCAGGCTTTAAAGGTGGTGAAATCATACCTACTTTGTTTATCGGCTCCACCTTTGGCTGCCTCATCGGACAACTACTGGGACTTTCTCCTTCCCTCTGTGCAGCAGTGGGTATGGTAGCTTTGTTCTGCGGCGTAACCAACAGCCCCATTGCGTCACTGCTTTTGGCGCTGGAAATGTTCGGCATGGAGGTGTGGCCGTACATGCTACTGGCGGTGGCCATTAGCTATATGTTGTCGGGATATAAGAGCCTGTATAAGAGTCAGAAAATTGTGTATTCCAAGATGAGTCCTGAGTTTATGGGGAAGTAGGGGAATGAGAAAATAGAGAGTTAAAAGGCCAAGTGTATTTTACAACACTTGGCTTTTTTGTGTGAATGTCATAAATTAGTGTAATTTCCAAAAGGATTTTATAATTTTCTACAGAATATTTATAATTAACACCTTAAAACAAAGAATGATTTTAAGCGCGAAAGGGGGACTGCCTATGCATTACGTAATGTCAGATTTACACGGTGACTACGAGGGATATTTGAGTATCCTTCAGCAAATCAATTTCAGTGACAGAGACGTCTTGTATGTGAATGGAGATGTGTTGGACCGTGGCAGAGGTGGGGTGAAAATTTTGCAGCACATGATGTTGCAACCAAACATTTATCCTATACTGGGGAATCATGAGTATATGGGGATACAGTGTCTGCGCTTTTTGATGCAGGAAATCACCGAGGAAAGTATCGCAACAATGGATGCAGATATTATGCAGGGGTTATTGGAATGGCAGAATGTAGGTGGTCAGGCTACTATGGATGAATTCCACAAGCTGACGCTGGAGGAGAAGCAGGATATTGTGGATTATCTGGAGGAGTTTGCATTGTATGAGGAAGTGAAAGTGAAGGGGAAAACCTATATCATGGTGCATGCAGGACTAGCGAATTTCTCGCCGGAAAGACCGCTTGAGGATTATGGATTGCACGAATTGATATTTCAGTGTCCGGACTATGAAATGACTTACTTTCCGGACAAGTATCTGGTGGCGGGGCATTTGCCTACGAAGGCTATTGAGGGCAACCCCAGACCGAATTATATTTATCGGATCAATAACCATATCGCCATAGATTGCGGTGCCGGGTATGATGGTAGGATTGGAGCGCTTTGCTTGGAAACGGGTGAGGAGTTTTATGGGGGGTGATTTATACCGGTGATATATTGTGAGTAAAGTAGTACGATGCTAAAATGTGTTTATAGGGAGGAATATATATGTTTTATATTACAGGCGACACCCATGGTGATTTTGATAGAGTATTTGATTTTTGTGAAGAATATGAAACAACAACTGAGGATGTACTAATTATTTTGGGAGATGCAGGGATTAATTTTGGCTTAAATGATCGGGACACCCGGCTGAAGGCGGAACTGTCTGAATTGCCCATAACATTATTTTGTGTCCATGGCAATCATGAGGAACGTCCTTTTATGATTGATACCTATGAAGAAAAGGCGTGGAAGGGTGCAACAGTTTATTGGGAGGAGGACTATCCGAATCTCTTATTTGCCAAGGACGGGGAGATATATGACTTTGAGGGCAAGCAATGTATTGTTATCGGTGGTGCCTATAGTATTGATAAGTATTATCGTTTGCGTAATGGACTACCCTGGTTTGAAACCGAGCAACCCTCTGAGGAAATCAAAGATTATGTAGAGGCACAGTTAGATAAGGTAGATTGGCAGGTGGATTGTGTTTTTTCTCATACGGTGCCACAGCCTTATGAACCTACTTGGGCATTTATTCCCGGATATAACCAGGACACAGTGGATAAATCTACCGAAAACTGGCTGGCATGGATTGAGGAAAATCTGTCCTACGAAAAATGGTACGCCGGACATTATCATGTGGAAAGTCAGGAAGGACCGATTCGTATTATGTTCACGGATTTTGATGAGTTGGAGTAGATAAACAGGCTCTTTTGCTTGGGAGCTTGCGTTGTATATGGATGTGTCAAAAAGCGTTTGCATGGATTGAAAAAAGATGATAAATAAGGTATGATACCTATATAGATCTTTGGACGTAGGATGGAAAGCGAGGGTAACATAATATGGCGAAGGAAAAGCAAGTTTTTGCAAAGACGCTCAAGAAGAAAAAACAGCAGGAGAAAGGCTTAGGATTAAGTATCCGTTCTCAGTTGCTTTTAGGCTTTTTGGTACCCATGCTTTTGGTAATTGGTGTGGGAGTCTTTGCCTATAGCAAGGCATCTGAGGGTATGTTGAAGAATTATCAGGATTCGGCGCAGACAGCGCTTCAGATGACAGTACAGCTGTTAGACTATGGTTTTACAACAGTAGATTCTGCATCTATTCAGATTTTTAATGATACCAATGTAAAGGATTATGTGTCCGGAACTTACAAAGACGATATTGTAGAGAATAATGAGGTGTTCAAACAGGCGCAGAAGCTGGTGAATTCTACCAGAAACAGTAACGAATTTATTAGCGATGTTACCATTGTAACAGCAGATGAATTAGATGATATTTCGACTTCCACCTCTAAGGGAAGTAAGTCCGGCTATTATGATAAATTCAAAGCAGAGGCCAAGGCGGCATTGGATGCCAAGGATAAGGCAGATAGCTGGATGAGTGGACATCCGGTAGTGGATGAGCGTTTTCATACCAGCGCGGACAATTACATACTTGCACAGTACCGTTTAGTAAGCACCAAGAATGCCTGCGTGGTAATTGATATCAGCAGTGCAAAGATTTTAAGTGTTTTAGAGGATTTGAAGTTGGGAGATGGCAGTATTATTTCTTTTGTTACTGCCAATGATAGAGAGTTGCCACTGGATAGTCAATTGGGTTTTACCTTTGCGGATGAGGAATACTATACCTTGGCAAAGAATGCAGAGGAAGGTTTTTATAGTGATTTTGTAAATGTGGACGGTACGGAATACTTGTTTATGTATGGACGTTGTGAAGCCAACAAGTCGGCTATTTGTGCACTGACACCGAAAAGTACGTTAATGGAAGCGGCTACAGAGATTCGTAATGGTATTATTATAGGTGTGTTGCTTTCCAGTATAGTGGTATTAGTGGTAGGTATTACCATTATCACAGGTATTAACAGTAAGATGGGAAGTATTATTAAGCGCTTGTCCAAGGTGGCAGAGGGCGATTTGACAGTGGATGCACGTATCAACGATCGTGCAGAATTTGGTAAGCTTTCCGGACATATTATGGAAGTAGTTTCCAATACAAAAGAGCTTATTCGAACGGTGAAGGATACCTCGGGTCAGGTAAATGATTCGGTGGAAAATGTAAAGTCCGTAGGTGATGAGCTTGCAAACTCCAGTGTTTATGTACAGGGCATTACGGAAGAAATTGCCCAAGGCGTGAATATGCAGGCCGAAGACATGCAAAACTGTATGTATAAGATGGACTCTCTTTCTGAAAAGATTATCCGGACCGGAGATAATGTGCGTGAAATGGAGAAGCTGGCGGACAATACCAAAGAAATGATTGTAAAGAGTACTGAGGGTGTAAATGAATTGTCCGGTCAGGCGGCAGAGACCGGCAACATTATGGATGGTCTTGAAGAGAAGATGGAGATACTGAATACCAGCATGAAGAGTATCCGAGAATTGGTAAATGCAATAGATACCATTGCGGAATCTACCACATTGTTGTCTTTGAATGCATCCATAGAAGCAGCACGAGCAGGAGAAGCAGGACGAGGTTTTGCGGTAGTTGCAGATGAGATTAATAAGCTGGCAGACAGTTCAAAGCAGTCATCGAAAGAGATTGCGAATATGATTGATAATCTGCAGGTGATTTTTGCAGAAACCAAGAAAGCTTCTAACAAAGCCGGGGATATCGTAAAGGTGCAGGAAAATACTGTAGAGGATATTAAAGGATTATTCCTGCAAATGAACGATAATATAGAGATGCTTCTGGACAATATAGGCAAGAGTATTTCGGATGTAAATGAAATGGAAGATTACCGTAAAGATACACTGGAATCCTTTGAAAATATTTCAGCAGTATCCCAGGAAACGGCGGCGGCAACTACAACAGTAGGGGAAACCATGAGCGGCCAGTCAAAGCATGTGGAGGAATTGCTTTCTGCTACCGGCGAATTGGAAGAAAAGATGGTAGAGCTTTTGGATGCTATCGAAAAATTTAACGTTTAATTGACAAGGATAAGGGTTTGTGATATCCTATCATTTAGATATATTTTAAAAGTGAAAAGCAGTGATGAAGAGAGTAACCTTGGAATGGTTTTACAGAGAAGCTTCCAATGTGCCTATGAGGTTGGCACGTGGCTGAGAGGAGGCAAACACAGAACAGGGAGAAGATGGCTTCTGAGCAGCGCACCGAGCTTGTAAGAGTTAGGCTGCGACAGGTTCCGCCTGTTATAGCGGAAGAGTCTTATTGGACTTAGTGAGGTACATTTTGTGAGAAATGTATGAAAAGAAGTGGTAACACGGGTGTTAGCTCGTCTTCTGTTAGGAATAATAGAAGACGGGCATTTTTTATGAACGCGAACAAACAGCAAAGAAAGGATGATGAACATGAGCAAGAAACCTTATTATATTACCACAGCGATTGCTTATACCTCAGGCAAGCCGCATATTGGTAATAATTATGAAATCGTTTTGGCAGACGCAATTGCCAGATTTAAGAGAAAAGAAGGCTATGATGTATTTTTCCAGACCGGAACTGACGAGCATGGCCAGAAAATTGAGCTGAAGGCCCAGGACGCAGGCGTATCCTGCAAAGAATTTGTAGACCAGGTAGCAGGTGTGATTCAGGGCTTGTGCGACCAGTTGAATATTTCTTATGATAAGTTTATCCGTACTACGGATGATTATCATGAGAAACAGGTACAGAAGATTTTTAAGAGACTGTACGACCAGGGCGATATTTATAAGAGCTCTTACGAAGGTTTGTATTGTACTCCTTGTGAGTCTTTCTGGACAGAGTCCCAGTTGGTAGACGGTAAGTGTCCGGACTGTGGCAGAGAAGTAAAGCCTGCCAGTGAAGAGGCGTATTTCTTCAAGATGAGTAAATATGCTGACAAATTAATTCAGCACATTAACGAGCATCCGGAATTTATTCAGCCGGTAAGCCGTAAGAATGAAATGATGAATAACTTCTTATTGCCGGGTCTGACTGACTTATGCGTATCCCGTACTTCCTTTAAGTGGGGTATTCCGGTAGACTTTGATGACAGACATGTTGTTTATGTATGGCTGGATGCACTTACTAACTATATTACCGGTATCGGTTACGATGCAGACGGCAACTCCACCGAACAGTACAAGAAGCTGTGGCCGGCAGACTTACATCTGATTGGTAAGGATATTATTCGTTTCCATACTATTTACTGGCCTATTTTCCTCATGGCTTTGGGCGAGCCTCTGCCCAAGCAGGTATTCGGTCATCCCTGGTTATTACAGGGCGATGGCAAGATGAGTAAGTCCAAGGGTAACGTTATCTACGCAGATGATTTGATTGATTTCTTTGGCGTGGATGCGGTACGTTACTTCGTGCTTCATGAGATGCCTTTCGAAAACGACGGAACCATTACCTGGGAATTAATGGTAGAGAGATTGAACTCTGATTTGGCAAACACCTTGGGTAATCTGGTAAACAGAACCATCTCCATGAGCAACAAATACTTTGGTGGTGTGGTAGCTGACAAGGGTGTTGTGGATGAAGCAATCGACGGCGACTTAAAGGCGACCATTACCGGTACTTTAGATAAGGTGCAGGCAAAGATGGCAGATTTGAAGGTGGCAGATGCCCTTACCGAAATCTTTGCAATCTTTAAGAGATGTAATAAATATATTGATGAAACAGAGCCATGGGTACTGGCAAAGGATGAAGCGAAAGCAGACCGTTTGGCAACTGTAATGTACAATCTGGTAGAAGGTATTACCATTGGAGCATCCCTGCTTCAGCCGTTTATGCCGGAAACCGCTGAAAAGATTGTGGCACAGTTAAATGCGCAGATTCGTGAATTTGATGTGTTAAAGCAGTGGGGCTTACGTGAAAATGATAGTAAGGTTACCGAAACACCGGAGATTTTGTTTGCCAGATTAAAGGTAGAAGAAATCGTAGAGAAGGCAGAAGCTATGTATGCAGCCAGAAGAGCAGAAACAGAAGCTCCTGCTCAGGAAGAGGTGCCTGCAGAAGATGTGATTGACATTGAACCTAAGGCAGAAATTTCTTACGATGATTTTGCAAAGCTTCAGTTTCAGGTAGGTGAAATTATTGCCTGTGAAGCGGTTCCGAAATCAAAGAAGTTGCTTTGCTCTCAGGTAAAGATTGGCAGCCAGGTACGTCAGATTGTATCCGGCATTAAGGCGCACTATACACCGGAAGAAATGGTGGGCAAGAAGGTAATGGTACTGGTTAACTTGAAGCCTGCAACACTTGCAGGTGTACTTTCAGAGGGTATGCTTCTTTGTGCAGAGGACGCAGAAGGTAACCTGGCGTTAATGACACCGGAGAAGAGCATGCCGGCAGGAGCTGAGATATGCTAACAGAGGAAACTCATTTTTCTTATGAAGTCAGGGAAGCACGTGCAGAGGATTGGAAGCCTGCAATGAATATGGTATGGAAGACGTTCCTTAAGTTTGAAGGCAAGGATTATTCTCCGGAAGGAATCCGTAATTTCTGGGATTTTATTACGGATAAGGATTTGTATCAGGCTTTTTTGAACGGTTCCTATCGTGCATGGGTTGTTGTGGACGGGAAGAAAATTATTGGTTTTGCATCCTTGCGAAACATCAACCTGCTCTCCTTGCTTTTTGTGGATGAAAAATATCACAGACAGGGAGTGGGAAGTGCACTGATTCAATGCTTAAGCACGTATTTACAACAAGAGGTTGGCTGGGATAATATGCTGGTGAAAGCGGCACCCTATGCGCTGGAGTTTTATAAAAAAGTTGGATTTCAGGCGTTGGGACCGGAGGAACAGTATTCCGGCATACGCGTTACTGCTATGAAGAAGTCTTTTTAAGAAAGGGAAAGTTACATGAAAGTATTTGATATTGAAGGACCATTGATGCAGGGGTTGACAAAAATTGCAGACCTGATGATTTTAAATTTGCTGACCATACTTTGCTGCATACCGATTTTTACGGCGGGTGCGGCATTTACGGCATTGCATTATCAGGTATTGAAAATGGTTCGTCATGAGGAATGTTATATTGCCAGAGGCTATTTTAAGGCATTTAAGGAAAACTTTAAGCAGGCTACCGTAGTGTGGCTGATTATGCTGGTAATTATGCTGGTGTTAGTTGGAGATTATTATATTATTTCGCAAGCGGTTGCAGAGGTTGCTCAGTGGTTTAGGGCGGTGTTGGGGGCAATTACTGTTTTTGTAGTATTTACTTTAGTGATGGTGTTCCCGTTTATGGCAAAGTTCTCCAATACTACTTTTCAAACTATGAAAAATGCTATGGCAATCAGTATTATTAAGTTCCCAATCACCATCTTAATGATTATTATGTATGCAATACCGCCACTTTTGGGATATTTGGTGTTTAATCTGATTCCTTTGGTGCTACTGTTTGGTATTTCTGTACCTGCGTGGGGTAGTGCCGCGTTGTATAATAAGTTTTTTAAGCAGTTGGAAGACAAGATTTTGGCAAAACAGGCTGCAAATGGTGAATTGACAGAGGAAAATGACGAAGATGAGAGGATTTTTAAGGACGAATTAGACGAATCTTTGGTGGGGAAAGATTGATTTTGTACAAAATCACAAGGAAAGCGGAAAAACTTTGTGTAATTGTGGCATGGTCAAAAGAAACGTTTTCCGCTATACTAATCTCTAGAATGTAACAGCATGGCTGTTAGCTATTATGAAAACATATTTGTAACATCGAAAGGAGCTTTTACATTATGGCAAGTTTATCATTAACAAATGTATGCAAGGTTTATCCTAACGGCTTCGAAGCAGTTAAGAACTTCAACCTTGAAATTGATGATCAGGAATTCATTATCTTCGTAGGACCTTCAGGTTGTGGTAAGTCTACAACTCTTCGTATGATCGCTGGTTTGGAAGATATTTCTTCAGGTGAATTAAAGATTGGTGACAGAGTAGTTAACGATGTAGAACCTAAGGATAGAGATATCGCGATGGTTTTCCAGAACTACGCTTTGTATCCTCATATGTCAGTTTATGACAACATGGCTTTCGGTCTTAAGTTAAGAAAAGTACCGAAGGATCAGATTGATAAGATGGTTAAGGAAGCAGCTAAGATCCTTGACTTAACTCCACTCCTTGATCGTAAGCCGAAGGCTTTATCAGGTGGTCAGAGACAGCGTGTTGCTATGGGTCGTGCTATCGTTCGTAATCCTAAGGTATTCCTTATGGACGAGCCTCTTTCTAACTTGGATGCTAAGTTGCGTGTACAGATGCGTATTGAGATCGCTAAGTTACATCAGAAATTAGGAACCACCATCATCTACGTTACACATGACCAGACAGAGGCTATGACTCTTGGTACCAGAATCGTAGTTATGAAGGATGGTGTTATCCAGCAGGTTGATACTCCTCAGAACTTATATGAGAAGCCACAGAACCTCTTCGTTGCAGGTTTCATGGGATCTCCTCAGATGAACTTCCTTGATGCAGTAGTTAAGGTAGTAGGCGAGACTGCTTACCTTTGCATCGCTAACAAGGAAATTCCTCTTCCTCCTGCAAAATCTAAGAAGCTTATCGATGGCGGTTATGATGAGAAGGTTGTTACCTTCGGTATCCGTCCTGAAGATGTATATGATTCTGAAATGTTTATTGAGAACTCACCTCAGAGCGTTTTCGAGTCTACTATCAGAGTATACGAATTACTTGGTGCAGAAGTTTACTTATACTTCGATTTGGATGTATTCCCTATGACTGCAAGAGTAGATTCTCGTACAACTGCTAGACCTGGCGATGTTGTTAAGTTCGCACTTGATGTTGAGAAGATTCACGTATTCGACAAAGAGACAGAGCAGATTATTACAAACTAGTCATTATATACAGAGGTGCTGGAAACAGTACCTCTGTTTTATTAAAGCGGAGGAAATATGTTATCAAGTCAGATTATTCAGACAAGTATAGATGAGTTAAAAGCAATTACTAAGGTAGATTTGTGCGTATATGATTTGAATGGTATGCAGGTGGCAGGAACAACAGCTATGCCGGATGTAAATAGTACAGTGTTGGATGGTTTTGCAGCTTCGCCGGCAGATAGTCAGGTTATCGGTGCACATCATTTGTTGAAGATTTGGGATGAGGGAGAGCTTATATATATTATCGTAGCCAAAGGAGCATCTGATGATGCTTATATGGTAGGTAAGATTGCAGTTTGCCAGATTCAGAATCTTGCGATTGCTTACAAAGAGCGGTTTGACAGAAATAATTTCTTCCAGAATCTTTTGCTGGATAACATGCTGTTGGTGGATATTTATAATCGTGCCAAGAAGCTTCATGTGGAAGTAATGGTTCCGAGAGTCGTTTTTCTGGTGGAAGCCAAGCAGGAAAAGGATGGCTTGGTAACAGAGCTTTTGAAGGGTATGTTTAGCGTTCAAGGCGGCGATTATATTACAGCAGTCGATGAGAGCAATATTATTTTAATCAAGAACGTGGAAGCGGATAGTAGCCAGGAAGCGCTTGCGGATGTGGCAAATACTATCGTTGCTATGATGAATGCAGAGGCCATGCTGAATGTGAAGGTGGCTTATGGTACGGTAGTACAGGAGTTAAAGGATGTATCCAAGTCATACAAGGAAGCTAAGATGGCGCTGGATGTGGGAAAGATTTTCTATGCGGAGAAGAGTGTGGCTGCATACAGTTCCTTGGGTATTGGCCGTTTGATTTATCAGTTGCCGGTGAATTTGTGCAAGATTTTTATTGATGAAATTTTCGGCGATGAGGAATTGTTGGATTTGGATGATGAAACCTTAACTACCATTAACAAATTCTTCGAGAACAATTTAAATGTGTCTGAAACTTCGAGACAGCTGTTTGTACATCGAAACACGTTGGTGTATCGTATTGAGAAGCTTCAGAAGAGTACCGGTTTGGATTTGCGGAATTTTGATGATGCGCTAACTTTTAAGATTGCTCTTATGGTAGTGAATTATATGAAGTATTTGGAAAGCATTGAGTATTAATTTGCTGTAGTTTTATAAAAAGTGTCATAAAGTAGACAACCCCCTAATACAATAGTTATAGAAGTCTATTGTATTAGGGGGATTTTTATGTTTTATGACCGGAAAATAAAATATGTGAATGTGTATGAAAATGGTGAAAAGGGGCAAAGTGCCGGATTTGTTAAGATGGAAGCCAGAAATGATATGGTGAGTTTGCAAGTTCAGGTGGCAGGTTTGCACCATACGGACACTTACAATTGTTCTGTGGTTCTTATGTCCGGAGAGAAAGAGTTTGTCATTGGGGAATTACAATTAGAGAGAGGGAAAGGAATAAAAGAATTTTATAAATTAGGTTTAACAAACATGGGCGGTCAGATTGGATATAAGGAATTGGAGGAAATACAGATACGGATGGCGGGGAATCGTTTGCTTCGGTGTATTGTGCGGGAGCCTGTAAAGAAATCTGAAATGCCGGCAGTGGAAGAGACGGTTATGGAAGAGAAGGATGAAGTTTTCGGAAACGGAGAGTTTAAAGTGGTAGATGAAGTGACCGGAAAAGAAGAGGCTGAGATAGATGAGGTAAGGGTAGGAAAAGCGGATGTGGAAGTGGACGATACTGTGACCGAAAAAACGAATGTGGAAGTGGAAGAGGCTGTGGCCGGAAAAACGAATGTGGAAGTGGAAGAGGCTGTGGCCGAAAAAACGAATGTGGAAATGGACAGGACTGTAGATGGAAAGTCAGAAGCAGAGTTACTAAAGGAGGCTTTTTTAGCAGAAAAACGTATGCGGGAAAGCGAGGAGATTAACGTGATGGAGCAGGAAGCGAAGCAGAGTGTGCAGAAACTGACGCAGCCTCAAAATGTACGTGCACCGCAACCGGTGGATAAGTGGCAGCAATTACAGGCAGTCTACCCTCATATCAGACCGTTTGAAGACCGACGCGAATATTTGATGATGAAACCTCAAGACTTTGTGATTTTACCGCAGAAGTACTTCACTTTGGCGGATAATAGTTTTTTATTGCATGGCTATTATAATTATGACCATCTGATTTTGAGCAAGGAAAAAAGACCGGAAGGAGAGCAAATGTACATAGGGGTTCCGGGGAATTTTTATGATAAGGAAAAGCAGGTGGCAATTATGTTTGGTTTTGAGAGCTTTGAGGGAAAAAGAGAACCCGCCAGAACTGGCGATTTTGGATATTATATGATTCCGGTGGAGATATAAAAGTATAAAAACCTGCGGTCCCAGGCCTATGCCGGGGCTGCAAGCGGATTACACGCCCTCCATATCGAATGCAGGAATAAAGCTTTCTTCTGCGGTTTCTCCTTCTTGGATAAAGGCGTTTTCAATACCTAAGCGCAGAGCAAAGTTCACTACTTTGTCATATTCTTCCGCAGTAATTTTGCGGTTCAGTTCCGTAATATTTGCTACATGGGGAAGTGGGGTGTATTGGTTCATAATGCTGATGTAAATATTGTGGTCATAGGTCTCGTGTAGATAACGAAGAATCTTTTTTGAGTCCTTGGTTTGGCCGGGTAATACCAGATGGCGTACAATCATTCCTTTTTTCATCATGCCGGTGCTTTCGTCAAAAACAGGTGCCCCTACCTGACGGTACATTTCTGCAATAGCGAAAGTGGCTTTTTCATAGTAATCAGCTGCGTGGGAATACTTGGCGCTAAGCTCTGCAGAAAAATATTTCAAATCCGGAAGATAAATGTCAATCAAACCATCTAAGAGGTGCAGTGTTTCCGAAGTTTCATAGCTACTGGTATTGTAAACAATAGGAAGTGTCAAACCTTGCGCTTTGGCAAGACAGAGCGCCTCCCAAATCTGGGGAATATAATGTGTGGGAGTCACTAAATTAATATTAGCGGCTCTCTTTTCCTGTAATTCCAGAAAAATCTCAGCCAGACGTGAGATAGTAATCTTTTTGCCACAGTCGCCTATTGCGATAGAGTGATTTTGGCAGAATACACATTTTAAATTGCAACCGCCGAAAAATACCGTACCCGAACCAACAGTGCCACTAATGCAAGGTTCTTCCCACATATGCAGTGCAGCGCGTGCAACTATCAAATCTGCAGGCATACCACAACAGCCGGTTTGACCTGCAGTGCGGTCTATTCCACATTTTCGGGGACATAATGTGCAGTTGGAAAGTAAGTGAGAAATAGAATGCATGGTAAATCCTTTTCTGTGATTATTTAATGTTTTTTGTTCCTTTTGACAGGGAGATGCGTGCCTGTTTCCTCAAAAAATGAATTGAAAAGATTACTTTAAAATCCCTCCATGAAAATAACATTCGTATACCCTGATGCTTTGCCAATAAATTTCTTCATGGCCCTGAAACCACGTGAAGTCGCCGGTAACCTTTGACTTATAAATATATTCTCCGGATTGATAATATTCCGGTCCGCGGTAGGGCATATTATAATTTGCTGCCCGTAAGGCTTCTTTTAGGAAATTACCGCTAAAGTTTTCATGGAGTATTCGTCCGGAATAATTCATGGCATATACAGCTTTTTGGTTTCGCCATATGGCCTCCTGACCGGCAAATTGCTCCCCGCCCACATAAGTATCGTGATAGACATAATCACCGTTTTCATAGCGAAAATCATGGGAATCTAATCTAGTGGATTCCGTTTCGTTCATGAACGCGGCATAGGTGTTGACATTTGCTTCCAAACGAAAAGCTATGAGTTCATCTATATGGTCTAACGGCACTTTTGTTGGGTTAGTAATACATTCTTGAACCTTCACCAAATAATCGATGGAAATGTTTAATAGATTACTAATTTGGATGAGATTAGTGATGTCTGGATATGCCTGTCCGGATTCCCATTTGGCAACAGCCTGACGGGAAACATTTAACTTTTCGGCTAATTCTTCCTGAGTAAATCCTTTGCTTTTGCGTATCAGTTGCAATTTATCTGAAAAAATCATGAGGCACCTCGTCTATAATATCGGATGATATGATTGGTTACGTAAAGAATATATCAGAAATTAGCATTAATGTCAGTAAATAGCGGGTTGCGTTTTTGCTACCCGGAATATACAAAGACCGCACACGCCGGCTGCAAATACAGCTCCGCCCGGCACCCTTACGGCACATGAGAGGTTCTACTTAGTGCTGCTTTGTTCCCAACCTGACACGGTTCGTAGATTCCCATTGCGCAAGACCAAGCTTCAACACTGCATCGCAGATCCGACAATGTACGGCTTTTATAGTGTATCGTTTGACAGAAGATTTGTCAACATTTTCTTTTGGGAAAGAATATTGAAGAGTGTTGAGACATGAGTGAGGAAAGTGTGGAAATGTACACCTAAAGGGAGTTAAAGCAGCGCCCATAGGTACATAAATGGAGTGAAAAGAGTAGAAATGCACTCCCAAAGGGAGTCAAAATAGTGCCCTTGGGTACACGAGCAGGAAGGAGAGAGGGCTTCCAAGCATAATCTAGATTCGGTTAATTTGGATAGTTGATATAGACAGGAAAAATATGTATTGACAATAATTCTCAACAACTATATAATAATAGTAATCATTATCAATAAATTCAATTTCTGCTTTTGTAGAAATATCAATAATAGGAGGTATTATTATGAACAAGAACACATTACACAAATTATCGTATGGAGTTTACGTGGTAAGTACCTGGGACAATGGTAGGCCTACCGGTTGTACAGCCAACAGCGCTATGCAGATTACATCAGAGCCTGCTACTATAGCAGTCAGTATCAATCATGATAATTATACGAATAAATGTATTCAAGAGTCCGGTAGATTTGCTATCTCGATTTTGGGAGAGAATTCGCAACCTTCTATTATTGGAACGTTTGGTTTCAAGAGCGGCAAGGATTGCAACAAGTTTGACGAGGTAGAATCCGCAATTAAAGGTTACATGCCGGTAGTAGCAGATGCCTGTGCATATATTACCTGTGAAGTGATTGATAAGATGGAAACAAGCACACATACAGTGTTCTTGGGAAAGGTTTTGGATGCGGATGTGTTAAAAGACGATACACCCATGACTTATGCTTACTATCATAATGTGATTAAGGGTAAGAGCCCGAAGAATGCACCTACTTATCTTGGAGAGTAGATTATAGTGCATGAGATAGAATCGGATAGAGTAATGCAAAAGTCGTAGTGCAAGGAGGCACTACGACTTTTATAATATAATTAATTTGTTTTAATATTTAATTCGATAATGGAAGCCGTCTGCTTCTTCAATTCCTTCTCCCGTTTATTACGTTCCCGAAGTTCTGTAAAAAATTGTTTCAATATAGCACTACATTCCTCTTCTAATACTCCTCTGGAAACCTGCACCTGATGATTAAATTCCGGCATTTCCAAGATATTCAGAATGGAGCCGCCGCAGCCGGCTTTGGGATTCATGCAGCCCATGACCACTTCTGTTACACGTGCCTGTACAATGGCTCCGGCACACATTTGACAGGGCTCCAAAGTTACATATAAAGTACACTCTTCTAATCGCCAGTCGCCGATTTTCTTGCTGGCTTTGTTGATAGCGGTAATTTCCGCGTGGGCCAGTGTGTTTTTGTCGGTATTGCGACGGTTGTAACCACGTCCGATGATTTTACCTTCATGCACAATGACACAGCCAATGGGGACTTCGCCCAAAGCCAAAGCTTTCTTTGCCTGATTCAATGCTACTTTCATATATTTTTCTTCAATACTTTTGATTTTTGCCATGGCCTGCTCCTGTTACAATAAATTACATTGAAATTTCAAAATGTTTTGTTTATACTATGCTAAGTATAGATTACAAGAAGGAAGCGAGTCAAGAGAAGTATGGAAAAGAAATGGTATCAAAAGCTTATAGGCGATAAGGCTTTTTATAAAATGGTGTTGCTGGTAGCGGTGCCTATCATTGTGCAAAACGGTATTACCAACTTTGTTGGGCTGTTGGATAATATTATGGTTGGACGTGTGGGGACGGAGGAAATGTCCGGTGTGGCTATTGTAAACCAATTGATGATGGTGTTTAATGTCAGTATTTTTGGAGCGATTTCCGGTGCAGGTATTTTTGGTGCGCAGTTTTTTGGCTGTAAGAATCATAAGGGGGTACAAAATACCTTTCGGTTTAAAATATATGCTTGTATGGCATTGGTGTTGGCAGGTATTTTGATTTTTGCTTTCTGGGGTGAAGAACTTATTTTGTTGTATCTGAATGGAGAGTCCCAGGATATTTCTCTGGAAGCGGCGTTGCAGTATGGGAAAGAATATTTGCTGGTAATGATGTTAGGATTGCTACCTTTTGGTGTGGAACAAATTTATGCCAGTACATTGCGCGAGTGTGGCGAAACCGTGGTGCCTATGAAGGCAGGCATTGCAGCTGTTTTGATTAATTTGGTGCTTAATGCCATATTAATTTTCGGTATGCTCGGGTTTCCGGCAATGGGCGTTGTCGGTGCGGCAATTGCTACAGTAATTGCCAGATATATTCAGATGGCGATTGTAGTGATTTGGACCCATAAGCATGCGGAAAAGATGCCGTTTATTATGGGTGCCTATAAATCCATGAAGATACCGGGAGATTTGGTTGGCAAGATTATGATTAAGGGAACTCCTCTTATGATTAATGAAATTCTTTGGTCGGTAGGCATGGCCACTTTAATGCAGTGTTACTCAGTGAGAGGGGTGAATGCAGTGGCCGGTTTGAATATTTCAAGTACGATTTCTAATCTGTTTAATGTAGTATTCTTGGCTATGGGTAGCGCACTAGCCATAATTGTAGGACAACTCTTAGGTGCCGGAAAGTTAAAAGAAGCCAAGGAAACTGATGCGAAACTGATTGCGTTTACGGTAATGTCATGTGTGGTAATGGGTAGTTTATTAAGTTTGTTTGCGCCATTATTCCCCATGCTTTATAACACGACAGATACTGTACGAAATCTGGCTACAACTTTTATCCGTATTTCAGCATTGTGCATGCCATTGGCAGGATTTATGCACTCTACTTACTTTACCTTGCGTTCCGGTGGCAAGACCGTGATTACATTCTTGTTTGACAGTGCTTATATGTGGGTATTTAGCATTCCGGTGGCATTTTTATTAAGCCGTTATACCGATATGCCCATTGCGCCTTTGTATCTGGCTTGTCAGTTAATGGATATTATTAAGTGTGTTGTTGGTTTTATTTTGGTGAAAAAGGGCGTTTGGATAAATATGCTTGTTGGCGAAAAATAAGGTGCGAACCCCTTGAGAATATGTTACAATAAAATATAGTAAGTAGATGGCGAGGGCGCGCTTGCAAGGTCTAAGAGTGAATTGAGGAGAATTTATGAAATTTAATGGTAAAAAATTGGGTGTAGGCGGAACAATTGTAGTTGTGATTCTGTATCTGTTGTTGGCGAAGGCAGGTTTTATCAATCCGGAAGATGCCAATAGTGAGGCAGGAAATAGTGTAGTACAGCAAACCACCGAAGCGCCGGCAATGACAAAGGCTCCAAAGGTGACGGAAACACCTATTCAGGAACCGAAAGTAACAGAAGTACCCGCGGAAACTCCAAAGGCGACGGAGGTGTCGGAAGCAACGAAAGCACCCGAGGCAACAGAAGAACCTACCCAAGAGCCATTAACCACAGAGGAACCGGAAATAGAATTAACCGACTATGGTTTCCGTAGCAAGAAGTTACGGGATAGTCACTTTGAGAAGCATGGTATTGAAATGGGTTTTGAAACCGTGGAAGACTACATTGAAGCTGCAAATAAAGTAATATCCAATCCGGATGCCTTACATAAGTTGGAAGCAGAGGATAATGACCATATTTATTTTATTGAAGAAACCAATGAATTTGTAGTATTGTCGCAGGATGGATATATTAGAACTTATTACATAGCAAATGGTGGAATTGATTATTATAACAGACAATAAGAAAGCGAAGGGATATGGCAAGCCATGCTTGTTATATCCCTGTTTTTGTGGTACACTGTATATGTCTGAAATTAAGATAACGTTACTTGGCGTAGCGGGGATGGCATGGAAATGCGCAGCATTTTCAAATTTGACTTTGGACATAATATAAATCAGAATAGAATCAGGAGGACACGACATGTTAAGAATCGGTATGTTAACCAGCGGCGGAGATTGTCAGGCCTTAAATGCAGCCATGAGAGGTGTGGCAAAGACCATTTTAAATGCACAGAAGGATGTTGAGATTTATGGATTTTTGGATGGTTACAGAGGTTTGATTTACAGCAACTTCCGTATGCTTACCGGTAAAGATTTTTCCGGTATTTTAACAGAGGGTGGTACTATTTTGGGTACGTCGCGTACTCCGTTTAAGACCATTACCGATCCGGATGAGAATGGTTTGAATAAAGTAGAAGCTATGAAGCAGAATTATTATAAGCTGCAATTAGATTGTTTGGTGGTTTTGGGTGGTAACGGTACCCATAAGACCGCAAACCTGCTTCGTCAGGAAGGATTGAATGTAGTAACCTTGCCGAAGACCATTGACAATGATTTGTGGGGCACAGATATGACCTTCGGTTTTCAGAGTGCAGTGGATATTGCCACCAATGCAATTGACTGCATTCATACGACTGCAGCTTCCCATGGACGAGTATTTATTGTAGAGGTTATGGGACATAAGGTAGGCTGGCTTACGTTAAATGCAGGTATGGCTGGTGGTGCAGATATTATTCTGCTTCCGGAAATTCCTTATGACATTGATAAAGTAATTGATAAGATTGAAGAACGTGACAAGAACGGCAGTAAGTTTACCATTATTGCGGTAGCAGAAGGCGCTATTTCCAAGGAAGATGCTAAGCTTTCTAAGAAAGAGTACAAGGAAAAGATGAAGAATTATAAATACCCTTCTGTGTCTTATGAAGTGGCTGCCAAAATTCAGGAAAAGACCGGACGTGAGGTTCGTGTAACCGTTCCGGGACACATGCAACGTGGTGGAAGTCCTTGTCCTTATGACAGAGTATTTGCCAGCCGTCTTGGTTCGGAAGCAGGCAAGTTGATTTTGAAGGGGGAGTATGGTTTTATGGTAGGATATAAGAACCGTGAAATCGTAAAAGTACCACTGGATGATGTTGCGGGTAAATTGAAGATGATTGACCCCGATGCATCTATTATTGAAGAGGCTAAACTTTTAGGTATTTGCTTCGGTGACTAGGACGAAAAATAAATCTAAGCCGGCAAAAACGCAGTCTTAGATTTACTAAGTTTCGTCCCGGAAGAACACCTTGCGTTCTTCTTGAGAAATTGGAAGGATTGATTATATGTCATACACAGCGTTATACAGAAAATTCCGCCCGGGAGTCTTTGAAGACGTAAAGGGACAGGAACATATAGTGACGACATTGAGAAACCAGATTAGGGCAAACCGAATCGGACATGCATATTTATTTACCGGTACCAGAGGTACCGGTAAAACTACGGTGGCCAAGATATTTGCCAAAACGGTTAATTGCGAGAATCCTACGGAAAACGGTCCTTGCGGAGAATGTGCTACCTGTCGTGCCATTGCGGCGGGAGCCAGCATGAATGTGATTGAAATCGATGCGGCTTCCAATAATGGTGTGGATAATATCCGTGAAATCGTAGATGAGGTATCTTATTCTCCGGCAGAGGGCAAGTACAAGGTTTATATTATCGATGAGGTGCATATGCTTTCCATAGGTGCATTTAATGCGCTGTTGAAGACCTTAGAGGAGCCGCCTTCTTATGTAATCTTTATTTTGGCAACCACGGAAGTGCATAAGCTTCCCATTACCATTTTGTCCCGTTGCCAGAGATACGATTTTAAGCGAATTTCCATAGACACTATTACCGGACGTATGCAGGAATTGATTGCAGCAGAAGGAATACAAGTAGAGGAAAAAGCCCTTCGTTATATTGCAAAAACAGCAGATGGTTCCATGCGAGACGCATTAAGTCTTTTGGACCAGTGTATTGCCTTTCATTTGGGTAGTGAGCTTACCTATGATAAGGTGTTGGATGTGCTTGGTGCGGTGGATACAGAGGTTTTCAGCAGACTTCTTCGATTTGTATTGGACAAGAACGTACTTGGTTGTGTAGAATTGTTGGAAGAGATTGTAATGCAGGGTAGAGAATTGACGCAGTTTGTGACGGACTTTACCTGGTATCTGCGTAATTTGATGCTGGTGCAGTCTTCCGATAATCTAGAGGATGTAATTGATATGTCTACCGACAATTTGATACGTCTGAAGGAAGAAGCGCAAATGGTGAAAATGTCTCAGATTATCCGTTATATTAGGATTTTTTCAGAGTTGGCAGGGCAGATTCGTTATGCAGCACAGAAACGTATTTTGGTGGAGATTGCCCTGATTAAGTTATGTAAACCAAGCATGGAAGCGGATACGGAGGCTTTGGTAGAAAGAATCCGTGATGTAGAGGAAAAGCTGGAAAATGGTATTACGGTAATGGCTTCTGAGTTGCCATTGCAAACGGCAGGTAGTATGTCTGCTCCTGCAAAGAAGCCGGAACGTCCTAAGGCAATACCGGAGGATGTAAAGCAAATCGTTTCCAATTGGCCCACTATTGTAGGAAATACAGACAATCCTATGAGATTGTACTTGAAAAACGCTAAGCTTAGTTTAGGCGGAGATAATAAGCTGATGGTAGTCCTAGAGGACGGAGTGGTTTCGGATTATTTTATAGAGCACCCACAGAATAAGGAGCTTTTGGAAAATGTGATTGCAGATTTTCTGGGCAAAGAAGTAGAAGTTACCATACAAACTGTCAGAAGCAGACAAGAATTTCAAGAAAACTATGTGGATTTGGGGCAGATTATTCACATGGATATAGAGGAAGAAGAATAGAAAGGAAGAAATATCATGGCAAAACGTGGTGGATTTCCCGGAGGAGCAATGCCGGGCAATATGAATAATCTGATGAAGCAGGCACAGAGAATGCAGCGTCAGATGGAGGAAGGACAGAAAGAACTGGAGATGAAGGAATTTACTGCAACTGCAGGTGGTGGTGCGGTAGAAGTGACTGTTTCCGGTAAGAAGGAAGTAGTAAGTGTGAAGTTGTTAGAAGAAGTTGTAGATCCGGATGATATTGAAATGTTACAGGATTTAATTGTGGCAGCGACCAATGAAGCATTAAAGCAGGCAGATGATGCGAGCGCGCAGCTTATGGGCAAAATGACCGGTGGAATGGGAGGCTTTCCGTTCTAATGGATTTGTATAGTGGCCACATTAACAAATTAATTGAAGAATTGGCGGCGCTACCGGGAATTGGTAACAAATCTGCACAACGATTGGCTTTTCATATGATTCATATGCCCAAGGAGAAGGTAAACCGTTTGGCAAAGATTATGGTGGAGGCAAGGGAAAATGTGCGCTATTGTCAGGAATGTTATACTTTGACGGATAGAGATGTTTGTCCGGTATGTGCCAATGACAGACGCAACCACAAACTGATCATGGTAGTGGAAAACAGCAGGGATTTGGCGGCTTATGAAAAAACCGGCAAGTACGAGGGCGTGTACCACGTGCTGCATGGTGCGATTTCTCCTATGCTTGGTATCGGTCCCAATGATATTAAACTAAAGGAGTTGGTAAACCGATTACAGGAGGACGTGGATGAAGTGATTATTGCTACGAATTCCAGTTTAGAGGGTGAAACCACTGCTATGTACATTAGTAAGCTGATTAAGCCGGCAGGAGTAAAGGTAACCCGTATTGCCAGTGGTGTGCCGGTAGGTGGTGACTTGGAATACATTGATGAGGTTACACTTTTGCGTGCTTTAGAGGGCAGAATAGAACTATAAAATAGGAGGAAAAGGTTATGGCATTAAAGAAGAGAAATTTTGGTATAGACGGTCAGGAGGCAACTTTATATACCTTGGAAAATAGTAGGGGTATGAAGGCTGAAGTGACCAATTACGGTGCAAATTTAGTTAATTTATTTGTTCCGGACAAGAATGGTGTGGTAGAGGATATTGTATTGGGTTTTGACTCTGTAAAGGGTTATATGGTAAATGGTAGCTTTTTTGGAGCAACGATTGGACCCAGTGCCAACAGAATCGGTGGTGCAAAGTTTACTATCGACGGTGTAGAATATTACATTGATGTAAATGATGGTGTGAATAACTTACATAGCCATATGGAAGATGGTTACCATAAGAAACTCTGGGAAGTAGAAGAAGGTGAGAACAGCATTACCTTTACTGTAAGAGATACCGATGGTTATATGGGCTTCCCGGGAAATAAGGAGCTGTCTTTAACTTATACTTTGGATGAAAATAATGCATTAACATTACATTATCACGGCAAGAGTGATAAGAATACGGTTATGAATCCAACCAATCATTCTTATTTTAACTTGGATGGTCACAAATCCGGTAATATCGAAGAACATATTATGATGATTAATGCTTCCCATTATACACCTGTAGTGCCGGGGGCTATTCCTACAGGAGAGATTGCACCGGTAGAGGGAACTCCTATGGACTTTACTTCAGAAAAGGTAGTGGGCAAAGAAATCCGTGAGGATATGGAGCAGTTGATTTTAACCAAGGGTTACGATCATAACTGGGTAATTGACGGTTGGGATGGTGAACTGAGACTTGTAGCCACTACGGTAGGTCCCAAGAGCGGCCGTAAGATGTATACTTATACTACTTTGCCGGGTGTGCAGTTCTATGCAGGTAACTGTATTGGCGACGAACCGGGTAAGGACGGCGCTTTCTACACCAAGAGAAGTGGTTTGTGCTTAGAAACCCAGTACTACCCTAATAGTATAAATACTCCGAATTTCCCTTCCTGCGTATTTGGCGGAGAGAAGGAATACGATTCTGTAACTGTATATAGATTCGAATAATTTGTCGAATACTTTTGCGGTTTGCACGACAAAGAATGATAAAATACCTCCGGTTCGAGTGCTATAGTATTGCTGATGAAAATTGGCTTATGTAGCACAAGGATAGGAGGTATTTTTTTATGGAATTGCCCAAGAATATTACGCAAATAGGGGAAACGGACAAGTCTTGCAAAATTTATATGGAAGATTATGTTGTATCGTATATGAAGCAAATGAATCGATTTGCAGAGGAGAAAGTCGTAGCATTGGCATTATACGGTCGGCGCTCCACGGAACAAAGAATTTCTTATAATTTTATATATGGCGCAGCGAAACTTAACTTCTTGCAAAGAGAAGTGAAACATTTATCTCAGGCGCAGAACCAGGAAATTGAGAAATTACATAGAAAGTACTTTCCGGAATGTGAATTTGTGGGATATGTAATTTTAAATGGTGAAATGATAGAGGGCATGTATTTGCAGGAAGCTGCCGGCTGCCGCTATGTAAAAGGGTACGCTTGTTTTTATGAAAAAAATGATTGCATGCTGGGGTATATGCTGGATAACCGTATAGAGGAGACAAAGCCGGAGGAAGTGCCGTTAGACAAGTATGAGGATGCTAAGAAACGTCAGGAGGAGAGAAAACAGCAATACATAGAAGAGGAAGTAAAGCCAAAGCAAGTGAGAAATAGTAGTGATATTGAAAAACGTATGAAAAATATGCGTTTTGCGGCGGCTAGCATGTTTGTGTTACTTTGTCTGGTAAGTATTGTGACTTTGCAGACGGAAGGAGTGGATGGCGAAACCGGAACAAAAATCAAGGATTTATTTGGTAGGGTAACACAAAAAGAATCGCAAGATGATGACATAGAAGCTATGAGTGGTGATGTTGTAAATACGTTGGTGGCAGAGGAACAACTGGCAGAAGCGATTCGTAAGGAGAATGAACAACAAGTGACAGCATTGATTACACCAAATCCGGAGAACGATTTACCCACTGCCTCACCAGAAAATGATTTGCCTACAACACCGCCGGAGGCTACGGTAACACAGGCACCGGAAGAAATAGCCACACCGATACCTACAGAAGCACCTACAGCAAACCCTACTGAGGTTCCTGTGCCGGAGCCTACACAAGTACCTACACCGGAACCTGTTACGGAGCCGGTACAGAATACCTATGACACATATACGATTCGAGAGGGGGATACATTGTTGGGAATCAGCTTGAAACGATATGGTAACGGGAATTATGTGAATACTATTTGCAAGCTAAATAATATTTCTAATCCGGATAATATTCAAATTGGACAAAAAATTCTATTACCTTAGGATATCTTGTGGTATAATTAAAGAACATGAGAAAAATACAGTACGAATAATAATTACAAGGTGATTTAAAATGACAAAAAGAACAAGCAACCTAAGAGAGGTTAAAAATATTGAGCAACCCCAAGAAGACTATAAGGATAAAATCCGAAAGCATAAAATGTCTTCAGTATATAGATTCCTGCTGGTAGTAGTGGCAGTGGCTGTTTTGCTGCTAATTGTTTATATTCAATACAAGAATCATGTATATACTTCATATGATATGGTTACAACAGTAGCTTTGGATGCAACGGATAGTTCGGAAATAATACAATTGGGAGAGAATATTTTAATTTATAGTGCGGATGGTGCCCGTTGTGTGAATTCCAAAGGAGAGGTACTTTGGAATCAGACCTTTGAGATGCAAAATATTTTAATTGCCATCAATGAAGATGTTGTAGCAATTGCGGATTATAACGGTAATGATATATATGTATTGGATTCATCGCAGAAGATTTGCGAGATTAAAACCACTATGCCTATAAGGAGTATTGCGGTGGCAGGAACCGGTAGAGTGGCTGCGACATTGGCAGATACAAAAGTGACTTGGATACATGTATTTGAGCCGGACGGAACTTTGGAATTTGAGTCCAAGGCAAGCATGGGACAAAGCGGATATCCTTCTGCTATGGCCATGTCTCCTAATGGAGAGCTTCTGGGTGTGTCCTATACATATGTAGATTATGGTTTGGTAGAGTCAAGAATTGCCTTTTATAATTATGGTGCTGTGGGCTCTAACAAGACTGACTACAAAGTAAATGCTTATACCTATCAGGATACTATTATTCCGCATTTTGAATTTCTGGATGGAGAGACTGCTGTAGCGGTAGGAGATGATCGTTTGATTATTTTCAAGGGTAATCAGAAGCCGGCGGAGCAGGCGCAACATTATTTTGAGGAAGAGATTCAAGCGGTATACCAGAATAATGGCTATGTGGGTGTGGTTCTCAGATCTGACGTGCTGGATATGCGGCACAAGATGGATGTGTTCAATACCAAGGCGGAGAAGCAAGGTGGCTACTATTTTAATTTAGATTATGATGGGGTGACTTTTACTGAGAATTATTTTATGGTATATAATAATGATAATTGTTTGATTCAGACTTATAAAGGATTGACAAAATTTGAAGGAGGCTTCTTGAATTCCATGGATGTGATGTATCCTGTGGGAAAAGGAAACGGATATAAGTTTGTATTGGTGGCAAAGGACTCTATAGATACGGTACAGTTGAAGTAAACAGGGAGATAACTTAGAAAGAAGGAAGTACGTATGAATATAATGGTATTAATCGTATTGTTTTTACTGCTGATTAAAATTATGGATGGGTACAAGAAGGGAATGGTAAAAGAAATCATTTCCTTTGTATCTCTAATTGTGATGTGTATTGTGGTAGTGCTTATCAGTGCAGGATTACATAGTTATATGGAAAAAGAAGTGATTGGCATAGTGGTGGCAGTTCTTTTGCTGGCAGTGTTGGGAATCGCACATCATTTACTGCAGGTGGTATTCTTCTCAGCGAAGATGCTGTCCAAGCTGCCGGTAATAAGCTGGGGAAATAAAGTGCTTGGAATGGCGGTAGGTGCGTTGGAGGTAGTGTTACTGCTATGGACTTTGTATACATTTATAATGTATTTTGGATTGGGAATGGTTGGTAAGTTGATTGTGGAATATACCAGTCAAAGCCAATTGTTGACGTGGATGTATGAGTTAAACATGTTGGCACCGATTGTAGAAAATGTGTTGGCTAAATTGCCGTAATATGTGTAAGGTAAGTGAGGACCTTGTTCTGCGAAGTAACGAAGAACAAGGTCTTTTCATATTTTATAATAAAAAGTTGATAATAAAAAGTAAATAAAGCAATTGACAAAACAAATGAGCCAATGCTATACTAAAAATCCACCCCGTAAAAAGCAAAACATGGGGCGGTGAAAAAAGTTTAAAAAACTTTTAAAAAAGTTGTTGACAAAGCAAAACGGCTGTGATATTATAACAAAGCTGTCGCGAAAACAACGACACAAAAACTTCTGAAA
>JAZRAX010000030.1:0-23534 GCA_045634745.1 Acetatifactor sp. | reverse complement strand
AATAATCACCTTTGTGTTTGATGTTGGTTTGGCGATTGACATTATACCAAAAAAGGGAGGTCATTGCTCTTTTTCTTTGCAAACTCCCTATAAATCAAGGTTTTTAATAATAAATAAGAGGTAGTATTTGACACTACCGATTTACCACTAGAGGATGAAGATATGATTAATATTCTTACTCCGGAAGAAATCGAGGAAAGAAAAGAACACAGTTTAAATTCATCAATAAACCGAACTAAAAAAATGATATACGACTATGGTCGTGGAAATGTATGGGAATGGTTTATAACATTAACATTTAAGCCTGTGGAAGAATTCAATACTGAAAATTTTGAGGAATGTAAGAGGAAAGTGACGAAGTGGTTTAAGAATGTACGAGCAAATTATTGTAATGACATTAAGTATTTGATTGTTCCGGAAATGCATACCAGTGGTGCGTGGCATTTTCACTGCCTTGTATCTAATTGTGATGAATTGGATTTTGATATCGCGGTGAACCAGCGCAGATATTTAAAAAACAAGAATGGTGAGTATATTTTAGACAAATATGGGGCACGTGTTCCTAACAAATACTTTGGACAAGAATTAAGGACATCGTACCCCGATGGGCAATATATATACAACATCAGGCAGTATAAAAATGGCTGGACTACTGCAACAAAGATAGCTGATACACATAAAGCCGTATCTTATGTAATTAAATATGTTACCAAGGATTTGTGTGAAATCGCTTTTGGTAAACGGAGATATCTGCCAAGTAATAATCTTGAAATGCCGATTATAACAACCGGGCTTGTAGATAACAATTACTTGCAACAGATAATTACAGATATAGAATATAAGTTCGGTTTAAAATTGTCAATAGATAATGTTAAGACTTATCCTATTGAAGTTCCGAACTACAGCAACATGGTTACTGTTTTTGAATTTGGGTTACCGGATATTATTGGTACGGACGATTTCGAAAACAGAGAAATTCGATTGAATGAAATTATAGAGGATTGGTATGAATAGTTATTATTTAAACAAATTAGCGGTTAAAGCTAAAGAAAGCAGTTCTGCCCGGTTCCGGTTAATCGAAGAAATATGGTATCTGGAAGAACACGGGTATAGAGTGGTTCGTGATAAACAGCTGCGTTTATTACTTGTTAAAGAGAGGTGTGATTAACATGAATTTAAAGGATTCCTATGATTTGTTTGTAGCGTCCAGAGAATCTTACTGCTCAGGACCTACGATTGACAATTATAGTAATACAGTCCGGTATTTTTTAGAATACCTGGAAGAAGTCCGCTCCTGCTCTGCTGCAGATATTGATATAAATTCGATTGAGCTTTTTGATTTAAACCAATACAGTGTTTATTTAAAAAGCAAAATTAAGAATGAAGGACATCCCTTCTGCACGACAGAAATTAAAAAGGTCATATCCAGCAGTACCAGATACACATATCTTCGGGATATGCGGACATTCTTTAATTACCTCTTTGAAGAGGAAATAATTGATTCTAATCCGGTAAAAAAGTTTAAAATGCCTAAGAGATTAGGTAAAGTAATCGAACCTTTGACTGTAGATGAAGTCAGTCTGATTGATGAACATTTGCAGTCAAATAAAACTTCCGGCATTAGAAATTTGTGCATTGTTCATCTCCTTTTGGATGAAGGAATGCGTACCAGTGAGGTATATAAGTTAAAAGTAAGTGATTTAAATTTCCGAAAGAATTACATAGTGATTCGTAATGCTAAAGGCACGAAAAACCGTATTCTTCCTCTTTCGGCAATTTGTAAAAAGTATGTAAGTGAATATATCGAAAATCATCGTCCTGATGTAGCTCATGATTATTTGATATGTTCCGTCGAAGGTGATCCACTTACTCAGTCGGCAATTAAAGGTTTATTTGACCGCCTGAAGGTGTCAACCGGAATTACCCGTATATACCCTCATTTACTCCGGCACACCTTTGGTACCAGCTTTATACTTGGTGGCGGTTCCCTGGAACTGTGCCGGCATTATATGGGCCATAGCGATATTAAGACTACGGAAAACTATTTGCATATAGCAAATGATTTCCGGTTCTGTGAAAACATATATCGCTTGGATGAGATTTTTAAGAAGAGTTTTTATTAAATAACAGGAGGTTTATTTTATGTTTTCGTGTGAAGATATTTACGGTAGAAATATTGTTCAGATTTTTTTGCTGTGTATTGCAGCTTGTTGTGTTTTGTATATGATTTGGAGTTCTGAACCTGATACATCTACATGTAATCATGTTGATGTTGTGTGTGAATGTTCTTGCGAAGCTTCTGCTTCTAAGGCTCATCAACGAGTTGATGTAAATTTATACGAAAGGAATAACTGATATGTTTGTATATGATGTGATTGACGATGTTGTTTGTAATTTTGATGAAATTGTAAGAATTGGTGTAGAAGGTGATGTAATTATATTTGAATATGATAATTACAGAGGTAGTACTTTACGTTTTGAAAGTCATGAAGCTGCAGTTGCAGCTTTAAGTCATATTGTTGGTTCATATGCTCAGGGTGATAACGTTTGTGTTATTGATGGTTATTATAAAAAGTGTGAAACCTTGTTATCGTCCTGGATTGACGTAAATACATGTTTTCCATCTGATGGCGATTATGTATTGCTTTCTTTTGAAAACTTTAGCGTTCTTTGTATTGGCCGTTATGAAACAGATGAAGAAGGCGGAGCGTTTTATCCTGGTGATGAAGATGAATCTTTTATATCTAACGGATTAATTGTAAACGCTTGGATGCCTCTTCCGGTTCAATATAAAAGACCTAATCCTCCCGGATGGGATTTTAATGAATATTAGGAGGTGCGCCGATGAATAATTTATTTAGCAGTAAAGATATTATTTTAGTCTTTGGAACTGACCGAAGAATAGCCGGGCGTTTGAATAAACAATATCTTCATCTGGTTTCTAAGGTTGATAAAAATAAAAACATTCCATTAGAGGATAGAGATGCTGTATATTATGCCGGTCTTAGTATTTTAAGGCATGATATAGTTGATTTTATGGCGTTACTTGAAGAATTTAAGGAATGCAAATTAATATCAGAATCTAAATATATTTGTGCAGTGCATGAGATAAATAAACTGATTCAGGTAATGGAAAAGGAGTGTGTATATGACTAATTTTGAAGCTTTAAAAAAAATGGATATACAAGTTCTTGCAGATTTTTTAAGAAAATCTGTTGAATCTGATTATTTAGAAATGGATTTCTGTGGGTGTGTATGCCCATTTAAAAACGAATGTGATGAATTTAGTTGTAAGATACTTGATGATGGTTTGGATATGTATCTTTTGTGGTTGGAAGGAGAAGTTTAATGCAGAAAAGTGTATCGAAATCTATAAGATTAACAAGTAAGGTATATGATTATATAATGCAAGCTCCTGGCAATGGTTTTAATGAGAAATTCGAGAATATAATACTTTCGGCCATGGAATCAGAACCAGAACGTGTGAAAACCTTGGAACGTCTGGATAAACAGATTGATTCTAAGCGTGAACAATTATATTTTATGGAGTCGAGCCTTCGTGGTTTGACTCCGCTGGTTCAGGCTGCATTACATATTAATTCCAGTGTGAATGATTTTAATAAAAAGTTTGAGAAACTTTTGGAGGAATAATTATGAGTGATGTTACTGGTTTTTTTGAAGTTTATAGTATAACCTTAAGAGGTTATATTTCCTTCTGGAAGAGAGGTGGGTATTATTATAGTCAAATAATAGGTTTGACCGGTCCTAAGCGCTGCAGTAAAAAAGTTTATGATGAAGCATGTGCTTTGTATCAGGAACAACAGAGAGTGAGGTATAATAATGGCACTTATTCAAGTTAATGAATCATGTAGTAGATGCTACTTTCATGATTATTTTGCAGATTGTTATTATTGTTGTTTAGATAATCCTGATATAGGTTATGATGGATTTTGCCATTCATTTGAACCTATCGAGATTCATATGGATGAATATGATGGCTCGTTTGAATGCCAGATATTTCATCCGGATTGATTGTATCTCAATATGTCCCGGATGATCTGAAATACTGCAGGTAAAGTGTAATGCAAATTAAGATTTTGGAGGTATTTTATGTTCTTTTGTGATAAATGTGGTAACGGCGATTGTTGTGAAAGGACGGATTTAGTAGGTGAACCTGTTCTTTGTGATGATTGCTATGCTTTAGAGGTTTATGGTGAGTGTAATTGTGATGCTTGCGATAATAGCTATTATGAAGGTGATAAAATGCGTTGCAAAGTGGATGTGTGTAAGCCCAAGTATAATATTTAGGTAAATTGAAATTTATAACGTGTTGTATCTCAAAATCGCTGCTGCAGCTTCTGCATCCGGATAGCCGGCATGGTGGTTTTGAGGTACAATTTTTTGCAAAATTTAGCAAATAAAAAACCCTCGAAAACTCGCATTTTCAAGGGTTTCGTGTGCGTTAGAAGATTCGAACTCCCGACCTTTTGGTCCGTAGCCAAACGCTCTATCCAGCTGAGCTAAACGCACATTTGCAACAGATTTATCACCTGCAACATTGAACATTATATCTGCTTACAAACCAAAAGTCAATAGGTTTTTATAAAATTATTGATTTTTTTTAATTATATATGCAATTAAGAATTTTATCTTGCATCTGCAAGTACATCCGGCACCGCAGACTACTCTGCATCGCTTTCAAATTTCATAGCTGCATCATACAACTCATCTACAATGTTCGCTACATCATTCACCATCAAGCCGTTCTCTTCACAAGCATTGAAGGTCTCACCTGAATGAGCTGTTACTTCCTCGGTAATAGCAGAAATGGTTTGAATACTCTGTACAATATCAGCGTTTGCGCTTTCCAAGGACTGAATCGTCTGATCCATTTCTTCTGTCTGCTTACCAATAACTTCCGTACGCTCTGCAATCTTACCAAAGCTTTCAGAAACCTCCTTGGCACTGACTGCATAGGACTGATTACTCTCTGTTACCTGACTTACCGCACCGGAAACAGCAGACAACTCTTCAATAATATTTGCAATCAACTCAGTAATATTTACGGTTGCATCCTTTGTTTGGCTTGCTAATGCTGAAACTTCATCAGCGACTACTGCAAAACCACGACCGGCTTCACCTGCTCTGGCAGCCTCAATACTTGCATTCAAAGCAAGCAAACCTGTCTTGTTTGCAATATCAGTAATCATAACGATAATAGAATTCATCTGCTCGGTATGTACATTTAATTCTTCCATCTTCGCAAGAACCACTGCATTTGCTTCCGTAGACTTCTCTACCTGGGCAGCCATGGTATCAATTGCAGACTTGCCTGTGCTGATTTCCTGAAGTGTGGCATGCATTTCAGCATTGATTTCCGTAGCGGTGTCCTTTACCCCAGCAATATGCTTCTGGATTTCTTCCGTACGCTCCAACTGCTTCTGCACTGCTTCAGAAGTCTCACTGCTACCATCTAATACTTCTTTCATAGAATCCTGAATTACTGCTACAGATTCTCCCAAAGTAGTCATCTTATCTGTTACTTCTCCAATACCAACGGTAATCTTCCCGGTTAATTCCAAGGTATCTGCCAAAGTCTTATCTGCTTTATCCTTTTCTTCATTCACCTGCTCCAGCTTATACTGATTCAGTTTATTCAAACATCTGGTAGACAATACCATGAAGATACATACTAAAACTACGCTGGCAATACGGATTTCCAGTGTTGCAATATATTCACTTGCATAACCGATGGTAACTGCACGATAAATAATATCAATTACATTTGCCACTACCGCTGCAATACAAACACCTACGGAATATTTTACATTAGAAAACAACATTAAAACTACCAACATAGGGAATATGTATGTGTAGGTTAAATCACTGGTTGTTGTGACAATCGCAAACAAATAAAATGTCGAATAGCAAACCGCCATAATATACTTGATAACCGGGGTCTCCTTATTCTTCTTATACAATATCCAAATGATAACTGTCGGCACCAGACAAATCACTGCCATAGCAATGGTATATCCAATACTTCTCGCATCTTTAATGTACTCCAACAGATATGCTGCAGTCAAAATCACTGTGATGATTGTGTAACAAATTGTCGAAACCTTATTTACATATGCTTTTTCACTTAACTTCATCCGACCATCTCCTTTGAAATTTGTTACATCTATTGTATCACAATATTGGTACTTTTGACACACTTTTTTTAATTTATATGTATTATTTTTTATAATTGTGTTATACTATTTGGGTAAACTGTTAACAATAATGAACCATTATTGTTAAATTGTGTATTTTCACAAAAAATAATATTTCATTACTTTAGAAAGGACTGCTATGTTAGAACTGCAAAACGTGTCTTTTATTGTAGATACTGAACACTCTACCAAAAAAGAAATTATCAAAAATATAAATCTTACCATTGACGAGCAGAAGTTTGTGGCTATTACCGGACCTAACGGTGGCGGCAAATCCACCCTTGCCAAATTAATTATGGGTATTGAAAAGCCCACCTCCGGCAAAATTATTTTTAACGGCACCGACATTACAGATATGAGTATCTCTGAACGAGCCAAACTGGGCATCAGTTTCGCCTTCCAGCAACCGGTACGCTTCAAGGGTATCAAGGTCAAGGATTTAATTACTCTTGCAGCCGGTGATTCTCTCAGCACTTCCGGTGCTTGCGAATACTTATCCAAGGTAGGTCTATGTGCCCGCGATTATATTAACCGCGACGTGGACTCTTCGCTTTCCGGCGGTGAATTAAAGCGTATTGAAATCGCTACAATTATTGCCCGTAACACTCCTCTCTCCGTCTTTGACGAACCGGAAGCCGGCATTGATTTGTGGAGCTTTAACAATTTAATTAAAGTATTTGAAGAATTCCACGACCAACATAAATCCCTGATTATTATTTCCCATCAGGAACGAATTTTGAACATAGCCGATGAAATTATTATCATTGCAGACGGTGCAGTGAAGTCACACGGCACCAAGGAGGAAATCCTTCCGGAACTGTTAAACGGTACCGGCAGTTGCAAATTTTATCAGGAAGTACAAAGTTAAAAACGAGGAGAAATTTACATGGATGCAATACAGAAAAACTTATTAGAGCAGATTGCGGGACTGCATGAAGTACCGGCAGGCGCTTACAATATCCGCGCCAACGGTTCTTCCGTAGGCCGCAACACCACTGCTCATATAGATATCGTTACCAAAGAGGACAAGCAGGGCATTGACATTATTATCAAGCCCGGTACCAAAAGAGAAAGCGTACACATTCCGGTAGTTTTGAGCCAGAGCGGCCTTACTGAAATGGTTTATAATGATTTTTACGTGGGCGATGACTGCGATATTACTATCGTAGCCGGCTGCGGTATCCACAACGGTGGCGACTTAGCCTCCAAGCACGATGGTATCCACAGCTTTTTCATCGGTAAGAATTCTCACGTAAAATACGTTGAAAAGCACTACGGCAGCGGTGATGGCAAGGGCGAACGTATTATGAATCCTGAAACCATTATCCACGTAGGGGAAAACAGTTTTATGGAAATGGAAACCGTGCAAATCAAAGGTGTGGATTCTACCAAGCGTATTACCACTGCTGATTTAGCAGACGGTGCCAAGCTTATTGTTACCGAAAAGCTTATGACTCATGGTGCTCAATATGCAGAAACTGATTTTACAGTAGATTTAAATGGAGAAGGCTCCAGTGCCAATATTATTTCCAGAGCCGTTGCAAAGGATGACTCCCACCAGCTTTTCCTGGCCAAAATCAACGGCAACAACAAATGCGCCGGCCACTCTGAATGCGATGCCATTATTATGGACAATGCAAAAATCAGCGCCATCCCGGAGATTACCGCAAATCATTTGGATGCAGAGCTCATTCACGAAGCTGCTATCGGCAAAATCGCCGGCGAACAGATTATTAAGTTAATGACCTTGGGTCTAACCGAAGCCGAGGCAGAAGCCCAGATTATTAATGGATTTTTGAAGTAAAATAAGCATAAAAAGCCCCATTGTGGGAGGATATAGTTTTTCACATAACACCTTTATCCGCTCACTATGGGGCTTTTCAATTCTTAATATCTTGCTACGCTTCCGGAATGCATCTTAACCCTGTTGTATCTGAATTTTAGTCTGCTTTTTATAGAAAATAATGAACTACCTTCCTTCTTACTTTCCAAGTGCTCAATTATCCCCTTAAATATAATGTATTTCCACGTCTCCAAACGACGTATCCACAAACATATTCAGGCAATTACAACTATCTGTTGCACCATTTCCAAAGGTCTTTACATGTCCGAAGCTTTCATCCACTCGTAGTGCCACGCTCCACTCAGAAGGAATATACAACTTTACACAGCCAAAAGAATTGTCTACCTTAACATTTGCTTTCCCGTTATCTAACTTCGCCTCATCAAAATATATGGTAGAACCACCAAAAGAATTATCCACCATAACCTCACGAAGACTTTGACACTTAATATATTTTACAATGGTTCCAAAAGATACATCACTGGAAAATGTATATTCATCTTCCACCTGTTTAATCATTTGAACACCTTCACCGCCATCATAACTCCAATGGAACTCACCATTCGCATCACGACGCTTATAGGTTTTTCTAAAGATCAAGCTAAAACCAATACTTCCCAACAGCGCAGCACCTAACACCGGCCATGGCGTTAAATTTTCAATCCCCAGCTGTTCATCATACAAAATCGCCAAAAACGCTAACGAAAACAACATTGTCGACCACTGTAATTTAAATAGTCCTTTTACCAGCCAAATTACCAATATAAATGTAAATAATAAAGTCCAAACACTAATATCTCCTAACAGACCCATGCTTCCTACAAGCACAAATACTGCCGCCAATAAAAATCCCACACCTGTTATTACATTCTTTTTCATATTATATTTTCCTCCTCTTTTCTGACAATCTATCAACCAACGCTTTATAATAACTTCTTGAAACATATACCTGTTTATGACAATTCACAAATTCAATCAAACTGGATGATGTCAGGTTTCTTGATATAGAATACACCTGATTTAAATTTACAATCGTCGACTTTGATATTCTCATAAAATATCCCGGCAACAGTTCTTCTAGTTCATATAATTTATACTCAGTATCATAAATCTCTGTTTTGGTATGTACCCGCACCTCTTTATTTTCCGTTTCAAAGAACAGGATTTTTTCCAAAGGCAGGTAATACTCTTTATTCTCTCTATGTAGCAAAATCGTTTTATTCTGACTACCTATATCAGCCAGTATGTTTTGCACTTGCATAATCTGCTCATTCAGCCTTTTACAATGGATAACCACATAATCTTCCTCCAAGGTTTCTTCTATTTCGACTCTTACCTTCAATCCATTCCCTCCCTTCTTTTTATCCGCGCGTTCTTTATGATGTCAGTATAACATCTGAAATTTTTTTGTAAATATCTTGAAACCAAGAGGTAAAAAAACGAAACCATGAGGTGATTTTTAGGTGCTAACCACATCAAAAAATGCACATAGGATTGCCACAACCCTGCAAAAAAGGTATAATACTATTGTTCGGTTTCCTCGGACACACTACATACAAATCTATGCAAAACAGGAGGACTCATGAAAAAAAGATTTTTACATAAACTACTCTCCCTTACCCTTTGTCTAGCACTCTCTTTCAGTGCCTGTGGACAAACCGGTGGGGAACCTGTAAATACCAACATCCCGGCCACTGTCACAGAGGCACCTGCCACTCCAACAGCCCCCCCGGAAGTAACACCTACAGAAACACCTACCGAGGTGCCTACAGAAGCTCCTACACAGGAACCTGCGGAAGCAATTGACTGGTACCAGCAGATGTTGAATACCTCTATTTTATCCACCGGTACTAACGGTAGACTGGAAAAGGTGATTCAGAAGATTCAAAATGGTGAAGACGTGATTATCTCCATGATAGGAGGTTCCATTACAGAAGGTGCCGGTGCTGAGAATTTCTCTTACGCTTACGGCGAACAATTTATTTTTAGCTTACAGGATACTTATCCGGATTCTTCCATCCATTATTACAATGCCGGCTTAGGCGGAACCCCTTCCACCTTGGGACTTATGCGTTATGAACGTGATGTAACGGATACCATCGGAGCGGATCCCGATTTGGTTATTGTGGAATTTGCAGTAAATGACTGGGAAGAGCCTACCTACGGACGTGCTTACGAAAGTTTGGTACGCACCATATTAGAAAAAGAAAATGAACCTGCAGTACTACTCTTATTCTCTGTATTCCAGAGCAAATGGAACATGCAGGACGAATATGCACCTATTGGAGAGCACTATGGTTTGCCCATGGTAAGCATCAGTGATGCTACTACTTACGCTTATGATACGGGCAATTTAAATGATGATTTGTTCTTTGCAGACATCTATCACCCTACTAATTACGGTCACAAAATTATGGCCGACTGCCTGGCAGAATTGTTTGCCCGCGTAGCCACCATGGACCCTTCCGTCCCCAATGCACCTTTACCGGAAGAAGGGTTTTATTCCACTGATTTCATGGATATGCATTTTGTTACCGCCAAAGATAGTAACGGTGCTACTATTCAACCGGGAGATTTCAATGCTACTGATACACAACTACAGACCTTCTCCCGTACTGCCAAAGGCGCCTTCCCGGATAACTGGATGCACACCAAAGAAAGTACAAACAACAGCTTTACCATGGAAGTTACCTGCAAAAATATTATGGTAACCTATAAGCTCAGCAGTGACCCGAATTTTGGTGTGGCCACAGTTTATATTGATGGAGAATATGTAACCGATTTGTTTGGTTGCGCCGAAGGCGGCTGGAACAACACTGATACCGTGTTGGTATTAGATGAAGCTGAAGCAGCTCCTCACACATTAGAAATTAAAATGATGGAAGGTTGGGAAGATTGCGACTTCACCATCCTTGGAATCGGATATACGGAGTAATGTAAAAATATAAACAATCCTCAGGTGGAATATACAGCCTGAGGATTGTTTTATATTTCATATTCTACAAGCAATCTCTCAAAATATTCACAATATCTTCTTTGCTCAATGCTACGTAAGCCGCATGCATTGCATTGTACTTAATGGTATCCTCTGCCATGACTTCAATCTTAGAATCGTCAATTCCAAGGGCTGTCAAGGTCATAGGAATACCGCAATCCTTAAAGAACTGCTCAGTCATATCAATTGCCATATTTGCGCACTTAAAAGCATCCTCTTCTGTGATTCCCCAAACATTTCGTCCATACTCACAGAATCTTCCTACGGTTTCATCATTCAAAATATAACGCATCCAGCGCGGTGTCACAATAGCCAGTCCCACACCGTGAGTAATATCGTAATACGCACTCAGCTCATGCTCTATGGGATGACAAGTCCATGCTCCCCCCTTACCACAGCTTAATAAACTGTTCAATGCCTGGGTACTTGCCCACATTAAATTCGCTCTGGCTTCGTAATTCTCCGGCTCCTTTAATGCAATGGGACAATACTTAATACAAGCCTTCAACAGACTTTCAGCAAAACGGTCTGAAATATATGCACCAGTATCCTTCTGGAAATACTGCTCGAAAATATGTGACATAATATCCGCTGTACCTGCTGCCGTCTGCATCGCCGGAAGCGTAAATAAATACTGGGGATCACAAATAGATGCCTGTGGTATAAAATCATGGGATGCAGTACCCAGCTTCTGATTGGTCTCCATGTTGGAAATTACCGCATTCTTATTCATTTCCGAACCGGTTGCCGCCAAAGTAAGTACTGTCACAATCGGAAGCACCTTACCAATTTTGCTGCTATCTTCTACCAAGTCCCAAGGATCTCCATCATAATTCGCTGCACCTGCAATTACCTTAGAAGCATCTATGGTACTTCCGCCACCAACAGCCAGCACCACTTCAATGCCTTCCTTCTTACAAATAGCCGCACCTTCTCTTACAGAAGTAATCTTGGGATTGGGCTCTACACCACCCAGCTCAAACACTTCAAATCCTGCCAAAAGTTCCTTTACCTTACTGTACAAACCGGACTTAAAAATACTACCGCCGCCATACACCATCAAAACCTTTTTCCCAAAAGGGGCCAGCACCTGTGGCAAACTCTCCACCTGTCCCTTTCCAAAACGGATGTCTGTATAAGCATGATACCTAAAATTGTTCATTTTCTCTCCACCTTCCCTATTATTTATATCATTATTTTACTGAATATATCTCATAGTATCAACCACTTTTATGAATTATTCTGCTCACATTTTTCGACAAAAAACATAAAATATACCAAAGAAATTCTAAGGTATCTGCTTATGTATCTTTTTTTGACTATTCTAATACCTGTTTTTTTACTATTAATTCTGCTGGGATACTGGCGCAAAAGAAAGAATATACAAAGGGTCCAAAATATGTGCCCGGAAGATAAATATGCCCTCATCAACAATCTGATAGAACCCTTTGGTTATTACTACATCCCCTCTCAAGACCTGTTTACTACACGCATAGATGCCTGGCAACGGGAATTTGGTTACTGCACTCTTTATGACCAAGCTGCTCCTCACCTTCGCATGGTCTTCGACTGCCTCCCCATCTATTTTAACTATCGGGGACGCACCTGGTTGTTTGAATTATGGAAGGGACAGTACGGTATCAATACCGGTTGCGAAATGGGGATTTACTATGCCGATCACATTCTGGAAGAGGACGAACTGACAACCACCCTATTTACCAGTGTAGAGGACGCAGATATGGTGAAGATGTCCTTTACCCTTTGTCGTAATGGTGAGGATATAGCACATTTAAGCCACAAGCATTGGTGGCTTACGTCTTTCCGACTTGGCTGCTTTACACAGCCTATGGACCTTTCCATGCGTGCCACCATTACCTTACCCACCACAGAAATGGCAAGAGCCTTTGTCAATGGACTTCTGGAAGCCGGATACTCCCAACGAAACGTCTGTTTTCAGTGTAATACAGTCACTTTTTCTTTCCTGCAAACAGATGCCCAAAACAGCTTCCTTCGCCGCCAAAGAATCCGACTTGCCCAAGCAAGCAACCGCTTCTGGTGCAAGGTATACCTTTTCATTACCAGACCTTTTTGCCTCTCTATGGATAGACTTTTGTATCTGTACTATTACCTGCCCTTTGCCTTTCGCAGAATGTTACGTATTCGCAAATATAAGACTCCCAAAGCACGCAAAAAACCTTCCCGCCGCTAATAAAGGAGGTCCTTATGAGTTATTATACCCGTCTGCAAAATGCATTTGAGGGAGCCCTAAAGCTCCCTCTGAACCATTCCTCTAAATATGTTCTTTTCAGCGACTGCCATCGTGGTGTAGGTAATTCCAACGATAATTTTCTGCCAAACCAAACCTTATATCTGGCAGCCCTTCAACACTACTTTAAAGCAGGATATACCTATATTGAACTGGGTGACGGTGACGAACTTTGGGAGAACCGTCATGCCGAGCCCATTCTGGAAATCCACAACGATGTTTTCCGGTTGCTATCCTTGTTCCACCGCCAAAACCGACTGTATATGCTGTTTGGCAACCACGATATGGTCAAGAAAAACAAAACCTATACGCTCAAATGTTTCAGCACATACCCCAGATGTTGCTGTAATAATCCACACCTTTCCAATCAACCGCTTATGCCGGAAATCACTTTTTATGAAAGCATTATTCTAGAGTCCGGCAATGAACCTACCAATACCGGGCAACCGCACAACCACGATACACCTACGCTCTCCCCTACCAAAATCTACCTGACCCATGGACACCAGGCCGATTCATTTAACTCTACCTTCTGGAAGCTGTCCTGCTTCCTGGTACGGTATGTTTGGAAACCCTTGGAACATTTCGGAGTCTTAGACCCTACCAGTGCTGCCAAAAACTACACCCGTAAGGAAAAGACGGAACGTCGCCTGCAGCATTTTGCCAAACAAAAAGGCCACCTTCTGATTGCCGGACACACCCATCGCCCATATCTTTCAGAAGATGACCCATATTATTCTAACAGTGGCAGCTGCGTGCATCCCTATAGCATCACCTGCCTGGAAATCCAACAAATGCATATCCGTCTGGTTAAATGGATGCTGACCGCTGACAAAAACATGCAAATCCGCGTAACCCGCGAAGTCCTTACCGGCCCCTTCTCCATTAAAACAAACCCAAAAGGTACTGCGCCGACTCACTTATGCACTGCTCCTGACCCGGAACATCAAAATGCTCAATAGCCAAATAACCGTCATACCCTCGCTTCTCTAGTGCCTGCACTAATTGCTTCAGCGGCATCCGACCACTGCCCACCCGGACAGAGGCATTATGTTCCGGATGCCGGTCCTTACAATGTACATGCACCACCTTATCCTGCAAAAGCTCCCATGCATCCAGCACATTCTCTCCATAGAACAAATAATTCCCGGTATCCAGGGTGTATCGAAGCTCCGGCACCTTCTTTAAAAACCATTGGATACCGTACATACCGGAAAGAGGCGAATTCATGTCATCAAAATCCTCCACCGCTACCGTAACACCTTTTTGGGCTCCCAGCTTGGAAATATAGGTAAGTCCGTCTGCCATCTTGCCAATCTTACGATTCTTTTCAAACCATTTTTCCAAAGCCTTGCCCTGCTTCATCTTACCCTGCATCCGCTTGGCTTCCCAACCATGCAAAAATCCCGGCACCACCAGCACTCTGCGTGCACCTACCTGTACCGCTGTTTCTATGTGTTTTGCGGCCTTCTTACTTTCATCCTTCAAACCCATTTCATAGAACTCATAAATACAGCTTATCTCTAAATCCGCAGCCTTTAACAACTGTAACGTTTCCGGATGCTCCACCAAATACGTCAAACAAATTTCCACTGCCTCTACACCGCTCGCCCGCACCCCTGCAAGCAACTCTTCCAAAGATTTCCCTGTCTGTTCCCTTGCTTGCAAAACATGGTCAAAAAATACAGATAATCTCATCCCTTTATTTCCTCACATTCCGGTTGCTTACGCATCCCCAACACTGGTGCGCAATAACGAACACCATTTATAATAATCCTTTGAATCTCCGGCACATAATAAATGGGATACTCCTCATGCCCCGGCTGGAAATAAAAAATCTTTCCATAACCACGGTGAAAGGTACAACCACTACGAAATACCTCTCCTCCCGAGAACCACCCGGCAAATATCACATCATCCGGCTTGGGGATATCAAAAAACTCACCATACATTTCTTCCTCTGGCAATTCAATCATCTCCGGCACCCCTGCCGCAATAGGGTGTGTTGGCGCAATACACCACAACTTCTCACTGTCCCCATGCCTCCACTTTAAGGTCATGGAAGTCCCCAAAAGCTTCTTCATTATCTTTGAAAAATGTGCCGAATGAAGTGCCACCAGCCCCATACCGGACAAAACTGCCTGACGCACACGTTCTGCCACCTCATCCGAGAACTCCTCTTGCAGGGCATGGCTCCAAATAACCAGCACATCCGTTTCCCGCAAAACTTCTTCTGTCAAACCATGCTCCGGCATATCGAAAGTAGCCGTCCGCACCACCAAGTCCTCTTCTTTCCCTAAGAACCCGGCAATACATTCATGAATCCCCTGAGGATATACCTTTGCAATTTCTTCATATTCTTTTTCATGCTTATATTCATTCCAAACTGTTACTCTCAGCATATGTTTGTCCCCTTTCGAATTACGCCTTTTCTATATTCTATAGCATTTCTAAGGCTCTGTCAAAAAATCCCTCTTTAGATTTGTGCCCAACAGCACATCCTCGAGCAACGATAAAATGTTTTGGGTAGTACTCTTTTCTTTTCAACATTAATACCCAATATTTTCTCAATCCTTGGGTATTGGAACATGTTTTTTTATCAAAATATCCAATACCTATACAAAACCACTGAAAATCAACAGGACTTTTTTATATTTGGGTATTAGGAAGTAAAAAAGCTTATCTATGCCCAATTTCAACTTTCAACATCAAAGGTCTCTCACAAACATCAGAGGATTATCGGTCGATAATTCCAAAACGCTATGCTAACTTTTACTTCTTACCCACCGGTGCCGTATTCAACAGTACCGAGTCCCCCTTCTTGTTGGTGAACTTATATAAAATCGTACCATATTTCGTCTTGGTAGATACATTTCCTGCAAAATATTCTTTCTGTACCGGCTCGCCATCCACCCACTCATATACCTGAACAAAAGCCGAGTTATTTGCAATCTGATAAGAACGGAACACCACTTCCTTTACATAGGTAAACTGTCCCTGACGACGTAAGTTTACTTTTCCAAGCATAAAGCACAGGAAGAAAAACGCACCCAATCCCAAATATCCCGGAATTGCAATGGGTAAACTCTTTTCAAAGGGCACGCCATCTTCCACATAATTTAATAACACACATAAAATAGCAATAATAACAAACAATACCGGATATGTCTTCTTTAACGTACCAACCGTCATACTCTGTATAATCTTCACGTACTTCTTCGCCCACTCCGGTCTTTCACTGTCTGAAATGGTATGTCCCTCTCTATCCACGCGAAGCATATTCAAATGAGGCACGTGCACATAATCCTCCATAGAACCGGTCAGGGGATAATCCGCACTATAACTCGGTATCATTCCCTTCAGTGCATCATTCAACTTCACAATCTGGAAGTTCCCCTCCTTATCATACATAATCATGGCGCGCTTGCCAATATCCTCTGCGGTTACCTCATAAGAAGTAGAAGGATAATCAATAATAATCGGCTTACCCTTTTCATCATGCACATCATCCTCTATGTACGAAACCAAGTTCGGCCCCAAAGCACTTACAATCGTCACACCATTTACCATAAGACTGTCCTGAGTCAAAAAATCTTTGGTCGCCTTCTTCACACGGATATTATTGAAAATCAGCCAGAAAATAAAAGAACAAACAAATTCCACCACTGCCCAAATAATCCAGATAACCAATTCCGGAACATTCGACTTTACTGCCAATACGATAGCCACTGCAAAAGCAATTGCCAGAGAGACCAATATACTGGCCAGCTTATACCCAAAGCTTCCTCTGGATGCCGACCAGTTGATTCCCTGTAGCATCTGTTTTTTATTCTTCAACAATAATTCTTTCTCTTCCTTTGTACATACTCTTTTCATCGTTTCTCCACACCTCACGTAATTAATTAACACATTCCATAACTAAAATTAATCTTTTATAGTATAACATTGTTTATTTTGAATCGCATCATCTTATTTGGCTAATCTACTATCGCAAAAAGATACTCATTTCCATACATTTCTTTTGAAAAAAGCAGAATAATAATACTTGAAAGGAGAGTGAAAAAAATGAAACGTAAATTAGCTTTTTATACTGTTATTTTAACTGTATTTTTACTGTGTGGTTGTACAACCGGTAATGCACAAAATGACGGAAACACTTCAGAACCTAACACTACCGAATCACCTATTTCTACAGAGACACCTCAGGCTACGGAGCAAACACAAGGTACTGATCAGACACAGGGTACTGACCAGACACAGGGCGCCGACCAGATGCAAGATACTGAACAGTCTCAAACCAGCGGACAAGCCCAATCTTCTACACAGACTCAAGGAAATACCGTACAAGGTGGGGACGCACAGGGTACTATGATTTCTGAAGATGATGCGAAAGAAATCGCACTTTCCCATGCCGGAATTACCGCGGAAAAAGTTACTTTTATCAAGAGCGAATTAGATTTCGATGACGGCAGACAATATTACGATGTAGAATTCTACACCAACCACCAAAAAGACTATGATTACGAAATCGATCCCTACACGGGCGAAATCATTGAGTGGAACGTGGAACCCATTCACGATGTAAACTCATAAGAAAAAGGCTGAAAGCTCTCATGAACTTTCAGCCCTTCTACATATTATGTTCCTATAGAACAATTAACAAACACTGTTTTTCAAATCCTCTAAACCGAAATGTTTGGCCAGCTTATCCAGCACTTCTGCTTTCGTATCCCTGCCGTCATCTTCGCGAATCAAAGTAAAAAAGCCACTATTTTTAAACATATCATAGTATTTCCGGCTATTTATCCTTGCAATACAATCCTTAAAATTCTGCAGTGTTTTCTCCTGCTCCGGACTATTTTCGATTACAGATAACAGAAACTGCTTCTCCTCATCCCCCCTGTCAAAAAATCGTTCTACCGACATGGATTGGGGCGAAATCATTACTGCCACATGATTCTCTGTAGCAATTTCTTTTAAGACCTCACAGGAAATATTGGTATCGACAATTACCTTCTGATTCGCCGACACTCTAATTAATTCCGCAATCTCAAACCCCGTCACTTCCTCCGAAGTCCCATTGAACCAACGTTCAAACTCCTCCGGTGTACGGCTGACATACTCCTGCCAACCACTCATGGTATTAAAATAGTTTAAGTTTGGCTGCTGCTCCTGCGTTACTACGGACAAAATAGTGTCCATATTATAATTTTCTTCACAATGTATCATACCATATTTTTCTGCAAGCATCTTACACATGGTAGACTTGCCTGCATATGCTGTACCTGTAATAAAATAACAGTTGCGTAAATAATGCTTTAAAATATTATTTTGAATCTCCATTGTATGTCTCCTTTATGTTCCCGGCATAGGAGTAAACACAACCGTCTCGCCATTGGCAATACCTCCATAAAGCATTTGATTAAACTGTCCCTCCGCCAAATAATGCTCCAATGCATACTTAGCAGAAAGGGCCATTTCCAAATCCTTTATTTCCTCATGGGCAAACCACTGTAAACGTCCTTCATCCGAGGACAAGTCCATTTGCATTCCACCCGGCAGATTCGCAAAGAAAAAGTAATTAATACGCACTTCACCCTTTACATGACGCATTACGATATATCGAAGCTTCAGGTTTTCAAGCCGTTCTTCCTGAACACCAAGCTCTTCATTCAATTCGCGTAAAACACATGCGCCCGCATCATTCAGCTCTTCCGGCTCAAAATGTCCACCTGCCGAACCAATCCACACATTATTCACCACCTTGGACCCCTGCCTGTATAACAGCAAGATTTTATCCTCGTAGCATAAAAAGATTGATGTCATGTTTCTTTGCCTTACCATTGTTTTACCTCCAAAACCGATAAATCCTTATAATTTATTACCGGTAGTTTTTACTTTCGTTTCAAACTATCCGTCATCCGACTAAATTAAAAAATACCACTCGCTACAAGTGGTACACCTCAAAGAATCACACGCAAAATATATCTGTATATTTACATACAGACAGCTCACGCATTGCTCATAATCCGTTTGAGGTATAACACAATTCTTTGCACAAAAATATAACCCAACATTTTATCCCTGTAAAATTGTACAATAACTATCTCAAACGAAGTACCAACACACGTAAGCCTCCTCTCTGTTAATTATGTGAGTATTATAGCAGTATTCTTTCACAATTACAAGCTAATTTGTAACATGATGCACTACTAAGCATGCATAATCCGCCACAAAACAAAATAGGAGAAACGCTGTAAAATCAACGTTTCTCCCACTTTTTAGATACTGCTGGTGGCCGGACTTGAACGCAAGTCTAACACCCGCAAACCCGCATAGAAAGGAGCTTGCCGGGGCACTGACTTGGGGTGTGTAAACGGAGTGTAAACAACATGATTATTTTCCTATCTACATAAAAAACGGAGTATTGTAAACTATAATCCTACAATACTCCGCTTTGTTTACTCTTCTTTACAGTAAACAAGGATAACTTCATTTTGATGTACCGCATCAATAAGTTTTTTATACCCAAAACTTATCAATTCATCAGCCACCGCACGCATATCGTGTTCTTCTGATAGAATACTAACAAACACCTCGTACTGGCCTTTTACTTTGTCGTTACAATGAATTTCCGACATAGTTTTTCCTCCTTATGTTTATTAGTAACGCAATATGCTTTTTATATTCTTGATATAATCTTTTCAATTGAATCCACGTTACCCAAAACTATACTAATTTATATGCAACCTTTTGTCAATAACAATATCATAAATACAAAGCACTTTTGCTTCAATGGTATAGTTATTTAAACCATATATGTATTAATTGTACTTAAACATTCTTGCATATCTTCCATTGTCATTTCTTTATCAGAAGTATAGTTTTCAATAAATTCAACTAACATGTCGCTTTTAACAATGGGAATGACACAATTCTCCGAACCCTCAATTATCATTTTCGGATGAGCCATACATATTACACTAATAATTGGAACGCTTTGATGTAAAATCGATTTAAGAAGTTTTTCGTGCCTTCTTATTTGCTGAAGGGGATTCCTTTCTCCTTCTTCCGCCCCATCCTTGCGAATACGAATCCAATTTCCTTGCGAATCAACTATCAGTTTTCCTGCATAATTCTTGGTTTCAATCAAAAAAACGCCCTGCTTACCGATGATAATGTGGTCGTATTCTTGCGGTTCATCCAAAAATGCAGGATTATTTAACATGACCGTGTTTTCACCATACTTTCCTATAGAATTCTTATCAACAATAAGATAATCTTTATCTAACCATTTCAAGGCATACTCAACTTCTTTTTCTCCAATTGTTCCGTTCTTTTTATTTTCCAAATAAGTTTGCTTTTCTTTCTCCTTTTGAGCTTCTACAATGGTTTCCGTATTATAAAAATATAACAGTGCTCTATCCAAATCCATTTGCGGAATTACTTTTCTTTTTGATTTGAACTTATTAATATCATTAAGAGTAGAACTTATTTGTATACTTCCTAATTCAAAAAACTCTATATATCTGTTATAAGGAGAACTTAAATCTTTTAATGGAACTTTTTGGGCATCCTCTATTAAACTCCTATAATTAGCTTGAAACATTTTGAATAGGTTCACGCCCTCCTCAAACGTAACCTTTCTCAAATCACTTATCAATTCTCTTTTTCTTTTTTCAAGATTGCCATATTCTTTCTCTAAGAATATATTAATTTTCTCATAATACTTATCTTTAACTACCTTTTGCTCATTATTCAAAATATCCAAATATGTGATTCCGAAATTGCTTGTGTCATATTTTTTTTCACAAACCTTCTGCCAAAAGTTTATTTCTTCTGTTATACCTATCAGTTGTTGCCTTAAACCATCTTCATTATATGCCGTCTCCCATTCTCTGCATGACTCTTCTAAAGCAGAATTCTTACGTTCAAAATTGATACCATATTTATTGATAACAGACTCTTTATCGCGAGCTATCCTTTCTTTAAACTCCTTTTCAATTCCTCTGCTTAGATTCTGTGGCAATAACAAAAGATAATTATTATATAATTCATCCATAAAATTCTTATCGCGATACTTTATAAAAAAAGAAATGCGAATTCTTTCTGCATCAGAACCATGCAAATAAAACTCATCATATCTCTCATTATATGATGGATTTAAGTATGAATAATAATCAACACCATACGAATCGCAAGCAATATAAATCATTTTTTTCCAAAAAAAACGGCAAGCCCCCCACTCTTCTCGTAGTTCCTGCAAAATGCTTCTAATCTTTTTACTACACTCTACAATTACCTTTTCTAACTTCAAATATTCATCTTGGCAATTGCAATCAAAATACCATTCGCCATTAACAGTTCTTACTCCCACAACATACAAGTGAGCTCCTTCAACATCAATGCAAAAATTTTCTACACTTGCTATGTCACGTGATTTTATTTCTATAGCATCATCTTTATAAACACCTTCTGCAAAATTAAATCCTTTCATAGCCACCTCCAAAGACAAATTATTATTTAAATTATAGCAGAAACAATATCATTATGCAATAATTCTTAGATACCGTACACTTCCATAAATAATGATAATGATTTACTCTACTATCATAGTCCTCATACATCACATCCCCACTTTATAAAAAGTTTAGAAATTTATCTCTAAACTCATTCTAAAATCCCACCGATACCAATATCACACAACAAAATAAAAGACCGTACCTTAACGGCAAGACAAATTACGAAGCATAACCGCTTCCGATTTGCCTTGCTTTTTTATTTGTAAAAGTAACTTTGTGAAGCATTACTTACTTTTCATTTGTTACTACTTCTGTCGCAGTTATTTTTCTGTAGATGCAAAAAAGATATGTTTTCAGCAGTTTTTGAAGCCAAAAACATATTAAACAAATTAAATTATATTAGTTACCGCTCAATCCGGTAACTTGGAAGGAGGTATTAATTACCATGGATAATTACGAAAGCAGACCGCTACTTCCCATGCCATTTCCGAAACCACTTAAGGAAATGACAAATGAGGAACTGACAAAACTACTTACCGGTAAGTTCAATTACAATGTATTAATTCCGGGACTCATTGAAGCATATCTGCGTAAGGATGAGCAGATTGCCGACCTTACCAAACAAATTACGGAACTTAACAAGCGTGTTCTTTATCTGGAACGAAAACAGCTTCAAAAGCCCGGACGTCCTCGCCGGGAGTTCCGGGTCAATGGTAAGGAATTGGACGATGATTACTTAATGTACCTAATTGACTATGGCTATTATGACAGCATCAGCAAGATGGAAAAAGACTTAGGAGCAGGCAAAAATCAGCTCCGCAACCGCTACAATAAAGCAAAAGAAAAACTACGATTAAAATGGAAGGTGGAAAACAATGCAGATAGTTAGACCTACTGTGCAGGAGTGGTGTATTCCGACGCAATACACTTCTTCTCCGGAAATAATCAAAAACTGCTTGCAGGAAGTCTTGGAAGATAGTATGCTAAGACCACAAGTCAGTGCTCCGGCAGATAATGAGGATATGACAAAGAAACAACGTGAGAACATCATTAAGAAGCACATGGAGCAATTTACAACTAAATATTATGAGTCAGACAGACGGTGGCACTCTTTCTTGCCGGATGCAACACATCCGCGTGGAATGAAGCCGATTGCCAAGCGTAAGTGGGAAGATCTGGAAGCCGTCATTCTTGCCTATTATGAGGAACAGGAGCAAGCCAACAAACGCAGGAAAATTACCTTGCGGACTCTGTACCCGGAGTGGTTTGCCTACAAATGGCAGGACACCAACAATTCCGGCTACATGAACCACATTGACGGCGAATGGAAACGGTATTATGAGAATGACCCTATTGTTGACCGACCGGTAGTGGAATTTACCACCTTGGAGCTTAAGAATTGGGCAAGGAACAAGATTATTACTGGGAAGCTGAACAAGAAGCAGTACTACAACATGGCAATCATTATCCGCCAAAGTTTGGAATACCTTGTAGAGCTTGGGGAACTGCCCTGCAATCACTTTGCAGAGTTCAAAATCAAGGCTTCTCTCTTTACTCCGGTCATCCCCAAGGAAGCACAGCAGGAAGTCTTTACTGAGGACGAAGAAAAGAAGCTGAAAGCATTGGCAGCCGCAGAATTTGCAGAGCATCCCAACCGCACCGCCGCACTTGCGGTACTGATTAACTTCTCTCT
>JAZRAX010000029.1:0-100997 GCA_045634745.1 Acetatifactor sp. | reverse complement strand
CTATAAAGGACTGTTGAAAAACGTCAGCACTTAGTGAGTAGGCGAGTATGCTCGACTGCGAACTTAGTACTGTTACGTTTTTCATCAAGCGAAAGCGTGTCCGTATAGGAATATAGATGACCACAGCGGGTGGACTTTTCTATGGTATATTACAATAATTCATAAGGAATTTCATAGCGTGAGAGAAACTGCTGCAATGCCTTGTCCCAGATGGTGTCCGGTTCCTTATTCATAACAAAAGTATGGTAGGAACTTCCGGTAGTAAGAACAGCTTGAGTGCCATCATATTTAATGGTGAGTACCAATGCCTTTACCTGTTCAAGGGGCAGGGAACAGCCTCCGGCGGCCAGAAGTTTGCTGACAGCATCAGGCTTTAGGTGAAGTACAAACTTAAAAAACAAAGGCGTCCGTTTTCCCTTAATTAAATGAAAGCAAAGTCCCTTCATATCCTTCCAAAGTACAAAATCGTAGGAAAGAGTATTGGCTTCAGAAATTTCATCTGTGGAATAGAATTCTTTATTTATATGACCGTCAATCTGATAAGTATTGGCTGTGGAAATAACCGCTTCTACCAATAAAAAATTATCGAAGGTGTCCGCAACCAAAAAATGATTCATAAACGATTTCATGGAAGTGAGTTTTAGTGCCAGCATAAAAAATCCTTTCGCTTGTTGAGGTTAAAGAGTCGTGCTATATTTCTCAAAAATCATTTTCGCATATCCGCGATAAGCATTATTCAGTACAAAATGGCTACCGTCCTGCATATGCACATGCAGAAGTCCGATTTTCGCCAAATAGCGCCCATTTACAATAGTTTTGAGGTTTGGTGCCAGAAAGGTATCAAAATGGCTCCATTGGTCAAATAAATTCTCCGCAGTGGTAGCAATCCGTACCTTGCGTTTGTCTGCTAAGGTAACCGTTACATGTCGGCCTTCTTGTACCGCATAGAGTATGTCGGGTTCCGTAACATAAAGTGTTTCCTTTTCTTCACGAAGTTCAATCAAGGGAACCGCATTTTTTTTGATTTCATAAGCATGGTCTAATGAAGCACTTAAATCCGCTTTTTTAATGGGTTTTTCCAGGAAATGAACATTTTCCGGTAATTCATATTGCCGGTAATCTATATCAGAGCAACACATATAGATAGGCGCCCTAACGCCTAATGCGCAAAGCTTTAGCGCCACATCCACACCGGTAATACCATCTGTTTTGCACATGTCAATATAGAAAATATCATACAGCATAGGTGTGTTGAGTAGTGAGGTCTCATTACCGTAGGAGTCAATATAAAGGCCTTCGGTGACTTTAGCACGTTGGTCGGATTCGCGTCCTAACAGACGTTCTGTTTGTTTGCGGTCTGCAATATTATCATCACATACTGCTACATGCATGGCGAGTACTCCTTTTGTGGTGGTTTCGTTTATAAAGGTCTATTCTTTCATCATACAAGAGACTACCACAAAAAACAAGGCATATTCGAAAAGAATACGCCTTGTAAAATACTAAAATTTTGTGTAGATAAATATTGCCAATGCCAATTGTAAAAGAGCGATAACCGGTATACCGATGGCAAAGTACCAATGCTTGGTTTTGTGACGAAACGTTTGCATTCCCAACATGGAGCCAATGCTACCGCCCAAGATGGCGATGGAGAATAAGGTGGCTTCCGGTGTACGCCATGCGTGCTTTTTGGCTTTTGCCTTATCAATACCCATGGAGGCAAAGCCGGCAATATTTATAACGATAAAATATGCAATAACTAAAATGAATATATTAGTGGGCATTACTTATTGTTCTCCACTTCCTGCATCTTCATTGCACGAACCTTGCAGGATAAACCGAAGAGGTTGATAAAGCCTTCTGCATCATGATGGTCATATAAATCACCGGTAGTAAAGGAAGCGATGCTTTCGTTATACAATGAATAAGGAGAAGTAGTGCCTGCCTTAATAATGTTACCCTTGTAAAGCTTGAACTTAACTTCACCGGTTACATATTCCTGTGTTTTCTCGATGAATGCCTGAATAGCTTCACGCTTCGGTGTGAACCATTTGCCTTCGTAAACAACGTCAGCCAGCTTGTTGCCCATTTCTTTCTTTAAGGTATAGGTATCACGGTCAAGGATTAACTCTTCTAACTGCTGGTGAGCTTCCATAAGAATGGTTCCGCCCGGTGTTTCATAAACACCACGGGACTTCATACCAACTACACGGTTTTCTACGATATCAACGATACCAACACCATGCTTGCCACCCAATTTATTTAAGGTGCGGATAATATCAGAAACCTTCATTGCCTGACCGTTTACAGAGGTAGGTATACCCTTTTCAAAGGTCATGGTTACATATTCGCCTTCTTCCGGAGCCTTCTCAGGAGTTACCCCAAGTACTAATAAGTGATCGTAGTTTGGTTCATTTGCAGGATCTTCCAACTCAAGACCTTCATGGCTGATGTGCCATAAGTTACGGTCACGGCTGTAAGAAGAGTCAGCAGAGAAAGGTAAATCAATACCATGTGCCTTGCAGTATTCGATTTCAGATTCACGGGAATCCATGGTCCACTTGTCGTTTCTCCAAGCAGCGATAATCTTCAATTCCGGAGCCAAAGCCTTAATACCAAGCTCGAAACGAATCTGGTCATTACCCTTACCGGTAGCACCGTGGCAGATTGCAACAGCGCCTTCTTTGTGAGCAATTTCAACTAATTTCTTTGCGATTAAAGGACGAGCCATGGAAGTACCTAATAAGTACTTGTTCTCGTAAATAGCATTTGCCTGTACACAGGGAACTACATATTCATCACAGAACTCGTCGGTAACATCTAATATGTATAATTTCTCAGCGCCACAGAATTTAGCTCTTTCCTCTAAACCGTCCAATTCTTCTTCCTGTCCGCAGTCGATACATACACAAACTACTTCGTAATCAAAATTCTCCTTTAACCAAGGAATAATAGCGGTGGTATCAAGGCCACCTGAATAAGCTAAAATAACTTTTTCTTTCATGGTTTTACCCTTGCCTTTCTTGTATGTTCTTATGTTTAATTTTCAATCTGCAACTACTATACACCATTTTTTTCTTGATTGCAAGGGGGAAATATGCATAATTTGCTTTTAAAAATACAAACAAAACTTTAAAATATGCATATATATGAATAAAACAAATGAATAGATGCATAAAAATACACGTTATACAAAATATATACATTAAATACGGAAGTTTCGCTTGTGAAAATGCACATTAGTTTTGTAGGTTTTTAATAAAGCTTCCTCTTCTGCGGAGGATGCATCAAGTAGGTTGCGTAACCAAAATATTGTTTGGCGCAGGGACTGAGGGACTAAAAATAAAAAGGAAATAAAGCAAACCCCACCGCAAATGCTTTGTTCGTTCCATTTTGAGTATTGTACAAAATCCGGCTTAAAATAGTGTACTATACTATACTATACTTAATAGCAACGGAATTAGAAAGAGGAGTATCATAAAGAAGCTTCTAACAAATTTCAAAGTGTCATTAAAACGATATTCTGCCAATAAAATATCTGTTTCATTACGTTCCGTCTTTCCTACCAGCGCATTTTCTTCCAGGCTAAAACGTTTATAATGTATAAAGATGAATATTTTGTATCCAAAAACAAATTTTTATGCAAAATAAAGAGAAAACACTTGCATAATATGCATAAAAGGTGTATAGTTATGCAAAATAGAGACGGGGTAAGAATATTCTTCCAAAAACAGTTGAGTTTTTTGCGTGAAAAGAGTATATTGATTGTGTATGCGTTAGTATTGGAGAAATTAGGAAAAAGAAGTGGAGAGTGCAGGGATGAGTAAGAAGACAAAGATTTTTATTGATGGTAGTGAAGGAACTACCGGACTTAGAATATATGAACGTTTTCAGGGAAGAGATGATATTGAGCTTTTGAAGATTGATTCGGAATTGAGAAAGGATGTAAACGAAAGAAAGCGTTTGATTAATGAGTCAGACATTACCTTCCTTTGTTTGCCGGACGTGGCTTCGAAGGAGTCTGTTTCCTTGGTGGAGAATGAGAATGTAGTAATTATTGATGCTTCTACAGCTCACAGGACAGAAGCCGGCTGGGCGTACGGTTTCCCGGAGCTGTCCCATGCACATAGAGAAGCGATTAAGAAGGGGAAGAGAATTGCAGTGCCGGGTTGCTATGCAACAGGATTTATTTCCTTAGTGTACCCTATGATTGCACAGGGCATTATGCCGGCGGATTATCCGGTCAGTGCCTTTGGTTTGTCAGGCTACAGCGGAGCCGGCAAGAAGGTAATTGCGGCTTATGAGGACAAGGAGCGACCGGTGGATTTCGATGCTCCCAGAGAATATGCATTGACACAGTCTCACAAGCACTTAAAGGAGATGAAGGCCATTACAGGTTTGGCGAAGGAGCCTTTGTTTTCCCCGATTATTTGTGATTACTACAGTGGTATGGTAATGTCTGTGCCGGTATATACAGATATGTTAAATAAGTCCCGTACCGTAGAAGAAATACATAAAATGTTCAGTGATTTTTATGCCGGACAGAAATTTGTGAAGGTTATGCCCTTGGATGCACAAGCCGGCGAGGGCAATATGCTGGCAGGTAATGGTTGCTCCGGTTGGGATGGCTTGAAGATTTTTATTACCGGTAATGACGATAGAGTAGTGCTTTCTTCTCAGTTTGATAATCTGGGTAAGGGCGCATCCGGTGCAGCGATCCAGTGTTTGAATATTGTACTTGGCTGTGAAGAAGATAAGGGGTTGCAGTTGTGAAAAATTATACAATAAAAACAATGACAATAGAAGATTATGATGGGTTGTATGCATTGTGGATGACGATTCATGGATTTGGTATTCGAAGCGTAGATGATTCTAAAGAAGGTGTGGAGATGTTTCTCAGACGTAATCCAACCACCAGTGTAGTAGCCGTATCGGATAAGGGAGAAATCGTAGGTGGTATTTTGTGCGGACATGACGGACGACGAGGTTGCTTGTATCATGTGTGTGTACGAGAGGATTACCGAAGATTAGGTATCGGTAAGGAAATGGTAGTTCATTGTATGAATGCATTAAAGGCTGAGAAAATCAACAAAGTCAGTTTGATTGCCTTTACTGCTAACGATATTGGTAATGCATTTTGGAATACCATTGGCTGGACCAAACGTGAGGATTTGAATTATTATGATTTTACCTTGAATGAGGCAAATATTACAGCGTTTAATAAATAAGAATCAGTGCGTAGTAAGATTAGAGATGTATATGTATAGGTGATAAATGTAAATACATAGCCACAGGAAGTGGCAGAACAGGAGACAAGGATGAAGGAAATCGCAGGTGGCGTAACCGCCGCAAAGGGCTTTGAGGCAGCAGGTACGGAAGCTGCCGTAAAATATAAAAATCGTAAAGATATGGCATTGGTTTACAGTACCGTGCCTTGTAAGGTGGCAGGTACCTTTACTACCAATGTGGTAAAGGCAGCACCGGTTATTTGGGACAAAATGGTAGTGGAGAAGTCTGCATTTGCACAGGCAGTAGTAGTGAACTCGGGTATAGCCAATGCATGTACCGGTAAGCCGGGTATGGACTGTTGCCAGGCAGAAGCAGAGCATGCAGGTAAGCTTTTAGGGATTCCTGCAGATGCGGTACTGGTGGCTTCTACAGGTGTTATCGGTATGCAGATGCCGGTAGACAGACTTTGTGCAGGTATTGATAAACTGGTAGCTGCTAAGGAAGCAAGCTTGGAAGCGGGCTTAGATGCAGCAAAGGCAATTATGACTACAGATACGGTACATAAGCAGATTGCTTTAGAAGTAGAGATTGACGGCAAAACCGTAACCATCGGTGGTATGTGTAAGGGTTCCGGTATGATTCACCCCAATATGTGTACCATGCTTGGTTTTGTTACCACTGATGTGAATATTTCCAAGGAAATGTTGCAAAAGTGTGTTTCTGCAAGTGTAGAAGATTCCTTTAATATGATTTCCGTAGACGGAGATACCTCTACCAATGATACTCTTTTGGTATTGGCAAACGGTTTGGCTGGGAATGAAGAAATCACAGCAGAAGGTGAAGCGTTTGAAATCTTTAGCAAGGCATTAAATTATATTACAACCTATTTGGCAAAGAAAATGGCAGGTGACGGAGAAGGTGCTACTGCACTGTTTGAATGTCAGGTAGTAGGAGCTGATACTAAGGAAAATGCAAGAACTCTGGCTAAATCCGTGATTTGTTCCTCTCTTTCCAAGGCAGCTATTTTTGGACATGATGCAAACTTTGGACGTTTCCTTTGTGCATTAGGATACAGTGGCGTACAGTTCGACCCGGAAAATGTAGATTTGTACTTCCAGAGCAAGTCCGGACGTATCCATATTTTCGGTGAAGGCATTGCCAAGGACTACAGCGAAGAGGAAGCAACGAAAATCCTCTCCGATGAAGAAGTAACCATTTATGTGGATATGCACATGGGCGAAGCAAATGCTACCGCCTGGGGTTGTGATTTAAGTTATGATTATGTGAAGATTAATGCGGACTATAGGTCGTGAGGAAGGAAATCAAGCGGCGCGAAGCGACATTTGATTTCACCCGAGCGACCACGAACAGGCCAGTGCGTAAGCACGAGTGAGCGCGGAGCGCGTGCCTGTGAGTTGGAATAATGAAGGAGAAAAATCATGGAAAAGAACATAGAAAAATACTTACAAAAAGCAGAGGTGCTCATTGAGGCACTTCCCTATATTCAGAAATTTAATCGTAAAATCATCGTTGTAAAATACGGCGGAAGTGCCATGAGCAACGAAGAATTACAGAAGAATGTTATCAAAGACGTTACCTTGCTTAAGCTGGTAGGATTTAAACCCATTATTGTTCATGGTGGCGGTAAGGCAATCAGCAGCTGGGTAAATAAAGTGGGCAAGAAGGCAGAGTTTGTAAATGGTTTACGTGTAACCGATGCAGAGACCATGGAAATCGCGGAAATGGTACTGGGCAGAGTAAATAAGAGTCTGGTATCCATGGTACAGGAGCTGGGCGTTCGTGCAGTAGGTGTCAGCGGTAAGGATGGCGGATTACTGAAAGTAGATAAGAAGTACTCTGATGGTCAGGATATTGGTTATGTGGGTGATATTAAGGAAGTGGATGCAAAGATTTTATATGATTTGTTAGAGAACGATTTCCTTCCTATCGTAGCACCCATTGGTATGGATGATAATTTTGAAACCTATAATATTAATGCGGATGATGCAGCGTGTGCTATTGCAAAGGCAGTAGGTGCAGATAAATTAGTATTTTTGACAGATGTAGAAGGTCTGTATCGTGACTTCGAAGATAAGTCTACCTTTATTTCACGCCTGACAGCTTCGGAAGCAGATGAGTTAATTGAAAGCGGTATTATCGGTGGTGGTATGTTGCCCAAGTTAAATAACTGTACTTCTGCGGTTAAGAATGGTGTAAGCCGTGTACATATTTTGGATGGACGTATTCCACATTGCCTGCTTTTGGAAATCTTTACTAACCATGGCGTAGGCACAGCAATTATTAAGGATGGAGAGGAACCCCAACAATAATTTGGCAAGTGTCGAATAAACGACGAAAGTGAGAGGAAATTATGGATACAACAATTAGTATGAAGGAATATATTGAAGACGCAGAAAAAGCCTTATTACATACTTACAACAGATATCAGGTAGTATTGGACAAGGGTGATGGCGTGTATCTGTATGACACTGAGGGCAAAAAATATCTGGATTTTATGGCAGGTATTGCAGTATTTGCTTTGGGTTACAATAATCAGGCATTTAATGATGCTCTGAAAAATCAGGTAGACAAAATCATTCATACTTCTAACTACTTTTATAATGTGCCGGCCATTGAAGCGGCACAGAAGTTGACCAAAGCAGCAGATATGGAACGCGTATTCTTTACCAATTCCGGTGCGGAAGCAGTGGAGGGTGCGTTAAAAGCTGCAGTAAAATACGCTTATTTAAAAGATGGCGGACATGATCATGAAATTATTGCCATGAATCATTCCTTCCATGGACGTACCATGGGTGCCTTATCTGTAACCGGTAATGTAAAGTACAGAGAGGCTTTTGAACCTTTGGCAGGTATTGTGAAGTTTGCGGAATTTAATAATTTTGCAAGTGTAGAAGAACTGGTAAATGATAAGACTTGTGCTATTATTATGGAAACTGTACAAGGCGAAGGTGGTATTTATCCGGCAGAGCAGGAATTCTTGGAGAAGGTGCGTGCTCTTTGTGATGAAAAGGATATTCTTCTTATTTTGGATGAAATTCAGTGTGGTATGGGTAGAACCGGTACCATGTTTGCATGGCAACGTTATGGTGTGAAGCCGGATATTATGACCACGGCAAAAGCACTTACCTGTGGTGTGCCGGGCGGTGCGTTCTTACTGACAGAAAAAGTAGCACAGAAGTCTTTGGTAGCAGGCGACCATGGAACTACCTATGGCGGAAATCCTTTGGCAACTGTAGCAGCATCTAAAGTATTTGATTTGTATGAGGAACTGGATGTGCTTGGTAATGTACAGGAGGTAGCTCCCTATTTAGAGGAGAAGTTGGATGCTTTGGCAGCTAAGTTTGACTGTATCGAAACCAGACGTGGTGTAGGTTTGATGCAGGGATTGGTATTTAACAAGCCGGTAGGCGAGATTATTGCCCGTGCTATGGAAAAAGGCTTGATACTCATTAATGCCGGAACCAGTATTATCCGTTTTGTGCCTGCACTGGTAATTACCAAACAGAATGTGGACGATATGGTAGCAATTTTGGAGACATGTATTGAATAGTTTGAAAAGAAAGGTAAGCTATGCATTTTAAGACAAAGCTTTTCATAACATTGCTTCTGATTATTGCAGTAACAGGAGTATTTGTGTATAGTACAAAAACACCGCTTTACGGTACGACAGAGGAAGAACCGGAAGTGGTGGAAGAAGTGATTGTGGAAAAGGATACCATTCATTTCTGGTATTCGGATGCTACAATGGCGGATTATTTTAACAGTGCAGCAGTTGTATTTGGTGAGAAATATGGTGTGCGTGTTATGCCTCATCAGGTTTCTGCCAGTGAATATTTGGAAGCGGTTAATGAGGCAACCTTGCAGGATAACCAGATGCCGGATGCTTATTTTATTACGAATGATTCTTTGGAGAAAGCCTATTTGGCCGGATTGGCAGTGGAAATTACTGATGAAAGCCAGCTGGTAACAGCCAATCATTTTTCCAAGGCAGCCTTGGATGCTGTAACCTATAAGGATAAGCTGGTGGCCTATCCGGTTACTTATGAAACTACAGCGTTATTATATAACGAAACATTTTTACTGGAATGGGCGTTACAGCAGGTGAAGAAAGAGGCGGAGGAAGCAGGCGTAACTTATGATGATGCTACACTTTTGACCAAGCGCGACGAATTGATGTTGACTGCAATTCCTACAACCATTGATGAAATGTTGCTTATGAGTGATACCTTTGACCCGCCGGAAACGGTAGAGGGTATTTTAAAATGGGATGTATCGGATATTTTTTATAATTATCATTTTATAGGGAATTATATGGTGGTCGGTGGTGACTGCGGAGATGATAAGAGTCAGATTAATGTAAATAATCCGGAGGCAATTGCTTGTCTGGAAGTTTATAAAAATTTAAATCAATTCTTTTATATAGAGTCTGATTTGGTGTCTTATGAGTCGGTAATGCAGGACTTTTTAGCAGGAAAACTGGTATACACTATAGCTACAACGGATGCGGTGGCAAGAGTAGAGCAGGCGGTCAGTGACGGAAGCTTTCCCTACAGCTATGGCGTGGCACTTATGCCGGACCCCAGTGACGAGTTAAAGGGACGTTCTTTATCGGTTACCGGTACGGTTGCAGTAAATGGCTATTCGGATGAGAAGGATTTGGCGAATCAGTTTGCCGCTTTTTTAGCGAATGAATATGCTACGGAGCTGTACGGAAGAAGTGGCAAGACAGCAGCGAATACCAGTATTCCTTCTGAAAATGGTGCTTTGGATATTTTCAAGCAGGAGTATGAAGAGAGTATTCCTTTGAGTAAGATGATTGAAACCAGTAATTTCTGGATACAATTAGAAATTTTATTTTCTAAGGTATGGAACGGTGGAGATATAAATTCATTAGTAGCAGAGCTGGAGCAACAGCTTACTTTGCAGACAACAAATGAATAAAGATACATAAAAAGCCAATCAAACGGATATCCTAATATTAACATTTCAGAAAAGGAGAATCCTATGATTGGTTTTTTTATTGCCCTTTTATCCGGTGCCCTAATGAGTATTCAAGGGGTTTTTAACACACAGGTAACCAAGTCTTCCTCTATATGGGCTGCCAATACCTTTGTGCAATTCACTGCCTTATGCCTATGCTTGGGAGCTTGGCTGATTACAGATAGAAGTTCACTGCTTGCACCCCTGAAGGTAGAACCGAAATATATGCTTTTAGGTGGTATTATTGGAGCTTTTATAACATATACGGTAATAAAAAGTATGGAAAGCCTGGGACCTGCAAAGGCAGTAATGCTTATTGTAGTAGCACAGCTGATTGTAGCATATATTATTGAATTGTTTGGCTGGTTTGGTGTGGATAAGCAACCTTGGGAGTGGCGAAAGGCTTTAGGAATGTTACTTGCTATTGCCGGAATCGTAATTTTTAAGTGGAAATAGAAAAAAGCTACTTGCGGTTTAATGACATCTACTTTACAATAGAAATGTCAGCATAGAGAGGCATTCCGATTACCGAAAGGGAAAGGAACTATGATGAAAAAGAAAAGTAGAATATATTGGGCGGTCATTAGTGGCATTTTGTGCTTGTGCGGGTGTGGAGAAGGCGAAGAACCAATCTTTTTTGCACCACAGTCTGCAGAAGCTACATATGAACAGGAAGCCTTTGTTGATGAGAACACCGAAGAAAATGCATCCATTATAGTGCATGTGTGTGGGGCAGTGAGTGAACCGGGAGTGGTGGCTTTGGAGCCGGGAGCCCGGGCGGTAGATGCCATCACCTTAGCAGGCGGAATGACAGCTCAGGCAGATGCGGACTATATTAATCTGGCGGCTGTTTTGCAGGATGGTGAACAGTTATATGTACCCACATACGAGGAAACCTTTTTATGGGAGACGGCGGAGGTAAAGTCAAAGCTGATTAATATAAATACGGCTACCGTAGAGGAGTTATGTACGTTGCCGGGAATCGGTGAGAGCAAGGCGGCGGATATTATTGCATATCGTGAAAAACAGGGTGGTTTTCGTGATAAGACCGATATTATGAAGGTTCCCGGAATTAAGGATAGTTTGTATGCAAAAATTGAGGCGTTAATTATAGTTGAGTAAAGAGAGGCAAAATCATGGCAGGAAAAAAAGTATTGGTAGTAGATGATGAGAAGTTGATTGTAAAAGGAATTCGTTTCAGTTTAGAGCAGGACGACATGGAAGTGGATTGTGCGTATGATGGCGAGGAAGCTTTGGAATTGGCGAAGAATAATAAATACGATATTATCCTGTTAGATGTGATGTTGCCCAAATTAACCGGATTTGAAGTGTGTCAACAGATTCGTGAGTTTTCCGCCGTGCCGATTATTATGTTGACGGCCAAAGGAGACGACATGGACAAGATTTTAGGTCTGGAATACGGCGCAGATGATTATATTACCAAGCCCTTTAATATTTTAGAGGTGAAGGCCAGAATCAAGGCCATTATGCGTAGAACGGAGCCCAAAAAGACTGCGACGGAAGCCAGAAAAGAAGTAGTCAGTGGCGAAGTACACCTGGATTGCTCCGGTCGCAGATGCTTTATTAACAACAAAGAGATAGGACTGACAGCAAAGGAATTTGAAGTATTAGAGTTTCTGATGCTGAATGCAAATAAAGTATATAGCAGAGATGAGCTTTTAAAGACTGTCTGGGGAGCGGATTATCCGGGAGATGTGCGTACGGTGGATGTACATATCCGAAGACTCCGGGAAAAGGTGGAGGAACATCCCGGCGAACCGAAATACGTACACACTAAGTGGGGAGTAGGTTATTATTTTTGCAACGAATAAGGAAGGACCGGCATGCTTAAAAAAATCAACGATTTCATAGGTCAATTTATAAGTCTGCGTAGTCTGAGAGCCAGGATTTTTTTGATGCTTTTGATAGTAGGTATTGTGCCAAGTTTGTTGATTCATAACGGTATTATGCAAAGTTATGAGCAGCGTGCGGTAGAATATCGGACGCAAAGTGTGCAGAATCAGCTGAAAATTCTGGCAAACCATTTGATTATTGAAGACTATCTGAATACGCCCTCGTCCAAAGTTATTAATGCGGAGCTGGAAATGTTATCCAATTTATACGATGGGCGAGTGCTTATTATTACCGGCAATTTCAACGTGTTAAAAGATACATACGGATTGAGTGAAAGAAAGACCATTATTTCTGAGGAGATTGTGAGAAGCTTTCGAGGGGAAAGTATTGCCAAATATGATGCCGAGAATGGTTATATTGAGATTACTACCCCCATTATTGATAATATTAGAACGGACAATGCAATAAATACTTCTGTAACCCAGGGAGAGTCAAAAAAAGAAGATTATAGTAATATCAAGGGTGTTATGTTAACCAGTATTTCCACAGATTACATTACCAAAACCATGGAGGTGCTGGAGCGAAAAGCAAATATTATGGAAGCCATCATCATTATTGCGGTAGTGTGTCTGGCATTTGTTTTGTCGGTTGTATTAACCAGACCTTTTGGCAGAGTAACCAAGGCTATAAACGAAGTGCAGGCAGGTTACAGTAATGAACCGATTTCCGTACCGGATTTGGCGGAAACCGTTCATATTGTAGACGCATTTAATCAGTTACTGGAGCGAATGAAGGTACTGGATGATTCCAGACAGGAATTTGTGTCGAATGTGTCACATGAGTTAAAAACACCTTTGACTTCTATGAAAGTTTTAGCGGACTCCTTGCTTATGCAGGATAGTGTGCCAGTGGAATTATATAAAGAGTTTATGGAGGATATTGTTTCCGAAATTGACAGAGAGAATCAAATTATTACAGACTTGCTGGCTTTGGTAAAGATGGATAAGAAAGCAGCGGAGTTAAATATCTCTCAGGTAAATATTAATGAACTGACAGAGCTTATTTTGAAGCGTCTTCGTCCCATTGCCCGTAAGCAGGATATTGAAGTGACCTTTGAAAGTGAACGAACCGTTATTGCGGAAGTGGATGAAGTAAAGATGACCTTGATTATGTCTAATTTGGTGGAAAATGCTATTAAGTATAATAAGGAGCATGGCTGGGTAAAGGTTGCAATAGATGCGGATCATCAATATTTTACATTTGAAGTAAGTGATTCCGGTATTGGTATTCCGGAGGATTCTTTGACAAAAATATATGAACGTTTTTACCGTGTGGACAAGTCCCACTCCAGAAAAATTGGTGGTACAGGATTAGGTCTTGCCATTACAAAGGATGCGGTGTTGGCACATAGAGGATTTATTACTCTTACCAGTAAAGAGGGAGAGGGTACTTGCTTTAAGGTAAAGATGCCGCTGACGCGTATTGTGTAGGTGGCTTGAAGACGGTAGTGGTAGTATTTTGAGGTAACAAATATGAAGAAAAAATTATGGCTGTTTGGGATAATATGGAGTCTGTTGTTTTTGGCAGGGTGCGGTACGGCTGAAGAAGATGATCCCAATAAAATGTCCGTTTATTATGTAAGCAGTTCAGAGACCAAAATAGAAGCACATGACTATTCTTTACAGGCAACAGAGATAGAGGCACAGATTGACGAGTTGTTGACAGTGCTGGGAACTGCCCCGATTAAAAAGGAATATAAACCGCCACTTACGTTTGGTTTTAGTGTGTTGGAGTATCGTTTGACCGGTGGTAAGCTTTTGATAAACATGGATGAGAATTATCGGAAGATGTCTGTAACGCAGGAGGTGTTGGTAAGAGCTGCTATTGTACGAACTTTAACACAACTTCCGGATATTAGTTTCGTGGCTTTTAGAGTAAATAATGAGCAGTTGTATGATTCGTTAGGCAAAATGGTGGGCTGGATGAATGCAGACCAATTTATTGAGAATGAAGGCAATGAAATTAATACTTATGAGGAAGTAACATTAAAGCTATATTTTGCCAATGAGGCCGGGGATGGATTGATTGTTACCAACCGAACGAAGGAATACAATACGAATATTTCTTTGGAGAAATTAGTGGTAGAAGAATTAATTAAGGGGCCTAATGCAGATGGGGTATATCCCACGATCAATCCAGATACGAAGGTGGCAAATGTTATGGTAAAGGATAATATTTGCTATGTGAATTTAGATGAAAATTTTTTGACACAGATATATCCGGTCACACCGAAGGTTACCATTTATTCCATAGTGAATTCTTTGATTGAGCTTCCCAATGTGTATAAGGTGCAGATATTGATTAATGGGGAAACTTCGGTAATCTATCGCGAGAAATATGATTTAACCACATATTTTGAAAGGAATCTGGATATTGTTACAAACTTGAATTAATACAAATAGAAAGGAGAAGAATGCGCAGACCATTATTGTTTTTATGTGTTTGCCTGTTCGTACTCACAGCACTTTGTATGCAAATAACCAGTCCCCCACCATGGAACAGCAAAATGGCTGTTTCGGCGGGGGAAGAAGTGTTTGTACTCGGGCAGGTATGTAAGAAAGAGTATAAAAAAATCTTACAAGATGAGTTTATTATAATCTATTTAAACGTATTCAATTATTCTAAGGAAGCAGATGCTTCTTATCAGGAAATTTATCAAAAACTTCAATGTGAAAAAATCCAACATACAACAAAAATTATTTGTGAAATGAATTTAGGCGATTTGCCAATAAGTGTATCAGGGGATTATTATGTCGCTAAATTAGGTGAAACAGTTTTGGTGCAAGGAAAGTGGCAGGAATTTGTACACGCTACCAATCAGGGGGAGTTTGATTTGGCAAATTATTATGCCATAGAAAATATTAGTGGTAAGCTGCAGGAGGTTCAGTTTCTGGCGATGGATGCACAAAGGTGGTATTTTAGGGAAGGATTGTTTCATGTGCGACAAAAATTGTTAAGGAATTTGTATGAGAGCTTTGCACAAGAGGAGGCAGCTATTTTGGCCAAAATGCTTTTGGGGGATGGCAGTGGTTTGGATGAGGAAACTAGGGATTTATATCAGGATAATGGGATTGTGCATATTTTAAGCATTTCCGGTTTACACATTAGTATGATAGGTATGAGTATCTATAAGTTGTTACGTAGAGGAAGTTGCCCAGTAGGGATAGCTGCGGTGCTGGGTGGCGTTTTTATTGTATTATATGGTGCCATGGTAGGTTTTGGTGTTTCAGCGTGCAGGGCAATTGGTATGTATTTGATACATATGCTGGGAGAACTTTGGGGGAAATCTTATGATATGTTAACTGCTATGGGAGTTTTAGCGGTATGGTTGCTTTGGGACAATCCTAAGTTAATATATCATAGTGGCTATTTATTGTCCTTTGCTTCCGTATGTGGAGTGGGATTGTTGGCGCCCATATTGTCGGAGGCACCAAGAGGGTTAGTTGTCCGCCCGTATGATGTCAATTATAAAAGATGGTTAAAAAAGCGTAGTGCAAAAGTATGGAGCAGTATGGTGATTAGTTTTTCGGTGATATTGTTTACCCTTCCGATTCAGCTTTTCTTTTTCTATAAAATACCGGTGTATTCGGTTTTTCTTAACCTGTTGGTAATTCCCTTTGTAAGTATTGTAATGGTTATTGGATTTACGGTAATGTTGTTACCGGGATTGTATTTTTTATGTCCGATAGAGAGTTTGATTTTTGCGTGGTTTGAGTGGTTGTGTAGAATGTTTGAGCAGTTACCGGGACACACCTGGTTAACCGGCAGACCACAGATGTGGAAAATATTGATTTACTATGCGGTGCTGATTATAGTGATATGTTTGGGTAAGCGCTTGCATAAGGGGATTGTTATAGCGGTGTTGGCAGTTATAGTTTTGTTTGTAGGAATAAAGGGGCATGTTAATACCAAAGTGACATTCTTAGATGTAGGACAAGGGGATTGTATTTGTGTGCAGTTGGCTACCGGAGAATGCTTCTTGTTTGATGGTGGCAGTAGTAGTCGAAAGAATGTGGGGGAGAAGGTAATGATTCCTTATTTGCAGTTTCATGGTATTTCTAAAGTGGATGCTATATTTGTTTCGCATCCTGACGAAGATCACACGAATGGTGTGTTGCAAATGCTGTCCTTGACGAAACAGGTCCCAACCAAGGCGGTTACCATAGAAAAACTCGTAGTTCCGCGAGTGGCAAATGTACAAGATGAGTTTAAAGAACTGATTGCTGCGGCAAAGGATGCCGGTGTGATGATAGAGTATGTAGCACGAGGTGCTGTTTTAGAGGAGAAAGAATTGCAACTGACTTGTTTGCATCCTACGCAATATTACAAGTCGGACAGCAATGAATATTCCGCTTGTTATTTACTTGAAGAGAATGGTTTTCAGATGCTTTTGACCGGAGATGTAGAGGCTGGTGGTGAGGTAGATTTAATTACGGAGCTGGACAGAAGAGGAATTGACTATGTGGATGTACTAAAGGTAGCACACCATGGTTCGCGTTATTCTACTTCGCAAGAATTTTTAAAGGTATTAGATGCTAATTTGGCAATTATTTCTTGTGGTAGGAAAAATATGTATGGGCATCCCCATGCGGAGACACTGAAAAGGTTGGAAGGAGATGAAATCATGATTTTAAGTACGGCTGAGAGTGGGCAAATCACCATCGAGATAAATGAAATGGGCAAAATAAAGGGATGGAGTATGCTGGTGCCCGACTAAAAGGAAAAAAGGGTGGGAAAGGTCGGGCAGTGGAGAGGTTGCGTGTCCGACTAAAAGAACGAAAATATGTAAAAGGTGGTTTTCCATAGAATATAAAGGAAGGAGCTTTGCGGAGAATGCACCGGAAATAATTACGGAGCGAGAAATTGTTTATTACGTATGAAACAGTTAAAAATCCTTTAAATGTAAGAAATCTTGATAGGTTGCTTCGAAGATTATTCTGAGTGATTATTAAAAAATGCTTTGCGAGCAATAGAAAAGTAAGGTTGAGAATCCCCAAAATCTGTTATATAATAATTAGAAATTATAGATACATTTTAGGATGCAACAGGATACATGAGGCAGTCAAAAACGTTGATTTAAAATTGTCTTGTGGAATACAGTAGGAAGAAAAACCGGTAGGAGAAAGGAAGTTTGGTCATGCAGCGAATTAATAACGATATTAAAAACGGACAATTTCAACCGGTGTATTTATTATATGGCGAGGAACGCTATTTGAAGAAGCAATACAAGGATAAGTTAAAAAAGGCTCTTTGTGCGGCGGATGATAATATGAATAACCACTTTTTTGAGGGAAAGGGTATTTCCATAGGAGAAGTGATTGATCTGGCGGAGACCATGCCGTTCTTTGCAGACCGAAAAGTAATCTTCTTGGAAAACAGTGGGTTTTTAAAGAGCGGCGGCGAACAGTTGGCAGAGTATATAGGTGCCCAGAATGAAACTACTGTATTGCTCTTTGTAGAAGCAGAGGTAGATAAGCGAAGCAAGCTTTTTAAGGCCATTCAGTCAAAAGGGTGTGTGGTAGAGTTTAGCGAGCAAGATGAGAATACTCTGAAACGCTGGGTGGCAGGAATGCTTGGCAAGGAAGGCAAAAAGATTACCGAGAATACAGTACAGCTGTTTTTGACCAAGACCGGTACGGATATGGAGAATATTCACGCCGAGCTGGAAAAAGTTATTTGTTATTGCATGGATAAAGAGGTTATTACAGCGGAGGATGTGGAGGAAATTTGTACCACTAGAATTACCAGTCATATTTTTGACATGGTGGATGCCATTGCGGATAAAAAGCAAGCAAAGGCGTTGCAGCTTTATTACGATTTGCTGGCATTGAAGGAACCGCCCATGAGGATTTTGTTCCTCATTGCCCGTCAATGTAATATACTTTTGCAAGTAAAGTCTATGAAGAATAAGGGATATGCCAACAAGGATATGGCGTCAGCTATAGGGGTGCCGCCATTTGCGGTAGGAAAATATGTTACCCAGGCAGCGAAATTTAAGACTTCGGTATTGAAGAAAGCAGTAGCAAAGTGTGTGGAGGCAGAAGAAGTAGTAAAAACCGGGCGCATGAATGATGTAATGAGCGTGGAAATATTAATTATGAGTGTATTTGAGGAAGAAGTTGAATAATAGATGCAAGTTTGTTCCTGCCAGAGTCTATAGATTTTGGCAGGTTTTTTATGGTGGGAGGATATGTTTTAAGGGAGGTTTTTGGTACTGATATGTATGTTATCTTGTATGTAACAACCGGGAAGAAAGATGCTTCTTAAAGGAGAAGTATAAGAAATCCGGTACTGAAGGAGGAATACATATGAGCAGAACCGCAAGAAGAATATATAAGGAAAAATTGTTGAAAGAAGTATTGTTTGGAATATTTACACTGGTGTTGATAGTGGGAATCTGGTTCTTTATTTCCGGTACTGTGGTAAGTCAGGGGGAGGGCTGTATTACAGTAGATGAGCAACATTATCAGGTGCTGGAACAGGAATATGTAAAAGAGATTCGTGGATTTTTGGCAGAGCAGGGGTATGAGAATAGTGGTGTAAATTTAACCATGGTTGCAGATAGAGAAGGAAATCGCAGCTACAGTGTAGAGGTGTATCACAAGGGGATTTGCAAGTTGTCCGCGGAGGAACAGGAGAAACTGTTTGTGGCAGTCGAGGCATTGGCTTTTGATGTGGTGGGTTGTAGTTTTGAGGTTAGTTTGTTAATGTAAAATAAGAGTGGAACATAAATTGGCTATAACGGTAGTAGTACATTTTCCATGCAATATGTTAATTGGATTTAACCACAGGTAGAATGATATTTGTGTTATAATTAGGTATAATAGAACAAACAAAAGATAGTCAATACATAGATTGTTTTAAAGAGAGGAAATAAGATGGCAGATAGAGATGATTTGATAAAAGTATTTGAAGATACTCAAGAATGGTATAAAACAGATAAAGATTTAAAGGCTGTTGTGGAAAAGTCAATAAAGGAAACCACTCTTTACGCTGAGGGAGAGTATCCGGCGGTGCTGTCCGGACAAGAGTTGTATGATACGCAAATTACAGTGACAAAGAACAAGTCTTTTGAAGCTGCAATGGCGCTATGTAAAAAGTACCCGGATAAAAGGATTGCGGTACATAATTTTGCATCGGCTACAAATCCGGGCGGTGGTGTAGTAAACGGAAGCCGTGCCCAAGAGGAGTGTTTGTGCAGATGCTCTACTTTGTATCCGGTGTTGAATACCCGTACGCTTTGGGAAGGATATTATGGCTTCCATAGGAATCGTCATGATGTGCTTTATACGGATGCATGTATTTATTCACCGGGGATTCAGATTATTAAGACGGATACGGAGCTTCCTAAGCGGCTGCCCAAGGAAGAGTGGTGCGAAGTAGATGTAATTACTTGTGCGGCCCCTAATTTGCGTGCCAATCCTTATAATAAAATGAATCCGGGAAGTGGTACTGCGGCAAAAGTGACCGACAAGGAGCTTTTGGAAATTCATAAGAATCGTGCCAAGCAAATGCTGAATGTAGCTTTAGCGGAGGGGGCACAGGTGTTGGTACTGGGGGCTTTTGGATGTGGTGCCTTCCAGAACAATCCGGAGGTAGTGGCCCGGGCTTATAAGGAAGTGCTTAAGGAGTTCGAGGGTGCCTTTGTGCATATTGAGTTTGCGGTGTATTGTACACCAAGAGATTCTAATAATTATAATGTATTTAAACGAGTGCTGGGATAAGGAACTATTCAGGTGTATAATGGAATAGGAAGGATACAGACGAGTGCCTGACGGAGAAGGTTTGTCAGAAAGGATGTAGTCATGGAATTTGCAGAACTGATTCGAATACTTAAAACGGCGGAGAGTGTGGAAGAGATTGATAATTACAGAGAGCAGATTGTCAGGTGGTTTCCAAAGGTGTGCATAATGTTTGATTTTGACCAAAGAAATAAGGCGCATCAGTATGATTTGTGGATGCATTGTCTGCATACGGTGGTGAATTTGCCCAGAAACTTAGAGGATGATATGCTGTATCTGGCGGCGATGCTTCACGATATCGGCAAGCCGGATTGTCAGGTGGCCGGGAAGCGGGAAGGTGATACGGATATGCATTATTATGGACATCCGGAGAGAAGTTATGAGATGGTTCGTGATGAGGTACTTCCTGATTTGCTGGAACTGGGCGTGACCTTAACAGAGGAAGAACAAAAACGCCTGCTTTATTATGTGCATTATCATGATGATAGGGTGAGTTTACGTTTAGGACATGTGCGCAGACATATCAAAATGGTAGCTTTTGAGGAGTTTCAGAAGTTAATGATGCTTCAGGTAGCGGATGCGAAGGCCCATGTAGATATTCCTATTGTTGTACAAAGAGCAGAAATCTGTGAACAACTGGCCGGCGCTTGCGGTAGGGAATTCTATAAAAGAATACAGAATGGAGAATAATGGTTACAAATTATGCATGACAATAGCCCTGAAACAAGGTATACTTATATATCATGATCGGTTGGAGGTATGAGTATGGCGAATATTCCGAGAGCACAAGAGATATATAAGCATTTTAAGGGAAATGTATACCAGATAGTAACTGTGGCAGAGCATACGGAGACGGAAGAGAAATTAGTGGTATATCAGGCCCTGTATGGGGACTTTAAGGTATATGCAAGACCGCTTAGTATGTTTCTGGAAAAGGTAGATAAGCAAAAGTACCCGGATGCTACACAGGAGTATCGTTTTGAGAAAGTGACCGGCTGGGCGTCAGGCATGGCGGAACAGGTAAGGATGTGTAACAAACCGTTCCAAGGCGGTGTGCTTGTGGAGGAGAAAACGCCGGTGCAGGAGGCAGTCATCGACAACGAACCTGAGGAACCGCAGCTGGATCCCCTCCTTTTAGACTTTTTGGATGCAGATACCTACGAGGAGAAGCTGAATATTCTGGCGGCATTGCATCATCGTATTACAGACGACATGATTACGACTATGGCTATCGCCAGTGATGTGGAGGTAGAGGACGGAGATTTGGAAACCAGATACAGTGAGTTGAAGAATTGTCTGTTAACTTTGGAGAAGTATGAAATCAATCGTATATAACAATATTATACAAGGCACCTTTCTGGCGCGTCCCAATCGGTTTATTGCCTATGTGGAAGTAGATGGTGTGAAGGAAACGGTGCATGTGAAAAATACCGGCCGGTGTAAAGAATTATTGGTGCCCGGTGCCGTAGTATATTTGGAAAAAAGTACAAACCCTGAGAGAAGAACAGCATATGATTTGGTAGCTGTACGAAAAGGGGACAGATTAATCAATATGGATTCCCAGATACCTAACAAGGTGGTGGAAAAGTGGCTTTATACAAAGCAACTTTTTCATGACCTTGTTTTGGTACGTCCGGAAACAAAATATGGCAATTCCAGATTTGATTTTTATATAGAAACGACCTCTGACAAGATATTCATGGAAGTAAAAGGTGTTACCTTGGAGGAGAATGGAATAGTACGTTTTCCGGATGCACCGTCAGAAAGAGCTGTAAAGCATGTGGAGGAATTAATCAGGGCATGTAAGGAAGGGTATAAGGCATATATTTTGTTTGTAATACAAATGAAAGATGTGAAATATTTTACACCTAATGAGGATACTCATCCTGAATTTGCGGAAGTGTTACTTAAGGCAAAGGAAGCCGGTGTCAATATACTTGCTTATGATTGCCATGTAACACCTGAGTCCATAGAACTGGCGGAAAGTGTGGAAGTGCGTCTAAAAGGCGATCTTTCTTTCCTTTCAAAACCTTTGCTTAAGTGGTACGATGAATGCAGGCGTATTTTACCTTGGCGTGAGGAGCCTACCCCTTATCATGTGTGGGTATCGGAGATTATGCTGCAACAAACCAGGGTGGAGGCGGTGAAGCCATATTTCAAAAGATTTATGGAGCAGTTGCCGGATATAAACAGTCTGGCTATGGCAGAGGAGCAACAGCTACTTAAGCTTTGGGAGGGCCTGGGATATTACAACCGTGTGCGTAACTTACAAAAAGCTGCACAGCAGGTTATGGAAGAGTATAATGGTGAAATGCCGGGTGAATATGAAGAGTTACTTAAGCTGAAAGGAATCGGAAGTTATACGGCCGGAGCTGTTGCATCCATTGCATTCGGTCGTGTAGTGCCGGCAGTGGATGGTAATGTGTTGCGCGTGATTTCGCGTTATCGGACTGATGATGCATTTATCAGTGATGAAAAAGTAAAAAAACGCGTGGAACAGGATTTGCTACAGGTAATGCCAAAGGAGCGTCCGGGAGATTTTAATCAGGCCATGATGGAGTTGGGAGCTATGGTATGTCTGCCCAATGGTGAGCCACACTGTAAGGAATGTCCGCTGAGAGGGGAATGTTTGGCGTTTAACAAGGGGAGCATGATGGAATATCCCAAGAAGGCAGAGAAAAAGAAGCGTACTATTGAAGAAAAAACTGTTTTAATCATTCAGGATGCAGATAAAGCGGCACTGCGAAAGAGACCTGGAAAAGGGTTACTTGCCGGTATGTATGAATTCCCTATGCTGGAGGGGTATTGTACAGCACAGCAGGTGCTTAATTATTTGCGGGAAAATGGTTTGCAACCCTTGCATATTAAAGAATTGGAAGACAGTAAACATATTTTCAGTCACAAGGAATGGCATATGAAGGGGTTTGCAGTTAGAGTAGATGAGCTTGCTCCGAAAACAGTAAAAGAAGATGCTGCGGAGTGGTTGTTTGTGGAACCTATGCGCACGCAGGCAGAATTTCCCATACCTTCTGCCTTTGCGGCATACGTCCCCTATTTAAGTATCAAATTAGGCAAGGAAAACTTTGAGTAATATCCATGCGATTTTTAATATTTGATTTTTAATGCCTGTTGCATACAGGTGATTTTTACATAATCATCCATGCATAAAACTTCGCCATCAGTATGAATCCAGACCGGTGCGGAGGATTTGATTTTGATAGTTTTTGCCTGATAAGGGGTGATTCCCGGAAAGGCATAGTGCTTGCCAAAAAATGCGGTAGGCAAAACCAATAAAATCACCCATTTGGGTAACACATTGGCTGCAGAGCAAATATCAAAGACACCATCATCTGCCTTAGCATTTGGGCAGAACTTAAAGCCGCCGCCTTCATAGCGATGAAGCATGCTTGCCAACAGAAGGTATTTCCGGATAGTGAAGGGTGCATTATAGTCCAAGGTAATTTCACAGGAAACGGTTTTGGCCAGTAATAATTGCTTTACGGCAATCGTAAGATATGCCAGCTTACCGAGGCCTATGCGGTTTAAGGCCTTTTTAAAGGTGGAACGGTTCGTTTCTTCACACACGGCAGCATCAAACCCCATACCACAGCTGACAGCAAAATAACGGGAGGTACCATCCTTAAAGGAAACAAGGCCTACGTCCATTTTATGTACTTTGCCGGTTTCAAAAGCCATTTTCATGGCCTGGACAGTGTCTTTGGGAATGCCTAAATCCCGGGCTAAGTCGTTGCTGGAGCCGGTAGGTATGTATCCTAAAATTACAGAAGAAAAGTCCTTGATACCCTGAAGGGTTTCGTTAAAGGTGCCATCACCGCCCAAAACAACTAAGTGTTTCGGATGTGCAGGAGTGGCATCTGCAGTAATCTGGGCTGCCAACTTAGCTACTTCACCGGGTTGGGAAGAGGCATAAGAAATATATTCCACTTTTTGTTCCATTATATAAGGTTCTACAATATTTTTCCAAAGTGTTTTTCCTTTGCCGGATCTGGAGGCCGGATTAACAATAATATGGTACATAGCGTTTCTCTTTTCTATATGTGATGAGTCTATCATACCAAAGAGTAGGGGGGAAATGCAAGGACAGGTTTCAAAATAGAAATAGCCCCTTGCAATCTTTTTTAACTGTGTTATAATTAATATGAAATTTAATGCGTTAAAGCGATACAAGGAGGAAGAAAATGTATTCATTAGATGAGGTAATGAAGGTTGATGCTGAAATCGCACAGGCGATTGTGGATGAGCAGAACAGACAGAACAGTCATATTGAGTTGATTGCATCTGAAAACTGGGTAAGTAAGGCAGTAATGGCTGCTATGGGTAGCCCGCTTACAAATAAATATGCAGAAGGTTATCCGGCAAAGAGATATTATGGCGGATGTGACTGCGTAGACGTAGTTGAGAATTTAGCTATTGAAAGAGCAAAGGAATTGTTTGGTTGTGATTATGCTAATGTACAGCCTCACAGTGGTGCTCAGGCAAACATGGCAGTACAGTTTGCTGTTTGCCAGCCCGGCGATACCATTATGGGTATGAACCTTGACCACGGCGGACATTTAACACATGGTTCACCGGTAAATATGTCAGGTAAGTATTTCAATATCGTTCCTTATGGTGTGGATGATAATGGTTTCCTTGATTACGATAGAATGAGAGAGCTTGCTTTAGAGTGCAAGCCTAAATTGATTATTGCAGGTGCTTCTGCTTATGCACGTACTATCGACTTTAAGAAGTTCCGTGAAGTGGCTGATGAAGTAGGTGCAGTACTTATGGTAGATATGGCTCATATCGCAGGTCTTGTGGCAGCAGGTCTTCATCCAAGCCCGATTCCTTATGCAGATGTAGTTACCACTACTACTCATAAAACATTACGTGGACCTCGTGGCGGTTTGATTCTTTGCAATAAGGAAGCCGCTGAGAAGTTCAACTTTAACAAAGCTATTTTCCCGGGTATCCAGGGTGGTCCTTTGATGCATGTAATTGCTGCTAAGGCGGTTTGCTTCAAGGAAGCTTTAAGTGATGAGTTTAAGGCATATCAGAAGGGTATTGTTGACAATGCGCAGGCTCTATGCAAGGGCTTAATGGATAGAGGAATCAAGATTGTTTCCGGTGGTACCGACAATCACCTGATGCTGGTTGATTTAACTAATTATGATTTGACTGGTAAGGCTGTTGAGAAGTTACTTGACAGTGCACACATTACCTGTAATAAGAACACTATCCCTAATGATCCAAAGTCTCCGTTCGTTACTAGTGGTGTACGTTTAGGTACTCCTGCTGTTACTTCACGTGGTATGAATACCGAAGATATGGACAAGATTGCAGAAGCAATTGCAATGCTTATTAAGGGTGGCGAAGAAAAGGTGCCTGAAGCAAGAGCAATCGTACAGGCTTTAACAGACAAATATCCGTTAATTTAATGAGATGTGGAGGAAATAGTTTATGGTACAGCAGAGAAACATTGCAGTTTGTATTATTTTATCTATCGTTACTTGTGGTATTTATGGTTTATATTGGTTCATTTGTTTGACAGATGATGCAAATACCGTATCCGGCCAGCAGGGTACTACCGGTGGTTTGGCACTGGTACTTACTTTGGTAACCTGTGGTATTTACAGCTTTTATTGGATGTATAAGCAGGGCGATAAGCTGGATGATGCAAAGGTGGCAAGAGGAATGGCCGGTGGAAACAGCGGAATCATTTACTTGATTTTGGCTATCTTTGGTTTCGGTATCGTTTCTTACGCTTTAATGCAGGATTCTATTAACAAGTTGGCATAAAGTGAAAAAACGTGCAAAGAAGTTTGGTATAGGGATATTAGTACTTATCATAGCCGGCATGGCCTATGGTGTGTTTTACATAAAAACCGGTATTGGAATACCTTGTATATTCAATAAAATTACAGGGTTGAAATGTCCGGGGTGCGGTGTAACCCATATGTGTGCGGCTTTGATGAAGGGGGATGTATCGGAAGCAATGCGCAGTAATGTAGTGTTGTTCTTTATCTCACCACTGCTTCTCTATATTCTGTTCGGCTATATGTGGCGGTATATCAAGACCGGGCGTATGTGGTTGCCGAAATGGCAGACGGTTGCATTATATATAATGATTGCCGCATTGGTGATTTTTGCAATTGTCCGTAATTTAATAATGATTTTTTAGGGATGCCCTTGGCAGTAGTTGGTACTATTGCCAAGGGTATTTTTTAAATTGTATGGAAAATTATACAAAATTCCTATTGCATTTCTTTTCCTGCTATGCTAGAATATCCACCATGAACAGACAAGTGTCCGCGACAGAAAAACAAACAAAGGGTTTGAAAGGCATGGTGTCACTGAGGCGGACGAGTCAAAGAGGTGTAAGTCATGAAGGAGCCGACCAAATATTATCTGGTACGTAAAAAAGCGGTACCGGAGGTTCTGTTAAAGGTAGTGGAGGCAAAAGAACTTTTAGAAACCGAAAAGGTTTCCAGTATCCAGGAGGCTGCAGATGCGGTGGGCATCAGCCGAAGTTCTTTTTATAAGTACAAGGATGATATTTTGGAGTTTCACGACCATTCCCAGGGAACAACCATTACCCTGACCTTTCAAATGGATGATGAGCCGGGGCTTCTATCTGACGTACTAAAGATTATCGCAGATTTTCGTGGTAATATCCTGACCATTCATCAGAGTATTCCAATTAATGGAGTAGCATCCTTGAGCATCAGTATACAGATTCTGGAAAGTACCGGAGATGTTTCTAAGATGATTGAGGAGATGGAGAATCAAAAGGGTATGCACCATGTAAAAATATTAGCAAAAGAATAGTGAGGACGAGATTATGATTCATGTAGCAGTATTGGGATACGGTACCGTAGGAAGCGGTGTTGTAGAGGTAATAGAGAATAACAAGGCATTGGTAAACAAGAAAGCTTGCGAAGAGCTGAATGTTAAGTACATTCTGGATTTAAGAGATTTCCCGGGAGACCCTTATGAGGCAAAGGTTGTACATGACGTAAATATAATTCTGGAGGATCCGGAAGTAAGCATTGTATGTGAAACCATGGGTGGTGTAAAACCCGCTTATGATTTTACCAAGAGTGCACTGTTAAAGGGGAAGAGTGTTTGTACCTCTAACAAAGAGTTAGTAGCAAACCATGGTCCTGAGCTGTTACAGATTGCAAAGGCTAACAATTGTAATTATTTCTTTGAGGCAAGTGTAGGTGGTGGTATTCCTATCATCAGACCTCTTAATGCAGCCCTTACTGCAGAAAAAATTGAAGCAATTACCGGTATTTTAAATGGTACTACGAATTACATATTAACCAAGATGCAGAACGAAGGTGCTAACTTTGCGGATGTTTTGAAGCAGGCACAGGAGCTTGGTTATGCCGAGAGAAATCCGGAAGCGGATGTAGAAGGCTATGATGCCTGCCGTAAGATTGCTATTCTTTCTTCTTTGATGGTAGGTAAAAATGTAAAGTATGAAGATATTTACACCGAAGGTATTACCAAGATTACCGCGGATGATTTTGTATATGCCAAGGCAATGGGCAAGTCCATTAAGTTACTTGCTATGAGCAAGGCATTAGAGCAGGGAACTTTGGCAATGGTTTCTCCTTGCATGATTGATGCAAGCTACCCATTATACATGGTGCAGGATGTATTTAATGCTATTTTAGTAAAGGGAAATATGCTGGGCGACTCTATGTACTACGGAAGAGGCGCAGGAAAGTTAGCAACTGCAAGCGCTGTTGTAGCAGATGTAATTGAATGTGCACGTAACATGGGCAAGACGCTACCGATTTTCTGGGATGCAGAAAATGAGCAGTTAGTAGATATTGCAGAAGTAGAAAGAGCATTCTTTGTACGTGCGAAAGCTGAGGCAAAGGCAGAGGTTGAAGCTGCATTTGCCGGTGGTGAAGTAGTGGAAGTGGCTGGAAGAAATGACTTTGGTTATGTGACTCCGGTTATGAAGGAAAAGGATTTTGCAGCGAAATATGAGGCGCTTGGCGATAAGGTGCTTGGCAGAATCCGTATCGAGGCTTAAATACAGTTTGTACATAAGCATGGTAAAGGTATTGTAACCTTGCCTTGGCGAAGAGTACAGCTGTGAGTTGAGGAGTGTGATTGTGATGAAATATGTAGTTGTTTTGGGTGATGGCATGGCTGATATGCCTATCGAAGCATTGGGAGGTAAGACTCCTCTTGCATATGCCAAGACCCCGGTAATGGATAAATTAAGTAAGATGTCAGAGGTTGGTATGGTACATACCATTCCGGAGGGCATGAGTCCCGGTTCCGACACGGCGAATTTGTCCGTAATGGGTTATGATCCGAAGAAGTATTATTCCGGACGTTCCCCATTGGAGGCACTTAGCATCGGTGTTCCCATGAAGGATACGGATGTGGCGTTACGTTGTAATATTGTGACGATTTCCGAAGGAGATGTTCCTTTTGAAGAAAAGACGATCATTGACCACAGTTCTTCTGAAATCAGCACGGAGGATTGTGCGGTACTTTTAAAAGAAGTTATGAAGGAGCTGGCAAACGAAACTTACCAGTTTTATGTGGGTACCAGTTATCGTCATTGTCTGATTTGGGATAAGGGAAGTGTAGTGCCCTTAACACCGCCTCATGATGTATTGGGACGTGTGATTGGCGAGTATTTGCCACAGGACGCAGTGCTTCGTGAGATGATGAAAAAAAGTTATGATATTTTGGTAAATCATCCGATTAATATCGAACGTAAGAAGCAAGGATTAAATCCTGCAAATTGTTGCTGGTTCTGGGGGGCAGGTACCAAACCTATGCTGTCTTCCTTTGAGGAAAAGACCGGTAAGAAGGGGATGATGGTTTCCGCAGTAGATTTGTTAAAAGGTATTGCGGTAGGCGCCGGTATGGGTGTTGCATTGGTAGAAGGAGCCAATGGTGGCTTGCATACCAATTATGCAGGAAAAGTTGAGGCTGCCGTAAATTCCCTGCTTGACGAAGGATATGATTTTGCGTATATTCATGTAGAGGCACCGGATGAAATGGGTCATCAAGGCAGTGTAGAACGTAAGGTGCAAGCGATTGAATACTTAGATGAGAAGGTAATCGGTCCGGTAATGGAGAAGCTGGAGGCAGCAGGTGTAGATTATAGACTGTTGGTACTTCCGGATCATCCTACACCCATTTGTAAAAGAACCCATACCTCAGACAGTGTTCCTTATATGCTGTATGATAGCACTGCAAAACAAGAAAATACTTGGAATTATAACGAAGCAGAGGCTTCAGAAACCGGTATTTTCGAACCGGTAGGTCATAAATTGATTGATAAGTTTTTACAAATAAATGAATAGGCAATTTAGGAGGAGTTCTTATTTATGAGAAAAGTAGTAAAGTTCGGCGGAAGCTCATTAGCCAGTGCAGAACAGTTTAAAAAGGTTGGTAATATTATTCATGCAGATGATGAGAGAAAGTTTGTAGTACCGTCTGCACCGGGTAAAAGAGATTCTAAGGATACTAAGGTAACCGATATGCTTTATGCTTGTTATGCAAAGGCAGAAGCAGAGGAAGATTTTAAGGCGGATTTAGAGGCCATCGAGGCTCGTTATCAGGAAATTATTGATGGTTTGGAATTGAAGCTTTCTTTAAAGGATGAGTTTAAGACTATCGAGAAGAACTTTAAGGAAAAGGCGGGCTCTGATTATGCCGCATCCAGAGGTGAGTACTTAAACGGTATTATTATGGCTAACTATCTGGGCTTTGAGTTTGTCGATGCTGCAACCGTTATTTTCTTTAAGAATAATGGTGAATTTGATGCAGAGAAGACCAATAAGATTTTGTCAGCAAGATTGAGTAAGTGTGAGGCTGCAGTGGTTCCGGGCTTCTATGGTGCATATGCAGATGGTAAAGTAAAAACCTTCTCCAGAGGTGGTTCTGATATTACAGGTTCTATCGTGGCAAGAGCAATTAAAGCGGATGTGTACGAGAACTGGACCGATGTATCCGGATTTTTATTGGCAGATCCGCGAATCATTGATAATCCTGTAGCGATTGAAACTATTACCTACAGAGAGCTGCGTGAGCTTTCTTACATGGGAGCTTCTGTACTTCATGAGGATGCTATTTTCCCGGTACGTCAGGAGGGTATTCCTATTAATATCCGTAATACCAATGCACCGGAGGATAATGGTACATGGATTGTGGGCAGTACTTGTCAGAAGTCAAAGTATGTGATTACCGGTATTGCAGGTAAGAAGGGCTTCTGTTCTGTCAACATTGAGAAGGACCAGATGAACAATGAAATCGGCTTTGGACGTAAGGTGCTTCAGGCCTTTGAAGATAATGGTATTTCCTTTGAGCATGTACCTTCTGGTATTGATACTATGACGGTATTTGTACATCAGGATGAGTTTATGCACAAGGAACAGAAGGTAGTAGCAGGTCTTCACAGACTGGCAAATCCGGATACCATTGATATCGAGTCTGATTTGGCACTTATTGCGGTAGTAGGCCGTGGTATGAAGTCCACCCGTGGTGTATCCGGCAGAATCTTCTCTGCATTGGCACATAAGAATGTCAATGTTAAGATGATTGACCAGGGTTCCTCCGAATTAAATATTATTATTGGTGTAGCAAATGATGACTTTGAAATTGCGATTAAGGCAATTTATGATATTTTTGTATTGGCACAGTTATAAAAGTTTGGAATACCTCTTGTATTGTAAGATACAGGAGGTATTTTTGTATATGCCCTATGGAAAAGATAAAGGCTTTATGATAAAATAAATTCATTAATAAACAATAGGCGGAGAGAAAATATGCGTTTTTTTATTTCATATGCTTCTGCAAATTATGCTGTAGCGGAAGAAATATGTAATTTAATAGAGAAAACTGGACGTCAGTGTTTTTTTGCACCACGGGATATTCGGACAGGTTATGAGTATGCGGAAGAGATTATGAATGGTATAGAAGGTTCGGATGCCATGCTTTTACTTCTGTCGAGGGAGTCCAATGCTTCGCCTCATGTGCTTCGAGAGGTGGAACGTGCCGTTAGTAAGAAGATTCCGATTATTGTGTACAAGCTGGAGGAAGTAACGTTAACAAAATCCATGGAATATTTCCTAATGAGTCATCAATGGATTAGCGCGAAACCCGGAGTGGGACATGCGGAAGTTTTAAAGTGTATCGATGAATTTGACATGGATATTCCCCCGGAAATCGAAGAGTTTGTAGAAAGGGTTAGTGAGTTTACCCGTAATGATGGATTAAAGCCTTTGTTTATTTGTTTAATACTTTTGGTTGTAGGCATAGGTATTTTTTTCGGCGTGGTTTCCCGCAAAGAGGAAGAGAAAAATGTAGCAACGGAGGAAAGTATTCAAAATACGCAGGAAGTATCTCCCGGTAACGAACAAGGAAATGTACAGGAGGATTCTGTGCAAGTAGAGTTGGGTGATACCATAGTGTTTGGAAGTTACAATGAAGAGGCTATAGAATGGAGAGTATTAAAGCTTTCAGAGGATGGCAGTTCGGCAGTGGTGGTGTCTAAGGACATTTTAACCATGAAAGCTTATGATGTGGCAGAGAGCGGTAGTTATAATTATTATAATGGTAAGGATTATTGGGGAGAGGATATTTCCGGGGAAGAGGAGGAAATACAACATCAGATCCGGGGAAATAATCATTGGGCTCAGTCCAATATCCGAACATGGTTGAATTCTGCGGCTGAGAATGTAGTATATGAAGATCAGGCTCCCATACAGATTGCTATGTCAGAGTACAAAAACGGTTATGATAAAGAACCTGGATTTTTGAGTAATTTCAGTGAAGAAGAGCTGGAAGCCATTCTTGTGACAGATGTGGAAACCAATGGGGAAATAACGCAGGATAAGGTATTTTTACTTTCCACGCAGGAGTTGCAGTGGTTTAAGGAAGCAGATGTGAGCCTTCCTACGAAACCTACGGAAGCGGCGTTGGAACAGGATGCCTCTAATTGGTATGAAGTATATGTTTCCGGATATAATGTAGAGGATTATTTCTGGTGGCTAAGAGACCACGCAGAAGATGGCGAGGATGCAGCACCCTACAAAGTGTATCTGGTAAGCTTCAGTTATACGGATAACAAGGTGATTTCGGAGGGTGTTGATAGTGAAGGCTTTGGTGTACGCCCTGCCATGACCATAAATTTAAGCGCTGAGTGTATAGAGGTTAAATAGGGGGAAACAAGTATGGTTTTATCAAATTTAGATAAATACAATCAGATTGTAATTCAGGTGCATGATAATCCGGATGCAGATGCAGTAGGTTCCGGCTATGCCATGTACAGATATTTTTTGTCGAAAGGCAAGGATGTGAGATTGGTTTATGGCGGTCGTTATGTTATGGGAAAGAGCAATATGTTATTGCTGGTAGAGGAACTTGGTATTCCCATAGAGTATGTAACAGAGCTGGATAATCCGGAATTGCTTATTACAGTGGATTGTCAATATGGTCAGGGAAACGTTCAGCATTTCGAAGCTCAGAATGTGGCCATGATTGATCACCACAGTACCGGAAAGGAATCCGATGAAATGGCTGAAATTCGCAGTCATTTGGTAAGCTGTGCTACCGTTTGTTATGCTCTTTTAAAGGCGGTAGGATATGATGTGAATGCAGATATTAAAGTGGCTACTGCTTTGTATTATGGCTTGTATATGGACAGTAACCAGTTAAATGAAATCAGCCATCCTTTTGATAGGGATATGGTGGATTTCTTACAGTATGATAAGACGCTTTTGACAAAATTAAAATATGCTAATTTAAGTATTACCGATTTTGAAACAGCGGGTATTGCCATTATTCGTCATAGTTATGTGGAGCGAAATCGCTTGGCAATTATTAATTCCAAAGAATGTGATCCAAATATATTAGGGCTGATTGGTGATTTGGCCTTGCAGGTAGACAGTATTGAGGTGTGTATTGTGTTCTGTGAGTATCCGGGAGGATACAAGCTTTCGGTCAGAAGTTGTTCCTTAGAGGTTGCGGCCAATGAACTTGCCGGCTTCTTGACAGAAGGAGTGGGTAATGGAGGTGGACATATTGATAAAGCCGGTGCATTTATTTCCGCATCAAGCTTTGATAAAGTGTACTCCGGCCAGAGTATTGAAACGTATTTCTATAGCAAAATGGACGAGTATTTTAAGAATTATGAGGTAGTGCATTTTAGTGAGGGGATGAAGGATAGAGATATGTTTAAGTCATACAGAAAAAAAGCAGGTTTTTATGGATATGTAAAATCTACGGATCTGTTTGAAGCAGGAGTAGAATGTAAGATTCGTACTTTGGAAGGTGATGTGAGGATTCTTTGTGCGGAAGATATTTATATAATGGTTGGTTATTATGGTGAAACTTATCCTATAAAGAAGAGTGCCTTTGATACGAAATATACTATGGAAGAAGGCGTATTCGAGAAAGAATTTGAATATCCTCCCACCATTATTAATATGGAAACCAATGAATCGCATGATTTAATGCCTTATGTACGATTGTGTAAGTCACAGTCGGGAGCTACTATTTTGGCAAAACCCATAGATAAGCACACCAAAGTATTCAGCCGTTGGCAATATGAAACCTACATGAATGGTGATGTGGGAGATATGCTTTGTTATAGCAGTACGGATGAATTGGATGTTTATATAGTAAAGAAGGATATTTTTCCTATTTTGTATGAAGAGAGCCCTGTGTAATACAGGGCTTAAATTTACAGAAAATTCCAATAATCGACAAATAAAAGCGGAAAAAGGAAAGCAAATGGAAATAAATTGAAAAAACTTAAAAATATTTTTAAAAATGTGTTGACAAATGTCGAGAGATTTACTATAATGAACTTACAACAAAGGAAGAAAATAAATATAGATCAACTGAACGGAGGTCTCGTTCAAATACGAAAGAAAGTGAGGTACGGACCGCCAAAATATTAAGTAATGATTCTTAAGTGAATCCGGACAACTTCCATAATATACCAAGGACTGAAATGCCAAGGATAAGTGTTTTGAACGCAAAGGAGAAAGTAACGAAGTACAAAAGAGTTGAGACGTTACAGTACATTAGTACAAAAGAGAAGTGGATGAAGCACGAAAGATAAGATGGAAGAAAAACTGAATACAGGCTAGACAAATAAAGAAAAACGGAGGAAGGACCATTGGATAGCATAGTTTAGGAGAGCGTATTGATTTTGATTTAATCGATACGCTCTCAGTCATTGTGAAAAAAATAATTAATATTCCGGAAAAAATTGTATTTTCTGTGGAAATAAGCAGGTATCTTGTGGTAATATGACTAAGAATAATGTTTTGTTTACAGATGAAACGAGGAGTATTATGAAAAACGATTATTTATCCGAAGAACGTAGAGAGTATCGTAGAAAACGCAGACAACGTAATCAGATATTGGCATATATCTTTTTGTTTTGCATGATTGCTTTTGTGGCTGTGGGAATTGTGTTTTGTGTAAAACAAGTTACAGACGCCCAAAAGGAAAATTCAGAGCATGTGGAGAATCAGGAGCAAATAGAGGATTTATTTGCATCAGAGGAAACAATAACGCCACCGCCGGCAGCTACAGCCACACCGGAACCCACTATGAGTCCGGAGGAAGCTTTGGAGCAAAAGATTAATGAGACCATAGAGGGTATGTCATTAACCGAGAAGGTGGCCGGCTTGTTTATCGTGACACCGGAAGCAATTACCGGTGTAGATACGGCAGTTCAGGCAGGAGAAGGAACCAAAGATGCACTTGAGGACTATGCGGTAGGTGGTTTGATTTACTTTGCCAAGAATATCCAGTCAGAAGAACAAATAACCGATATGATTGCTAATTCTAAGACATATAGTAAGTACCCTTTGTTTATTGCAGTGGATGAAGAAGGGGGAAGTGTCAGCAGAGTAGCAGATGCAGGATTAGCAGAGAAGCAACCGTCGGCTTCAGAAATCGGTGCAACAGGGGATGCTAACAATGCTTATGTGGCAGGAAGTAATATTGGTACATATTTGTCGGAAGTTGGCTTTAACTTGAACTTTGCTCCGGTAGCGGATTTGAATAATGTAAGTGGCAGTGTGATGAAAGATAGAGCGTATGGCGCGGATGCGGCTACCGTTGCCCCTTATGTAGTTTCTATGGTAAATGGATTGCAGGAGCAGGGTGTGACGGCTTGTTTGAAGCATTTTCCGGGCATAGGCAGTACCACGTCTGATACTCATAATGGTTTGGCATATACCGAGAGAACCGCAGAAGAGTTTAAGGCAGAGGAATTTGCTGTATTTAAAGCAGGTATAGATGCGGGAGCCGGTATGATAATGGTAGGGCATGTGAGCGCAGAAGGTCTGGCAGGAGATAATACTCCGGCATCCATGTCCGAGACAATTATTACCGGTTATTTGCGAAATGAATTGGGCTATCAGGGTGTGATTATTACAGATGCCATGAATATGTCTGCCATATCCACATATTATAGTTCTGAACAGGCAGCAGTGATGGCTTTGAAGGCAGGTTGTGATATGGTGCTTATGCCGGAGAACTTTTTACAGGCATATGCGGGAGTTTTAAATGCAGTAGCGGAAGGAACGATTTCAGAAGAACGTATCAATGATTCTTTAAGGAGAATTTATAGAATAAAGTACGCGGAATGATTTGTTAAAGGATAGAGAAAAATATTTGACATTTTATACCAGCGGTATAATAGACAAAACCCATTTTGTGTGTTAATGTGATTAGTGGAAAGAAAAGCGGACTTATTTGTCCGGAAAGGAAAAAGTATGAGAGCAGTATTATGGACCAAAGAACTTTATATGGAACGCTATGAACTGACACTGGCAAGTATATATGCTGACCAGAGTCTGCTTGACGTATGCTCATATATGATAAGTAAGGAACGAATACTGCATGGTGATATAAGAGAATAGTCTACTGACTGGACTATTCGTAGAAATCATATGTTTACGAAGCCGCTTATCTTGTATGAGGTAAGCGGCTTTTTATATTGTAGAAAGGAGAATCGAAATGTTTGAGATCAAAGGTAAAGTAAATACAGCGCTTTGCTATGCAAAGGTAGTGGAGCAGGATGCCATAGACCAGATTAAGAGAATGTGTGATTATGAGTTTACTGAGGGAAGTCGGATCAGAATTATGCCGGATGTGCATGCAGGTAAAGGATGTACTATCGGAACGACAATGACTATTACGGATAAAGCCGTACCGAATATTGTGGGCGTAGACATTGGTTGCGGTATGTATACAGTGAATTTAGGCAAAGGGAAGATAGATTTCGAGAAACTGGACGAGGCGGCACATTTTGTACCTTCTGGATTTAATATTTGGGAGGGCAGACAGGAGAAGTTTGATTTGGAGCAGCTTCGCTGCTATAGAAGCTTAAAGAATACAAAGTGGTTAGAGCGAAGCTTGGGAACTCTTGGCGGCGGTAATCATTTTATTGAGGTAGATGAGGCGCAGGATGGTACCAAATATCTGGTAATTCATACCGGAAGCCGAAATTTAGGTAAACAGGTAGCAGATTTGTATCAGCAGTTGGCCATTGACTTAAATAAGGGGAAAGAGACTTATTTTCAGGAAAGAGAAGAGATTATCCGTACTTTTAAGGAGCAGGGGCGTAGAAGTGAAATCCAAGCTGCACTTCAAGCTATTTCCTGGGCGCAGAGAGAGGCTACTATGCCGGAAGACTTGTGTTATTTGTATGGTACTTATTTTGAGGATTATATGCATGATGTGGCTATTTGTCAGCAGTTTGCCACACGTAACCGAGAGAAAATAGCGGAAGTGTTACTTGAGCGTACCGGTATGCAGGGAGTGGATGGCTTTCATACAGTGCATAATTATATTGACATGGAAGAGAAAATCTTACGTAAGGGTGCGATTGCTGCACATGCAGGAGAGAGGGTTCTCATTCCAATCAATATGAGGGATGGTAGTGTATTGGCAGTAGGAAAAGGAAATCCGGATTGGAACTACTCTGCGCCGCACGGAGCAGGTAGAGTTATGTCACGAACCACTGCAAAAAAATCAATTCAACTGGAGGAATACAAGGCGGCTATGCAGGGTGTTTATACAACTTCTGTAAATGAAGCCACTTTGGATGAGGCGCCTATGGCATATAAATCTTTGGAAGATATTATTGATGTAATTAAAGAAACAGTAGATGTAATGGATATTATGAAACCCATTTATAATTTTAAGGCAAATTAGACAGATGTATGGAATGCATATGTAATGCTTTCTTTTGCGGCTGATTTGCCGGAAAAGGAGGAGGAAATGTGTATGATTCCAACCATTAATATGGTAAAGACAGGACAGAACATTACCTGTCTGCGAAAGCAGGCAGGGTTGTCTGTAAGAGATTTGCAGGAGGCGTTTGGTTTTGCCACACCTCAGGCAGTATACAAGTGGCAACACGGTACGGCATTGCCTACCATTGATAATTTGGTGGTACTTGCAATGCTTTTGCAGGTGCCTATGGATGACATTATTGTGGTAGAGCAAGTAGATATACAGTCTGCCAGTGCATAAAAAGCAAACCATGAGAAACACGTAAATAAGAACAGCAGGTATCCTAGGATATCTGCTGTTTCATTTTGGATAAATACATGGCGTCATCTGCCAATTTTAAATATTCGGATAAATTTAATTGCTTGTCAGGCTCGACTAATACGTAGCCTACACCGATTCTTAATTCGTAAGGCAACTGCATCTGAAGACAGGTCTGTTCCAAATGTATGCCGATATCTTGTAATAATTGTTCCGGTAATGTTTTATCACTGTATTCACCAACCATTATGAATTCATCACCGCCGTAGCGTACAATAATCCAATCATCGGATAATACGTCTTTAATTACTTTGGCTACTGTACAAATTGCAGTATCGCCTTGAAGATGACCATATTTGTCGTTAATTACCTTCATTTTATTAATATCTGCAAACATTAACACGGCACGCTTTCCCAATGCGTGACACTTTTCCAAATAAGGATAAGCTATTTTTTCGCATCCCGCGCGGTTGTAAACACCTGTTAAACCATCTGTAACAGATAGCTTGGCAAGCCGTTTGTTAAGCTCTACCATCATAATGTTTTGACGGATGTGTTCCAAATTTTGACGAACATTACGAGCCCAATTATATAGGCCGTAATCATACATCATATCTATTTCGTTGCCCAATGCGGCATAACCATAATAACCATCTATGCTATATAGTGGAATAAAAGTATACAACTTACCTCCGGGGCTGTTAATATCATAATCAGGAATTAATTCTCCGGTGTCTATGTGGGTACGTGGAAAATCTCTACCATTGTTTATACCGCATACTACATCCATTGTAGGAGTATATCCTTCACGAGGTAAGGGTATTTCATTATTAATGGAGGAGAAGAAATTGTTTACAAGGCAAAGATATAATTCATCTCCTTCATGGTTGTGTGTTTGCTCTAAAAGTGCATTAAAGGTTTCGTGTAGTTGTTCATCCGACATGGCACGGGAGAGACATTCTGAAATATCGCATAAATGACCACTCCAAAAGGTGCCGCTTACAATATTGCCATATATTTCCTGTCCTTCTGCATTTTCAGAATCGGATGGGGTGGGAGCGCAACCACAGCTTTCTGCAAGAATTGCCTTGGAATCTACATATCGGGGAATGGTTGTTTCTTTACCGGTGATTTTATCCAACAGATACTGCATGCCTAAATAACCCATACTTTCCCAATTACGGTCAACAGAAGCTATTACAGGGGAAAAAGTCTGGGTAGAAGATAAATGATCGAAACCGGTTACCTTTACGTCTTCAGGAACATGAATGTTTCGCTCCTTTAAAACAGAGCATGCTGCCATGGCCATAACATCATTGGCACATACAACAGCGTCCGGTACAGAATTGTGTACTTGTAACCAGGAACGAAGTGCCTCGGATGCTTCATAGTAATTCCAATTACCATAGATAATATGATCTGTGGGCAAGGATAAATCATGATGATTTAAAACAGCTTTCAGTGCTTCACGACGCTGGATGTTTTCCGGATTATCTTCCGGTCCGCTGAGGAAAAGAATATTTTGTACATGATGTACCTCTACAAGGTGTTCGCAAAGCTCATACATACCCGAATAATTGTCGGTACCTAAACAATCCATATCCGGTAATTGATATTCCAAACATATGGTAGGTATATTCTTTTCGCGGATGACAGAGCATAGATAATCATATTCTTCCTGCAAGTGCAAAGAATTGCCCAAAAGAATAATCCCATCAAAGCAGGCGTAGTCAATAAGCTTGAAAATATTAGTATCTCCAAGATTTTTGTACTCTTCACCCTCATTGATGGAATAGTTCATTAGGAAAAAGATATCTGCATTGTTTTCAGTAGCACATTTGCGAATGCCGGACATAACTACTTTCAGGTATTCATTATTCCAGCCATTACCACATACGGCAATTTTTTGCTTCATTTGATTCGCCCCAATCTTTTTATAACAAATGATAATAATATTATAGTACGCGGGGGCATTTTTTTCAATTACGTGAATAAATTTTAAGAAGAAAATAGAATTATAGTTGTTTAAAAAAGGAACCGAAAAATCGGTTCCTTAGCAATAAAAAAAGCGCGAGACGGGGATCGAACCCGCGACCCCCTCCTTGGCAAGGAGGTGCTCCACCGCTGAGCCACTCGCGCATGTCTTTCGGACAAGTAATAATATACATGATTTGAAAACATTTGTCAACAGTATAATTGTACTTCTTTTTGAAAGTTTTGATACAATTTAAGAAAAATTATTAATAAAACCGCGAATTGTCGGAAAAAACATGGTAAACGGTGTTCTTTGCATTGCATAGAGAAAGGTTGTGTGTTACAATTAAAATTCAAGGAATATTATGAAGTATACTGACGGGGCGACAGCAAATGCATTAAAATAAAACGGAGGGTATGGTATGAAGCTTACATTTATTGGGGCGGCACATGAGGTAACGGGAAGCTGCCATTACTTAGAGGTTGCGGGAAAACATATTTTAGTGGACTGCGGTATGGAGCAGGGCGTGAATACTTTTGAAAATGCACCGTTGCCTATAGCGGAAGCTATGGTGGACTATGTGCTTTTGACACATGCCCATGTGGATCATTCCGGAATGTTACCTTTGTTATATGCAAGAGGATTTAGAGGTCAAATTTTTACTACGGATGCTTCCGCAGATTTATGTGGCATTATGCTTCGTGACTGTGCACATATTCAGACCATGGAAGCGGAGTGGAAGAATCGTAAGCTTCGTCGTAAGGCAGGTGCTGAGTTGGTAGAGCCTTTGTACACCATGGAGGATGCCGAGGGTTGTATTAAAAAGATTGTGCCATGCCATTATGATGATATTATTGAACTATGTGAAAATGTAAAAATACGGTTTACGGATATTGGTCATTTGCTTGGTTCTGCCAGCATTGAGGTGTGGGCAACAGAGGAAGGGACTACCAGAAAATTGGTATTTTCCGGTGATATCGGAAATAAAGACCAACCTCTTTTGCGTGATCCGATTTTTACTACAGAAGCAGATTACGTAATTATGGAGTCCACCTATGGCGATAGAAATCATGATAAAGTGGATTTGGATTATGTAGGGGAGCTTGCTAAGATTATAAAAGAGACCTTTGACAAAGGGGGAAATGTGGTAATCCCCTCCTTTGCAGTTGGTCGTACCCAGGAAATGCTTTATTTTTTGCGTCAGATAAAGATAAATCGTATGGTGGAGGGACATGAGAATTTCCCGGTATACGTAGACAGTCCTATGGCAGTGGAAGCTACCAGTGTATTTACGGAGAATCGTTTTAACTGCTTTGACAAAGAGGCTATGGAGTATGTAAATGAAGGAATTAACCCAATTTCCTTTGGGGGCTTACGTTTATCCATTACCAGCGATGAGTCTAAGGCGATTAACTTTGATGAAACCCCGAAGGTTATTTTATCGGCTTCGGGTATGTGTGAAGCGGGACGTATACGTCATCATTTAAAACATAATCTTTGGAGACCGGAGTGTACAGTACTTTTTGTAGGATATCAGTCCGTTGGCACCTTGGGACGTGCGATTTTGGAAGGAGCCAAGGAAGTGAAGCTGTTTGGGGAAGCGATTGAGGTGCGTGCTCAGATTATGAGTATGCGGGGACTTAGCGGTCATGCAGATAAGGATGGTCTTATAGAGTGGATTAGCGCCTTTGAGGAGAAACCCAAGAAGGTATTTGTGGTACATGGAGATGATGATGCATGTGTAGCATTTACCGAATGTTTAAAGATTGAGCATGGGCAGCGCGCATATGCTCCGTATAGTGGTACGGTCTTTAATTTACTGAGCAATCAGTTTGAATTTGAGGCAAGTCCGATGCTGATTCAGAAGAAGACACAACCTGCAACAGGTGCTTATGCCAGACTTTTGGCGGCCGGTCAACGCTTGCTTGCAATTATTAAGAAGTCAGATGGTTATGCAAACAAGGATTTGGCGAAAATGGCAGACCAGGTAATTGCTTTATGCGACAAATTGGAGAAGTAGAAAAACAAGCCATACGATAAGTGAATAAAGGTAAATTATATAAGGTGAAAGGTAGAAGAACATGAGTTTAGCAGATAAAATTTTTATCGATATGTGTAAAGATATTTTGGAAAATGGCACCAGTACTGAAGGCGAGAAGGTACGTCCCCATTGGGAGGACGGAACACCTGCCTATACCATTAAAAAATTCGGTGTAGTAAACCGTTACGATTTGTCTAAGGAGTTCCCCATTTTGACCCTTCGTCGTACGGCACTGAAGAGTGCTACGGATGAGATTCTTTGGATTTGGCAGCAGAAGTCAAACAATATCAATGATTTGCATAGTCATATTTGGGATGAGTGGGCAGATGAAGATGGCTCTATTGGTAAGGCATATGGATATCAACTGGGTGTGAAGCATCAGTATAAGGAAGGTATGATGGACCAGGTAGACCGTGTGATTTATGATTTGAAGAATAATCCTTTTAGCCGTCGTATTATGACCAATATATATGTGCATCAGGATTTGCATGAGATGAATTTGTATCCTTGTGCCTATAGTATGACTTTTAATGTAACCCAGAAGCCGGGCGAGGATAAGCTGACATTGAATGCAGTGTTAAATCAGCGTTCTCAGGATGTGTTAGCCGCAAATAACTGGAATGTGGTGCAGTATGCAGTTCTGGTTCATATGTTAGCACAGGTGTGTGATATGAATGTAGGGGAATTGGTACATGTAATTGCAGATGCACATATTTATGACAGACATATTCCGATTATTAAGGAATTAATCAGCAGAGAACCTAAGGAAGCACCGAAGTTCTGGCTGAATCCAGAGATTAAAGATTTCTATCAGTTTACCAGAAATGACGTACGAGTAGATGGTTATGAAACCGGAGAGCAGATTTTAAATATTCCGATTGCGATTTAGAGCTTCTGCAGGAGTTGGAGTATGAATATTTCAGGAGGAGTGAAAGGATATGAATATATGGGTAACCGTAGATTCTAATTGGGCAATTGGTAACGGTGAACAATTGTTGATTCGTATTCCCAGAGATCATAAATTTTTGTTGGAGGAAACTGCCGGCAAAGTAGTAGTTATGGGCAGGAAGGCATTACAGATAATGCCACAGGGATTGCCTCTGCAGGGAAGAACCAATATTGTTTTATCAGGAAATAAAGGCTTGCAGGTAAAAGGAGCTAACGTCGTACATTCGCCGGAAGAATTAAGGAGGGAATTAGAGCATTATTCCTCAGAAGATATTTATGTAATTGGCGGAGAAAGTGTCTATGCACAGCTTTTACCTTATTGTGATGTGGCATATGTAACAAAGATGGATCATGCTTATGCTGCAAATAAATATTTCCCTAATTTGGACAAGTCTTCGGAGTGGCGGCTTGTGGAGGATAGTGACGAACAGACGTATTTTGATATTGCTTATGAATTCTTGAAATATGAAAGAGTAAAAAAGGATGGACTGTAAAATGACAGTTAAGTTAAAACGAAATGGTTGTATATGGTTTTCCATAATTGGTGTGCTCTTCTATTTCTTTTGTTTCGCATGCAAGGAGTTGGAACAGACAGGGAATATTGTCTGGAATATGAAATGGACGGCAGGAATGCTTGTGAAAAGTATTATCCTGGGAGTTGTAAGCGGATGTTTATTGTGTTTGTTTTTGTTAAAAACGGAAGCAGTGTTTGAGGCAAGGGAGACCGGACGTGCTCGACCTGCTAAGTTATGTTCGCCTGTAAAAACCTTTTGGATAGTTTTGGGGAGCTTATTCATTTGCTGGTTCCCTACATGGTTGGCTTATTATCCGGGAATTTGCTCTTATGATATTACGATTCAGATGGAACAGATTACAGGAGAGGGCTACACCACCCATCACCCGTTGGCACATACTTTACTATTCGGTGCATTTTGGAATCTGGGTGGTATATTGGGAAATGTCAATATTGGCGTGGGATTGTATACTCTTTTGCAAATGGTGGCTCTGGCGGCAGCATTTGCGGCGGTATCCGCCCTGCTTGCCGGATGGAAGGTGACCAAAGGACCGTTAATCGGTTTGACAGTATTTGAGGCGTTATTGCCCATTAATTGGTATTTAAGCGTAACCACCACAAAGGACGTTTTCTTTGCGGAATTTGTATTATTATTTTTCTTTCTTCTTTACAGGCTTTTAAAGCAGGAGGGAATGGTTGCGAAAAAGTGGCGTATAGCGTATGTGTTGGTTACCATAGGAGTCATTCTGTTTCGTAACAATGGAATGTATGCGCTGGCCGTATTATGGGTGATGCTTGCATTGGCCGTATTTTTGACCAGGAAGAAAGATTGGAAGCTGTATGGCAGACTGTTGCTTGATACAACTATAGCTTTGGTATTGGGAATATTGCTTTTGACTGTGTTAGCGAAAGCTACAGTTGCCAGAGAAGGTGATAAGCGAGAGATGTTAAGTATGCCCATTCAGCAGTTGGCACGTACTATGATTTATCATGGTGGGGTAGGTGTATTGCCGGAAGATGACAATACCATGATGGAGCAAGATAAAGCATTGATTCGTGATTTATTTACAGGAGATGGTTATGCATATTATCGGGTAGATATTTCGGATCCTGTGAAAAAGAGAACAGATACCTCCGTAGTAAGGTATCGTCCGGTTGAATTTGCCAAAACCTATTTGAACCTTTTCGTAAAATATCCGGGTGAGTATGTAAATGCGGCAATCGGAACAAATGCAGGCTTTTTGTACCCGGGGGATAAAACCCATTCGGTAATAAATGTAAATGGTCGTGACGTGGGACTTGGATATATTCAGACCCGTTGGGTGGATGCAGAGCTAAATCCCAATGGAATCATTAAAGATTCTAAATGGAGTGGTTTAAGAAGTATGCTGGAAACCTTTGCGGATGAAAATATGTATCTAAAGATACCGGTATTGCGCTATATTATAGCACCGGGGACTTATTTGTGGTGTTATATGTTGGTGGCCGCATGGTTGCTTATTCATAAGAGGTATAGGGAGATGTTACCTCTTGCCTTCGTGCTGGGATATTTCCTGACACTGTTTTTGGGCCCAACGGTACAGCTACGATATTTGTATCCGCTTATGATTGTTTTGCCGTATTTGTTGGTTTATATAAATATAAAGAGTAAGGTAGAAGAATAAAAAGAGAGAGCATAGTCAAGTGATTCCTAGATGACTATGCTCCTTTTTTATGGTTTGAGTGTCTTTAAACGGTTATTTACACCGGTGATAAAATGTGCCAAGCCGTAAGCCGCATAAGGATATAACAGCAGAGAGTACGGGAAAATGTATCTGGAATTTGCTTCCCATATCATGTGGAAAATAAGACCACCAAATGTTCCGATAATACCAATGTATATAAGAAAACCATAGGAAGAAAGATGGTCTTTAGAAGCTACGTTTATTTGCATAACCGCAAAAGCCAGAGTTCCCAAGTAAAGTATGGTTTGCATTAGATTGCAAAAAGGAATAAACACACTATCGAAATCCCCATTGTATAAACGGACAAAGAAGTTGGAGCGCCCGCCCACATCATTTACGGTTGCCTGTAAAGAGGCATACGTTCCGTCACACCATTGTTTGAGATACTTATTGGCATAAAATTGTAACATTTCACCGGGATGCTCACTAAAATAAGCCATTCGGTCTGTAATAGCCTGCTTGCTTAATAGGTTCGTAAGGTCTGTGTTTAAATCGGAATCCTGATAAGTGTAGAAGTTAAAGCCATTATACCAGCCTTCGCCACGGGAGGCCTCCTGCATACCCATAGCAAAGTAGGACAGGGGAGTCACTCCGGAGCTTAAGTAATTATCCGCTCGTTGCTCATAGTGGAATTGTACCAGTGTAAGGGTGAAGCAGCTGAGGCAAATATATAAAGCCAAATTTATCAGTAATATTTTTTTCTTATGACGTAGTATTTCAAAAATCAAAGCTCCTATAACAGCTATCATTAGTATCAGAGCATTTTTGCGCATCATAATACAAAAAATAAAGAATATGCAACTTAATATAGTGTATATAATAAAGGCTTTGTTTATTTTAGGAGAAGTGTTTGTAACAGATGCATCAAAGCTTTTTAATAGGGACCACAAACCTATAGTAAAACAAGCAAAGGATGGTATTTCTCCATATACAAAAGAGGTATATATGAGCAACGGTAAATTAAAAAACATTAACAAAAGGTAAATAATTTGTATTTTGTCATCACGAAATAATAAATCCAAGGTTTTATATTGGAAAATAATAATGGCACAAACCCAACAAATATTCAATAGTTTTAAGGCATGAATCCCCACTAAGCCTATGGGAAGCAGGTTCCAAATGCGCAAGACAACCTCATAGTAGGCGACCAATCCAAGCTGGTGTGGGTAATAAGAAAGGTAGGAGTCCGTAGGATGAATCACCGAAGTGTTTCCTACCGCAAGTGCGGCAGCTATATCATATACAGAACGAGGATCTGCAGCAGGACCACTTTTGGAAAAGAGTACCAAAATGGTTCCGGCGAATATATACCAGAAACAAACGATAAACAAGAGGTATTTCTTGGTTTTAGAAGTTTTGTTGCGTAATAAATGTAAAACAAAGTACATGAGGAATAAAAACGCACCAATACCTATCAGGCTAAAAAAAATATTATTATATCTTAACAGCATGGTTTGGGAAGACATATCATTAATATATGCCGTAAATACAAATGCTGTGGTAAATAGCAGAACAGCCATTACCAATATGGTATATTTCAGTATTGTGAACGTCAGATTATAAAAAGTGTTTAGACATTTATTCATATGCCACCTCAAAATAATAAAAAATACTATTTTTACTGTAACATAGATTAAAATAAAACTCAATGCCTTGACTTTTAGGATGAAAGGTTTATAATTAATTCTCAAAGGCGAACAGCTTTAAAGAGCTGAAAGGAGATGCTTACATATGGAAAAGAAAAATATTGATTGGGGTAATTTAGGTTTTGGCTATGTTCAGACTGATTACAGATATGTGTCAAATTTTAAGAATGGAGCATGGGATGACGGTGAGATTACTACAGATGCCACTGTAGTATTAAACGAGTGTGCCGGAGTTTTACAGTATGCGCAGACCATTTTTGAAGGTTTGAAAGCATATACTACAGAGGATGGTCACATTGTAACTTTCCGTCCTGACTTAAATGCAGAGCGTATGGCACAGTCTGCAGCCAGACTTGAGATGCCGGTATTCCCGGAAGATAGATTTATTGATGCAGTAAACAAGGTAGTAGCTGCAAACGAGGCATTTGTACCTCCTTATGGTAGTGGTGCTACTCTTTACATCCGTCCGTATATGTTCGGTTCTAACCCGGTTATTGGTGTTAAACCGGCGGACGAGTATCAGTTTAGAATTTTAACTACACCGGTAGGTCCTTATTTTAAGGGCGGTGTGAAGCCGTTAACCATTCGTATCAGTGATTTCGACCGCGCGGCACCGAATGGTACCGGTCATATTAAAGCAGGTCTTAACTATGCTATGAGCTTACATGCAATTGTAGATGCACATAAGCAGGGCTTTGATGAGAATATGTACTTGGATGCTTCTACCAGAACCAAGGTAGAGGAAACCGGTGGTGCAAACTTCATCTTCGTAACGAAGGACAACAAGGTAGTTACTCCTAAGTCAAATAGTATTTTACCTTCTATCACTCGTCGTTCTTTGATGGTAGTTGCAAAAGAGTACTTAGGTTTAGAAGTAGAAGAAAGAGAAATTTATGTGGACGAGCTGAAGGATATGGCAGAATGTGGTCTTTGCGGTACCGCAGCAGTTATCTCTCCGGTTGGAAAGATTGTAGACCATGGCAAGGAAATTTGTTTACCGGCAGGTATGACAGAGATGGGACCTACTACCAAGAAGCTGTATGATACCTTAACAGGTATTCAGATGGGTCGTATTGAAGCTCCTAAGGGCTGGATTCATGTAATTAAATAATTGTGAAATATAGACCATGAGTATGAAAAGGTGTTATAATGCTGGTAGCATTGTGACACCTTTTTTGTATTACGGAGGGCAAAGAATTGAAGTTTTTACATTTGGGAGATTTACATATAGGGAAATCATTAGGAGAATTTAGCTTAATAGAAGACCAAAAATATATTTTAGAGCAGATATTGGATATGGCGCAAGAGAAAAAGGTAGATGCGCTGCTTTTAGCCGGAGACATATATGATAAATCTATTCCAAGTGAAGAGGCGGTAAGTGTATTTGATTGTTTTTTGCGTTCATTGGCTGAGCGTAAAATTATGACTTTTGTTATAAGCGGTAATCATGATTCGGATGAAAGATTGAATTTTGGCAGTAGCTTATTTGAAGCAAATCAAATCTACATTTCTGCTAAATATAAAGGAGAATTGTACAAAAAAGAAATTCAGGATGAGCATGGAAAAGTAAACGTATATTTGCTGCCTTTTGTAAAAGCGTCTCAGGTAAGACATTTTTTGCCGCAGGAGGAAATTGATTCTTATGATGCGGCTGTCCGTGCGGTAATAAGGCAGGCTCAGATTGATGAAGCGGAGCGTAATATTTTGGTGGCACATCAGTTTGTGGCAGGAACAGGAGCAGAACCGGTACTTGGAGGTTCGGAGGGAGCTTCTGTATTAAATGTAGGTAATGTGGAAAAAGTAGGAACCGATTGTTTTGAAGCGTTTGATTATGTGGCATTAGGACATATTCATTCGCCTCAAAAAGTGAGTAGAGAAGAAATACGATATGCAGGATCTATCTTGAAGTACTCTTTGAGTGAGGTAAATAACAAGAAATCTGTGCCTCTTGTAACCATAGGAGAAAAGGGAGAGGTATCGATAGAACTGCTCCAATTGAAACCGCTTAGGGATATGCGACATTTGAAGGGGAAATTAGCACAGCTTTTGGATAAGAATAACATAAAAGCACCCAATGATTTTATATACGTTACCTTGACAGAGGAAGATTTGGTAAATGATGCTATGGGGATATTCCAACAGCAGTATCCGAATACCATTAAAATAGATTATGACAATGCCAGAACCAGGGCCTTAGAACAGGTGGAAGTTTCCAAGGCAGTGGAAGAAAAAACGTTCCCAGAGCTGATTTCAGATTTTTACCGATTTGTGTATGGTATGGAAATCGGTGATGAGGAAATGCGGGTTATGCAGGAAGTGGCGAGAGAGGCAGGTGTTGTAAATGAAGCCGATTAAGTTAATTATCAGTGCATTCGGACCTTACGCAGATTTGGCACCGGAAATTAATTTTGAACAGTTTGAAAGCAAAGGACTCTTTTTGATTTCCGGAGATACCGGTGCCGGTAAGACTACCCTATTTGATGCGATTTGCTTTGCACTTTATGGAGAAACCAGTGGAACTTATAGAAACACGAAGAATCTTCGTAGTGAGTATGCCAAAGACAGTACCCCCAGCTTTGTAGATTTTTATTTTTCCCATCAGGGAAAAACATATCATGTGCGCAGGACTCCCGCTTTTGAGAGACTAAAGCAGCGTGGTAAGGAAGGATTGACTACAGAAAAGGAAACGGCTGTTTTTCAGTGTGAAAATGAAGTGCCTATAGAAGGTATTGAAAATGTGAAGGTGGCCATAAAGGAGCTGTTACGCATAGATGCAAAGCAGTTTAAGCAAATTGCCATGATAGCCCAGGGAGAATTCTGGGATTTGCTGAATGCGAAGACGGAGGAAAGAACTGCGATTCTTAGAACCATATTTATGACGGATGGATATCGGAACATTGAATTTCGGTTAAAAGATCGTATGGACGATAGTTATAAAGGAAAAATCAACATAGAGAATCGTATTGTACAGTACTTGAATGATGTGGAGGCAGAAGAAGGAAGTGTGCATGCGGAGGAATTGAAAACCTTGCAAAAGCATGCGAGCAATAGTAAGAGTGTATGGAATATAGAAGAGATGCTGGAGATTCTGGACCTGCTTATAAAAGAGGATAAGGAGAGCTACAAGCAGAAAGATAAGGAACTGAAATTACAGGAAAAAACCTTAGAAAAGAAGAAACAGATTCTGGCTACAGCAAAAACAAATAATGAATTTATCCGTCGTTATGAAGCTTTGTCAGAGGAAAAGAAGCAGTTGGATATGCAGAAAAAAGAGATGGACGAAAGTGCATCTGTTTTGCTGTGCCAAAAGAAGGCGACCCGTGAGGTGAATCCGCTGTATATTTCCTGGAATGTTAAGAAACGAGAAGTAGAGGCCACACGGGCTGAGATTACGGAAAAAAGTGAAGCATGTAAAAATGCCGAAAAACGCGTGGGACTTGCAGAAGAAGTACTTCAAAAAGGTTTGCAGGAAGAAGCTGTGGCCATAGATTACCGGGAACAGGTACGTAAAATTAACGAAGATAAGGAAAGGTATGAGCAGAGAGATACTCAGCGTGCGGACGAGCTACGATTAAAGGCTATAGAACGTCAGTTAGAGGAAGAAGGCAGGCAATTACAGGAGAAAGAGCAGGCTCTGAAAGTAAAAATTGTCACTTTAGAGGGACAAGTAGAAGAATGTAAGGGCATGCCGGAGAAATTGATATTCATAAAATCACAAGGCGAGAAATTAACCTTTTTAAAAAGTAGCGTAGATAGTATAATTAATAGCAAAATTTCGGAATATGAAAAGAAGCAGAAAGTATTAAAATTATATCAAGAGGATTTTGCAGAGAAACAGGCAAGTTGGAAGAAGGCTGCAGAGAAGTGTAGGGCTGCAGAAATCATCTTGGAGAACTGTCGTGCAGGAATTCTGGCGAAAGATTTGGAGGAGGGGGCACCATGTCCTGTATGCGGTGCAACACATCATCCTAAGTTGGCAGCTCTGCCGGAGGAGTCTGTTTCGGAAGAAGAATTGAAACGGTTGCAAGAGCAGGAGAATGCGGCGAAAGAGTCCAAAGATAATTCCTTAGTGACGGTGGAGAGAGAAAAGGTTGCATTCCATGCCTATAAGGAGCAATTACGAATAGATATGCTGGATTGTGTAGAGAATGAACTGTCCGGTATAGTAAATAAAGAAATCGCTGAGTTTGAAACCTTGTTGGTGTCTATGGAAGAGATACAAGAAAATCTGGAAGTACAGATTACAGATAATGTCAAGGCGCAAATAGAGGTAGAAAAAGCATGTAATACATTATATTCTGCAGAAAAATCTTTGCTGCAGGCGAGAGGGAAGGAAACAGCAGATTTACAGCAGGTGCGCGAGGATTATGTGAATCGTTTGCAAGAGAACAAAACAGCACTTGCTCAGAATAGTGCATTGGCAAAAAATGTATTAAATTTAGCTTATGAAGATTGGAAAACCGCAGAAAAGGCCCGTGAAACCATGGAACAACAGGCAAAGAAGATTCTGGAAGCGATAGAGGTAGCACGAAAGGAAAAACACGAAGCGGAGAAAAAGGAAGCAGAAAAGAAAGCAACTCTGGAAACTTTAAGAAATACCTGGGTGAAGTTAAGTGAGGAAGAGCAAAATCTTTCTGGTGAATTCCGCGAAAAGCTACAGGAGAAGAAGTTTGCTTCTGTGGAAGAATTTTTGGCTTATGTAACAACAGAAGCTGAGATTGCGGATACAGAGGAACTGCTCAAACAATATCAGCAATCGGTAAGTACGAATGCTACACAATTGTTACAGGCAAAGGAAGATGCGAAAGGTAAAGAGATTATTGATATTGCAGGTATCCAGAGTGAGGTAGATGATTATAGCCAAAGTCTTAATCAAATGCGACGCAGGATAAATGATATCAATTATCGTTTGCAAACAAATCAGGCGAAGAAAAAGAATATTTCTGAGTTGAGAACTGAATTGGAGAAATACCGTAAAGAAAATGCTATTTGTCAGAGACTTTATAATCTGGTAAAAGGCCAAACAGGTAACGGTAAAATCACCTTGGAGCAATATGTACAGGCAGCAGGTTTTGACAATATTATTATGGCGGCCAATCGAAGACTGCTTCCTATGAGTGACGGACAATATGAGCTTTATCGACAAGAGGATTCCCTTGGGAAGAAGAGTAATACATTCCTGGATTTGGAAGTATTGGATAATTTTACGGGGCATAGAAGACCGGTTGGGAATTTGTCCGGAGGAGAAAGCTTTAAGGCCTCTTTGAGCCTTGCATTGGGACTTTCGGATACGGTTTCTTCCAATTTGGGTGGAGTACAGATGGATGCATTATTTGTAGACGAAGGTTTTGGTACTTTAGATAGGAAGTCTATTGAAAATGCCATGGATATTCTGATTAATTTGTCCGGCACCAATAAACTGGTGGGAATTATCAGCCACCGGGAGGAATTAATGGAGAATATTTCCCAACAAATAAAGATAACGAAGACGAAGGATGGCAGTCAAATCGTTATAGACAATGGATTATAGTGAAAAAGAAAACCAAAGAAGGATTAGGAATGAAGAAGTTTAAGAAGATATTATGTATAGGATTAAGTGTGGTATTGTTGGCATGCAGTTTATGTGCCTGTGGTGATGAGGATAAGGGTAAGGTGATTTTCACTACAGGTTTTGGCGAGAATGAGCTGTTCCGTATTGGAGATATTTCCTGTACTGTGCCGGAATATATGTTGTATCTGACCAATATGCAGAATGATTATGAAGGTGTATTCGGTACGCAGATTTGGGAGTTGACCTATGAAGATACTACATTGGAAGAGAATGTAAAGGATATTGCTCTGGCTCAAATTGCGCAGATTAAGTCCGTATATTTGTTGGCGCAGGAAAAGCAAATCGTTTTAAGTCCGGAAGAAGAACAGAAGTTGGCAAAAGCAGCAAAGGAATATTATACGTCTTTAAGCCAAGCGGAAGTTGAAGCAATGCAAATTACGGAGGAAATGGTATTGCAGATGTATGTGGAGTTGGCTATGGCACAGTTGGTTTATGAACAGATTGTAGCAGAAGTAAATCCGGAAATCAGTGATGATGAGGCCAGAAGCGTAACCATAGAGCAAATTGTCATTAAAAATCGTACCACAGATTACGAAGGTAATATAATTGATTATTCGGACGCGACCAAGGCGGATAACCTGGAGACGATTCGAGAAATTCATGAAATGGCTACCGGTGGAGAATATGACTTTACTACCTTGGCGGGGAAGTATAATGAGGAAGAATCCATAAGGTGCTCTATAAAAAAGGGACAAGTACAGAAGGTTTTGGAGGATGTCATCTTTAATCTGCAAACGGAGGAAATCAGTGAGGTAATCGAAAGTGATTATGGGTATCACATTATAAAATGTATCAGTACTTATGATAAAGAGGAAACGGATGCCAATAAGCTGGTAATTATCGAGGAACGTAAGCAGGAAGCTTTCAGTCAGGAGTATGATGCTTTTGTGAATAAGCTTGCAAGAAAGTTAAATGATAAGTTGTGGCAGCAAGTGGAGTTGATTCATTCTAATGATGTGAATACCAGTAGTTTTTTTGAGGTGTTTGACAAATATTTTTCCGTGAATTAATTAGTTTAGGAAAATTTTAGAAATGTGGAAAGTGCCGAATTTTCGGCACTTTCTCAGTGTTTATTAGCACTCTGTTCTTTTGAGTGCTAATTTTGCCTTGACAATTCTGAGTGAGGGTTTTAAACTGTGTTTTAGTGAGTAAATTTGATGATTTCTCAATAGCAAGAATTAGTACAGTCAAGAAAGGAAAGTGAAGTATATGGCAACAAGAAATGGTAGTTTGTCAATTAACAGCGAAAATATTTTTCCGATTATTAAAAAGTGGTTGTATTCCGACCATGATATTTTTTACAGAGAGTTAATCTCTAACGGTTGTGATGCCGTAACTAAGTTGAAAAAGTTAGATATGATGGGTGAGTATACTCTGCCGGAGGGATACAAGGCGAAGATTGAAGTGATTGTAGATCCCCAGGCAAAGACTTTAAAGTTTATTGATAATGGTCTTGGTATGACTGCGGATGAAGTGGATGAGTATATTAATCAGATTGCTTTTTCCGGCGCAACAGACTTTATTGAAAAGTACAAGGATAAGAGCAACTCAGACCAGATTATCGGTCATTTTGGTTTAGGTTTTTATTCAGCGTTTATGGTAGCGGATGAAGTGCATATTGATACCTTGTCCTATAAGGAAGGTGCAACACCTGTGCATTGGGAGTGCGATGGTGGTACTGAATTTACCATGGAGGATGGTGATAAGGCAGAGGTAGGTACTGTTATTACGCTGTTTTTAAATGAAGACAGTCTGAAGTTCTGTAATGAATATGAAGCTCGTGAAGTAATTAAGAAGTATTGTTCCTTCATGCCTAGCGAAATATATTTATCTAAGGCGAATACTACCGATACCCAGACAATCAAGGTTGATGAGAAACTGGATACAGATGAAGTAGTAGAGGTGATTAAGCCGGAGAAGGAAGAGGATGAGGAGAAGCTGAAAATCAGAAAGCGTCCGGAGCTTATGAATGAGACTAGACCTCTCTGGACCAAGCATCCCAACGAATGTACCAAAGAGGAGTATCAGGAGTTCTACCGTAAGGTATTCCAGGATTATAAGGAGCCTTTGTTCTGGATTCATTTAAATATGGATTATCCGTTTAACTTAAAGGGTATTTTGTACTTCCCTAAAATTAACATGGAGTATGAATCGATCGAGGGAACTATTAAGCTGTACAACAATCAGGTATTTATTGCAGATAATATTAAAGAGGTGATACCGGAGTTCTTGCTTTTATTAAAGGGTGTTATTGATTGTCCGGATTTGCCTTTGAATGTATCCAGAAGTGCATTGCAGAATGATGGCTTTGTAAAGAAGATTTCTGAATATATTTCCAAGAAGGTGGCAGATAAGCTTTCCGGCATGTGCAAGACGGAGAAAGAAGAGTACGATAAGTATTGGGATGACATTAGTCCATTCATCAAGTTTGGTTGCTTAAAGGATGATAAATTCTGCGAAAAGATGACCAATTATATCCTCTTTAAGAATTTGGACGGCAAGTATTTGACTTTGCCGGAATGCTTGGAAATCAAGCCCATTGATGAAGCTGAAGAGGCTGTGGATGAAAAGGGCGATGTAGTAGAGGCTGAAATCGTGGAAGATGCTTCTGACGCAGAAGATGGCGAAGAAAAGAAAGAAAAGGTTATCTACTATGTAACCGATGAACAGCAGCAGGGACAGTATATCAGCATGTTCAAGGCGGCGAAGATGGATGCAGTGATTCTGACACACAATATTGACCAGCCTTTCATTTCACAGTTAGAGTCCAAGAATGAAGGCATTAAGTTCCAGAGAATCGATGCAGATTTAACCGATACCTTCAAGGCAAAGACTTCTAAGAAGGCAGAGAAGGAAATGGAGGAGCAGGCAGCGGGTCTTCTGGAAATGATGAAGAAGGCTTTAAAGAATGATAAGCTGAATGTAAAGATTCAGAAGCTGAAGAATAAAAAGATTGCTTCTGTAATTACCTTGTCTGAGGAAAGCAGACGTATGCAGGATATGATGAAAATGTATGCAATGCCCGGCATGGATATGGGAGCATTTGGCGGTGATGGTGAGACTCTGGTACTCAATGCAAACCATCCGCTGGTAGAGTATGTGGTAGCAAATAAGGATGGCAAAAACACTGCCATGATTTGTGAACAGCTTTACGATTTGGCAAAGCTTCAGCACGAACCATTATCCCCGGAAGCTATGAGCAAGTTTATTGCCAGAAGCAATGATATTATGATGATGTTAACAAAATAATGTTGAAATCTATACAACAGATTTTTAAGCAGTCGCCAACTATAAAATGGCGGCTGTTTTTTTGAACCGGTAGTTTAATGTTTTATAGAAGATTCTATGCTATCCTAAAGAAAAGACAGTTCTTATGGCAGCAAGAGTGCTTTGAAGAACGGTGAAAATCATGGAGGTATAAATGATGAGAAATCTGGGAGATGCACCGAAGGAATTAAGGGAACAGTGGATATGGATTGCAGTGAATAGCTTTGCAGAGGGGTATACTACCGGCGTTGCGTCGGAAGAGGCGTGTTGGGGACGAATAATTAAGTATATGGTGGAGAATGGTTATGAACACGAATTTTCGGAGATGCTACGGGATTACAATGTTTACCTTACCATGCGCGACAGATGTCCGGGAGGATATAATATGCCACCGTACAAACGCAAGGAGCAGGATGAATTAATTAAGGAAATGCTGGCAAAGCTGGAAGAGGCGATGAAGGAAGAAGAGGCATAAGTAAAAAGCCCCACAAAGGGTAACATATATATCCTATACGAACGCACTCTCGCTTGGATGCAAAACGTAGCAGGACTAAGTTCGTAGTCGAGTAAACTCGCCTACTTACTAAGTGCTGACGTTTTCATACAGTTCTTTATAGGATATATATGTTACCCCTTGTGGGGCTTTTTTTCTATATAACTTAGTCTTCCAACAATCTCAAACCTGCGGTATCGGTTACCGGCAGAGAGAAGGTAATAGCCTTCGCCTTGCTGTTTAAGCCGGCATGTTCCATAATAGCCTGCATAATAGCATTTTTCTGGTCCTTTTTGGTAACAATATAAATAATCTCTTTTTCGGCAGCCAAGGAAACGCCCATAAATTTATCTGCGGCCTCCATACCGGTTCCTTTGGCATGGATAACGGTACCGCCATAAGCGCCGGCACCGCGGGCAGCATCCATAATCAATTCGGTGTAGCCCTGTTCTGCGATAACAACAACTAATTCGTGAACTGTATTCTGCAAGGTAGATTCCTCCTCTTTCTTATAATCCTGACTTTCCAATAAAAATTGTAATGTTTTTTTACCGCCGATGCTACTAAGCGGAATAGTAAAAGCGATACCTCCGCCGGGAGCATCAATTTGCAACTTCTTTTGTAATTGCTTTTTTATGCTTTCCCATGATTCTGCTTCTAAAACAGAATAGGCAACAGCTTTTTCCGTTGAGTCCAATCCAAAATAATCCAATACTTCATTTGCAGCGGTACCGGAACCAAGTGTCAGGTACATAACATGTAAGTTATTATCCTGATATAATTCAATATATTTGTTAACGATTTTTCTATCAACAATAGTGGTCATTAAGTATAAATTTCCGATAGTAATCACCATTCCTTTCTTTATGCTGAACTTTTTATCAGCTGACTATTACAATTCGATAATCTCCATGTCGCCATAAGCATCCAAAGAAGTATGTACTTCCTGATATATAGCTTCTTTGTGTAGCTTGGATTCTTTGACTTTGGCAATCACGCCCATTACCTGAATAGTGATTAGCGGTGTCATGGCAACCATGGCAACGATACCAAAGGCATCTGTTATAATGTTACCGCCGGAGGCTTCGCAAGCACCCATGGCAAAAGGTAATAGGAAAGTAGCTGTCATAGGTCCGGAAGCAACACCACCGGAGTCAAATGCAATCGCTGTAAAAATTTTGGATACAAAGAAAGTTAAAATCAGTGCAATGGCGTAACCGGGGACTAAAAACCAAAGGATGGAGATGCCGGTTAATACACGTGTCATAGCCAGACCAACGGATACGGCCACACCAATGGATAAACTTAAGCCCATGGCTTTTGCAGAAATGGCACCGGAAGTCATTTCTTCAACTTGCTTGGTTAATACGAAAACGGCAGGTTCTGCCTTTACAATAAAGTAACCAATAATCATACCAATAGGCACGATAATCCATGAGAAGGACAGTCCGGCAATCGTCTGACCTAAATAGTTACCTGCAGGCATAAAACCAACATTAACGCCGGTTAAGAAAAGTACCAGTCCTACATAAGTGTAGGCCATACCGATACCAATTTTTATAAGAGTTCGTTTGTTTACATCACGGGCAATTAACTGTACTATACCGTAGAAAACAATAATGGGTAAAATCGAAACAGCAATTTCTTCTATGTATGTGGGGAACTCTACAGCAAAAGTTTTCCACAAATCAACGGTATTATCGATGATAGGAATGGATTCGGAAACCTGCTCGGTTTGCTCAGGATGGAAAATCATACCTAAAATAAGAACTGCCAAAATCGGTCCAATGGAGCACATAGCAACCAAACCGAAACTATCGTCAGCTGCATGACGGTCACTTCGGATGGCGGCAATACCAATACCAAAAGCCATAATAAAAGGTACGGTCATAGGACCGGTAGTTACACCGCCGGAGTCAAAAGCAATTGCTAAAAAGTCTGCGGGTACGAAGGCGGTCAGTATAAAAATAATAGCATAGAAGAACACCAATAAATAGGAAAGTGGTATTCCAAACAACATACGTAAAATAGCAAATACCAAAAAGGTGGCAACACCAATGGCTACCGCTAAAATCAGAACCAGATTTGGTACGGAAGGTACCTGCTGTGCCAATACTTGTAAGTCGGGTTCGGAAATGGTAATGGCAAATCCCATAACGAAGCTGACTAATACAACAATAAAAATATTTTTAGAACGTGTCATAATGGAACCCACACGTTCACCAATAGGTGTCATGGACAATTCCACACCTACGTTAAAAAATAACATGCCCACAATTAAAAGTACCGCACCCAGCAAGAAGCTGACTAAAATACTTGGTGGAATAGGGGCAATGGAAAAACATAAAAGCAAAACGATAACTAGAATCGGAAGTACTGCTTTTAAGGTTTCCTCTAATTTTTCTTTAAATTTAGAACGAAGTAAAAACAATGCTATCGAAGTCCTTTCTATTAATTTTTTGTCACTTTATTTTTTCTAAATCAACATTTAATTTACCGATGTTTAAAAAAGTGGAGATTTCTTGCGCTTCTTCAAAAGAATCTAATCCGTTGATAATAGCCTGCCCTTCTGTAATAGGAGACGTGATGGTTGGAGAACTTATGATTTGCCCATCATATACGATTGAAATAATATCCCCCATGTGTTTAGTAGTACCATTTGCAAACAGTTTGCTGCCTTCCTCGTTAAAGAAAATGTCTACTGTAAAGGAGGGGCATCCAAATGCATCATTGTAGGCAGAGGACGTTGCAGATAAAATATGGGAACTGTCTACAATAATTTCAGCAGATTCTGTACCATATCCCACAATAAACTCTAAAGAAGCATTTGAACAAATAAAGTCATATACGTCTTCATCTTCTACATCCGGTATGGATATTTTTACATACCAAGTACCACAGTCATTTTCAGCAAGTATTTTCGCGTCTTCCGAATAATAACCAGCTCTGGTTTGTAGTTTACCTACCAGGTTAGATATATCTGTTTCGTCTATGATTTCTTCGGAAGATACGCGGTAGGTTCGGATATCTTCGATTTCCCACATCGGAATGGCATCGCCGATACGTTCGCCAGAAGATACATTGATTTCGATGCTTTCCTGTGAGATACTGCTTGCTATATCCTTTGGAGAGGAGTTGGTTTCTTCAAAAGAATTCAGAAGTGTGTTTCCTATGATAAAGAAAGCAGTTAACATAACGGCTATGATGCAAAGAATGATTCCAATGAGAATAGGTTTTGTATTGGATGATTTCATATAATCTTATTCCTTTAAGTTTTCCTATAAGTTTACATCATTACAATGAATTATAACATAATACAATCAGCAGATAAAGTGAATTGCGTATGAAATTTATTTAAATTCTTGCAAGACTGTTTATTTCAGCCCTGAGCACGGAGAGAAATTATCAGGTGTCAAAAAGTGATTCTCTGCATATATTTACCATAAAGGACGAATAAAGGTAAAAAAATGGACATTAATAATCAGACACAGCAATATTTTGGAGAGTTACGAATAAGTGTAATCTCTACTATAGGATACATTCCAGTAGAAGGCGCAGTGATTTCCATAGCTTATACAACAGCACCGGAAACAGTAGTGGCTACGGCGACTACCGATAACTCCGGTACTACGGAGGTGATTCAGTTAACGGCGCCACCATTTAGCTTGTCGCAGGAACCTTCCGAAATACAGCCTTACACAGATTACAATATTACAGTGGAGGCAGAGGGATATGAACCGATACTGATAACCGGATCAGAGCTTTTTCCGGATGAGTTATCTTTACAACAAATACGTATGCGTCCTCTTCAGGTAACGGGGGAGGAAGAAGAGATTGTAAGCATTCCGGTGCATACATTGTTTGGAGAATATCCACCTAAGATTCCGGAGGATGAAATCAAGCCAATGGCAGAAACAGGAGAGATTGTTTTAAGTAGAGTAGTAGTGCCAGAGTACGTTATTGTACATGATGGTGTTCCCAATGATTCTACAGCTCCGAACTATTGGGTGAGATACAAGGATTATATTAAAAATGTGGCCTCCTGTGAAATTTATTCTACATGGCCGGAAGCAGCATTGTATGCCAATATTCTTGCAATTATGTCATTTACGTTAAATAGGGTGTATACCGAGTGGTACCGAAACCAAGGTTACGATTTTACTATTACGTCTTCAACGGCATATGATCAAAAGTGGGTATATGGCAGAAATATTTATGAAAACATTGATGTATTAGTAGATACAGTGTTTGCAAATTACTTATCCAGACCGGGAGTGCGTCAGCCAATTTTGACTTCCTATTGTGACGGACAGCGGGTAACTTGCGATGGTTTGAGCCAATGGGGGTCAAAGTATCTGGGAGACGAAGGGTATACAGCTATTGAGATTTTAAGGTATTTCTATGGAAATGACATGTACATTAATACTGCGGAAATAATTTCAGGTGTACCGTCTTCTTATCCGGGGTATAGTTTGAATATTGGTTCTTCCGGAGATAAGGTGCGCCAGCTACAGAATCAATTGAATCGGATTGCACGCAACTACCCTGCCATACCTACCGTTACAGCAGATGGTATTTACGGACCTAAGACTGCCGAGGCCATTCGTACCTTTCAGGGAATTTTTAATCTGCCCCAAACCGGTGTGACAGATTATGCAACATGGTATGAGGTGTCGGATATTTATGTGGGAGTCAGCCGCATTGCAGAGCCTTCGTAAAGGGTCTTTAGTAGAAGTCTTTATACTTGCCGGGAGAAACGCCGAAGGCACTCTTAAAATTTCTTAAAAAGGAAGAATAATCGGTAAAGCCAGCCTCCTGATAAACCTGTGTAATGCACTTGCCGTTACGTAAGCCTTCCACTGCATGCAGCAGTCGTTTGTCGATGATAAAAGTATGGGCCGTGGTTCCGGTCAGTTCTTTGAAACGTCGTAAAAAATGATACTTGCTCATGTGGACCTGTTTGGCCAATTCGTCAATAGTGATATTTTCCTGAATATGTGCTTCAATGTAGGAGGAAATCGTCTCTACCAAAGGATGAGAGGTGGTTTCCTCTTCTTTAAACAAATATTCTTGACGGCTACATAAAAGATTCAAATAAGCAAAGAATAAAGTAAGATATCCCCGGTCCATGACGGCTTTGGAGTTTTCCAACTGTCCGTCAATAAGTTCGGACATAACTAATTTCATTAAGAATCCACGTAGCATTTCTTCGTAATATACCGGAAAATGATAAGCGCAGGAATCAATACCATGAAAGCAGGCGGACAAGTCCATGTTGCCATCAGATAATTTTTCCAGCATGGCTTTGGTAATCCATAAAATAATACGTTTGGAGGAGGCATCTTTTTCTGCCATGGGATGATAACGATGCATAATATTACAATCAATCAGCAAAAAGTCTCCCTTTTTTAAGTGATACATTTGGTTCTCCAAAAGGGAGGAGTATTCGCCCTCCAAGACATAAATGATTTCATAGAAATTATGATAATGAAAAGCAGAGGCACCGGTAGGGGCACCATGTTTTTCATAAATTTCGAAATTTTCATTGATCATATATTGACGTTCGTCACTGGCCTCTAAGGTTTTGATTTTTGCATTTTTCATAAGGATTCTCCGCACATATTCCGATAAAAAATAGTTATAATGTTCTTATAAATGTAAATATTAAATACAATACAATAATATAGCAATTTTTGCACGTTTTCAAGCAATAAATGGCATTTTAAAGCATTTTTGCACATGGTATAATGGGAGTAAATAAGGGCAAGGGTGCCCTAATGTAGCAAAAACTTAAATAAGAAATGTTAAACAGGAGGAAGCAATTATGCAGATGACATTAAGATGGTATGGCAGTAAGTACGATACCGTAACCTTGAAGCAAATCAGACAGATTCCGGGAGTGACAGGTGTTATTTCAACACTGTATGGTACTGCGCCGGGCGAAGTGTGGGAAATGGAAGACATCCTGGCACTGAAGAAGGAAGTGGAAGATGCAGGACTGAAGTTAATTGGTATTGAAAGTGTAAATATTCATGATGCTATTAAAGTAGGTACTCCTGATAGAGAACAGTATATTGAAAATTACATTACCACGCTGGAGAGATTGGGACAGGCTGACATTCACATGGTTTGCTATAACTTTATGCCTGTATTTGACTGGACCAGAAGTGAGTTGGCGCGTGTACGTCCTGACGGTTCTACTGTACTTGCTTACAATCAGGAAGCAATTGATGCAATCAATCCGGAGAAGATGTTCGAATCCATCGCCGGTGATATGAACGGTACCGTTATGCCGGGTTGGGAACCGGAGCGTATGGCTAGGGTAAAAGAACTTTTTGAAATGTACAAGGATGTAACCGATGAGAAGCTTTTTGAGAACTTAAAGTATTTCCTTGAGAGAATTATGCCGGTTTGTGATAAGTATGATATTAACATGGCAATTCATCCGGATGATCCCGCATGGAGTGTATTCGGACTTCCTCGTATCATTATTAACAAAGAAAATATTCTTCGTATGATGAAGATGGTAGATAACCCACACAATGGTGTGACTTTCTGTTCCGGTTCTTACGGTACTAATTTGAATAATGATTTACCGGATATGATTCGTTCCTTAAAGGGTAGAGTACATTTTGCTCATGTGCGTAACTTAAAGTTTAATTCGCCTACCGACTTTGAAGAAGCTGCACATTTGTCAAGTGACGGTACCTTCGATATGTATGAAATTATGAAGGCACTTTATGATATCGGCTTTACCGGTCCTATCCGTCCTGACCATGGCCGTATGATTTGGGACGAAGTGGCTATGCCGGGTTATGGCTTGTATGACAGAGCACTGGGAGCAACCTATTTGAACGGTTTGTGGGAAGCAATTCAGAAGAGCCAGGAGAGAAAATAGTCGGAAGGGGTAAAATCATGGAATTAACTTTAAAAAGTTTAAAAGAACATCGTCAGGATTTTATTAATGCAGGATACAGTCTGCCGGAATTTGATTATGATACTATTTTGGAAAATACCAAGAATCGCCCTACCTGGGTGCATTTTGGTGCAGGTAACATTTTCCGTGCATTTCAGGCAAATGTGGTACAGAATCTGTTAAATGCAGGAAGCATTGATACCGGTTTAATCGCCGCAGAAGGTTTCGATTATGAGATCGTTGAGAAGATGTACTGGCCTCATGATAATCTGGGTATCTTAGCTACTTTAAAGGCTGACAATACCGTGGATAAGACCATCGTAGGCAGTATTATGGAGTCGTTGGTATTAGATAGTGAAAATGAAGCCCAGTATGGACGTTTGAAGGAGATTTTCGCAAATCCTTCTTTGCAGATGGCAAGCTTTACCATTACCGAGAAAGGTTATTCTTTGGTAGATGGTAAGGGAAATATTGTGCCTGCGGTAGAGGCAGATTTTGTAAACGGCCCTTCTAAGCCGGTAAGCTATTTGGGTAAGGTGGTATCTCTTCTTTATACCAGATATAAAAATGGCAAGTTGCCCATTGCTATGGTAAGTATGGACAATTGTTCCCACAATGGTGACAAGCTGGCGGCAGCCGTATTTGCTTTTGCAGATAAGTGGGCTGAAAATGGAGTAGCTGATAAGGAATTTGCAGAATATGTACGTGATGCAAAGGCAGTTTCCTTCCCTTGGAGTATGATTGACAAGATTACACCTCGTCCTGACAAGACCGTGGAAGAGATGTTAAATGCGGACGGTATTGAAGGTTTGGATGCAGTAATTACTTCTAAGAACACTTATGTAGCACCTTTTGTAAATGCAGAAGAATGTGAGTATTTGGTTATTGAAGATTGGTTCCCTAATGGTAAGAGTGCATGGGATAAGGGAGGTCTTATCTTTACGGATAGAGAGACGGTAGATAAGGTGGAGAAGATGAAGGTTTGTACCTGTTTGAATCCTCTGCATACTACTTTGGCTGTATACGGCTGCTTGTTGGGATATACATTAATTTCTGCAGAAATGAAGAACCCTGATTTAAAGAAGTTTGTAGAAATCGTAGGCTATCAGGAAGGTCTTCCGGTAGTAGTAAATCCGGGTATCATTAATCCAAAGAAGTTTATTGATGAAGTAGTAAATAGTCGTATTCCAAATCCGTTTATGCCGGATGCACCTCAGCGTATTGCTACCGATACTTCTCAGAAGCTGGCAATCCGTTTTGGTGAGACAATTAAGGCATATGCAGCAAGTGAAGAGTTGGATGTAAAGTCTCTAAAATTGATTCCTTTGGTTTACGCAGGTTGGTTACGTTATTTAATGGCAGTGGATGATAACGGTAATTCTTTTGAGCCAAGCTCAGATCCGTTATTGGATACCGTAATGCCTTATGTGGCAGATTACAAATTAAGTGAAGAACCCAAGGATTTGTCAAAATTAGACGAGCTCTTGAAGAATGATAAGATTTTTGGTGTAGATTTATTCGAAGTAGGTTTAGCAGATTTGGTGAAGAGCTATTTTGTAGAGCTTTCCAGTGGTGTAGGTGCTGTTGCAGCCACTGTAAGTAAATATGTAAATGCATAAATAAGACAGTAAGAAATAGAACAAGGAGGCAAGGCATCAGCTTTGCCTCTGTTTTTTCGCAAAATCGGAAAGGTTTTTCTCGAAATAACTGTTATCATGTATAAGTAGCTACAAAAGAAAAGGAAAGGTGGTGTAAGGGTGTACGTAAAAATAATTCAGGACAGCATTGATTATATTGAAGACAATTTAAAATGTGATATTACAGCCTTGGAATTAAGTGAAAGAGCCGGTTTTTCATTGTTTCACTATTATCGGTTATTTCAAACAGCAGTAGGGATGCCGGTGATGCAGTATATTTTGAGGCGCAGGCTGCTGAATGCAATCTATGATATCAGTTGTGGAAACAAAATAATTGATGTGGCTTTGCTGTATGGTTTTGAAACACATGCCGGATTTTATAGGGCATTTACCAGAGAATTAGGGTGTACACCTACACAGTATTTGAAACGATATAAGGTGAGAAAGCCTTATCGGATTGAACTTTTGAAGGAGGAGCATATTATGGTGACACATAAAAGAGTGGAAGGCCTTTTACATTTGTGGGGATTAGAGCAGGAAAAGGTTACCGATATTTATTATGAGCAGACAGGTCACAGAAACGAGTCGGCATTTTATATTGGAGAAGAATATGTGCTGAAGTTTACCGCTAATTTGGCAAAGTTAAAAAATCATATTTCTATTTCTAAGGCATTGGAAAAGGTAGGGGTGTCTGCGGCTGTTCCGGTAAATACGTTAGACGGAAGAGAATATGTGGAGAATGGAGATTTGTATTATTGTTTGACGAAGCGTTTGGAAGGAAAACAACTGGATGCAGGCAATATGTATGAAGGTGATTTTACAACAAAGGCGCGTTTTGTGGGAGAGATTCTAGGGCAATTAAGTCTGGTACTGGCCAATGTAGAGGCAATGGTAAATGAACCGAATTTATATGAGAGTGTGGTTGGGTATGCAATTCCACGATTAAAAGGAAGGCTGGCAGCGCCTAACAACATATTTGAAAGCTATGAGAAGGAATTTAGGGACCTTTATTCCAAGTTGCCTAAGCAAGTGATTCATCGCGACCCGAATCCGGGTAACATTATTTTGGCAGGAGAGAAATGGGGCTTCATTGATTTTGAATTAAGTGAGAAAAATTTGCGCATTTTTGATCCCTGTTATGCTGCTACTGCTATTTTGTCAGAAAGTCTGGAGGCAGAAAATGCGGAGAAACTACAAAAGTGGATTCAAATATATAAAAGTATAGTCTACGGATATGATGATGTGGTGAAGCTGACGAAAGAAGAGAAGAAAGCAATTCCCTATGTCGTTTTATCAAATCAATTATTGGCGCTTGCCTGGTTTGCAGAGCAGGAGAAGTATAAGGATTTATATGAAACGAACAAAAAAATGACTGAGTGGATGGTCAGTGAGTGGGAAGATTTGAGGATAGAATAGGGATAACAAAATGTAATTTTAAAGTGCAGAATAAGTGAATAATTGTTTGCTTAGAAGCAGTGAGCATGGTATACTTATGAATAGTGGTAAACCATGCTCTTTTTTATGATTTAGGACATAAATTGTGGAGGCGGCCGGTAATCAGGGGGCCGCAGGCTATAGAGTATGGGAGAAGAAACGATTTAGGAGAAAGGTATGCGGGAAGTTGTAGAGCAGATTTTGGAAAATACATATGACTACGAAAAAGGTACTCTGAACTTTTCGTGTACGAAGCTGGAAATCGAGCTAAAACGTGGCGATAGCTACGAAGGCAGTTTTCAGATTTTTTCGCCGGAGGGGAAGTATACCAAGGGATATGTTTCCAGTACGGATTTACGTATGGAATGCATGACACATGAGTTCGTTGGCAATGAGGAAGAGATACATTTTTGCTTCCATGGAGAGCATATGGGAGAAGGAGAAGTAATTAGAGGCGAATTTTGTGTAGTCAGCAATTTGGGTGAGTACTATTTGCCTTATGTGGTAAGTGTGGCTCGTTTTGCCACAGAGTCTTCGGTAGGTCCCATTAAAAACCTGTTTCATTTTGCAAATCTGGCTAAAATGAATTGGCAGGAAGCTGTGAAAATGTTTTATAGCCCTGCATTTGAAAATGTGTTGTTAAGTTGTGATGAGACAACACGTTTGTGTTATCGAGGTCTGTCAGAGCGTGACGGCAGTGGGCAGAACGTGGAAGAGTTCTTGATTGCCATGAACAAGAAAAAGCCTATTGAATATTTGGTGTCAGAGAGTAGACCGGTATGGGAGGCTCCTTTCGAAGTGGCGGAAGAGAGTGTGAATATTATTCGAAACGGCTGGGGATATACTTATTTGGAAGTAATGACCGAGGGGGCATTTTTATTCACGGAGAAGACTGTGATTACAGAGGATGACTTTTTGGGAAATCATTTTAATTTGCCTGTTTATATTGATGGTGCCCAATTGCATGGGGGAAAGAATTTTGGAAAGATTACCTTTAAGAATGCATACCAGATGTTTTCGGTTCCGGTAGTGGTTTGTAAGAACGAGAAGAAAATATTGGGCAAAACACGCAAGAATGCAAGAAAAGCTCATATTTTGGAATTAATAGAGCTGTATCAGGATTTCCGGTTAAAGAAGATTACTTCAGCCACATGGATTAAAAAGACTATTAAAATTATTGATAAGCTGGTGGCAGTGGATGAAAAGGATGCGGCTACCAGATTGTTCCAGGCACAGATGTTGATTACTTGTGAAAGATACAATGAAGCCGGTTGGATTCTGGAACACGTGGGGGATTTGATTCAGGGTGTCCCCAGTCCGGCGTTAGAGGCATATTATTTGTACTTAAGTACGTTACTCAAGAAGGACGAGTTTTATACCAAGGATGTAGAAGAAAAAGTAGTACGTATTTACAGGGAGCACGGCAGGGATTGGCGTGTGGCTTGGTTGCTGTTATTTTTGTCAGAGGAATACAGTCGTGATGCGGTGGAGAAATGGGCCTTTTTGGAGGAACAGTATGCAAGGGGCTGCCGAAGTCCACTGATTTATGTGGAGGCTATGCAGCTTCTAAATATGAATCCTACCTTACTTCGCAAGTTGGATTCTTTTGAAGTACAGATATTGTATTATGGTGCCCGTAAAAATATTATTTCCTTAGAGGTGCTGGAGCAGGTGATTTATTTGGCAGAACGGGTGAAGGAATATTCACCGGTACTGCTTTTGGTGTTGCAGAAATGTTATGCAACGAAGGCGGATGTACGTATTCTCAAAGAAATATGCACCCTGCTCATTAAGGGAAATAAGGTAGGCAATGCTTATTTTGAGTGGTATGCTAAGGGAATTGAAGCGGAACTTCGCATTTTAAATATTTATGAGTATTATATGTTGTCGGCAGATTTGCAGGAAGAGCCGGATATACCCAAGCAGGTGTTATTGTATTTCAGATATCAGAGCAATCTGGATTATGTACATAGTGCATATTTGTACTACTATGTGACAACAAAACGCAAAGAGTATCCGGATTTGTTTGAAAGCTATTATCAGAGAATAGAATTGTTTGTAACCACGCAGATTCAAAAGAGACATATTAACAGTCATTTGGCGTATTTGTATCAGTGCTTTTTGAAGGAAGAAATGATTGATATTCCTACAGCAGAGGCATTGTCATACATACTTTTTATGAATGAGGTGTGCATTCAGCAGCCGGGAATTCGCCAAGCAGTAGTATACCAGCCGGGTAATTTGCAGGCAGCAGTGTATCCTGTTGTGGGTGACAAAGTATACTTGCCTATATATGATAGAGAAAGCTATCTTTTGTTTGAAGATACTTCCGGTAATCGTTTGACCAAGAATGTATCTTATACCAAAGAAAAGATGATAGATAGAAGTCGCTTTTTAGGATTGGTAACAGATTTGGTGCAAACCAATCCGGCATTGGATTTGTATATTTGCGAAAGCAGAATGGCTTTGGAAAAAGCGGAAGAAAGTGATTTGCAGAGATGGTTGCGACTTTTGGAGAAAGAGTATGTTACTGTTGAGGTAAAACGCAAGCTGGTATTAAAGGTGTTACAGTATTATTATACATTGGAAAGTAAGGCACCTTTACAGGAATACTTAGAAGAAATATCTGGAGAACTTTTGGCTGCGAAGGAAAGAGCAGAAGTCATACGTTATATGGTGCTTTGTGATAAGCATGAGGATGCTTATGAATGGTTGCGTTGTTATGGAAGCCAGGAGGTGGATGACAAGATTTTGCTGCACTTGCTGGAAACCATGATGGAACGCAATGAGTATGCCTATGAGCGGGAGTTGTTAGATTATAGTCACCGTTTGTTTGTGAAAGGCAAATACAGTAAGAATACATTAAGGTACATGATGGATTACTATGATGGCATGTTAAGGGAGCTTCGAGAGTTGTGGAAGGCATCTAAGAGCTATGAAATGGAGCGAAGGGACTTTTGTGAGCGGATTTTGGTACAGGCCTTGTTTTCCGGTACTTACATTGGGGAGCAAACGGAGATATTTAAGGAATATGTATATGCCGGGGCAGATTCAAAAGTTGAGCAGGCATATTTGACGAAAAAATGTTATGACTTTTTTGTAAGTGACAGTATTATTCCCAAGGAACTTTTGACGGAAGTAGGACGTTTGCATAGTGTAGACTCTTATGTGAGCGATATATGTAAGCTGGCATATTTGAAGTATTATGCAGAGGCACAGGAGGAAATCCAACCGACGGATGAGGGAATCATCAGAGATTTTATTGAGGATATGCTGGAAAAGGGAATCCGCTTAGGTTGTATGGTGGAGTTGCGGAAATATTCTGAACATGAACTGTTTTTAACAGATAAAACCATTGTGGAATATCAGGCACTGACCAATAATGCGGTTCGTCTGCATTACCTGATTATGAAGGAAAATGGGGAAGTGGGCGAATATGTAACGGAGAGTATGAATCCTATGATTGGAAAGCTGTGCTTTAAGGAGTTTGTGCTTTTCTTTGGAGAGAGTTTGCAGTACTACGTGACGGAAGAAATAAATGGTGTGGAGAAGCTGACCGAAAGTGGAACCTGTAGAAAGGGTGACGAATTCGCTACAGAGAGTGAAGGTAAGTATGGTCTGATTAATGATATTATTATCAGTAAGGTAATGCAGGATTATAATACCTTTGATTCTTTGATGGAAGAGTATTTTAAGAAAGACTTTTATAATCGTAACATGTTTAAATTAACGTAAGAGTAAGGAGGGGACAAGGTGCTGTTAGGTGTAAATAATGACAAAATAATACTTGGCTATGATTTGGCGGCTACCTGTTCCCAGATTAGCTATTGCTATATTAAGGGAAACAGTGAGGTGGCAACTCTATCCTCAGTAGCAGGAGAGGAAAATTATGATATCCCCACAGTATTATGTAAAAAATGCGGTGTGAACCAGTGGTTAATCGGTAACGAAGCCTTGCGCTTTTTGGAGGAGAATCCGGAGCAGGGGATACTGGTTGATAATCTTTTGAATTTGGCAGTGGAAGGAGAGACTCTGCTTTTAGAAGGGGAAGAATATGAACCTGAAAATCTGCTGACATTGTTTGTGAAAAGAAGTTTGAGTCTTTTGACAGGAGTAGCCCCTTTGGAAAAAGTGACGGCGCTGATGTTTACTTGTGAGCATTTGAGCCAAAGAATGATTGAGGTATTAAATATTGTTTCTGCTGGACTGGCTCTTAAGAAAGCCCAGATATTTTATCAGAATTATACAGAGAGTTTTTACAGCTATATGATTTATCAGCCCAAAGAACTGTGGGATTTTAAGTCACTTTTATTTGATTATCGTGCAGAAAAGCTGAAGTATATGTGCATGGAGTGTAACAAAAAGACAACTCCTATTGTGGTGTATATTGACAGGGAAGAATTGGAATTCGATGGCAGTGATGAGCAAATGCTGGAAATATCCAAGGTGTTGGTAGGAAGTGAACGGATTTCCTCGGTATATTTAATCGGAGAGAAATTTGCGGAAGGTTGGATGAAACAGTCTTTGAAGTATTTGTGTCAGGGACGCAGAGTATTTCAAGGAAATAACTTATATAGTAAAGGCGCTTGTTTTTGCCTGATGGAGCGCCTGCAGGGCAGCGAAATAGGCGGCGAATATGTTTTCTTGGGGAATGATAAGTTAAAGGCTAATATTGGAATGCGTGTGCTAAGGCGTGGAGAGGATGCGTATTATGCACTTTTGGATGCGGGTGTGAATTGGTACGAGTTGGATTATACCTGTGAATTGTATTTGAAGGATGAGGATGTTTTAGAATTTTTAATAACGCCTTTAATCGGTAAGGATATTAAGACCATTTCCATGCCGTTAGAGGGACTGGGGCTAAAGCAAGGGGAAGCCACCAGAATACGGTTACATTTGTTCCTTACAAAGGAAAGTGTGATTTGTGCACAGGTAGAGGACTTGGGCTTTGGAGAGTTTCGTGCAGCGACAGAAAAGGTTTGGGAGCATGAGATGGAACTTTATTCGTAAGGTGAGGTTTGTATGAAGGCAATTGTATGCTTGGGTAATTATGCAAAAACTCCATATTGTTTTGAAAAGCTGGGAATTTATGTGTATAGCATGGAGGAATTGTCCTATTGCCTAAAGGAAAATGCTTTTCTGTTGGGAATGGAAATCATGGAAGATGCACTGCTACGATTTATTGATATGGAATGTGGTGTGCCGCAGTTGGCAAAGGAGCTGTACACGTTAGTGCATCAAAAGGGTTCCTTAAGTGCTTTTGTAACGATTATTCTGGAATACGTGGGTTTTTATGATAAGGACACCATACGTACTGTAGAAAATACCATTAAAAGCGGTTCCGGATTAAATGATTTTGAAAAACGTAAGCTTCGGACCGACCATTTGGCCGGAAAGAAAAAATACCCCGCTGCCATGGAGGATTATAATGCACTGATAGCAGATTTGGAGAAGGAAGAAAAACAGGATAGAGTATCTGACTTGTTAGTAAGCACTTTATACAACAGAGGTGTAGTTTTAAGTTCCCTGTATTTGTACAAGGAGGCGGCAGAAAGTTTTAAGAGAGCCTATGATATCAGTGGTATGGAAAAGGAGCTACGGGCCTATCTTTGTGCCAAGAGAATAGAGCTACCGGAAAAGGAATATATTTCCTTGATTGCACAGAATCCGTCCTATTATGAAGTGTCTTTACAGATTGAGCAGCAGGTAGAAGAAATAGAAAAAGCCTGGGTGAATACCTCGGCATATGCGGGACTTCAAAACATGAAGGAATGGAATGAGCAGGGTCGTGACCACAAGTATTATGAGGAAGGGGAACAGCTTGTGGAGGTCCTGAAGGAAGATTACAGAAGTGGTATTTAAGAGAAGATAGCGGAGAGAAAACATGGGTTTGTTTCAATGGTTATTTAAACGTAAGCGTGTAAGGGATGCGGAAGAAAATTGGGAGGAAATTGTATATTCCAGAGAGGGAATAAATTTCCGGTCGGGAGAAGAGAGAAATAGTTATATTGAGGATTGTCTGGAGCAGATTTCAGAGGTAAAAAAAGAAGTGGAGCTTCTGAACGGAGAGTATTCTATTGTAACGGCATATTTGACGGACACCGAGGAAATCGAGGCATTGCCGGAAGGCGAGAAGGATACCTTAAGTATTACCGCCAATCGTTTGAAGTCTATTGAGCAGGAACGTCAAAGGTATTTAAGTAAAGAAAACCGTATGCCCGATTCTGTATATTATCGTATGAAGGAGCGGGAGCATGAATTGGAAAGTGCCATCCGCAAAATGAAGGATGCAGAAAGTTATGGCTCCTTGGTAAAGCAGGACTTACAGCGTTTAAGCAGGGAAAAACAGGCATATGCATACCGCAAAGAAGAATTGTATGGCATGTTAGCTAATTTTAAAGGTATGGCAGTGATTTTCTTGGGGGCATTGCTGGTTTGTATTGGAATATTGGCATTGTTACAGTTTTCCTTAGAAATTGACTCTACAGTAGGGTATTTTGTGGCAGTAGTGATAACTGCAGTGGCAATGACGGTACTTTGTATTAAATATATGGATGCAGGCAGGGAAGTACACCGCGTAGAGCGTGCACAGAACCGCCTGATACAGTTGCAGAACAAAGTGAAGATTAAATATGTGAATAACACTAATTTATTGAATTACCTATATTTAAAGTATCAGGTAAAAAATGCAACCACCTTGGAGAAGCAGTTTGCCCAATATCAGGAAGAAAAAGAAGGACGTAACCAGTATGCGGAGGCGGAAGCCAAGAAGGAATATTATACCAAACAATTGATGGAGCAATTAGGACATTACAGGGTGCGCTACCCGGAAAGATTTGCTGCCAGAGTGGATGCTTTGTTAGACCGTAAGGAATTGGTGGAAATGCGCCATGAACTGATTTTGCGCAGACAAGCCCTGCGTAAACAGTTGGAATATAACGATGACGTAATGAAGCAGGCAAGAGGCGAAATTATGGATGTGGCCCGCTTGTATCCGGAATTTGCAGAGGAAATTGCGGAAAAAGTGAACAAATATGAAAAGAAACAATAAGGAATAATCCACTTTTCGCATATTGATTTCTTGCAAAGCGTGTGACATAATATACGCGAACACAATGCGCCAAGCGTCTGCAAAGCAGACATTTGGCGAATGTGCGCGAACCATGATGAAACGAAGTGGAATCATGGTATAATACGAATTTGAATATATAATTGGAGAGGAAAAAACCATGGGTGGATTTTTTGGCGTAGCATCAAAGGAAGACTGTGTATTCGATTTATTCTTCGGTACGGATTATCATTCACATTTGGGAACCCGACGTGCCGGTATGGCGGTATACAGCGCAGATAAGGGATTTGACAGAGCAATTCATAATATTGAGAATTCTCCTTTTCGTACTAAATTTGATAAAGATGTAAATACAATGAAGGGTAATCTGGGAATCGGTTGTATTTCCGATTATGAACCACAGCCATTGTTGGTGCGTTCCCATCATGGTACCTATGCAATTAGCACGGTAGGTAAGATTAATAATATTGACAGTATTGTAGATGGAATATTCAACAAGGGACATTCTCACTTTTTGGAAATGAGTGGTGGCGATATTAACGCAACGGAGCTGGTGGCTGCAATCATCAATCAAAGAGATAATTTGGTGGAAGGCTTGCAGTACGCGCAGGAATTAATTGAAGGTTCCATGAGCATTATGATATTAACACCCAAGGGAATCTATGTATCCAGAGATAAGCTGGGGCGTACTCCTGTAGCTATTGGTAAAAAGGACAATGCCTATTGTGCAGCATTTGAAAGCTTTGCTTATTTGAATTTGGGTTATCAGGATGTAAAAGAATTAGGTCCGGGAGAAATCGTGGTTATTACGCCGGAGTGTGTACAAACTTTGGTAAATCCCGGTAAGGATATGAAAATTTGTACATTCCTTTGGGTATATTATGGGTATCCCTCATCCTCTTATGAGGGTATTAGTGTAGAACAGATGAGATATAATTGTGGCGCAAAACTGGCGGAGAGAGATAATGTGAAGCCGGATATTGTGGCCGGTGTACCGGATTCCGGTATAGCACATGCCATTGGTTATGCCAATCGTTCCGGAATTCCTTTTTCCAGACCGTTTATTAAGTATACACCTACATGGTCACGTTCATTTATGCCTACTATTCAAACGCAGCGTAATTTGATTGCTAAGATGAAGCTTATTCCGGTACATGATTTGATTCAGAATAACAGTTTGCTGTTAATTGATGATTCTATTGTAAGAGGAACACAGTTGAGTGAAACTACAGAATTCTTGTATCAGAGCGGGGCCAAAGAAGTGCATATTCGTCCGGCTTGTCCTCCGATTATGTTTGGTTGCAAATATTTGAACTTCTCCCGTTCTACCTCAGAGATGGATTTGATTACCAGAAGAGTACTGAAGGAGATTGAACAAGAGGGAAAAGAAATCAATTTAATGGATTATGTAAATCCGGAGACCGCAGAATATCAAGATATGGTTAATCGTATTGGTAAGAAGTTGAATTTTACTACACTTCGTTATCATCGTCTGGATGATATGATGGACGCAGTGGGAATTGATAAATCTAAACTTTGTACCTATTGTTGGGATGGAAGAGAATAATACAAACAAAAATGCCCTTATCGGCAGTATAATAGTCTATATGGACGCGCTCTCGCTCCATGGAACACGTAGCAGTACTAAGCTCGAAAAGACCTCGCTAAGTACTGACGTATTCCAAGGGTCCTTTATAGACTATTATACTGCCGGCAAGGGCATTCTTCGGGAGGACATAAATGATAAAGAACATAATATTTGACATTGGGAATGTTTTGGCGGCTTTTGCGTGGAAGGATTACTTTAAGAGCTTTGACTATGAGGAGGTAATTTTGGAACGTTTAGCCAAAGCTACTACATTGAGCCCTTGCTGGAATGAATTTGACAGAGGGGTATTAAGTGATGAAGAGGTTTTGCAAGGGTTTATAGCAAATGACCCGGAGATAGAATATGCCATTCGGAAAACTTTAACGAGAGTGCCGGGATTGGTGAAGGAGTTTGATTACTCTACACCATGGGTGAAAGAATTAAAGACACAGGGATATAAGGTGTATTTTTTGTCCAACTTCCCTAGAACAGCCAGAGCGGATTGCGCAGATGCATTAGGCTTTTTGGAACACATGGATGGTGGAGTTTTCTCCTATGAGGTAAAGCTGATTAAGCCGGATGCGGCCATTTACAAGTGTCTGTTGGAACGTTACGGCTTGGTGGCAGAGGAATGTGTTTTCTTTGATGATGTGGAGAAAAATATCATTGCCGCCCGTGAAGTGGGTATTCATGGAATCGTGTTCCAAGGTAGAGCGCAGGCTTGTGAGGAGCTGCGGAAATTAGGTGCAAATATATAGCGAATCGGACCATATCTGTTTCCTTTGAAGTTGACAGGTGATTTTGGGCAGAAATGCAAGAAAAAGCTTGATTTTGCCCATAAGCCGCTGTGAGAGGTTATTCTTCATCTGTATTGGTGGTTTGCAGATAATCCGGATCAGCCATAGTGTGTTTGCCGGTAAGCTTACCGTACATCCAAACGTAAATCCAGATGAGCAAGGGTACGAATACAGTAGCCATTAAGCATGCCTGGAATAAATGACCAGCAGTTTGCGGGGCAAAAATAGCTACCAGAAGGGTTACAATGTAAAGCGCTACCAGGAGAATGACGCCGCCAAGTGCCACAATCTGCTTAGAGGTTCTTTTCTTTTTGGGTGTTTTATTTTCGTTCATATATAATCCTTTCCCAGCAAAAAATGTGCTGAAATGATTCTTTACATAGCATATCATTATAATTGGTTTTTCGCAACAAAAAGCCCCGGACACTTTCTGAAAAAAATGCCCGGAGCCTTTTTAGGGGAGGATTTTAAGTATTATTCGTATCTTTTGTAAGTATCAAAGGAGGGGTCCAATGATAGTATTATTATGGACGGATTCCGGAGGTTTATTCAGATTTTGCAACAATTTCTTAATATTTTTTATACTTTTTATTGTTTTCAACGCAAATTTGTTATATACTATCAAAAGTAGGAGAAATTCAGTTCTCTAGGATTAAGCTTGAAGAGTACAAGCTGTGGAAAGGTATGGTATTTTAAAATGGCTTTATTACAACAGTGGAGAGAAGTTGCTTATAACGAAGAACTTGGAAGAGAAAGATTACAGCAGTTCTGGAATGCATATTTTCAGAAGGAAGCAGAGATTTATCAGCAGTTATTAAAGAACCCGGACGAAGTAGTTAAGGGAACCGTAAAGGAATTGTCAGAGAAGTATGACGTATCTATTATGGTTATGACCGGTTTCTTGGATGGTATCAACGATAGCTTGGTAGAAGCGAACCCTATCGAAGAAATGGAAGAGGATACTGAAGTAAACCTTGGCTTTGACAAGGCACTTTTATATAAGAACATGGTTGCTGCAGAAGCTGATTGGTTGTATGGTTTGGCAGAGTGGAATGATATCTTTGATGAAGACACCAGAAAGGCTCTTTACAAGGAGCAGAAGTCTTCTACAACCATCGTGAAGGAAGCAAAGATTTATCCTAACGATCCCTGCCCATGCGGAAGTGGTAAAAAGTATAAGAAATGTTGTGGACGAAAGTAAGAAAACCCTTATTTTATGCGGTTTCTAGCACTTGCATCAAAATTAAAAAATAGGTTCAAATGTGTTCCTGTACGCAAAAGTTCTTGTGTATGCACTTTGCGTACAGGAATTATTTTACCCTTTTCAGCAACACATCAGAGTTTGCAAACATTTCAGCAAGTACAGCTTCAGCAGCATCTTTGGCTTCCTGTTCTGTGTTAAAGGTTGATTTCTGAAGGTTCTTTCTCTTTCCGTTTTCGTCATAGCTTGTGATGGAATATCCCCAGGAATAACCATTGTATTTGACTGAATAGGATTTGATGTTGGTGCCATCAGTCCACACATTCTTTCCCCTAACTGTTTTGACTTCAGAGGACCATATGCAATTATCAGGGCAGAAATCAAGGGCCTTGCCTTTTTGTGGCTTCCTTCCGGCCATAGCATCCTTGTCCTTTACTTTGCATTGCTGCCTTACATGAATAATGCCATTTTCCAAATCAACATCATTCCAAGTTAAACCATATACTTCACCAATTCGCATACCGGTATAGTAACCAATCAATAACGGATAGTATTGGTACGGAGAGCAACAGAAACGGTCAAGGACAGCTTCCATTTGTTCTTTGGATAAAATACTTGGCTTTGCCTTTTGCGGTTCAAATTTGGGCAATTTAACAGGTTCTGCAATGTTGTAAGGAATTAGCTTGGCAGTGTATGCAGCATATCCAAAGGCACCTTTGCACACCTTCAGGATGTTTGCAAGGTATGCCTTGGTGAATCCCTTTTGCAGATAAATGTCATTTATCATGTTTTGCAATGTCATTACATCAATGGATTTAAGCCTGAAGTGTCCTATCCGGGGCTTCAAGTGGTTGTTGATTATGTTGGTATAGGTTGACACTGTATTATCCGCAAGATTCACAACAGCATAATTATTCAACCAATAATCAAGGTAATCAGCCACAGACATTTCAGAAGGTTCAAAGTGCTTACCTGCCCGGAGATATTCAGCAAGGGCAAGGTTTCCTGCCTTTTCTGCTTCTTCCTTGGTCCTGAAGCCGGCTTTGGATGCGTACCTTCTTTTGCCATCCACTTTTGCCAATTCAAAGCGGTACTGCCAGGAAGGTTTTTTCTTGTCACCTCTATTGGTGATTATAAGTCCTGCCATAAAATTTCCATCCTTTCTTGTGCAAAATGTAAAAAACAATTTTTTTTGAAAAAAAGTATGTTTTTTGAACTTTTTTTATGCACTTTTATTTGTCATGTTGTTGACAATATAGAAATGCAGCCTTGCCAAGAATTGCGAATTTGTTGGTACACCTTTGTTTGGATTGACACTATTGCGGAATAATTTTTTGATTTCTTCCATGCTTCCATACATCCATGCGACATTAATTGCGTGCCGGATGCATCTTTCAATGCTTGAAGGATTGGTGTGAAACTTTTGGGCCACATCAATGTATAATAACTTGGTGACATGGTACAAATAGGCTTCATCATCAAGGGCAAGTTGAATGGCATATGTGATGTACTGAAAGCCTGCAAGGTTTGATGGCATCCCAATGTCAAGTAGCAATTCTTGAATTTCTTTGGTGCTTGTTTGTGTTGTTGTTGTTGTTGTTTTCTTTCGTCCCATATATTTGAACTCCTTTTACACTTTATATCAAATGTTGTTCACACCTGATAATCAAATGTTATTCCATATATTGACAAAAAACTAGATTTAGATTAACATTTTTTTATGTCGAATTTTGAAAAAAGGGTGTCAAATTTGACACAGTAGGGGGTTGTATGATAACAGCTTTAAGTGAAAGAATGCGACAATTAATGAATGAGCGAGGGTGGTCCATTCAATACTTGGCAAAAATAGCCGGACTGCCTGAAGAAACTGTTAAGAATATTTACTATGCCAAAACACCTGATCCAAAGATTTCAACCATTATGAAGCTTGCAGAAGCCTTTAATTTAAGCGTTAATTGTTTAATGGGGAAATGTTCACATACACCGCAGGAAAGGGCTTTATTGCGGAATTACAGGGCATGTGGTACGCATGGAAAGGCAATTATTGAGTTGATAGCAAAATATGAAGCAGGTGCCATTAAAAATGAACGTGAAGGAAAAGATAAGCATAAAATTCCTTGCATTGTTCCCCAGGGTGAAATTCGAAAAGGCATCATATATGACCTATGCGAAACTGTGGAAATTGAAACAACAGTGAAGGAAGCCTATATTGCCATTCAAATGACGAATAATGACTTGGCACCGGTATATTGTAAGGATGATATATTGCTTTTAGAAAACCGGTTCCCAAAGCATGGAGAAAAGGCAGCATTCTATATGGGTGATAGAGTATACATAAGAAAATTCCTTGAAGAAGGCAATCAGTACAAATTGAAATGCCTGCACAAATATGATGAAGATATTATTTTGAAGCGTATGGATGAAGCTGATTATATAGGAACCTGTATTGGTGTTGTAAGGGAATAGGTATGGGATTGTTTAAAAAGAAAACCACAAAAGAGAAAATAGCTGCAAGGAAAACAAACTATGCAGGGGAAAGAATGGACCGGCTTGATAAGGATGAGAACCTTCCTTTTGGATGGGTGGTACATAATCAAAAATATGTTGATATGATTGAAAGAGATATGCAACCATTCAAGCAGGCAATTTTGGATGCAGAAACAGATATTGAAAGATGGGCTGCATTGAAATCTTTTTTGCTATATTTACAGGATGGGAAAAAGCATTATTGTAAATATGGGGAATGTGTTGGGAAGTATTTTGAAGAATATATATGCGGTTCTGGTAAGAAGTACAAGAAGTGTTGTGGAAAGAACTAATATAATAACGTATTTCTAGAAAATTAAGCAGGACAGTAAGTGTATTTTTATACATGCTGTCCTGCTTTTAAATTTATATCTATCTTCTAATCACGTCGAGGTTTGGAGTCCAAGGGAATCGTGATACCCACCCGGAAGAGCTTCTCCATGGGCATGATATCCATTTTGCCGCCATGGGAGGTGACCACTTCCCTGACAGATTCTACGCCTACGCCGTATCGCTTGTTTTGGCTGTCTTTGCGTGACAGGAGACGATTGCTCTTTTGATATACTATGGAATCATAGGTGTTTTCTACCATGAGGAACCACTGACCACCGGTATCATAGGTGGTTAGGAGAATGTGCCCCTTTTCCCCTTCGGGAAGGCGGTTGCAGGCTTCCACAGCGTTTTCTAAGAGATTTCCCAGGACTCTGGTCAGCTCATCCACGGAAAGAGGGGTATGTTCCGGCAGATGGAAGCGAAGGTCAATCTGTAGCTCCTGCTCTTTTGCAATATAATAGTAACAGTTTAACAGGGCATTCAGTACAGGGTTGGAAGAAAAGGTACCTGATACCAAAGCAGTCTGAGAGGTGGTATGCATGGACACATCTTCAATATATTTTTGCAAAAGCTCCAGTGTATCTGTATCGCCCGGGGCTTCCTGCAGTTTAACAAGGGACTCGGATATGGTACGAAGCTGATGCCGGAAATCATGAGTCATCCGGCGTTTCTGAGCCAGCTGCTCGTCCAGTGTCTGAGTATATGCGTTTAACATGGTCAGTTGTTTTTTTACCTGTCTGTTTTCTTCTTCAAAGGCAATTTTGTTAATATAAGTGTTTACCAAATCATTCCAAAGTGTATAGGCAATGGTGCACACTAACAGCAGACTTCCCCAGTCGGCAAACCAGCCATAAAGGATGGGTTCAAAGGTAGGGAGAATTCTGTCCCATACATAAACAGTTGCATATCCGATGGTTCCGTAAAAAACCGGTCGGGAATAGTCGTTTTTCCTGTGTAATGCCATACCTGCTGTAATAAGCAGGTAAGCAGCAACCCCCAGCTTGTAACAAAAAAGACATTTGGAAAAGGCCTGCATCACCGGTACCGTCAGGTGGGAGGCGAATAAGCCATAACAACCTGAAAGGATACAAATACCTGCAGCTATGCTCACAGAAAACAGTCGGGGATAATATCCCACATCACATATCCTGTTATGAAGCAGGACCACCAATAGCATCATACCGTATATACAGCAAAGCTCCAGTGCATACCAGGGGAGAATCGGTAACTCCCACAGGGTGTGCATAACAGGAAACAGTGGTGTCAGGCACATGAGCAGGCATAGAAATCCCAAAAGAAGAGATGCTCTGTTTCTCATGCGTATTCCGAAATAGAAGGAAAACAGGGCAAATAAAAGTCCTGCAGTACTTGCTACCAAAGTGAAGCCCAAACGGATATTGTGGAGTATATTTACCTTGGAAAAAGATCCAAACACAGGTGGATATACCAAACCACTGTAAAAATGAGAATAGTCGGTTACAGCCAGCAGTAGAGTGGTGTTACCGGAGGCTTCAAAAGGTATAAGACGGGCCTGAGTGCGGGGAATATATTCGGACGGGTCCGGATTGCCGGCTTGTGCCATAAGAACACCATTTATGTATAGCTTGTACGAAGAATATATATCAGGCAGTTCCAACGCATAGGTTCCGGAGTGATCCGGCAGGCTTAAGTGCAGGGCATAGGAGCCACTGCCGTGAGGAACGCCGGGGTGAGCTGCACTGTCAAAGCGAGTACGTACACCTATGTCCGTATAATACATATATGAGTCGGGATAGGTTTCCGGTGTCAACAGACAGTCCGGGTAAAACTCCCAATCCTTTATTAAAAAATGATAGTTCTCCAAATCTGCTTCGGTGATGGTTAGCTGCCCCAGATGAGGCTGCAAATCATGATGAGTATACTTGTTATTCCAAGCATACAGACCGAGGCAAAATCCGGAAATCAGCATAATAGTCAATAAATAAGGGGTCATTTTCCGCAGGTTTTTTAGCATGATTATCTTCCTTTTTTTCGGTAAAGAATGAAAACTACAATTGCAAGTGTAAGGACAGGTACCGCTACTATCACAGCAATCCAAGGGAACTGTGATTTGCCAATCTCAGGGGGAGGTGTCTGTTCTGCGAACACCATATCTATGTCAGGTGTTTGGGAGTCGGTCCATTCCTGTATGGAGAATACACCGGTCTGATGCAGGGTAAAGGTAACCAGTCCCTGTGTCCCGGATAAGGTGCCTTGACTCACTTCATTTCCGCTGTTGTCTAAAAGGCTAATGATTGCGGAAGCATCCTTAGGCGTATAGGGAAGGGTTACTTGCATGTGGTTTAAATCCGTTACAGGCTCATCATTTCTCTTAATATCCAGAGAGAAACCATCTGTTCCCACAGGCAGTAGGGTGACCAGAAGCTGTTCTTTCGCTGTAAGTCCCAGCTGTTTTATGGTGTCGGCAGACAGGGTTAGCAGGATTTCCTGATTGGAAAAACGGGCAAGTCCTGTGGTTTCCACCATTTGTATGATTTCCGACCCAAGTAAATAAGGTTCCGGACGTAAGGAAGGGGGCACCGGTGTAGCAGTAGCCACAGGCTCTGCCGTAGGAGCTATGGTAGGCTCAGTAGTAGGTACTGCAGTGGGCTCCGCCGTAGGTACCGCAGTAGGCACAGCTGTAGGAGCCTCGGTGGGCACAATGGAGGGCGTCACTGTAGGAGCCATAGTAGGCACTTCAGTAGGCAACGCGGTAGGCATTTCCGTAGGTGCCATAGTAGGCACTTCGGTAGGAGCCACAGTAGGAGTAGCTGTAGGAGCCACAGTAGGAGTAGCTGTAGGAGTTACAGTAGGCTCCGGAGTAGGTGTCGGCGTAGGAGCCACGGTAGGTGTCGGCGTGGGGTCGATATCGGGGGGATTGCCGTCAGTATCACCGCCGTCTCTGTCACCGTCTATATAATCCTTAAACCGAAAAACACCTTCATCATAGTCGAAGGAAGCAATACCGGTCTGTCCGCCTTCATAGTCCACTTGTAGCCGATAGGAGCTGCCCTCTGTCAGGAAATAGGTATCCAGTGACAATTCCCCTTCCATCAGATAGACCTCATCATACTGGCAAAGCTCACGCCACTCGCCATCATTTTCCGACAGCCAGACCTTCATGCTGTCCAAATCCATATCCCTGGCAATCCAGGGGAAATACAGAAACCACACAGAAGGCTCCATACAGTCCAGTCTGGGCTGCCCATAAGCCTGTACAGAAAGCCACAAAGTGAAGGTGGGGACCTCCAGATTTTCGGAAAAGATACAGTGAAGCGGGGGCAGGAAGGTGCCGGTAATTTCATATAAGCCGAGAGTATCCGTATCCACCTGAGAGGTGTCCAGAGACACGAGACATTCATATTCATGCCCATTAGCATCCTCACATACCCAGGTATCACGAAGCAGGTCAGTTACTTCCGATAGGTCATGATACTGCTCCAGTGCATAGGAGGAATAAAACAGGAAGTCTTCGCTAAGCTCCTGAATATATGTAATTTCAATCGGGGTATCAGGTACATAAACCGTTACCGGTATGGTAAGCTGTGAAGGAACCCCCTCGCCGAAAACAGTCTGGTCATCCGGTAGCTGTATCCGTCCGATTTCTGTGTAAGAGCCGGGTGTGGTAACATCCACACGAAAGACATCATAGCCGAAGCAGTCCCAGTTGACCCTTAGTGTAATGGTCTCTGTAGAACCATCCGGACGCTGCACATAGGCATTGATGCGATAGTAGGGAAAAACATGTTCTAACAAATCGTTGGTGTTATGAGGAGAAGTACGCTGCGCCAGCCGAAGCTCAGGCAGATTAGTCAGAAGCTCCATATTTTCAAAGCCTGTAATCACAGAATATTCACTCAAAGAGTCCCCATCGGATACAGAAGTCATAGGGGCAGCAGTAACACTGACAGAAGAACTATTCGTAGCAGATAGGTACAAACCCTGCGCCTGTAGAGACAGAACGGATTCCATGAGCAGTAAGCCTGCCAGAAGAAAGCATAAGGCATGCATATATTTCTTAAAGTGTTTCATGAGTTTCCTCCCATTTTGCTAAAAATATAATTTCGGTATGTATGCTGTATCTGTTTGCGGTTTCGTACATTATAGGGCAGTTTATCACCATTTTTCATGATAATCAGAGAATCATCTACAGAAACCACATGGTCCATGTTAATCATAATTCCCCGCAGGATGAGAAGGAAGCGGGAGTCGGCAGACAATACCTCTGATAAAGCATGAAAGGGACCTGCGGTCAACAGGGGCTGGACGGTAGTCTGAATCATGACATCTCTTTTGTGGGACTGAAGATACATAATGGTTTCCGTGTTCAGCGGCAGAGGCAGTCCGTCCAATACAATGTCTAAAACAGGAACCTCATAAGCCGGCTTTAGCATACAGCGCTCCATAGACTCCAAAAAGTCCCGGTCCGTGGCAGGCTTGAGCAAATAATGACAGGCATTGACCTGAAAACCCTGATAAAGAAACTCATTAGAGATAGTCAGGATAATCAGCTTACAATCCCGGTCCTTCTGACGCAAAATAGAGGCAGCCTCTATCCCGGTCATATCTGTCAGATAAATGTCCATAAACACAATCTGAAAGGTAATGGTATCTAATGCCGCCACAAAGTCCTCTGCCTTTTTATAGGTATATAATTGAATTTGAATAATGGTTCTGCCTATGGGTATCATTTTAAAGATGAAGACTTTTACGTGTATATTGTTTCTCATGGATACAAGCATTATGCGGGAAGTGGTACAGGGCTTCGTACGTTGCTGGATTTTTATGTATATCTAAAGGCGAAGGAAGCGACAATGGACTTTGTATATATTAAAAAGGAATGTGAAGTACTGGGGATTGCGGAGTATGAACGGTTGAACAGAGGACTTTGCAGGAAAGTTTTTGGTATGGTGGGGACTGAGAGTTTGGTACAGTTGACAGGGCAGTTAAATGAAGAGGAGGTCGAATTGCTGGAGTTTTACCTTTCGGCCGGAGTCTATGGGACGATGGAGCGTATGGTGGGAAATCGCATCCGAAAGTATCGGGAAGAAGGCGGTGGCAAATCCAAGCTAAGCTACGTTATAAGCAGGATATTCCCCAAAAAAGAGAGACTGTGCGGGGATTTCCCTTATGCCGGAAAGAGAAAATGGTTAATGCCTGTGGCGTGGGTACATCGCTTATGCAGAGCTTTATTCAGTTCCAAACGTAGAAAGAGGTGGAAGAAAGAATTAAACATAGTGCGGGACTATGAGTAATATATTGCAAGAGAAACACTGCGTGATTCGAATAGGCGCAGTGTTTTTGTATGTAGAGCAATCCTGTAAATGGTTCGGAATTTTCATAAAATTTCAGAATTTATTTAAGTATTCTTTCTTGCACTAGCATAGTAAAGTGTTGTATACTGTGTGAGGTATGATAAAAAGGCAATTAGCACGGCTTAATTGCCTCGGTAATTGGACATCGGAAGTGAGGAGGGCGCTACATGTTAGTAGAAATAAAGGACATGTGCAAAATATATAACCCCGGAGAAAACGAAGTGAGGGCACTGAACCATGTGAGTGTATCCATAGATGAAGGGGAGTTTGTGGCCATAATCGGTCAGTCCGGCTCGGGTAAATCCACGCTGATGAATATGCTGGGGTGTTTGGATGTGCCTACCAGCGGAACGTATATGTTGCATGGTGAAGATGTGTCCCATATGGATGATGATGAGTTGTCGGATATTCGTAACCGGGAAATCGGATTTATTTTTCAGGGTTTTAATTTAATACAAAATCTGACTGCGCTGGAGAATGTGGAGTTGCCTTTAATTTATAGAGGAGTATCCAAAAAGAAACGTTTGCAGTTGGCAGAGGAAGCTTTGATAAAGGTTGGATTGGAAGCCCGAATGGACCATAAGCCGGCGGAAATGTCCGGCGGTCAGCAACAGCGTGTGGCTATTGCCAGAGCGATTGCACAGGCACCGCCTATTATTTTGGCGGATGAACCCACGGGTAATTTGGATAGCGGCTCTACAAAAGAGATTATGCAGATTATGCAGGATTTACATAAGGAAGGACGCACCATCATATTAATTACACACGACAATGAGATTGCAGCACAGGCAAAGCGTGTAATTAAAATTAAAGATGGTTGCATTGAAAGTGATACGGCAGAGGGGGACGAAGAACATGGCAGAGAAGAAGCGTAGAAAAGGCAAAAAGAAAGGTAAAAAGATTATTCTTCTCATTATTATTATTGCTTTGGTGGCAGGCGGTTTGTGGGCTTGTTCTCAAAGCGAAGGTGCGGAGCCTAATTTGGTGGAAACTACTACGTTAGAGACCGGTAGTATAGAGGAGATTGTCAGTTTAAACGGTGTGGTGGAAAGTGAAGAGGTAAAAACGTATTTTGCACCGGTAAACGGTACTTTGACAGAGGTGTTGGTGGAAGCAGGCGATATGGTAAAGGCCGGTGATATGTTGATGACCTATGACTTGGTTGCATTGGAGGAAGTTTTAGAACAGGCCAGATTACAATATGCTCTGGAGAACAGTAGCTATGAAGGCTCTTTGGCAGATAATTCGGATGCCCAGAAAAAACTGCAGGAAGCCAATACAAACATTGCAGTATTGGAGCAGCAGATTAAGGATGAAGAAAATTATATAAAGAATCTGCAGAAGGCGTTGGAAACGGTACAAACCAATAAAACCAATAGTTTGACACAACAGACTATGATTTTGCAGAAGCAGTTGTTGGAACTGGAAAAGGATGTAGTAGGAAATGCTGATAAGATTGCGGAAGTGCAGATGTCGTTACAGGATTTGCAGTATCAGTCCCAGTTAATTGAAACCACAGGGGATGCCGTGGAATTGGAAAAGAAGTTAGAAGAAGAACAGGAGAGATTGGCAGGTTATCAGGAGTATCTGGCAGAGATGAAGGCTCAGAAGCAGGAGGCTTCTGTGGGAACATTGTCAGATTATCAAAAGGAAAATCTGACCGTTACACAGCAGTTAAATTTGATGGCTTATGAAAATGCACAGGAGGACTATGCATTAGCCACGGAAGGCGTTAAGGCTGAATTTGACGGTGTGGTTACGGAAATCAGTGCCCTAACCGGTATGCCGGTAATGGAAGGTGCCCAGTTACTAACTTTGGCAAACAGTAATGAAATCAGGGTGAATCTAACCATCGGAACTTATGATTTGCAAAGAATAGAGGTAGGTCAGATTGCAGATGTGGAAATTGGTGGGCATCCGTATAGCGGAACCATTACCAAGATTAATAAGATGGCTACGCAAAGCATGTCCGGTACCACACAGCTTCAGGCACAGGTACATATAGATAACCCGGATGAGTATATTTATTTAGGTTTGGATGCCAAGGTAAAGGTACATGCAGCCAAAGCAGAGGAAGCGTTGTTATTACCTATAACAGCTTTGTATGCAGATAAAACAGGGGATTTTGTATATGTGGAGGAAAATGGTCTGGCAGTAAGGAAGAATATTGTAACCGGTATTTCAACCACAGAATATATCGAAGTCAAGGATGGTCTGAATGTAACGGATAAAGTGATTGTATCGTCCATGCTTCCTTTGGAAGAAGGTGTGCCGGTGGTAACTTCTGATATGGCAACAGGAGAGCAGGTGGAACCATGAGTCAAATCTGGGAATATGTAAAAATTGCTTTAATGAATATTAGGAGCAATAAGGGACGGTCTTTTTTGACCATGCTGGGTATTATTATTGGTATTTCCTCAGTAATTATGATTATCTCTATCGGCAATGGTGTAAAGGGCGGTATTAATGACGAGCTGAACAGTATTGCAGGAGGACAGATATATATATATTCTTATGGGGATAATGCAGAGGGCATTATGCTGGAGTTTACGGACGAAGACATGGAAGCCTTGATGGAGGAGGTAAAGAATATTAAGGCAGTGACTCCCCAATGGAGCTTTAGTGGAACCATGACCAGCAGAAGAGGAAGTTTTCCGGCTGTGTTAAATGCCGGTAACAGTAATTTGCAATATGCCAATGCAGAACCTATGGTAAAAGGCAGATACTTTACCGAAAATGATTTTTATATGGCAAATAAGGTATGTGTACTGACGGAAAGTGGTGCAAAAACTTTGTTTGGAACCATCAATGTTATTGGTATGACTGTGGATTTGACTACTTATAATTTTACGGATGAGGAATATACTATTGTGGGGATACGAAAGGATCCGGCATCCAGCTTGATTACCATGATAGAAGGAAGCAGCATCAGTGTGGAGGTGCCACTTTCTACTATGGGGTGGTATTATGTGGCTTCTTACAGTGATATGTTGATTATTTGCGATGGAGCTGAGCATGCATCTCAAGTGGCAGCAGATTCAGTAAGACTGTTGGAAAATCGTCATAATGTGCGCGGTAAAGATGCTATTCAGGTGGAAAATTTCAATGACTACATGAGTCAAATGAACGAGATTTTGAATTTGGTTACTTTGTTTGTGGTATTTGTGGCAGCCATATCCCTGTTGGTAGGCGGTATTGGTGTCATGAATATTATGTTGGTATCCGTTACCGAGCGAACCAGAGAGATTGGTATCCGTAAGGCATTAGGTGCACGTACCGGTTCCATATTGTTACAGTTTTTGGCAGAATCGGCGATTATTTCTTTGCTGGGAGGTGTAATCGGAATCCTCTTGGGTGTGGCCGGTGCGACAGGTGTTTGTACGCTTATCGGATTTACAGTAAAGGTAGAGGCTGTTACTGTGCTTGGAGCTTCGCTTTTTTCTACCGCAGTAGGTGTTTTTTTTGGAATTTATCCTGCGAAGAAAGCAGCAAAGCTAAGTCCTATTGAAGCACTTAGACATGAATAATTATGTAAAAAAGGGGCTGTCGCCCGACCGTTTCCGGTCAAAGCGACAGCTCTCCTTTTTTGCTTTCAAAGCTTACTTCATCTGCTCTTCCTGCTTCTTAATCATTCTACGAACCATCTCACCGCCGATAGAACCTGCTTCACGAGAAGTTAAGTCACCATTGTAACCTTCCTTAAGATTTACACCGAGTTCAGATGCAACTTCAGTTTTAAAACGATCCATAGCTGCTTTAGCTTCAGGAACTTCCATTCTGTTAGACTTGCTATTCATGTCTTTTTCCTCCTATTTTTCTGCTTTCTTGTGTTTCCAAGATAAGTGTGTCTTGCACTTATCCCGGAAATGGCAAAAGATATATTTCCTTTCGGAGAAAGTCTCTTGCGTTTTTGTCCGCGAAAGTGCGTTGTCATCACTTATCTTGGTAATAGTATGAGCAGAGAAAAATAAAATATGTTGGTAAGTTTTTCATGAAAATTTGACATAGAATAAAGTATTTTTTATAATAGAGGATGAACGTGGGAAGATAAATAACGGATAGAAACGTTATGGCTAACCACAATCAGAAAATATATAACTGACGGCGAAGATTCGTTCTAAGCAGAAAGGCGGAGAAATGAAAAAGTTTTTGAAAAAGATTTTAACAGTAGGATTGTGCCTTGCATTGGGTGTGGCATCGGTAACCGGTTGTGGAAGCGCAGAGACAGGTAAGGAAGTAGTACAAGGTACTGAAAAAGAAGCAGTACAAGATGCCGGAAACGAAGTAATACAAGAGACGGAAAAGGAAATTGGACAAGACGCAGAAGCAAAAGTGGAAAAGACAACCGTGCGTGTAGGCGGTATGAAAGGACCTACATCTATGGGACTTTTGTTTTTAAAAGAGAAGGCGGAAGCCGGAAATGCGTTAGAGAATTATGAATTTACTATGGTAACAGCAGCAGATGAATTACTACCTTTAGTGATTAAGGGGGAAATGGACATTGCGCTGGTACCGGCAAATGTGGCAAGTGTACTTTATAACAAAACCGAAGGTGGTATTGCGGTGATTGATATTAATACGCTTGGAGTTTTGTATATGGTGTCAGATGATACCGCAGTAGACAGTGTGGATGATTTAAAAGGTAAGACCATTTATTTAACGGGTAAGGGCACGACACCGGATTATGTATTACATTATATTTTGAGTGCCAATGGTTTGCAGGAAGGTGATTATACCTTGGAGTATAAATCTGAGGCAACAGAGGTTGCAGTACTTCTTGCAGAAAATCCGGAAGCTATTGGTTTGCTTCCCCAACCGTTTGTAACCGTGGCATGTTCCCAGAATGAAGCATTACAGGTAGTTATGGATATGAACGAACAGTGGACCTTGCTTCAGGGAGAGGAAGGAAGTCGTATGGTAACAGGCGTTACTGTAGTGCGTAAAGAGTTTTTAGAGAAAAATGGCGAGGCAGTTTTGAATTTTTTGAAGGAGCATGAGGAAAGTGCCAGGGCCATAAATGATGATGTGGAAAAAGGTGCAGAACTGGCAGCAAATGCAGGAATTATTGCAAAAGCACCTATTGCACAAAAGGCAATACCCAAATGTAATATTACTTACATTGCTGGTGAGGAAATGAAGCAGGCATTGTCCGGGTATTTGAATGTATTATTTGAACAGAATGCTTCTGCAGTAGGCGGTGCGCTGCCGGGAGAGGATTTTTATTATATTCCGTAATGTAGGTATATACGTGGGAAAATGAAGAGCTACGCTGAAGGATAATTGGTAGAAGCAGCTCAAAGAGAAGGAGAGCATTATGAAATGTAAAAAGTTATTTGCAATTTTGCTGGCAATAGTAATGGTAGTAGGAGTATGTGGCTGTTCGGGCACACCGGGAGAAACGCAGGAGTCAAATCAGGCTCCTACAGTAACAGAAGCCCCTGTGGCAGAACCTACTGCGGAACCCGGGCCTACGGCTACACCTATGCCGGATATTGTGGATGTTAGTACTCTGAATTCATTGATTCCGGGGCAGGTAGTTGTGGAAGGAACAGACTTTTTGGTAAATGATGAACGTATTTATATGAATGGTGTAAATATGCCATGGGATAAGTGGAATGATTTTGGTGGTTATTACAATGAAAAGACCTGGTCCAGGCATTTTGCAGAACTCAGGGAAAGTGGTATAAACTCAGTCAGAGTCTGGATTTCCTGTAATGGCGACATTGGTATGCAGATTGATGAGAATGGTTACGTGACTGGCGCGACTGCCAGACATTGGGAACATTTGGACTCTTTGTTTACTGTGGCCGAGGAAAACGGCATGTACATTATGGCTACCCTTATGTCCTTTGACCATTTTAAGGATTCCAACAAGACTTATGAAAGTTGGAGAAAGATGGTACAGGATGAGACAAAGATAGACTCATATGTAGAGAATTATTTAATTCCTTTCTGTGAAAGATATGATGATTTTAATTCTCTTTGGAGCATTGATCTTTGTAATGAACCGGATTGGATTCATGAGAATGCAGAGTGCGGCAAACTATCTTGGGATGATTTGGGACTGCTTTTTGCGAAAGAAGCAGCTGCCATTCATGAAAATAGTGATGTTTTGGTAACCATTGGCTTCGGTATGATTAAATATAATAGTGATGATTACAGTGGCAATAAAGGTTCTGACAAGTTTTTGCAGTCATTGTATAGCAATGATAAGGCATATTTAGATTTTTATTCTACCCATTATTATGAGTGGGAGGCACCTTGGTATGGTTTTCCCTTTGATAAAACGCCGGAGGGCTTTAAGTTGGATGGAACAAAGCCTAGCGTCATTGGAGAGTTCCCGGCGATTGGCATGGTAGGAAATGTGAAGGGTTCTCAGGCTATGACCGGTAACGAATGTTATGTAAATATTTATAATAACGGCTGGGATGGTATTATGGGATGGACTTCCAATGGCGTAGATGATTGTGGCAGTTTGGAAGATTTTAAAGAGGGTGCCATGGAAGTTTACGAAATGATGAATGAGTAATATAAATGAAACGACAAAAAAAGAATTGGATTCTAAAATTAATAATTATTGTAGGTTGGCTGCTTGTATGGCAGGCAGTCAGCCTGCTTGTGGGAAATAAGATTTTGCTGGTTGGACCGATAGAAGCGTTGGGAACACTACTAAAGAAGTTGGCAGAAATATCTTTCTGGCAGGCGTGTTTGGGGTCTGTATTGCGCATTTCCTTGGGATTTCTGTTGGGATTGGTGGTAGGTATCCTTTTGGCAATGCCTAGCTATCGGTTTCCGGTGATGGAGGAAATATTATCTCCGGTTATGACATTGTTGAAAGCAGTGCCGGTGGCTTCTTTTGTGGTACTTTTTCTAATATGGTGGAGTTCGGCTTATTTGGCTACGGTAATCAGTTTTTGCATTACTTTGCCTAATTTGTACATTAATACATTAGAGGGCATGAAAAGTACTGACAAAAAGCTTTTAGAAGTGGCAAAAGTATTCAAAATGTCAAAAATGGATGGTTTTTTCTATGTTTATAGACCTTCGTTAAAACCTTTTTGGGACAGTGCCATAGCGTTGGCAGCAGGTATGAGTTGGAAGTCCGGTGTGGCGGCAGAAGTAATCGGGCTACCTGCGAACGCGATTGGAGAACAACTCTATATGTCTAAAATCTATTTGGACACGGCAGGTGTATTGGCGTGGACAGTAGTAGTGATTTTACTTAGTGTGGGTTTTGAACGGCTGGTAAAAGGATTGGGCAATCTTTTCTTCGCATGGGAACCATCCTGTAAAGGAATTGCGAAAAGCCAAAGTTCCCGGGAGAATCTGGAGTTACAGCATGTCAGCAAAGCTTATTCCGGTCAAAAGATCTTGGAGGATTTTTCAGCAAAATATTGTCATGGACAGGTGTATACCTTTCACAGTCCTTCGGGAAGTGGGAAAACCACACTGTTTCGATTGATTGCCGGATTAGAGCGGCCGGATTGTGGTGACATTCATTTGGCAGGACAGGGAATAAGTTATTTGTTTCAAGAGGACCGGCTTTGTGAAGAATACAGTGCTTTGAAAAATGTGGAGTTGGTGACCGGTAATGTACAAGAAGCCGAAAAGGCATTGAGCAGTCTTCTTTTGAAGGAGGATATATACAAGCCCTGCAAGGAATTGAGTGGCGGTATGAAGCGACGGGTGGCGTTAGTTCGTGCTGTGGTGGCAGGCAGGGATGTTCTTTTGTTGGATGAGCCTTATAATGGACTTGACGAGGCAAATAGGGAGCGCGTGGCACAATATATTTCTGAAAAGACAAAGGACAATATTGTGCTTATGGCAACACATGTAAAATAAGTGTAGCGTAGGAAAATATAAGTAAGAGGGAATGATTTTTTCGGAGGAGGAAATATGGAAACCAGAGTAGCACTGATCGGAATTATCGTGGAAAACAGTGATTCTGTTGATAAATTAAATCATTTGTTGCATGAGTATAGTCAGTATATTATCGGACGCATGGGAATCCCACATAGAGAGCGCCATATGAATATTATCAGTATTGTGATGGATGCTCCGCAGGGAGTCATCAGTGCCTTGTCCGGTAAGATAGGTATGCTGTCCGGAGTGAGCAGTAAGGTCATATATGGCAAAAATTCTCAATTTATAGTTTAATCTTGTGAAAAACATTTGCAGATTTGAAAATCATATGCTATAATCGTAAAATGACTGTGACTATGCTTCTCGCCATATAAATTTATAAAACAAGTCCTTAGCAAGCTGGCTTGCTAGTCCTTGTTTTGTAAATTTGCATGGCTTTGAATAATCAGCATATCTCAATAGAGCCTACACAGGGGCAATGAAGGAGGAAATGTAACCATGAGTTTACAGGTAGAAAAATTAGAAAAGAATATGGCAAAGCTTACAATTGAAGTTCCTGCTGAAGAGTTGGATAAGGCAATTGAAAGCGCATATCAGAAGAACAAGAGTAAAATCAGCATCCCGGGCTTCCGTAAGGGTAAAGCTCCCCGTAAGATGATTGAGCAGATGTACGGTAAGGAAGTATTCTATGAAGATGCTGCAAACGAACTGATTCCGGATGCTTACGAAAAGGCATTGGATGAGTGTACAGAAGACATCGTATCTGCACCGAAGATTGAAGTAGTTCAGTTAGAGGCAGGAAAGCCTTTTATCTTTACTGCAGAAGTGGCTTTGAAGCCGGAAGTAACCTTAGGTAAGTATAAGGGTGTTAAGGTAGATAAGATTGATGTTGATGTAACAGATGCTGAAATTGATGCAGAAATCGCTACAGAAAGAGAAAACAGTGCAAGAACCATTCCTGTAACTGACAGAGCAGTAAAAGATGGCGATATGACTGTTATCGACTTTGAAGGATTTGTAGATGGTGTTGCATTTGCAGGCGGTAAGGGCGAGGATTATCCTTTGACCATCGGTTCCGGTGCATTTATTCCGGGCTTTGAAGAAGCACTTATCGGCGCAGAAATCGGCGTAGAGACAGATGTAAATGTTACCTTCCCTGAAGATTACCAGGCAGATGAGTTGGCAGGTAAGGCAGCAGTATTTAAGTGTACTGTAAAGGAAATCAAGGAAAAAGAGCTTCCTGAATTGGATGACGAATTTGCAAGTGAAGTATCTGAATACGATACCTTTGAAGAATACAAGGAAAGCATTAAGAAGAGAATCGCTGATAAGAAGGCTGAGGATGCTAAGAATGCTAAGGAAGAAGCTGTTATCGATGCAATTATTGAAGATGCAACCATGGAGATTCCGGATGCAATGGTAGAAACCCAGCAGAGACAGATGATTGAAGATTTCGCACAGAGAATTCAGTCTCAGGGTCTTTCTATGGAGCAGTACATGCAGTTTACCGGCTTGACTCCTCAGGCGTTGCTTGAGCAGGTGAAGCCTCAGGCTATGAAGAGAATCCAGTCTCGTTTAGTATTGGAAGCAGTTGTAGCTGCTGAGAAGATGGAAGCTAGCGAAGAAGATTTTGAAGCAGAAGTAACTAAGATGGCTGAAGCTTACAAGATGGAAGCTGATAAGGTGAAGGAATTACTTGGCGAAGGTGGTAAGAAGCAGGTTATGGAAGATATCTGCATCAGCAAGGCGGTAGAGTTTGTTGTTGAGAACGCAAAGGAAGCAAAGCCTGCAGCTAAGAAGACTGCAAAAGCAAAGAAAGATGCAGAAGATGCTGAATAGTTTTGGATAAATAAACCAAGACTAGTAAATATTGGATTTATAAAACAGAGGATTAAGATTTCTTAAATCCTCTGTTTATGGTTGTAAGATAGGAGGAAGTTATGAGTTTAGTACCTTATGTCATTGAGCAAACCAGTAAGGGTGAAAGATCTTACGATATTTATTCAAGACTTTTAAAAGACAGAATTATTTTCTTGGGAGAGGAAGTAAATGAAGTGACAGCAAGCCTTGTTGTGGCACAGCTGTTGTTCTTGGAGTCAGAGGATCCGGAGAAGGATATCCATTTGTATATTAATAGCCCGGGCGGTAGCGTAACCGCAGGTATGGCTATCTATGATACCATGCAGTATATTAAGTGTGACGTTTCTACTGTATGTATCGGTATGGCGGCAAGTATGGGCGCGTTCCTTTTGGCAGGCGGTGCAAAGGGCAAGAGATATGCACTTCCTAATGCAGAGGTAATGATTCATCAGCCTCTTGGCGGTACCCAGGGTCAGGCTACAGAAATTGAAATTGCTGCAAAGCATATTTTAAAGACGAAGGAAAAGTTAAATCGTATTCTGGCAGAAAATACCGGAAGAGATTATGAAACCGTATGTGCAGATACTGAGCGTGATAATTGGAAGACTGCACAGGAAGCTTGTGAGTACGGCTTGATTGATAAGGTAATTGTATCTCACGCTTCCGTATAATATTTGTTAGGAAACAGATAACAGGAGTAAAGGAATGGCAGGAAAGATGGCAGGAAACGATGTCCGTTGTTCTTTTTGCGGAAAAACACAGAGTCAGGTGCGTAAATTAATTGCAGGACCTAATGGGGTTTACATTTGTGATGAATGTATTGATATTTGTGAGGACATTCTGGAAGAAGAATTGGGAGATTTAGAAGAAGATATATCTGCAGATTATGATATTAATTTATTGAAACCGAGAGAAATCAAGGGCTTTCTGGATGAGTATGTCATTGGTCAGGAGAAAGCGAAGAAGGTGCTTTCGGTTGCAGTATACAATCATTACAAGAGAGTAATGGCACATAAGGATCTGGATGATGTAGAGCTTCAGAAGAGTAATATTATTATGATTGGACCTACCGGTTCGGGTAAGACTTATCTGGCACAGACACTGGCAAAGATTATTAACGTACCTTTTGCCATTGCAGATGCTACGACACTTACCGAGGCAGGTTATGTTGGTGAGGACGTTGAGAATATTCTGCTTAAGCTGATTCAGGCAGCAGATTATGATGTGGAAAGAGCGCAGCTTGGTATTGTATATATTGATGAAATTGATAAGATTACCAAGAAGAGCGAAAATGTATCCATTACCAGGGATGTATCCGGTGAAGGTGTGCAGCAGGCACTTCTGAAGATTATCGAAGGTACGGTTGCAAGTGTACCACCTCAGGGCGGTAGAAAGCATCCTCATCAGGAATTGATTCAGATTGATACTACAAATATTCTGTTTATTTGCAGTGGTGCATTCGATGGCCTGGAAAAAATCGTAGAAGCCCGTTTAGATCGTAAGTCTATCGGTTTTAATACGGAATTGGCGCAGAAGACAAACAAGGAAATCGGTGAGTTGTTTGAAGAAGTAACACCGCAGGATTTCGTTAAGTTTGGTTTGATTCCGGAGTTCGTAGGCCGTGTACCTATTAATGTAGCATTGCAGGGCTTGGATAAGGAAGCATTGGTAAGAATCTTAAAGGAGCCGAAGAGTGCATTAATTAAGCAGTATCAGAAGCTTTTTGAGTTTGATGATGTAGAACTCCAGTTTGAAGAAGATGCAATCGAAGCTATCGCAGAGAAGGCTTTGGAGCGTAAAGTAGGAGCCAGAGGCTTACGTTCTATTATGGAAAGTGTCATGATGGATGTTATGTATCAGATTCCTTCCGACGAGTCTATCAAGACCTGTATCATTACTAAGGATGCTGTAGAAGGTTTGGGTGATCCCATAACCATTCGTGAAGAAGTCTAGTGTAGTAGTCATAAGCGCCGCCTGAGTAAGGCGGCGTTTTTTAGGAGAGAAGAAATGGTTATTAAGAATGTCAGTTTGGAAACAGTATGCGGTGTAACAAGTAAGTTGCCGGAAAATACAAAGCCGGAGGTGGCTTTTGCAGGAAAGAGTAACGTGGGTAAATCCTCTTTGATTAATGCGTTGATGAATCGTAAATCTTTGGCAAGAACCAGTTCTCAGCCCGGTAAAACCCAGACTATTAACTTTTATAATATAAATGATGCTATTTATTATGTGGATTTGCCGGGTTATGGTTATGCTCAGGCAAATGAAAAGGTTAAGGCACAGTGGGGGAAGATGATTGAAGATTACTTGCATAAGTCTAAACAGTTAAAGGTGGTATTTTTGTTGATTGATATTCGTCATAAGCCTTCTGAGAATGATTGCATTATGTATGATTGGGTACTTAACCACGGATATAAGCCGATTATTATTGCTACCAAGCTGGACAAAATCAATCGTAGTCAGGTACAGAAGCAGTTGAAACTAATACGTGACACCTTGCAGGTGGAGAAGGATACCATTATGATTCCGTTTTCTGCGACAACAAAGCAGGGACGTGAAGAAATTTATGAAATTGTGGATGCAATTATCGAGGAAGCGGCAGGCACTGTAGCAGAGTAGACGCATAAAGGTGTTAGAGATGTGAAGAGGGAAAGTATGACACGTAATATCCGTATCAAGGTAACCTACGAGGGAACCCGTTATCAGGGTTGGCAGAAGCAGGAGACCTCAGACAATACTATACAAGGGAAATTGGAAAGACTGTTCAGCCGTATGTGTGAGGAAGAGATTACGGTGCAGGGAAGTGGACGGACTGATGCGGGGGTACATGCCCGGGGACAGATTGTAAATTTTCATACCTCTAGTACAATGGATTTGCAGGATATGTTGCAATATATGAATCAGTATTTGCCGGAGGATATAGCAGTGGTGGAGATTGCAGAGGTGTCGGAACGTTTTCACAGCAGATTGAATGCGAAGGGAAAGCGATATTGTTATCATGTTTGGAATAGTAGTATCCCAAATGTGTTTTGGAGACGTTATAGTCATACCGTGGAAGATGCATTGGATATAGAGGCAATGAAGACAGCCGCCACATATTTTTTAGGAGAGCATGATTTTAAAGCATTTACCTCTACCAAGAAGGGGAAAAAATCTACCGTCCGAAGGATTGACACTATAGAAATCGTGAAGGAAGGAGATTTGATTACCTTTACGTTCATGGGCAATGGTTTCTTATATCATATGATTCGTATTCTGGTAGGAACGCTTTTGGAAGTGGGAAAGGGTCAACATAGCCCGGAATCCATACCGATAATTTTGGAATCCAAGAAGCGTGAAAATGCCGGAGAATTAGTGCCTGGTAAGGGACTGGTGTTGGAGGAAGTATATTATTAGATGCTGATGACTGATTCGGTCAAAATAAAACATATAACATAAATAAATATTGTAACCAAAGAACCTTTTCTACTGTCTAATAGTATAGAAGGTTCTTTTTTGATGCCTTTCAAATTTCTTAAAAGAAATGATGCAAATTTTATGCAAAATATATGCGAATTTGATGAGGCAAAGGTGCATGATAGGGTTGTAAGGATGTACAAACCATGGAGTATTGTAAAGGATATTGAGACAAGCAATATTATTACAGGAAAGGTAGGTTGTAAAGATGAATGCGAGTATAATTGTGTATAATAATCACACAGGGATTGTAAATATTATGAAGCCATTATTTGATAATGAAGGATTAAAAGTGCTGGTGGCAAGAAACTATGAGGAATTGGTAGAGCTGCTGAAGCAGGATATAGCACAGCTTTTGCTTCTGGATGTAGTTATCGGTGCAAAAGGTATAGATGAAGGTGTGGAATGTGTAAAAAGTATTCGAGGCGTCAGTAATATGCCTATGATTGTGGTTTCGGACAAGAAGGACGACTTATCAAAGGTGAAGGTTTTGAATGCCGGTGCGGACGACTATTGTACTACGGAATGCAGTCCGTTAGAGTTAATGGCAAGAATAAAATCCCAGCTGCGTCGTTATATGGTACTGGTAAATATCTGCGAAAATATTGACCAGATTTATAAAGTGGATGATTTGGAAATTAATGACAGCACCAGAAAAGTGACTGTAGCCAAGCGTGAAGTACGTTTGACACCTATTGAGTATAAAATTTTGAAGCTTTTGGTAATGGAAAAGGGCAAAGTATTTTCCGTAGATGATATTTATGAAAATATTTGGAAAATGACACCTATCGGCGCGGACAATACCATAGCGGTACATATCCGTCACATTAGAGAAAAAATTGAGGTCAATCCAAGACAACCCAGATATTTGAAGGTAGTGTGGGGCACCGGATATAAGGTTGGGTAAAAGTTTGGATTCTAAATGAAATAATGCAGAGTTAGGTAAGGCTGGAAACTAAGGTTTGCAAGGAATATGATGCGTGTTATAATAGGGATAAAGTAGCAGGGGAAGGCTGTGGCTTTCCCTTGTTGCTATTTAACGGAAGAATTCATGTCAAGTGGAGACAGAAGTCTTTTGAAAATAGGAAAGGGTCTGATATTTAAGGACTTGAGGTAGAAGAAATGGAAGAAAAAAAGTTTGGACTGACCGGCAGTGCGTTAAAATGGATTGCGATTATAACTATGCTGATTGATCATATTGGAGCAAGCGTGTTAACCAAGAAGTTACTGTATATGGGTGAGAATCCGGAAGTGTTCGGTGGAGTAACACCACAGTTTATAGAGCAGTACAACAATTTATATTATCTTATGCGCGCAACGCGAATCATTGGTCGAATTGCATTTCCTATTTTTAGCTTTTTGCTGGTAGAGGGATTTCTTCGGACGAAAAATTTGCAAAAGTATTTGCTTAGAATGACGGCATTTGCACTATTATCAGAAATTCCTTTTGACTTAGTTTTTGCCGGGGAGGCTTTTTATTGGGGATACCAAAATGTAATGATTACCTTGCTTATTGGTATGCTTACTATGTACGGATGTAAGGTAATAGAAGAGAAGATTTCTAACAAGGTGGGCCAAGTTGGAGCTTGGGGTGTCTGCTTTGTTTTAGGTGCGGTATTGGCGGAGTTTTTGAAAACAGATTATGGTGCTAAGGGTATCATACCTATTATGGTGCTGTATTTCCTACGTCACTTCAAAGTATATCAGATGCTTGGCGGTGCCTTGAGTTTTATTTGGGAAATACCCGCTCCTCTGGCTTTTTTGTTTATCGGATTTTACAACGGCAAGCGTGGTATGAAGATGAAGTATTTCTTTTATTTGTTTTATCCCTTGCATTTGTTCCTGTTATATTTGATTTCCTATGCAATGGGATTGGGTGCGATACCGGTGGTGTAGTGTTAGGGAGAAAAGGAGATTTTAAACAATGATTAAAAAAGCCACAAAAGAAGATGCAATTACATTGGCTAAATTAGCTATACAAATGTGGGAAGATAATATTCTAGAAGAATTGGCGGAAGAATTTGCAGAACTTGTCAGTAGCGAGGAAGCAGCATGTTTTCTAAAATATGTAGAGGAGGAAGCAGCAGGCTTTGCACAATGCCAGCTTCGCCATGATTATGTGGAAGGGACGGATACCTCTCCGGTAGGTTATTTGGAAGGCATTTTTGTGAAAGAAGAGTTTAGGCACGCAGGGGTTGCGAGGGAACTGTTGCAGGAGTGTGAAAAGTGGGCAAAGGAAAAAGGATGCACAGAATTTGCCAGCGACTGCGAGTTAGATAATACAGATAGTTTTAAATTCCATATGGCTATGGGATTTGAGGAAGCGAATCGGGTGATTTGTTTTCGCAAAGGTATTTAAGGAGGAAATAACATGATTGCAATGAATCATAAGGAATCGGTACAAAATCAATACCAAAATGCATCAAATTTAAATACCAGAATCTCTATACATGACAAATATTCTGTGAATAAGCAGGGATTCGGAAACTGGCTTGCTTCAAATTATGAAATTGAAGATGGTATGCGTGTTTTGGAGCTGGGCTGTGGCAGTGGCATTATGTGGGTAGGACATAAGGATATTATTTCGAAATGTTCCGAACTGATTTTGACGGATTTTTCGGAGGGGATGCTTGCTACAGCACGCGGGAATGTGGGAGATTTACCCAATGTAACGTATCATCAGGTGGATATTCAGGATATTCCTTTTGAAGAGAATAGCTTTGATGTGGTCATTGCAAATATGATGTTGTACCATGTGCCTGATTTGCAAAAGGGGCTGTCTGAGGTGGCAAGGGTGTTAAAACCGGGTGGTAAATTCTATTGTGCCACGGGTGGAGAGCATGGCATCATGGAACGGGTGGATGAGATGTTGAAGCCTTATGGTGTGGACTGCCACTATAATCTCAGTTTTAGTTTGCAAAATGGTGCAGGTAAGTTGGCACCGTATTTTTCCGAGGTAAAGATGTTGGAGTACATTGACGCCTTGGAGGTTACGGATGCACAGGATTTGGTGGATTATGTTTTCTCAGGGATTACCATTGCGAAGCGGTGCAAGCTGACAGCGGAAGAGGTAAGGAAGGTCTTTGAGAAAAATATGGTAAATGGGGTTCTAAAACTTCCCAAGGAGGCCGGAACTTTTGTATGTAAGCTGTAAGTAAATAAAGAAAAGGTCTGATACGTTGAAGTGCACCCCAAATGTTAGACAAATTATATCTAACATTTGGAGGTGCATTTTTATGGCTAAATATTCATACCAAGAAAAACTCGAAGCAGTTATAAGAGTTGTAGAAGGTGGAATGGGATGTAAAGCAAGTGCTAAA
>JAZRAX010000028.1:0-74490 GCA_045634745.1 Acetatifactor sp. | reverse complement strand
TTTTGCTGATAAAGGTATTGAATTGTTTGAAGTAAATAAAGTATAATGTTCATGAGCAATAATCACCTTTGTGTTTGATGTTGGTTTGGCGATTGACATTATACCAAAAAAGGGAGGTCATTGCTCTTTTTCTTTGCAAACGCCCTATAAATCAAGGTTTTTAATAATAAATAAGAGGTAGTATTTGACACTACCTAAATTTAGTTGGAGGAAACTATGATGAAAGAGTATAAGCTGAAAGATTTGGAAATGTAGGGAGCTGGTTATGGGAAGAATAGTAGCAATTTCAAGTGGAGATTTAGAATCAACAAAAGCGATAAATGAATATGTTGTTAAGATGCTGAATACTACAGCACCCAATGTATTATTTGTTGGTACAGCCAGTAACGATGCAGATGGATATATTGAAAAGTTTACTGCAACATTTTCACAAATGGATTGTAAGGTCAGGTCATTGCAACTAGCAACTAAGATATACAATGATGAAGAGATAAAAGATATAGTATTTTGGGCGGATATCATTTATGTTGGTGGTGGAGATACTATTTTCATGATGAATATCTGGAAAAAATATGGTCTGGATACAATATTAAAAGAGGTATATAAGAAGGATACGGCTATTCTGATGGGAATAAGTGCAGGCGCAATATGTTGGTTTCAGTGCGGATGTACGGATAGTGAGTTGGCCATGGTGAGAGAAGGGGCAACATATGGGTGGGCAAATGGTATGTTGAGTATACATAATTATGCATATTGTCCTCATTATGAAGATAGAGTCGAAGATTTTGAGATACTGATGAAAGAGAAGAATATAGATGGACTTGCCATGGAAAGCAATACAGCATTTGTAGAAGAGAATGGGAAAATATATTTTATTAAATGTAGCGAAGAAGCAAAAGCATACATGATACGGCATGAAAGTGGTATGCTAAAAAAAGAGGAGATTAGTCTTTTGAGACTTACTTAAGCATGAAAAAGAAAGAGAAACGATGGAGAAACGGCACCTGCCATAATGTGTGTATTAACACAGAGGATAAATGCATATAGAGATAAATGTTTTTTACCTATCGGCATTGCGGAGAATCCACCAGTAATACCAAGGAAACGTGCTTTTGAGGAAAGAGCATGGTTTAATGGATTTCCAAGTGACCAAAGGGAAGTATAATACTTTGCATTTCAAAGAAGGAGTAACGCCAATATGTTTGATTTAGACAATTTATTGAAGGATTTTGTGATGCAAAGTCAAAGCATTCTAGGTGACAACCTGACAGGCATATATTTGCACGGTTCTGCGGTTATGGGTTGTTTTAACGCCCGGAAAAGTGATGTCGATTTACTGGTTGTAGTAAAGGACGAGGTTTCCAAAGCGCATAAACGTAAATTTATGGATATGGTGGTGACATTGAATGAGAGGGCACCGGAAAAAGGCATTGAAATGAGCATTATCAAGGAAACGGTGTGTAATCCCTTTGTATATCCTACACCCTTCGAGCTTCATTTTTCTATAGCGCATTTGAATTGGTATAAGTCCAATCCGGAGGATTATGTGGAAAGGATGAATGGGACGGATAAGGATTTGGCGGCACATATTACGATTATATATCACAGAGGCAAGACGCTTTATGGGAAAGAATTCAAAGAGGTCTTTTCTGAGGTGAGCAGTGAAGCTTATATGGATAGTACTTGGAATGATATTGCCGGCGCAGAGGAGGAAATCATAGAAAATCCGGTATATATTACTTTGAATTTGTGCAGGGTACTGGCATATAAAAGGGAAGGTTTGATTTTGTCCAAGCAGGAAGGCGGCGAGTGGGCGAAGAAATCTCTGGAAAAGCCGGAATACAAAGCATTGGTTGCAGCGGCATTGAAGGAATATCAAACCGATGAAGCCATGGCTGTAAATAATTCTGTGGCAACCTGGTTTGCGGGATATATGTTGGAACAGATAGTCGGTCGGAAAAGCAGGAAATAATGGACTATGGATAAGCAAAGGTTTTCGTAGGAGGAGTATAGAATGAGAACACCGCAGGAGATGATAGAACTTATATTAAATGTGGCAGAAGAAGATGACAACATCAGAGCAGTTTTGATGTCAGGTTCCAGGGCAAATCCGGATTGTCCGAAAGATAAATATCAGGATTTCGATGTGGTATATTTTGTAAAAGATGTGACTACATATTGGGATAACATGACTTGGATAGAGGAGAAATTCGGTAAGCCGGCTATAGTGCAGAAACCGGAAAGTATGCAGTTAATTCCGCCGGACAATGATGGTAATTATGTATATTTGATGGTATTTCCAGATGGAAACAGAATAGACCTGACCATAACTTCTTACGTTTATGAGGACGATGGAGAACCGGCTGTTTTACTTTTGGACAAGGATGGAACCTTTCCGGAGATTAATGTGAAGCCGGATTTTTGGTATGTGAAACAGCCAAATCAGAAATTATTTTCGGATTGCTGCAACGAGTTTCATTGGTGCCTGAATAATGTGGCGAAGGGGATTGCCAGAGAAGAATTGTCTTATGTAATAGAGATGAATCATATTGTCCGTGACATGTTGATAGTGATGTTGGAATGGTATGTGGGTGTAAATTATGACTTTGCAGTGTCGGTCGGTAAGAATGGAAAGTATTTTAAGAAGTACCTGCCGGCAAAGATATATGAGAGATTTACAAAAACTTATTCGGATGCAGATTATGGGCATCTGTGGGAGGCTACTTTTGAGATGTTATACTTGTTTGGAGAGGTAGCACGAGAAGTGGCAGAGAAGTTGCAATATGTTTATGATGAGGAGGAAGAAAAGGGTATTGAGAATTATATGGTGCAGGTAAGAAGTGGGGAGTTCAGGTAAGTTTTATATTCTAACTATATTGAATATAAAGGATTTGAATTGAGGAGAGGTACTTTATGGAATTCATTATTATAATTATAATTGTCATAGTGCTCTGTCTGATTTTAAACGTCAGTCCCTATTACATAATGCTGGGTGGAGGAATCCTGTTATTTATTTTTGCGACACTCTTTGCTATGGGTTTTGTACTTGCCACAGTAGTGCTACTATTTTCTAAGCGAAAGGAAGCACAATTTTTACGAAACGGTCCGGTAAAGGACAGTAAGTTTCAGGTGGCTTATTATCTGGTAGAGGGAGAGGAGTATCCTTGTATGTTTCCAAAGGAAGGGATACTAGAAGAGAAGCTGTATCAGAAAGAAAAGGTTTGCCATGTGATGTGGAACCAAAAGCTTGGAAAAGTGTTTGACCGATTTGCCGTGACCACTTGTGTGCTGGGGCTTGTTTTCAGTGTGGTTCTTTCGATAGGACTTGGGATGGTGTTTTGGGGTACATGGATGTGAAAAAAGGGATTTTGTGGAAAAATACGTAAATTCTCGCTTTGTGTCGTGTAAAAAATGGAAATGATTTGTTATTCTGTCGGTGAAAGGAGGTCGTGAAATGGACCAGAAAAAAGTAGGTTGTTTCTTAAAAGACTTAAGACGTGAAAAAGGTCTTACCCAGGAACAGCTGGCAGAAAAATTTAATATATCAAATCGCTCGGTTTCCCGTTGGGAGAACGGCAAGAATATGCCGGAACTGTCGTTGTTAGTTGAATTAGCATCATTTTACCAAGTGGGTATTGATGAGATTATTGATGGAGAGAGGAAAACGGAAAGAGGAGAGGATAAGGTACGGGAAAAAGAAGTGGCTGCCAAGATAGCCGGATATGCTAATGAGCAGAGTAGTAGATTGCTGCGTTGGGTAAGGTGCATCAGTTTGATTGGTATTGTATTAATGACAGTGCTTCTTGCCATTCAAACGTTTACATATCAGCCGGGGATTGCTTCTTTTGTGTGCTATGTATTATCGGTATTAGCATTTGCAAGTATGGCAGTACTTGGATTACATGTGAATGGTGTTTTAGGCAAAATGGTCAAACATAGTAAGTTTGTTACAGCATGTAAGGTATTGGTGCTGATGTTGGTGGTAGCAGTTGCAAGCTTTGGAATGCGAGTATTATTTTTGATTGCATTGATAGCATGGGCGGAAAGTTCCCCTGCAGAAACGATTTCAGGAATAGAGAACTATGATAAGTCCTACTATTTGGAGAATTATAGTGGTGATTTAGATAGTGGATTATTTGTCTTCCCGGACGGTGCGGAGGAGATGATAAATTCTGAATTTGTCTCATACCTGAAAACCGGATTATTTGATACGGATGGATATATTATTTTGCAGAGTCAGTACAGTGAAGATAAGTATCAGGCAGAAGTAGAACGTCTATCCCAAATAGAATGTACGATTACCTTCCGGGAAGAGTCTGTTACCCGGCAAGTAAAATATGATGAGGAGTCTTATTCCTTGCCGGCATATGTAGCAGTGGACGGATTTGACTACATATATGAGTATGCATTAGTAGATGAGGAGAATTGTGCCATTACATATGTTTTGTTGAGTTACCCGGATTATATGGAACTCAAGGATTACCAAGCGTATTTAAAGAAGGATGTTTCAGAATATGATATAGAAAGTGTGTTGCAGGAATTTACTATATATGCCCATTCTTTTGATGGTGGGCAGTCATGGATGGAGTATTCGGATATGGAGAGTGTGAATTAGTGGAAGTTTTTATTAATCTTGTAAGTAGTTTGACGCAGGAAGGATTACGTTTTATAATAGAATGAAAGTACAAGGGAAGTGGGAGGATACAAATATGAATTACGCAGAGGTTTTAGCAAATGCAAGGGAAGCTATGGGGAATAATTGTAAGGCATGTCCTGTTTGTAATGGTAGGGCGTGTTCTAATCATATTCCGGGGCCGGGAGCAAAGGGAGTAGGTGATACTGCCATTCGTAATTACGAAAAATGGCAGGAAATCCGTGTGAATATGGATACCATTTGCGAAAATAGTACACCGGATACAGGATTGGAATTGTTTGGCAAGAAATTTAAGTACCCATTTTTTGTGGGTCCTGTAGGAGCGGTGACTTTGCACTATGGTGATAAATATGACGATATGTCCTATAATAATATTTTGCTAAAGGCGTGTGCGGAGAACGGTATTGCAGCATTTACCGGAGATGGTTTGAATCCTGATGTAGTAAAAGGCGCATGTAAAGCCATTCAGGCAGCAGGTGGCTGTGGTGTGCCTACTATTAAGCCATGGAATATGGAAACCATACAGGAGAAGATGAATCTGGTGAAGGAGTCCAGCAGTTTCGCAGTGGCTATGGATATTGATGCAGCAGGCTTGCCTTTCCTAAAAGGAATGAATCCGCCCGCAGGAAGTAAAACGGTGGAACAGTTACAAGAGATTACACAGATGGTGGATGTGCCTTTCATTGCGAAGGGTGTGATGACCGTAAAGGGTGCTTTAAAGGCAAAGGAAGCCGGTGCGGCAGCGATTGTGGTAAGCAACCATGGCGGACGAGTTTTAGATCAATGTCCGGCGACTGCAGAGGTTTTGGAGGATATTGTAGCTGCCTTGAAGGGTAGTGGTATGAAGATATTTGTAGACGGTGGCATCCGCAGTGGTGTGGATGTGTTTAAGGCATTGGCTTTGGGGGCGGATGCAGTGATTATCTGTCGTCCCTTTGTGCCGGCTGTATATGGTGGAGCAGAGGAAGGCGTAAAACTGCTTATTGAGAAGATTGGCGGGGAATTGGCAGATACCATGGGTATGTGCGGAGCTAAAGATTTAGCATCCATTAACAGAGATATGGTGTGGTTGAATAAATAAGTAAGGTCAGCGTACGGCACCATAAATATTGCAGAAATTAAGAGTTTGATAGGAGATGAAACTATGAAATTAGCAACAGCGCTTTCAGAGAGAGCAGATTTACAGAGAAGGATTGCGGAGCTTGGTACCAGATTAAATAATAATGCCAAGGTGCAAGAAGGCGAAGAGCCGGCAGAAGATCCAAAGGCTTTGTTGGAGGAATTGAACAGAGATTTTGTGCGTTTGGAGGAGTTGATTGCCAGAATTAATCATACCAATAATGTAACAGAATTCGAGGGCAAAACCTTGACGGATTATATTGCGAAAAGAGACTGCCTGAAGCAGAAAATTTCCATTATGAGAAGTTTTTTGGACCGTTCTAGTGAGAAGGTTGCCAGATATTCCAAAACAGAAATTAAGATTATGAGTACTATCGAAGTGGCAAAGATTCAGAAAGAAGTGGATAGTTTGTCCAAAGCGCTTCGTGAAACAGATGAGAAGATTCAGGAACTGAACTGGACCACAGAACTGATTTAATAAAAGTTGGTAGTTTGATAAGGCGGATGCGATCTCTTGCAATTGAGAATGAATTGCACCTCATGGTATATGCCGGGCTGCATATAGGGTTCGAATCCCGGTTTTTACAAGGTACGCCCAGTAATGTTACACATGTATTATGACCATGTATTTTTACTACCTAGCGTCGATTGTCAAGCGAGGGCGGTGTCGGGGAATTTTAAAAGAAGAGTAATAAAGAAACAAGGTAACGCAGGAGGGGAACTTCCTGCGTTTTTTGTGGAGAAAACGCAAAGAATGGATATAAAAACACAAGAAATGGAAAGAAAATTATGTGTCGCAATTCTATAATAAACGAGTAATAACAATTATAAGCGTAGAAGTGAGGAACGGTAGAATGAAAAGATGGTTAAAAAGTTTGTTAATAATAGGCTTGGTACTTTCGCTGGCGGCTTGCTCTGCAGCCCCTGTTGAGCAAGAGCAGGTGGGAAATAGCGTACAAGGTAGTGATGTGACACAGGAGGGTACTACTGAAAATCAGGAAGATACACAGGAGGATGCGTCTTTACAAGAGGGCGTAGAAATAACAGAGACACTAAAAAGCTTATATGCAACTTATAATATAAAGGCAGGTACTTGTTTGACAGAACAGATGATTCGAAACAAACGTTGCGAGAAAATCATCAAAGATAATTTTAACAGTATTACCTTTGAAAATCAGATGAAGCCGGATTATATTTTGGATAAGAATGCAAGCAAAAAGGCCGGAGAATTGGTAGTGAACTTTGATTCTACCGCTAAAACCTTGTTAAAATGGTGTAAGGATAATGGTATGGCAGTAAGAGGTCATACGATTGTGTGGTATAGCCAGACCCCAAGCTGGATATTTTATGTGGATTTTAATACATCCGGTGCCTTGGTAAGCAGAGAAGTAATGCTGGAACGTTTAGAAAGCTATACCAAACAGATATTTGAGGAATTAGAAGAGTTGGGATACCTTGAACTTTTTTATGCTTATGATGTGGCGAATGAGGCGTGGATGGAGGATGGTACCATGCGCGATTGCCTGTGGCTGCAAACCATTGGTGAGGATTATTTGTGGTATGCATTTTATTATGCGGACAAGTATGCGCCGGAGTATATTGATTTGTATTACAATGATTATAATGAGCAGTTTAAAACGGAGACCTTGTATGATTTTGTGCAGACTCTGGTGGACGAGAATGGCAATTATTTAATTGACGGTATTGGTTTTCAGGCCCATTTGTATACAGAGGATAATCTGGAGGATTATTTTGCAACGGTAGAAAGATTGGGAAGTACGGGGCTGAAGGTAAATTTAACGGAATTAGATGTGTGTTTAGGTAGTTGGACCAATATTAAGAAACCCACGGAAGAAAATCTGCAAACACAGGGGCGTTACTACTATAATCTGATAAGTGGCCTGCTTCAGCTGGCAGAGGAGGGAAAGGTAGAGATGGATTCTCTGACCTTCTGGGGATTTACAGATAAGTTGTCCTGGAGAAAAGAACGTAGTCCCATGCTGTTTGATACAACTTATGAACCGAAATATGCATATTATGGTGCCTTACAAATGAAAGAAATGGCAGGTTTTGGAGAATAGATTGTTAGGGGAAACATTGAAATATACGCACGAATGTACTATAATAAAATGGATAAAATTTTTAGGAGAGTGCATAGATGAATAAAGAAAATTGTGTACTTATAAATGCAGCTTTTCAAGCCATGTTGAAGAGTACAAAGGACATGGTTTTTGTAAAAAATTCAGATTCAACATATATAGCAGCTTCTAAGCCCTTTGTAAAAATGGTAGGAAAGGAGTCTGTTGAAGATATTGTCGGTCACACGGATTTGGAAATTTTTGAGGACGAAAGCTTAGCAAAAAGATACGTGGGTGACGACCAAAAGCTTCTTGCTGCAGATGAAGATTTGGAAGGATATATTGAACCCATTACAGAGGAAGAGGGGCAGGCAAGATATGGTTCTACTTCCAAGTATATTCTGAGAGATGAAACAGGCAAGCAGGTTGGTATTTTAGGTATTACAAAGGATATTACCAAGGAGTATAGGGCAAGACAAAGATATCAGCAGGCGTTGAGATATCTTTTTGAATTGCCGGCGGATACATACGCGGTATCTTATATTGATGTGGATGGTTGGAGAATCATTACCCAGCGTAAGCGTACTATTGGTGAGGTGACTTTGCAAACCTGTTATACGGTAGAGGAGTTATGTCAGACCGCAGTAGATTCTATGGTGGATAAAACGTGCGAAGCTGCGGATTTTTATAGTAATTTTACGCAACAACGGCTGAGAGAGATTTATGCACAGGGAGAAAGCGGTATTTCCTTTGAATATCAGCGGACTATGCCGGACGGTTCTCAACGTTGGGTGCACAATGAAGTGAGATTTTTAATTGATGTTGATAGCGAGCATTTATGTGTGATGCTTTCCGCAAAGGATATTGATGCAATCAAACAGGAAGAACAGGAACTGGTAGTAGCTGCCAGAATGGATAAGATGACCATGCTTCTAAACAGAGAAACTAGTATGGAATATATCCGTCAGGTGTTGGAAGAGGAAGCAAAGCAAAAGCATGTATTGTTCATGGTGGACATGGATAATTTTAAACAGGTAAATGATACCTTTGGACACCAGGCAGGAGATGAATTTTTAGCATTACTTGCCAAGGCCATGAGGAAGTGTTTTAGAGATAGCGATATTGTAGGAAGAGTCGGTGGTGATGAGTTCTTTGCATTTATGCGAAACAGCGGTGGTGTGGTAGCTGCCAGAAAGAAGGCGCGGGAGTTATTAACCGCTATTCGTAATGTTTGTGTGGATTATTCAGATTTGGATTTGTCCGGTAGTGTAGGTGTCAGTTTGTATCCTTCCGACGGTGAGACACTGGAAGAATTGTATGCCAAGGCAGATGCGGCACTATATGAAGCAAAGCGCAAAGGAAAGAATCAATTTGTGATTTATGAAACCATGTAGCTGTATGGTTGCAGTGAGGAAGCGGGTAGGAGAAAGAGCATGAAGCTGGTAATAGGATTATTAATCCTCGTAATAAGTATAATAATTATTATTGCAGTTTTGGATTGGCTTATTATAGGCTTTGCCAAGCCGAACTTTCATAAAAGTGCCGGTGAAAAAAGTTTTCTCTTACAAAACAAAAACCGCTTGGCGTTGCAGAGAAGTACGGAATGTTCAGGTTTTTCTTCAGCACATGTGCTAAGAAGCTTTGGGGTGGAAGCAGACGGAAATGAGCTGTATGCTAAAATGCCGGGACGATTAAAAAATGGAGCAGTATTACCCAAAAACTTGAAAAAGCTATTGCAGGAGTATGGTTTTCGGGTGCGTTTTATGCGGGGAGACTTGAATTCCGTAAAAGCAGAATTAAGTAAGGGAAATCGTGTGATTGCCTTTGTGAAAACTCGACTGGATAAAAATTGGCTTCATTATGTTCCTATTGTAGGATACAATGAAGAGGAAGTTTTTATTGCAGAATCGCTTCGTTACTTAACGAATTGCAAAGAAGAGTTTTTTAACCGTAGACTGAAATCGGAAGAGTTTTTAAAATATTGGAACACTAGGGCATGGTATATGCCTTTTTATAAAAATACGTATTTAGTGATTGAAAGGCGCGAAACGCTGTGAAAGGTAAGAAAAAAGTAATAGGGATTATTGTTGGTATTATATTGGCGGTTTTGATATTCGGTGCAGCCTTTTTGCTGGGATGGTATCTTAAGATGAAGCCGGATTTGGAACGTTTAGAGAAGGAAAGCTATGATACGGTCTTTCTATCTATGTATCCTACAGACAATTATGTGGAAAGTGATTATATGTACTTCCGTGGGATGCAGGCAGTACGTTGTGATTATGTAATACCTAACGGAAAAGTAATGCGTTGGTTTATGGATCAGATTAATGCAACGGAGAATGTGGTAACCACAGTGTATTTGGGCATCGATCCGGAGAAAACCACAAAAGAAGATATTGTAATCATGATTCAGGAGAATCCTCAGATTAAGTTTGAGATAGCATTAGCACATCCGCAGATAACCTATTGGTTAAATATGAGCCCGGAAAAATGTGAAGAAATTTTGCAAGAGTATCAGGTGTTTGCACAGTGGATGATAGGTCTGCCCAATGCCGGAACTTATTTTTTCAGTGGAGAAGAGTGGCTGATTTGTAATAAAGCAAATTATGAAGCAGATGGAATGACCAATGAGGCAGTATCCCGGTTTTTGATGTGTAATTGTGATAATCAGCATCCATATATATTGAAAACAGAGACTATAGAAACTGAAATAAATCAAATGAGGGAATTGATTCGTTTGTATCGTGAGGAACCGATAACTTATCCGGATGGAGCAGGTTTGGATATTGTATTTTTCGGTGACAGTATCATTGCAAACTATGCGGACAGTATGTCTGTACCGGAAGTGGTAAGTTCACTTACCGGAGCAAATGTTTACAATTGCGGATATGGCGGACGAAGTGCCGCCCTGGGAGAAAAGGACCAATATCCTATTCCTATGATTACAGAGGCTTTGATTAATGGGGATGTTTCAGCGTTGCCGCAGGAAGAACAGGTGAGCGTGGGAATTACAAAGTTTATGAATCGTGAGAAAAAGGATAATAAGCTGATGTTTGTGTTCAATCTTGGCTTAAATGATTATTTCAACGGTTATCCTGTGGACGGAGAGGATGCTTATGATATTACCACCTATAGTGGTGCTTTACGGACCGCGATAAAGAGTTTGCAGGAGACCTATCCGGAAGCAACCATTATGTTAAATACTCCCAATTATACAGTGTATTTTGAGTATGGTGAGGGGATTCAAAGTGAAAATGGCGGAAACCTTAAAGAGTATGCGGATGCGGTGTTGCAGTTGGCAGAAGAGATGAATGTAGAAGTCTTGGATAATTTTAATGAGCTACCTATTACCGCAGAGAATTGGCAAGTGTATTTGTCAGACGGTTGTCATTTGAATGAATGTGGCAGATTTTTATTGGGCACGAGGATTGCATTAAGAATACAGTAAAACAAAGCAGCACGATTAAGTGCTGTTTTGTTATGGAGAGAATTATGTTTCAAAGTATTAGGAAAAATTATAATCATACGATTTATGCTTGTTATATTGGATATATTAGCCAGGCAATTGTAAATAATTTTGTACCACTTTTGTTTTTGACTTTTGTGGCAGATTATGGTTTGAGCTTGGACAAAATTACTTTTATTACTACGCTTAACTTCTTGGTACAGCTATTGGTGGATTTGTTGGCGGTTAAGGTAGTAGATAAGGTGGGATACCGTCCGTCGTTGGTATTTGGACATGGCTGTATTGTGCTTGGATTGATAGGACTGGCAATTTTGCCACAACTTTTGGGCAATGCGTATGTAGGTATTTTGGTTGCAGTAGTACTTTATGCTATCGGTGGAGGCATTATGGAGGTGCTTATCAGTCCGGTAGTGGAAGCGTGTCCTACGAAAAAGAAGGAAGCGGCCATGAGTCTGTTGCATTCTTTTTATTGCTGGGGACATGTAGGAGTGGTATTGCTATCTACGCTTTTTTTCAGTGTATGCGGTATTGGAAGTTGGAAGCTGATGGCTTGCTTGTGGGCACTTGTGCCAATGTTTAACGTGTTCTATTTTATGCTGGTACCCATATACCCTATTGTAAGTGAAAATGAAAAGATTTCCATAAAAGGATTGTTAAGCCAAAAGGTCTTCTGGATATTGATTTTGCTAATGATATGTGCAGGTGCTTCGGAGCAGGCAATGAGTCAATGGGCTTCTGCATTTGCAGAGTTAGGCTTAAAAGTATCAAAGACGGTAGGAGATTTGGCAGGTCCATGTGCGTTTGCCATATTTATGGGAACCGCCAGAGCGCTTTATGGAAAGTATAGTGATAAATTACCGTTGCAGATAATGATGAAGGGGAGTGCAGTACTTTGCGTTCTTTGTTATTTGACAGCGTCCTTGGTGGGAAGTCCGTTTATAGGATTAATAGGTTGTGCCTTATGTGGTTTTACGGTAGGTATTTTCTGGCCGGGTACTTTTAGCTTGGCAGCACTGAAGCTACCGGGAGGCGGAACGGCCATGTACGCCTTTATGGCTTTGGCAGGAGATTTGGGATGTTCCTCCGGTCCCAGTGTGGTAGGATTTGTAGCAAATGCCAGTGATGGTAACTTGAAGGTAGGTATTTTAACGGCTATAGTATTTCCGGTGGTAATGTTGGTGGGACTTTCCTTGGTAAAGTGGAAGACGCATCAGGCAGAGTAGATAGGTCGGAGTGAATAACCAAACCGCCACAGTGCAGAGAGAAGCATGGCTGTGGCGGTTTTATATGTTTAGTATTTTAAGGAGTGTAAGTCGGATATGAATTGGTTAACAGCATCTTCTGTGGTAGCCCAGGAGGTACAGAAGCGAACGGCACTGTGGGTTTCGTCAATGCGATGGTCGTAGGAGTAACTATAATTTTCGGCCAAAGAATTCAGAACACTATCCGGCATGATAACAAAAATCTGGTTTGTGCGGCTTTCTACCAGGAAGGGGAATCCACACTCACGAAAGGCATCCCTGAGCCGGTCTGCCAATTGGTCGGCGTGAGAGGCAAGTTTCATATAAAGGTTGTCTTCTAACAAAGTCAGGAACTGAAGTCCTAACAAACGTCCCTTGGCAAGCATACCACCTTTTTGTTTGATAAAATAGCGGAAGTCCTGTTGCAAATCAGGGTGACTAATAACTACGGCTTCACCAAACAGAGCGCCCTGTTTGGTACCGCCAATGTAAAATACATCGCTAAGGGCAGCTAAGTCTGCGTAAGTAATATCGTTGTCGGCAGCCGCCAGACCATAACCTAAGCGGGCTCCGTCAATAAACAAATATAAGTGGCAGGCACGGCAGATAGAAGAAATGGCTTCTAACTCTTCTTTGTAATAAATAGTTCCCAACTCTGTAGGGAAAGAGAGGTATACCATTTTTGGTTGAACCATGTGTTCAAAGGCATCGTTATTTTTGTGCTCTAAATAGGCATCCTCGATTTGCTTGGCAGTGAGTTTGCCATCAGCAGAGGGAAGGGCCAGCACCTTGTGACCACAAGCTTCAATGGCACCGGTTTCGTGAACGTTAATATGTCCGGTACTTGCGCAAAGGACACCCTGATGGCTGCGAAGAGCTGCATCAATAACGGTTAAATTAGCCTGTGTGCCACCTACCAGAAAATGTACGTCTACGGAAGTGTCTGCACAAAGCCCTTTGATTTTGGCAGCGGCTTCCTGACAATAGTGATCTTCGCCGTAGCCCATGGTTTGTTCTAAATTGGTTTCACATAAACGTTTTAAGATGCTTTCGTGTGCACCTTCGTTGTAATCACAGTTAAAAAGTATCATAAAAACCTCCAAAGTTTTATTCTCATATAAAGTGTGTTGAAAACAATCTTTGTATAGTATAACATAGCGGAGATGCTTTGACGAGATGTTTGTTAATGAACATTTTTTGCAAATAAACGTTTTTCTATGGAAAAAATTAAAAAACTGCTATATAGTAGAATAAGATGAGAGGAGTCTGAGGAAAATGAGGATGTTTGCATATGATAAAGAGAGTGTGAAAAAAGTATTGCAGATAGCCTGGCCGGCTATGCTGGAATCCTTTTTTATTGCTTTTGTGGGATTGGTAGACTCTTTCATGGTAAGTTCTTTAGGTTCGGCAGCAGTAGCCTCTGTAGGCTTAACTACGCAACCGAAATTTGTGGGATTGGCTATGTTTTTTGCGGTAAACGTGGCATTATCGGCGTTGGTTGCCCGAAGAAAGGGTGAGCAGAACCGTGAAGGGGCCAATCGTATTTTTATAACGGCTCTTTTGTTTATCGTATTGGCGGCGGTAGTGATAAGCATTATACTGGTGACATTTGCGGACTCTATTATACATCTTTGTGGTTCGGAGCCGGAAACCCATGAAGGAGCGGTAACATATTTTCGCATTATTATGGGCGGAATGATTTTTAACTGTATCCAGATGGGTGTAAATGCAGCACAAAGAGGTTCGGGAAATACTAAGATTACCATGCGAACCAATTTGGTTTCTAATACAATAAATGTAATATTTAATTATTTATTGATACAAGGACATTTCGGTTTCCCGGCGTTGGGAATCCAAGGTGCAGCATTGGCAACGGTGCTGGGTACCGTAGTGGCAAGTATTATGAGTGTGCTTTCGGTGTGTGGAAAGGATACTTTTGTCAGCCTGCAATATATTATAAAAGAGAAGATTGTGCCGGGATTGGCGGCATTTGGAAATATTGTGAAAGTTGGTTATAGTGTATTTGCAGAGCAATTGCTTTTAAGAGTAGGATTTATGGCCACATCACTTATGGCTGCGGCCCAGGGCACCAATGCTATGGCAGCACATCAGGTGGGTATGAATATTATGGGGTTATCCTTTTCTTTTGGCGACGGCTTGCAGGCAACGGCAGTGGCTTTGATTGGATATAGTCTGGGAGCCCAGGACCCGGAGTTGGCCAAAAAGTATGGAAGTATATGCCGGTCTATTGGTGGAGTGATTTCCGTGGTTTTGGCAGTACTTTATTTATTAGGCGGCGGTTGGTTGTATGGTATGTTCTTTGAAGAACAGGAAATTGTAACAATCGGTATCGGTATTATGCGTGTGATTGCGTTGATTGTAGTGCTTCAGGTATCGCAGGTGATTTATATGGGCTGTCTGCGTGGTGCAGGAGATACCTTGTATACGGCTATTGCATCAACCATTAGTGTAACCATTATGCGTACAGTGGGTTCTTATTTCTTCTGCTACGTGTTACATTGGGGTATTATTGGTATTTGGATGGGCGTTGTGGCAGACCAATTGTCCAGACTGATTTTAGGCTCTATACGTTTTAAGAGCGGAAAGTGGATGTCAATTAAGATCTAAAAACGAAAAGAAATTCTAAGGTGCATAATATGCACCAAGAATTTCTAAGTTTCGTTCAGGGAGAATTGCAAGCAATTCTCTGAAAAAAAGGAGAAGTCTATGAAGCAATATACGGTGACCGGTATGAGTTGTGCTGCATGCAGTGCCCGGGTAGAAAAGGCGGTAGGGGCTGTAGAAGGAGTCACAAGTGTTTCGGTCAGTTTATTAACCAATTCTATGGGAGTAGAAGGAACTGCATCTGCGCAGGAGATTATTCGGGCAGTGGAAAATGCAGGATATCATGCGGCAGAGAAAGGGTATGCCGGAGAGAAGGAGCCGGGAAGTGTAGGGATAAGTGAAGATGCTTTGGCGGACAAAGAAACCCCTCTTTTAAAGAAAAGATTGTGGGCTTCCTTGGGCTTTTTACTGGTATTAATGTATTTTTCCATGGGGAATGTGATGTGGAATTGGCCGGTGCCATTGTATTTTGAGAGAAATCCTATGGCGCTGGGACTGCTGCAGCTGTTGCTTACGGGTGTAGTAATGGTAATAAATCAAAAGTTTTTTATCAGTGGATTTAAGAGTCTGTGGAATAAGGCTCCTAATATGGATACATTGGTGGCACTTGGAGCTACGGCGGCATTTGTATATAGTTCTTACGCCTTGTTTGAAATGACAAGGGTGTCAATTGACGAGGGTGTCATGGCGGCAAACCATTATTTGCACGAGTTTTACTTTGAATCGGCGGCAATGATATTAACTTTGATTACCGTAGGAAAAATGCTGGAGGCACGTTCCAAAGGAAAAACCACGGATGCGTTAAAGTCTTTAATGAAGCTGGCGCCCAAGACTGCTGTGATTGTGGTAGATGGTGTAGAAACTGAGGTAAGTATTGAACAGGTTAAAAAGGGCGATATTTTTGTGGTAAAGCCGGGAGAAAATATACCGGTGGATGGTGTGGTATTGGAAGGAACCAGTGCGGTCAATGAGTCTGTATTGACCGGAGAAAGCATTCCAAATGATAAAATGCCCGGAGATTTGGTAAGTGCGGCAACCGTAAACCAGTCCGGTTATTTGCGTTGTGAAGCCACACGTGTGGGTGAAGATACTACATTATCACAGATTATTCAAATGGTAAGTGATGCGGCGGCTACCAAAGCACCTATTGCAAAGATAGCAGATAAAGTATCCGGTATTTTTGTGCCTGCAGTAATTATAATTGCAGTATTGACTACTGCAGTATGGCTGTTAACCGGTGCAGATTTGGGATATGCTTTGGCAAGAGGTATTTCGGTATTGGTAATCAGTTGCCCTTGCGCATTGGGATTGGCTACACCGGTGGCGATTATGGTTGGAAACGGTGTGGGAGCGAAAAACGGTATTTTATTTAAAACAGCAGTATCTTTGGAAGAATGTGGAAGAACGCAGATTGTAGTATTGGATAAAACAGGTACCATTACTTGTGGAGAACCGAAGGTGACTGACGTGGTCAATGTCACAGAAGTGAGCGTAGAAGAGCTTTTGCTACAGGCGGTTTCCTTGGAAAAGAAGAGCGAACATCCTTTGGCGAAAGCGATTATGGAATATGCTAAGGAGAAAGGAATAGAATCGGAGGAGGTCAGCGATTTTGAGGCTCTTCCCGGAAATGGCTTGTCTGCCCTTCTACAGGAAAGTAAGTTGGTAGGTGGTAACGAAAAATATATGACAGGTCTGGTGCAAATTCCGGAAAGTATAAGGGAATGTGCCCATCAATTTGCGGCAGAGGGGAAAACACCTCTTTTCTTTGCAAAAGACAATGTTTTTCAGGGAATGATAGCAGTGGCGGATGTGATAAAAGAAGATAGCCCTCAGGCAGTAAGCGAATTGCAAAATATGGGAATCCGTGTAGTGATGCTGACCGGAGATAATGAGCGTACGGCAAAAGCCATCGGCCATCAGGCGGGAGTAGATGAAGTAATTGCCGGAGTATTGCCGGAGGGCAAAGAAAATGTGATTCGAAAGTTGCAGGAAAGCGGCAAGGTAATCATGGTGGGCGACGGTATTAATGATGCCCCTGCATTAAGTCGTGCGGATATGGGTATTGCCATCGGTGCAGGAACGGATATTGCCATAGATGCAGCGGATGTAGTATTAATGAAGAGCAGGTTAAGTGATGTACCGGCTGCTATCCGATTGAGCCGGGCAACACTTCGTAATATTCATCAGAATCTGTTTTGGGCATTCTTTTATAATATTATTGGTATTCCCTTGGCAGCGGGCGTGTGGATTCCGGTATTTGGCTGGGAATTGAATCCTATGTTTGGGGCGGCAGCCATGAGCTTGTCCAGCTTTTGCGTAGTAACAAATGCACTGCGGTTGAATTTAATTTCCATTCATGATGCATCGAAAGATAAAAAAATAGAACAGAAACCAGAAAAGAAAGAAGAGGTAAAAACTATGGAAAGAACATTAAAAATTGAAGGTATGATGTGTGGACACTGTGAGGCGAGAGTTAAGAAGGTGCTGGAAGCTTTGCCCCAAGTGGCGGAAGCAAAGGTTAGTTATGTGGAAGGAACAGCAGTGGTTATCTTGAGTGAAAACGTAGAGAATGAGGTGCTGAAGCAAACTGTAGAGGCACAGGATTACAAGGTGCTTTCGGTAGAGTAAGGAAGGTTAGTGTCCGGCTTGGGAATGGCTTAATACAACAAGCTATGGAAAATAAAGGAGTGAATTTATGCAGGAAATGTTTTCCCGAACAGCGAGACTTTTGGGAGAGGAAGCTATAGAATGTCTGACCAAGTCCCGGGTGGCCGTATTTGGCATCGGTGGTGTAGGGGGACATGTAGTAGAGGCTTTGGTGCGTGCCGGGGTGGGCAGTATCGATTTGATTGATAATGATGTGGTTTGCGAATCCAATCTGAACCGACAGATTATTGCTACCAGAAGTTCTTTGGGACGTGCTAAGGTAGAGGTCATGGCCCAGCGGATCCGTGACATAAATCCGGAGTGTCAAGTGAAGCAGTATCAATGCTTTTACTTGCCGGAAAGCAGTGGTGTGTTTGATTTTTCGCAGTATGATTATGTAGTGGATGCCATTGATACGGTAACCGGAAAAATACAGTTGATTATGCAGGCAAAAGAAGCCGGTGTACCTGTAATTAGTAGTATGGGGACCGGAAATAAGTTAAATCCCACCCAATTAGAAGTGACAGATATTTATAAAACATCGGTGTGTCCCCTGGCAAAAGTCATGCGCCGGGAATTGAAGGCCAGAGGCGTAAAAAAACTAAAGGTAGTGTATTCAAAGGAAGAGCCTGTGGTAAAATGTACACCGCCCGGTTCGGTATCCTTTGTACCTTCTGTGGCAGGCTTGATTATTGCGTCGGAGGTAATAAAGGATTTGATAAATGTACAAAAGTAAAAATAGACAAATTTTAAAGCTGACTGCGTAGGCATTGTGCACAAAAATAGAAATAAAAGCAAAAATAGACTGACTTTTTATGGATAAATCTGCTAAAATAAGAGAATAATAGGGATAAAGTGGATGCAAAAAGAAGGGCAGGTAAGGAATGTTTAGCATAGGTCAGTATGTGATTTGTGGCAATAAGGGCGTTTGTACAGTGGAGGATATTACTACATTGGATATTTCCGGTGTGGATAAGGCGAAAAAGTATTATATTTTAAAACCAAAGTATGTAAGTGCCAGTACGGTATACGTTCCGGTGGACTCGGCAGCTACTTCCATGCGTAATGTTTTGACGAGAAAAGAAGCAGAAGCATTGGTGGAATCCATTCCTCAGATTCCGGTTTTGGAGATTAAGAACGAGAAAATGGTGGAAATGGAATATAAGGCTTGTATGAAGAGTAATTGTTGCAGCGAGTGGGTGAAATTGATCAAGACCATTTATCTGCGCAAGCAAAAGCGTTTAGAAGCAGGTCGAAAGGAAACTGCGGTGGATGGTAAATATTTCCGGATTGCAGAGGAAAATTTGTATGGAGAGTTGGCAGTAGCGCTGGAAATGGAGCGGAATAAGGTTTGTGAATATATTACGCAACATTTGCAGGGATATAGTATGGTATAAAGAGAAGGATAATCGACCGGAAGGTTGATTATCCTTTTTGATTTGGATGTGTTGTAAAGTCATAAGAATTATGATAAAATTATATGTCAATAGGTAACCTTGAATGTGGAATGTAGTTATATTTTAGTGTGGGGACGATATATGAATTTGCGAAAGACGAATAAGTTAATAGATAGCGGATTCTTTTTGGCATTGCTGTTGATTGCTTCAGTAGTAATGTTTCAGTTGTTCTACCATCAAACTTATGGCGGTGATGAATTTTATCCTTCAGACATGAAGGCATATATGTTGGAAATGCAGGGATTGGACAGTGGTTATGTGTTCACATATCCGATTTTTTTTAAATTATCAGCTTTGATTCATTTGTTTGCGTCGCCGCAGTTGTCTGTAGCATTGGCTACGTTATTGTTGAATTGTCTGGCTATGGTTATTGTAAAATGGGCATTAAATCATTATGCCTTGGAGAAGTTAGAAGAATGTTTTGGAAAACAGAAGTGGCTGGCCGGAGTTTGTATCAGCTTGGTGGCGGTGACCTTGTTTTTTATTTCCATGCTGTTTCCGCCGGAAGGGATTTATTTGCCGGGAATTAAGCATGATTATTTAGGCGTTTTTTCACCGAATCCGTTTCATAATGCTACTTATATGGCGGCGCGTCCATTTGCAGTGCTTGCCTTTGTTTGGTGTGTAAAGCTTTTGGATATTTACGAAGAGGGATTTCAAAGAGAATATTTAAAAGATTATATTTGCTTTGCGGTATTTTTATTATTGGCGACCATGACTAAACCCAGCTTCACATTGGTCCTGGTATGCGTAATGTTTGTGATCATGGTGTGGCGATTTATCCGTAGTAAATTCCGTAACTTTGTGCCGAGTCTGCAACTGGGTATATGCTTTGTACCAACACTTTTACATCTGCTGTATCAATATAGCGGTGTATTTGTGCCGGAAGAAGGTGTAGAGGGTGGCATTGGATTTACGATAGGCGGTATCTGGGGACAATATTGTGATAGTATTCCGCTGGCAGTTTGTCTTGCAATTGGTTTCCCGCTGGCAGTATTGGTATTGAATTTTAAAGAGTTAAAAACAAATACATTGTTCCGGTTTTCGTGGCAGATTTATTTAATGAGCTTTTTCCAGGCATTTTTTGTATATGAAAAAGGGTTCCGTTGGGCGCATTTTAATTTTTCCTGGGGATATATGTATGGTATTTTCTTTGCGTTTTTCGGAGCAATTATTCTATTATTACAGAAGACCGGAGAAAAGAAGAATCTGTTTTGGCTTTTGTTACAATGGTTGCCATATTTATGGCATGTAGCATGCGGTATTTATTATTTTATGGGATTGGCACAGGGAAATACTTATTATTAGATTTGAGGAAGGAAGCTGCTTATGAGTAGATTCATAAAAAGCGAAAAGATGAAGCCCATAATATTGGCTTTGATTCCGGTATTAAGTTGCCTGTTGTATTGTGTTTTCCAAGGACGAAGCATTGCCGAGGTATATTTGCCGGGTTCCCAGTGGAATGACGAGCTGTTTTATTTCAAGCAAGTAGAAGCTATAGTGAATTATGGATATCCGCAGGGGTATTTTGGCTTTAATGAAAGTCATGCTTTGAAGCTTTCTTTTGCGGCATGGAGTCCGGTGTTGGTATTTCCATGGATACTTTGGGGATTGCTTTTTGGTTGGAATATTCTTTCGCCGATTATTTGTAATATAGTATTATTATGTGTAGCTATGGCTATATTTGGCTGGTTAGTGAGACCAACGTGGAAGCAGATAGGTGTTTTGGTGATATTGTTTTTCCTATATACGCCTTTTGTCAGATATATGCTTTCCGGAATGCCTGAAATCATATGTTTTGCTATGTTGATTGTTTTCTATAGTGTGGCAATCAGCTATTTGCAGAAGGAACATGTGGGTAAGTTGGCAGTACTTTTGGGTATGGCAGAAGTAATGATATTAATGCGTCCGTATTTGGTATTGTTTATGTTTTTGCCAATAGCTTTTTGGGTAAAAAGGTCCGATTGGAAAGGCGTTTGCGGTTCTCTTCTTTTGTTGGGAGGAGGAATGACCGGATATGTATTGATTAATCATTATTTGGGAGCAGAGTATTTTACTCCTTTGTTTTTTACAGATTGGATAGAAGCGTTTTTTGCTCAGGGATTCTTGGGCGGTATCCGGTATTTTTGCAGTAAATTATATTGGAATGGACTGAATTTTTGTGACCATATGAAGAGTGGTATACAGTCAGGATTGGCTTCGGGAGCCTTCTTCTGCGGCTATCTTGTGCTGTTAGCAGTGTTGACAGTACAGACCATAGTGGATTTTTTGTGGTGGTGGAAAAGGCGTAAAGCAGAAAATTTGTCAGAGAAAGAAACATCTGAAAAGCAGGGACGGATGAAACTACTTTGGGTAGAAGGACATCTGGCATTTTGTTTTGTGGGAATGTTGTTTGCTTTACTGTTAATGTATAAATTGACGGAGGGAAGCAAACATTTACTGACTTTTATGGCAGTGGCAGTATTTGTAGTCAGTTTGATGCGTACAAAGTTTTATGAAAAAATGCTTTTCGTGGGCGTAACATTTCTGTATTTTTATATTTATATGGCAGTGGATCCATACGATTATCAAGTACCATTTGAAGAAGAGGAATTAAAAGTACAGGTAGAGGCTTGGGAAGAAGTTTTCCGGGAATCTATGGCTTTGGAAAAGGATAATGTACCCGGATTTGAGAATAGCGTAATATGGGTATTTAGTGATACGGTTTTGGAAACGAATCAATCCATGAATATGAAGTGGCAGTTACTGTATGGTTTGCCGGAGGGCATGGGAATCAGTTGTTGTATGCCGGATTATGTAATGCAGAAATTGGAGGATTTACAGAGCCGGTATGTTGCCACAGTAAGTGGAGGCGTCATTGACGAACTGTGTCGGGAAAAGGGATTTTCGGAAGTGGCAAGAGATGGGGATATGGTTCTTTATATGAATAACAGGTAATATAGATGGGTGTTTTAAATACAATGGGGAAGATGATGAAAAAGATGCAAAAAGAAAAAAGAAGGAGCAAGATAACGATTATCATTTGTGGCATGATGCTGGGAATGTTGTTGTGTAGCTGTGGAAAGGAAACCACCCATATTTCAGAAGGAATGAAGTTTGTGGAGGAATTGGATTACCAGTCTGCGCTGGATTGTTTTACCTTGGCGGCACAAGCCGGCGAAGACGAGAAATTGTTGGCCAGAAGCAGAGGAATTGCTTACATGGGTTTGACTCAGTATGAGGAAGCCGCAGAGTATTTTTTGGAGGCGCTAAGCTACAGTAATGGTTTGGTGGAAGATATGGATTATGATATTAATCTGTATTTGGCTGCGGTTTATACCAAAATGGGACAGTTTGAGAAGGCCGAAGAGATTTACAATGCAATTCTGGCTTTGCGTGAGCAGGATGCGGAGGTTTTGTTCTTAAGAGGTAGTGTGCGGTTAAAATTGGGAAACTATACACAGTCCAAGGAAGATATGGACCGGGTAGTTGCTCTGGATGGTAAGAATTTTGAACGGATTATTCAGATATATGAAACCATGGCAGAGAGTGGCTACAAGGATGCGGGTCAAGGTTATTTGACGGATGCTTTGCAGACCTATGAGGCAGAAATGAGCTATTTTGATAAGGGCCGCATGTTTTATTATATGGGTGAGTATCAGAAAGCATATCTTGCGTTGGAGGAAGCCAGAGGGCAAGGCGGCGTGGAAGGTTACTTGTATCTGGGAATGGCTTATGAGGCTACCGGAGACTATAATTATGCTGCTAGTGTATACAATTCTTATTTGACAAAGGTGGGAGAGGATGCGCAGGTATACAACCAGTTAGGGTTGTGTGAAGCCAAGAAGGGCGAATATGCTAATGCCCTTGCGGCTTTTCAGGCAGGATTACAAATACCCAACAGCACGATGAAGCAGGTACTTCAGTTTAATGAAATTATGGTCTATGAGTATCTGGGCGAGTTTGAAACGGCAGCATCATTAATGCAGAGTTATATGACTGCATATCCGGATGATGCAAAGGCGGCGAGAGAGTATGAGTTTTTATCCACGCGGTAGGAAAGCGTACTTGAGAAGATAGTATCGGCTTTATTTACAGATAATGGTGATTTAAAAAGAATGCAATTTGGTTGGAAAAAAGTCAAACAAAGAGTGATTGACTTTAAATACAGGTTCGTTTATAGTTAGACCTTGAAAAAAGAGAAAAGGATGGTAAGGAACGATGATTAACAAATTAGTGGAAAAAATCAAAAAGACAAATGCGCCTATCGTGGTTGGTTTGGACCCCATGATGAAGTTTATTCCGGCGCATATTAAGCAGGCTGCATTTGCGGAGTTTGGCGAGACCTTAGAGGGTGCGGCAGAAGCTATTTGGCAGTACAACAAGGGTATTGTAGATGCGATTTATGATTTAGTACCGGCAGTGAAGCCTCAGATTGCTATGTATGAGCAGTTTGGTATTCCCGGTTTGGTAGCTTTTAAGAAGACAGTAGATTACTGTAAGAGTAAGGGCTTGGTAGTCATCGGAGATGCAAAGCGTGGTGACATCGGTTCTACTTCAGAGGCGTATGCAGTAGGTCATTTGGGTAAGGTGCAGGTAGGAAGCAATTCTTACTATGGCTTTGATGAAGATTTCTTAACCATTAATCCATATATGGGAGCAGATAGTGTGCTTCCGTTTGTAAAGGTTTGTAAAGAGGAAAAGAAGGGTCTGTTTATTTTGGTAAAGACTTCTAATCCAAGTAGTGGCGATTTCCAGGATCGTCTGATTGACGGTAAGCCTCTTTATGAGCACGTTGGTGAGAAGGTTGCTGAGTGGGGCGCTGACCACATGGGCGATTCCTACAGCTATATCGGTGCAGTAGTTGGCGCTACTTATCCGGAGCAGGGTAAGATTTTGCGTAAGGTAATGCCCAAGTCCTTTATTCTGGTACCGGGTTATGGTGCACAGGGCGGTAAAGGAGCAGATTTGGTACACTTCTTTGATGAAGACGGTTTGGGTGCTATCGTAAACTCTTCTAGAGGAATCATTGCAGCATATCAGCAGGAGAAGTATGCTTCTTATGGTGATGCAGGCTATGCAGATGCATCCCGTGCGGCAGTGCTGGATATGAGAGAAGATATTGCAAGTGCATTGGCAAATAGATAAAAATTTAAAGTAGATAAAAGCCCCGCCCAAGGCGGGGCTTTTTGATGGGATGAAAACAGATATTTTAAACCACGGGTTAAATGACAAAGTGTTTTAGGCGTGTTATAGTGTCAGTGTAAACAAAAACAGACAGACGCTTACAGCAATCCCTTAAAATTTAAAGAAAACTATGGATGATCAAAGCGCGAAGCCTGTGCAAGGCTTAAGCATTTAAATTGCGTCTGGTTGAGAGTCGTTGCCCAAGGTGCACCTTGGGCGCGTTTTTCGCTTAAAGAAGCTTGGCAGAGCAGTGGCTTTATGGTCAAAGGCTTGCAGAGCGTGAAGAGTGCTTTGTGGAAAAGCAGGAAAGGTGGTACTTATGCAGAGAGCAGTGAGATTTGATAATAAGGATATTCAAAAAGAAATTGACAGTGTGGACATTACTCGTGCTCATGCAGTACACTTTTTGAAAAATTATAATAATCGGTCAGTGACTGAGAATGGTGCGGTAGGTTACAAAACCACTACCAACCCGTTGTTGGATTTGAATTTTAAGGTTTCTTCCTTAAGATGCAGAACGGAGGAATATATTACTGGTGAATTTATCAAGGCATTTATGCAGGATAGAGTCCATGCGGTGAAGTGGCTGTTTTTCTTGCGTGACATTTGGGAAGGTCTGGGCGAAAGAAGAAGCTTTCGTATTTGCTTGAAGTATTTGGCAGTTTCTCAGCCAAAGATTGCCCTGGCGGTTATGAAGCTGGTGCCGGAATATGGCAGATATGATGATTTGCTGGTGTATTTGGATACCCCTCTTCGCAAAGAGGTTTGCAAATTTATCAAGGGACAGCTGATGCACGATTTGGGATGCATGAATGAGGGCAGGAGTATTTCACTTTTGGCTAAGTGGTTACCCAGTGTGAATACTTCTTCCAAGGAAAGTCGTGAGTATGCGGCAATTTTGGCAAGGGGCATGGGCTATTCTTCCAAGGAGTACCGTAAGCTTTTGGCGAGCCTCCGAGCTTATGGTAATGTGCTGGAAACCAAGCTTTCAGCAGGTGCGTGGGAGACGGTGGACTATGAGGCGGTACCGGCAAAGGCAAACCTTCTGTACGACAATGCCTTCTACAAGCACGATAAGGAAAGACGTGCAGAGTATCTGAGAGCAGTTTTGCTTGGGGAGGGTAAGCTGAATGCTACCGGTCTTATGCCTTACGAAATCGTGCACAGATATATGAAAGACTATTTTGCAAGTTATTCCAGAACCTTGAAAGAGGACGTTTTGGCAGAGCTTATGTGGGAAATTATTACGAGGCAGGGTTTTCAGAATGACTGGGGACTGGACGGCTGTATCGTAGTGGCAGACGGTTCCGGCAGTATGTTCAGCTGTGTAAGTGGTAGCAGTAGCGTAAGGGCTTTGGAGGTGTGTAATTCTTTGGCCATTTACTTTGCCGAGCAGTTACAGGGCGTGTTCCATAATAAGGCTATTACCTTTAGTATGACGCCAAAGTTTATCGATTTGGAGAAGGGAAGCTCTCTTAAAGATAAGCTGGAAATCATGCTGGCGCACAATGAAGTGGCAAATACTAACATCAAGGCGGTGTTTGACATGCTCCTTGCCATGGCGGTAAGTAATCAGGTACCACAGGAACAGTTGCCTAAGCAGGTGCTGGTGCTTTCGGATATGGAGTTTGACTGTGCCACCAGCCGAGCGTATGACTGGAGAACCGGTACATGGGTGGGCGGTTCAGTGGATGACGCGTTGTTTGAGCAAATTGCAGAGGAGTACAAGGCGGCAGGCTACACCATGCCTCGCCTGATTTTCTGGAATTTGTGCGGACGTACCGACACCATTCCTATGGTAGATAATGAAAGTGGTTTGTGTCTGCTTTCCGGCTTTTCCCAGAATGCGGCAAAAGTAGCGGCGAAAAAAGAAATAAAGGACCCTTATGAAAGTCTGTTAAAGGTGCTGGACGCACCCAGATATGATAAGGTGGAAGAAGCATTACGCAGCGTGGCGTAGTGCTTCTTTGTGATAGGGGGAACAAGCAACAATAGAATGACAAAATCAAAAATGCGAAGCACGGCAGACGCAAAGTGGCTGGATTTTAGTGTAAAATTTATGTTTTGGGTAGAATGAACGTTTTTGGAGGTTTAGTACCCAAATGGAAGCTGAAAATGACAATTTATAAGTATTTTAAAGGCTGTTTGGGTATAAATAAAGGAATTTCAACTCTTATACCCGGAGATTTGTGTTTTTGTGGGTATTAACCATGCATAATAGAGTATTTATACCCAAAGTGCATTTTATGAGTAATGGGTTAGATGAGGGTAAAAATGCGTGGGATTGACAAGAAGGGAAGGGGTGGTAGATAATTAGGGATATAGAATTAGATAAGCAGGAGTAAGTAGTGTATGAGGAAAGTATTAAAATATATGGTGCTTTTAGGTGTATGTGTAATGTTGGCTGGCTGTGGAAGTGAAAAAACGCAGTATGTAGAGGTAGAAGTGGAGCGCGTGGCAAACCCAGATTTTACGGCAGTGCCGGAACAAACAGAAACTCCCGAGCCCACAGCACCCCCGGAGCCTACAGCAACTCCACAACCTACATCTACGCCGGTACTAACACCCTTGCCCGAAATACAAATGGTAAAATACACCACGGATAAGCTCCGTGTCAGAATCGCACCCTCTACGGAGAGTGAGATCTATACAGTTTTAAGCCGCAGAGCAGAAGTGGGCGTGATTTCGGAGGATGGTGAGTGGAGCAGGATTCTTTTGGATGGTAGCGTGTATTATGTGGCCAGCCGGTATTTGAAGGAAAAGTCAGATAGTGCCAATGGATATCTGGTGGTCATTGATGCAGGTCATCAGGCCAAGGGAAATAAAGAAAAAGAGCCGGTAGGTCCCGGGGCAACAGAGATGAAGGCTAAGGTATCCAGCGGAACTACGGGCTGTGTCAGTGGCTGGGCAGAGTATGAACTAAATCTGGCGGTGGCGCTGAAATTGGAGGAGGAACTGCTTGACAGAGGCTATGAGGTGCTGATGGTCAGAACTACACATGATGTGGATATAAGTAACAGTGAACGTGCACAGGTGGCTAATGATGCAGGAGCGGATGCGTTCATACGTATTCATGCCAATGGAGCTGAAGATGCGTCGGTGCATGGGGCAATGACACTTTGCCAGACCAAGAATAATCCCTACAATGCTTCGTTATATGAAGAAAGCAAGGCGTTGTCAGTGGCGGTGCTGGATGAAATGGTGGCGGCTACCGGTTGTAAAAGGCGGAAGGTTTGGGAAACAGATACCATGAGTGGCATTAATTGGTGTCAGGTGCCGGTTACTATCGTGGAAATGGGGTATATGACCAATCAGGAAGAAGATGCACTGATGGCCACGGAGGATTATCAGGACAAGATTGTGGCCGGTATCGCAAACGGAGTTGATGTATATTTTGGAATAGAGTAAATATGCCAACATATGAATATAGCGGAGTAAAGTAAATATATGGATAATATATGTTTCGGTATCGAGTAAAAATATATCTATAATAAAATGAAAAAGATTACATTGCAATATGTGGCTTTAAGTGATATGATAAAAATACTATATAAATTTATTTTGAGAAGGGACGGGTTTCGATACATGGAAACAAGATATGCAACATCTCCACAGGATATGAAGACTTTTGATACCAAGCGCTTGCGCGAGGAGTATTTAATTGAGAAGATATTTGTAGAAAATGAAATTACCAGTGTTTATAGCTATGTGGATCGTATTATTACCGGTGGCGCCATGCCGGTGGGCAAGACCTTAGTGCTTGCGGTTGGCGACGAGCTTCGTGCGGAGTATTTCCTGCAGAGACGTGAAATGGGCGTTATTAATATTGGCGGAGCTGGTATTATTACAATAGATGGTGTACAGTACCGTATTGAAAGCAGAGACGGTATGTATATCGGTATGGGTAAGAGAGATATCAGCTTTGACAGCGTGGATCAGAAGAATCCTGCGAAGTTCTATTTTAACAGTGCACCTGCACACAAGACCTATCCTACCGTGGTGATTAAGAGAGAGGGTACATCGGAAGATGGCGTAGTTATTGTGAAGGACGAAAATAAGGTAGAGCTTGGTTGTCTGGAGGATGCAAATCACAGAGTGATCTGTAAGTACATTTTGCCCGGACAGGTGGAAAGCTGTCAGTTAGTTATGGGTATGACCAGTCTGAAGCCGGGTAGTGTGTGGAACACCATGCCTTGTCACACACATGACAGAAGAATGGAAGTATATTTGTACTTTGATTTACCTGAAGATGCTTTTGTAATGCATTATATGGGACAGGCACAGGAAACACGTCACATTGTTATGAGAAATGAGCAGGCGGTTATTTCTCCCAGCTGGTCCATTCATTCCGGTGGCGGAAGCAGGGCTTATACCTTTATTTGGGGGATGGTTGGTGAGAATCAGGATTTTGATGATATGGATGGAATCCGCAACCAGGATTTGATGTAAAAAAATTAAGATTTGATGAAACAGAGCGGATGTAACCGCTTACCGTAAGCGGTTACACTCGGACTTAAATTGTGCAAAGTGCACAAAAAACAAAGCGAGTTTTGTACATTGACAGTTATTTTTAAAATAAGGCGTCAAAAAAATTAAGATATTAAAAATGGATAATCAAAAAAATCAAGGAAATATATTTGCAAGTAAGTTACAATGATAATACAAATTTTGTGACTTGGGATTTTTGTGTATAAAGTTGGAAGATTATGAGACGAATTACAGTAGAACAATATCGCAATGTTGACCTGATGATGTGGATTGTAATGACAGTGATTTTTGAAACAATCACCACCATGGCTACCATAAAGTGGTTTTATTTACAGCCGGTAGCATTATCCATAACACTTGCACTTGTATGTGCGGTCATGATGCGGTGGAACGGATATGCAGCGATTGTTGCAGCGATTGGAGGCTTGGTGGTCTGCATTATATCCGGAGCGAATATAGAGCAATACATAATATACTGCATCGGTAATATGTTTGCATTGATTGCTATGTTGCTTATGAAGTATTTGGGAAAAGAAAAGATTCAAAACGGATTTTTGAATAAAGTCTTATTTGCAATGGTAGCATATGTGGGAATGGTGTTGGGCAGATGGATTATATCACTTTTCTTTGGAGGAGATTTCACAGCCTTTACCGTATATATTACAACAGACATTATGTCGCTGCTGTTTGCAGTAATGATTCTTCATATTCTTGGAAAATGCGATGGCATGATAGAAGACCAGAAAGCATATTTGCAGAGAGTATGGGAAGAAGATGAAGAAGATAACATTTATTAGATAGAATGGTTCAAGGAACGGAGGAAGTTTTTTATGAAAATCAAAGCGGACGATTACCTCGTATATGACAAAGTGACGGGGAAATATCATGAAGATCCGGAGCAGGCAGTTAGAGATGATGTAGAGAAACATTATTGGCTGAATGTGGGACGTACCATTTTGAAGGATTGGCGTTTGTATCTTATGATCATACCGATGTTCCTGGTATTCTTGTTCTGGAGATACTTCCCAATGTACGAACTTTTGGGATGTTTCAAAGTAGATGATGCAAACCTGCCGGTTGCAGACCAGTTGTATGTAGGTTTCCATTACTTCAAGGAATTATTTGTGGGCGAAGGTTCCATGTCCACAGAATTCTGGGCAGCTTTCCGTAACACATTCTTACTTAGCTTTTACGGATTGTTGTTTGGTTTCCCGATGCCGATTATTATAGCACTTTTCTTCAATGAGATTCGTTCCAACATTGCAAGAAGTATTTACCAGGTTATTACATATTTGCCTAAGTTCATGTCAACTGTAGTTATGACCTCCCTGGTAACCATGCTTGTTCGTCAGGCATCTCCTCTTGCAGGAATTGAAATGGGTGTTATTTCCAGATTTCTGGTAAGTATCGGAGCAATTACTCCTGAAATCGGTCAGGCTGGACTTTTGAACATGCCGGAGTATTTCAGAGCGATTTATCAGATTAGTGGTATTTGGGAGACGGCAGGATACGACAGTATCATTTTCTTCTCTGCAATTATTGCGATTTCGCTGACAAGCTATGAAGCGGCGCAGATTGACGGTGCAGGAAAGATGGCACAGATGAGATATGTAGTACTTCCCTCCATTCTTTCAACCATCGTAATTATGTTGATTACACGTATCGGTTCCCTTCTTAACATTGGTTACGAAAAAGTATTGTTGCTTTACAATCCTAATACCTACGTAACGGCAGATGTGGTTTCTACCTTTGCACAGAGATACGGTATTGAAAGTGGTCTTATTGGTATTTCATCCGCAGCGGAAATGTTAAACAACGTAGTAGGTATGTTGCTCGTTATCAGTGCTAACACGATTGCCCGCAAGGCATCTGATGTATCATTATATTAAGGAGGAACTTCTAAATGAAAAGAAAACTTGAAGTATCCGAACTTATATTTAAAATTATAAGTTACGTATTTCTTACCATATTTGCAATTTGTTGTTTGTATCCTTTCCTTTACGCTATTTCGGCAGCAATTAGTGGAAGAGAAATGGTAGAGTACGGACAGATTGTATTGCTTCCGAAGGACCTTCAGTTTGAGGCTTTCGCAGAAATGTTTAACAATAATATGTTCTGGAACTCTTATACAAATACATTGTTCCTGACATTTTATGGTACTCTTTGGGCAATGGGTGTAGCAATCCTTGGCGGTTATGCACTTTCTAAGAAGAGATTGTTGTTCCGTACAGGCTTCAATTTCTACTTGGTATTTACCATGTGGTTCTCAGCAGGTTTGGTACCTCAGTATTTGAACTACCTGGATACTCAGAAGGTGTTTAACAAGTTTGGTATTACCGATGATAAGTGGTTGGTAGTAATTGCCATGGGTATGGCAGCTATGAATATTATCCTTCTTCGTAATGCATTCGAAGGCGTACCTTCCGAAATTGAAGAGGCAGCTATTGTAGATGGTGCTACTGAAATCCAGGTACTTACTAATGTATATATTCCTATGAGTAAGTCCACAATCGCAACTGTTGCTTTGTTCTTTGCAATTTCCAGATGGAATGGTTACTTCTGGGCAAGACAGATGATTAGCAACTTAAATGAGCATCCGTTGCAGGTATTTATCCGTTTGAAATTGGAAGAGTTCCAGGATCCGGACATTATGACCGGCTGGGATAAGGCGTATGCATCCGATTCCGTTATTTATGCATTAATCGTTTGCTCCATTATTCCGGTACTTATTATTTATCCTTTCATCCAGAAGTATTTTGCTAAGGGCGCAAATGCCGGTGGTGTTAAGGAATAAAAGTTCACTGTTAACAATGTTGGTTATTATGCGATGGACGCTTAATAATATAAAAGATTTTAGGAGGATTCAAAATGAAAAAGAGCAAGATTCTTTCTCTTGTACTCGCTGCAGCATTATCTGTTGGTACACTTGCTGCATGTGGCGCTCCCGAAGTTGAAAACCTTCCGTCTACCGGAACTTCAACTGGTGATACAACCACAGGCGATACAGGATCAACTGGTGGTTCTGAAACTTCAGACCCCGTGGTAGAAGAAGTACTTAAGTTGGAGTATGCAACCGGTACATCTCTTCGTATGGCAACTGGTTACAACAACGCTAAGACAGGTTTGTTCTTCGATGCAGAAGTTGCAGGCGAAGGTATCACCTTGGCTGATGGTATTACCTATCAGGCAGGCGATTTAAAGCCGACTTGGGTTGAAGTACAGAATGTACTTGGTGTAGCTTTCGAAAACAAATATCAGGGCAACAGTGCTTCAAAGGAATTTGAGTACTGGCAGCAGCAGCTTGATCAGGTGGATATGGTATCCGGTTCTGCATCTCAGCTTTCAGAAGCTGGTGTAGCAGGCAGCCTTATCAATATCGCTGATTACCTTGATTACATGCCTAACTTTAAGGCTTACTTAAATGCTAACCCTATCGTTCGCCTTTCCATTACAGGTGACACCTCTACAGGTGCTATTTACTTCTCACCTTACTTTGATGGTGTAAACGATATCGAGCGTATGCCTTTGATGCGTACTGACTGGGTAGAAAAGCTTCTTAACGGCGAAGGCGACTTCGTTGCAGATGCTAGCAACAATGTTGCAGCAGCAGTTTATGAGCCTTACATGCCTACAAGCGGTAAGGTAGAAGTAGACGTAGTTAACGCTGCAGGTACTGCAGTTGAAAGTGTTACTAAGGATTATGATGCAGCAGGTAATATCGTTGCTAATATGAATGCAGCAGCTGGTCTTACCGGTGTAGATGCAGTTAACATGCTTCGTGATTACATCGATACCGCATACAACGGATATTATGGCACCAACCGTGCAGACCTCTTCATTGGTCAGAATGCAGCTTGGGATGCTGATGAACTTGTGGCTTTACTTCGTTGTGTAGTTGCTAACCCTCAGACCTTAAATGGTACTGATACTGTAGCTGGTTTGTTCTCTCGTGAAGATGACAATACTCAGAGACGTGTTGATATGTTCCGTTTTGCAGGAACTCTTTTCGGTGTTCGTGGTTTAGAGTCTAGACAGGATTATCTCTATGTAGGTACTGACGGATTACTTCATGACGCTCGTCAGGAAGAAGCTACTTACATTGCACTTGAGAAGATGAATGCAATGGCACAGGAAGGCTTAATCGCTTCTTCTTTCATTAACATGGAAGATACTGATACAAAGACTATGCTTGCTAATGATGCTGGTTTCATGCACTATGATTACAACCAGACTCAGACTGTTTACAATGAGACACAGTTACAGGATGGCGAGAAGTACATGGCAGTTATGGTACCTGTAGCTCTTTGGTTCGATGGTACTGAAGGCGGCGTTTACATGAGATTTACTGAGTCTTGGAGATCAGTTAAGACTGATGGTTGGGCAATCTCTAAGGCTGGTGTTGGCGAAGATACCAACAAGTTAAATGCAGCTCTTGCATTAATCGACTATGCTTACAGCCCTGAAGGACAGATTTTAATGTCTTATGGTCCTGCAGCATTTATTAAGGAAGGCGTAACCTTCAACTTCAACGGTGATGAAATGCCTGTTATCGCAGATGCAACTTATGCAGAATTGTGGGATAAGGCTTCTGGTAACTACACCAACTATGCTCGTCAGTTCTTAGGTTCTACTTTATCATTCGTAAAGAGCCAGGCATTCGAGTATCAGTGTACACATGAAGTTGGTAAGGAAGGTGCTGGAAAGATTTCTACAGCTATCGCTTTAGGAACCATTAAGCATCCTGAATTGGCTATTACCGAGAATCCTTGGTATACTTCAATTCCTACCGTTCTTCCTAACACCAAGCAGGAAAACGAAATGCTCGCTAGCTACTCTGAGCTTACTTCTAAGGGTAAGTTCTCATCCTCTAAGGGTGGCGAGAACCTCTTCGTAGATATCATCGCTAAGGGATACTCAGGAGATGGCACTTCTTCAAGAGCAGATGTTGTTTCAACCGTAAGTGGCACATGGAATGGTACCGGTTATCTTGCATTAAAGCAGATTGCATGGGACAGCCTTGTAAACTACTACAATACACTTAACTAATAATTTTTTACAATAAACTTTTTAAAAGTCCTGCGTAAGAGGTGCAAGCCTCTTCGCAGGCAAAATAAAAATTTGTTGCAACCGGCAACGACTAGAAACTTTGTCGCATGGACGAAGAAATGGAGACAGGTATGTACAAGAAACAAATGATTCTCCAGCGTTTGGTTTGCTACTTAGGATTGGTAGCAGCAGCGCTTGTATTTATTTATTCCTTAGGCCTTATGACTGGCCTTTATGAAAATGGATTCGCATATTACGCAGAGGCGTATTATAAAGATAATACAGTTACCCCACAGTTCCCGGGAACTGAGGTGTACTATCAGATGCAGACATTTAATCAGGATTTGACGTCTGCAGGTATCGTATTGATTCTTTTGGCAGTAGCACAGTTTGTGTTCAGGAATCATTTACGCAGAAAATATTACATTGCAAATTACATAACTGTTGTTGCAAATACAGTTGGCTCAATTGCAATTTCTGTATGGGCAATCAACAATATCTTATCATATAAAGCACTGTATCTGACCGTTGATTTTACAAATGAGAGATTGCAGATGTATTCAGAATTGTTCAAGTACAATGCAGAACCCAATGTATTTTGGTTTGATATTAGTAAGGTTGTTTTTGGTATTGTTTTGGCAGTTGCTGCATTAAATGTCCTTAATCTTATTTTTAAGGTAATTGTAATGAATGCAGAAAAGAAGCTGTTAAAAGAAAGCAAGGAGGTATAACGCTATGGGACGTGATGTTGCAACTATTAAAAAAGACCGTTTGCGTTATACTAAGAATAAGACATCTGCTAATTTGGCTTATTTGGCGATTGTATTCGGGGTACTGTATTTTGTAAGTATCTATCAGTCTGACGTAGGTAATTATTATTATTCAATAACCATAGGTTTGTCAGTAGTATGTAATTTAGTATTTCTTCTGATTGCATTTTTGTCTTCCGAAGGATTAAAGAATTACAAGCTCAACTATTCGTTTGTTATTATTGCAGTCGGTTTGGTACAGATTGCACGTATTTGGGGAATTCCCCGTATGGCAAGCGAAGCACTTACTGTTATTGATGGTGTGGAAGTTCCGGTTATGGGTAGTAGTCAGCATACTTATGTAGTGGTTTGCCTCTTGTTATCAGCAGCTTGCTGTATCCTGGCAGGTATCATTGGTATGTATAAGACCATTACTCTTCAGAACTATAAGAAAGAGAACGGGTTTGTATAAGAGTTCATAAAGAAAGGTGTGGCTTACAAATATGGCTTCATTAAGTTTGCAAAATCTGAATAAAATATATGACAATAATGTTCAGGCTGTTTTTGATTTTAACATGGATATTAAGGATGGTGAGTTCATTGTACTTGTAGGACCTTCCGGTTGTGGTAAGTCTACAACACTTCGAATGATTGCTGGTTTGGAGGATATTACTACAGGAAAGTTAATTATTGATGGCGATGACGTTACCAGAAAACCGCCGAAGGACAGAGATATTGCCATGGTTTTCCAGAACTATGCGTTATACGGTCATATGACTATATATGAAAACATGGCATTTTCACTTACATTAGCACATGAAGATCCTAACGTGATTCACGAGAAGGTATTGGCTGCAGCTGAAATCCTTGGTCTTACAGATCAGTTAAATAAGAAGCCGAAGCAGCTTTCCGGTGGTCAGAGACAGCGTGTTGCTATGGGACGTGCTATTGTACGTAATCCGAAAGTATTTTTGTTTGACGAGCCTTTGTCCAACTTGGATGCAAAGCTTCGTGGAGCAACCAGAAGAGAGATTTTGCTTTTACATAAGCGTCTGGGTGCAACTATGTTATATGTAACACATGACCAGACAGAAGCTCTTACCTTGGCAGATAGAATTGTGTGTATGTCCATGGGTTATGTACAGCAGATTGGTACACCTCTTGAGCTTTATGATAATCCTGCAAACTTATTTGTGGCATCCTTCATCGGACTTCCGCCTATGAACTTCTTTGATTGTAAGGTTGAGGACGGTAAGCTGGTAGGAGATGGTATTGAATATGCATTAAGTGATACTCAGAAAGAAACTCTTAAGGATTATGTTGGAAAGGTAATTACTCTTGGTGTAAGACCTGAAAACATTGTTCCGGGAGGAGATTTACAGCTTTCCGTAAACACTAATGAAAACCTGGGTCAGACCACATTGATTCACGGTACATTAGGCGGTCACAAGGCTACCGCAAAATTCCGCGAGTGGTCAACATATAAGCATGGAGATGTGGTTGGTGTTTCCTTTGATCGAGTACATTTCTTTGATAAAGAAACTACCAACGCAATAAGATAAAGGATTGGATATTATGGCTGAGCAGATTAAGAACAAGAAAAAAACAGGATTTGGTGCATGGATTAAAGAGAAGATTCGTAAATTATTAGTTGCATTGAAGAAGAATCCACAGATTATTCCGCTTCTTGCATTAACGGTTTCATTTATTATCTTTTCATTTAACTTAACATCGATTTCAAACACTACAGCTAAGATTTATGGTAAGCATATGGGTCTGTGTGCATTTATTTCCATGTTGCTTTCCATTCTGTCATATGTATGTATGTTTAATGCGTTTCCAAAGCGTAAAAAACCCAATTGGATTATGGTTGCATTGTTAATGGTAATGTACATCATTGTTATTGTTGCAGATGCATTCTACATCAATCGTATTGATTATGCATTGTATAGACCGGAGAATCCTATTGTAGTTACCGTAGAAACAGCATATATATTATATGCAAGATACTACATGCAGATGCATATTATTACCATTGCAATTACCATGGCATGTGTTTTATTAGAGCCGGTATTTGCTAAGTTACTCAGAAAGATTAATACTTCTATCGATGTAGAAGATAACGGTGAAATTGAAGCAGTAGATATCAGCGACGAGGATTAATTTTTCAATATGGCAAAAAAGAATAAGGGGAAGAATGAAGCCCCTGAGCAAGTAACAGAGAATTATTATGATTTAAAAAAAGATGCGATTGACCGTCTTGTCAATGCAGAGAAAAAGACTTATACAGAGACAAAGAAGGATCCCGGAAAAGAATATCGAAGCGGATTTTTGGATAGAATTCCCAGTTGGATATTGGCATTATTCATGAAGTTTTGGTTTAATGGTGCGGTTTGTTTCTTTATCTTTTGGGGATTGGGTCTGTATATAGGCGATATGTTTGACATGATTGTGGTCATGGCAGTGGTACTGGGTGTGGTTACGGATATATTGGTTAACAATGCATTCCGCTTCTTTGAACGTTACCCGGGACAGAACAGCAAGTGGATGATGTTCCCGCAGAAGAAATATTGGACGTTTTTAGCGAATATTCCCTATGCATTTGTAATCTTATATTGTGTTATGTGGTTATATAATGTGATAAATATAGGGTTAAATATGATAAAAGGTACGGATGGTACCATTTATCTGGGTGTGGAGCCACTACTGTTTGGCCTTTTCTATATGGCTATTGATATGTGCCTAATTGGCATAAAGAATACTATGATTAGCATAGTAAATGACGCAAAACAAAAGAACGGAGTTTAAATAGAGATGATTAAATTGCTTTTTACTTCTTCTACATCGTCTTGCTTTGAATGGCAAAATGATTTGGCGTATTACAAAGGAGAAGAATATACAATTTATGTGAATGGTGAGGCAGTGTATCAGGGTGATACCAATGTCTTTTCATTATTTGATTTAAAACCTGCTACCACTTATGAAATTACTTCTGATAAGTGGGATGGTAAGTTGGAATATACAACAAAAGCTGAGACGGCTTGTGTGAATGTTAAGGATTTTGGTGCGGTAGGTGATGGTTTGACAGATGATACAGTTGCATGCCAGACCGCAATTAACTGTCTTCCCAAGGATGCCAGATTATATTTCCCGGAAGGAACTTATGTGGTTGCGCCTCTTTGTTTGAAGAGTCATACTACAGTGGAAATTAGTAAGGGTGCCACGATTTTAGGACATCCGGACAAGAGCAAATATCCAACCATTCCCGGAATCGTCAGTGATTTTAATACCGGAGATGACTTACACTTTGGTGTGTGGGAAGGTGTGGCAGTGCCGATGCATCAGTCTCTTCTGTTTGCAGAGTATGCTGAGGATATTACCATCGTTGGACGAGGTATTGTAGATGGCAATGCTCCGGTGGCAGACTGGTGGTGCGATGCGGAAGTAAAGCATTATACCGTTGCAAGACCTAGACTTTTGTTCTTTAATCGTTGTGATGGTATTCACGTACATGGAATTTTGGCAAAAGATGCTGCATCTTGGCAGCTTCATCCATATTTTTCAAAGAATGTTGATTTTTATGATTTGGATATTCAGGCACCGAAAGATAGCCCGAATACCGATGCTATCGATCCTGAGGCATGCGATGTAGTAAATATTATTGGTTGCCGCTTCAGTGTAGGTGATGATTGTATTGCTATCAAATCAGGTAAGATTGACATTGGTAAGACATTTAAACAGCCTGCAAATTTACATACTATTACAAACTGTCTCATGGAATTTGGACATGGTGCAGTAACCTTGGGAAGTGAGACAGCAGGTGGTGTAACAAATCTTACCGTAAATCGTTGTGTTTTCCGTAAGACTGACAGAGGTCTTCGTATTAAGACACGTCGAGGCAGAGGTAAGGATGCTGTAATTGACGGCGTACTTTTTGAGAACATTAAAATGGATGGTGTACTTACACCAATCGTTATTAATATGTGGTACAATTGTTGCGACCCGGACCGTCATTCTGAGTATGTATGGTCCAGAGAATCGCTTCCGGTAGATGATAGAACTCCCTATTTAGGAAAGTTTACCTTCCGCAACATGGAATGTGAAAATTGTGAAGTGGCTGCTTGCTACTGTGATGGTTTACCGGAACAGCCGATTGATGAAATTGTGGTAGAAAATATTAAGTTCACTTATGCAGAAGATGCAAAGCCTTCAAAGCCTGCATCCCGTGATTATATGGATGACTTCTGTCGGGTGGGTATGTACTTTGACAATGTATCTAAATTAGTTATTCGTGATGTAACAGTGGAAGGGGCAGATAGTGAAGAATTGATTGCCCACAATATAGGAAAACTTGTAAGAGAATAAATTCTCGGAAAGGATGGCTATGTACAAAAAAATCGACCAATATATTGACAGACTTATTACCATGTCAGAACCGAATGCACCTATGTGGAATATTGAAAGTATCAGACATGGAAAACCGGCACATTGGAACTACATAGATGGTTGTATGATTACCTCTTTATTGGCAATCAACAACATAACCGGTGATGCAAAGTATTTTGACTTTGCAGAAAACTTCATTGACTATTATGTAAGCGAAGACGGTTCCATCTTAGGATTTGATAAATTAAAATATAATGTAGATGACTTGAATGAAGGTCGCGTACTTTTTGAATTATACCAGAGAACAGGAAAAGAAAAGTACAGATTAGCAATTGAAAAGCAGTATGAGCAGGTAAAAGAGCAGCCTCGTACCAATACCGGTAACTTCTGGCATAAGAAGATATACCCGAACCAGATTTGGTTGGATGGTATTTATATGGCACAGGTATTCTCTACCTTATATGCAAAGCATTATTTGGACGGAGATTATTCCGATATGCTTGCACAGATTAAGAATGTAGAAAAATACATGAAGGATGATAAGACCGGACTTTATTATCATGGAATGGATTGTTCCAAATCTATTTTCTGGGCTGATCCGGAAACCGGACGTTCCAAGAACTTCTGGCTTCGTTCCATTGGTTGGTTCAGTGTAGCCATGATTGATATTATTGAAATCGTTGATGAGCAGACCAAGTCAGAGCTTTCAGGTATTTTCTCGCGTTTGATGGCAGATATTCTGAAGTTCCGTGACGAAGAAAGCGGCATGTATTGGCAGGTAGTTGACCAGCCGGGTAGAGAAGGTAATTATCTGGAGACCAGTGGTTCCGCAATGATTGCTTATGCAATGCTTAAGGGTGCCAGATTAGGCGTTCTGGATGCAAGCTTTGCAACATATGGAAAAGGTACTTTCGATGGAATTTGCGAAAAATACCTTGATTTTAATGAGGACGGTGAGCTGAATCTAGGTGGTATCTGCTTGGTGGCAGGTCTTGGTCCGGAAAACAATCCTCGTCGAGATGGTACATATGAGTATTATATTTCAGAGCCGATTGTTGAGAACGATGCTAAGGGAGTAGCGCCCTTTATACTGTGTTATACAGAAATCTTACGCTAAAAGGAGTTTATTATGTCATATCTCTCTTTAAAAGGAATAAACAAAATATACCCGAATGGATTCCATGCAGTTCACGATTTCAATTTGGAAATTGAACAAGGCGAGTTTATTGTATTTGTAGGACCTTCCGGATGTGGTAAGTCTACCACTCTTCGTATGATTGCAGGTTTGGAAAATATCAGTAACGGTGAATTTGCAATTGATGGAGTTCGTGCAAATGAAATGGGCCCTCGTGAACGAGGGGTAGCCATGGTATTCCAGTGCTACGCATTGTATCCTCATATGTCAGTTTATGATAATATGGCATTTGGTCTTTCTTTACAGGGTGTAGATGAAGATGTTATTGAGAAGAAGGTTATGGATACCGCTAGAATCTTAGGTCTTACGGATTATCTTGACAGAAAGCCAAGAGCACTTTCCGGTGGTCAGAGACAGCGTGTAGCTGTAGGTCGAGCAATCATCCGTAAAGTAGGAATCTTCCTTATGGACGAGCCTCTTTCTAACTTGGATGCAAAGCAGCGTGTAACCATGCGTGCAGAGATTACAGATATTCATAGAAAGGTTGGAGCAACCACTATTTATGTAACACATGACCAGACAGAAGCTATGACTATGGCAGATAGAATTGTAGTTATGAAGGATGGTTATATCCAGCAGATTGGTACACCGTATGATTTGTATTTCAAGCCGGTTAATATGTTTGTTGCAGGCTTTATCGGTGAACCGCCTATGAACTTTATCAATGCGGAAGTGAAGAATGGTAATATCCAGGTGGGTAATACAGCACTTTCTCTTGCAGAGGTATTGACTCCGGAAGTACTTGCTTCCTATGAAGGCAAAAAGATTGTACTAGGTTTCCGTCCGGAAGCAATTGAGTTAGGTAAGCAGAGTGACAGTTATGTATTAAATGCAGAAGTAGAATTAACTGAACTTCTTGGTGATAATACAAACGTTTATGTAGATATTGATGGCGTTAAGTCTATTTTGAAGGTAGATCCGCATGATACACCTGAAATCGATTCTAAGATTGATTTCTCTATCCCTTACAGCGGAGTATATCTTTTCGACGGTGAAAGTGAGAAGGTAATCGAAACAACGAAAAAATCTTACTAGAATAAGCCCAAAATAAAAGCACCCTTCGGGGTGTTTTTATTTTTCGTAAAACGATGTACTTTAATTACTTGTATGAGGAATTTTCTTGCCAAATCAAATCATCTTCACATACTCCGGGCGGTTAGCGTTGGCACCTGGTCCATAGGAACCCTGTTCGATGAATTCCACAGTGGCATGAGCATCCGGTTTACCCCAATCATCCCAGCCGATCGGATGAATATGTTCTCCTAAATAGCAGTTTTCTAAACGAATCTTTGCATGATTCCGCCAAGGACGTCCAATATAACAAGAACCATCTGGAACATTTCCGGCAGCAGTAAAACGGCAATTTTTTGCCACAAAGCCTGCTACAACATTCTTCGGCGTAGAGGGGGCAAAAACATAGCCGGGCTCAATATTCTTAAACTCACAATTTTCAAAATAAGCAGTGGCACCACCGAAGATAAAATCCACACCACCTTCAATTAAGCAATCGCGAAAATACACGGTTCTGGGGGTACGGGGAGTAAACTGCTTCGGTCCTAAGAAGCCATCCACCATCATTTCTTTTTCCGGTAAAGGAGCCAGGAATAAGGTATCCTGATGTCCGCGAAGTACACAATTTTCTAATGTAATATTATTGCCATCCAAGTAGAGGGCAATGGCTTGACCGACATCCTTGCCGGGACCGGCTGTATTTTCAAAAATGCAATTTCGAAAAGTTACATTGTTGCCATCCACAAGTACTGTATAAGTACGGAAAGTATGATAGGGCTTGCCATCCTCGTGCGAAAGATGGGCGGAAAGCTTTCCGCTATATTCCTGATTTTCTATAACAATATTGCTTTCTGAAATGTGATATTGACTCATGAATTTTCTCCGTTAACTGTAATTATTTCAATGTTTTTATAGATTTCTCCGTCTGCTTTCCGTCCCTTTACCTGCGTAGGAGAGACTCCGTAAGCAGACTTGAATTTATAAGAAAAATAGTTACCATCATTAAAGCCACAAGCATAAGCAACTTCACAAACGGCTCTGCCGGGCTCATTTTTTAGCATGTATTCTGCTTTTTGCAAACGTAAAATAGTCAAATATTCATTGAAGCCGAAACCGGTATCTTTTTTGAACATGCGGGAAAGATGCTCTGCACTTACAGAAAAGTTCTTGGCAACGGCAGCCAATTTAACTTCATTCATATAATTTTGGCGAATGTATTTCACAACACGCGGAATCAGGTTGCTTTCATCCTGCTTGCCTTCATACTTATTTTCATTGCGCAAAATAATAAAGAAAAGTTCCGCTGTATAACAACGTAATACATCGGCAGAAAGCGCATCAGCATTTTCATACTCATTTTCAATTTTAGAAAAAACTTCATCTAATTGCTTTTTTACCTTACTGTTACGATATAAGTAATCCATAGATGCCAGTCGTTCAATAATGGAGGAAGGGATATATTCCGGTGCACAGTTAATGAGCTGGCGAGTGTGCTTCATGCCTTCATAATTGGTACGATGGATAGTTCCAGAGGGGATTAAAATCACATCCCCGGAGGTAACCCGATAGGAACGATTGCCAATAAAATAATTGCATTCCCCATCCAGCATATAATAAATTTCAAAGGCATGATGATAGTGATGGGTAGACTCATGGTCAATAATATCCACTACTTTACTATAGTAGTAATTAGGTATATATTTGGCGATATTCCCTTTCATTTCCAGCCTCCTTAATACTTTTTCTTCTATTGTACACCAGACATCAAAAAAATCAAGATTTTTGATAGTTTTTCATTAATTTTCTTAAGGAATTGATAGTATTTTTGATGTACAATATTTTTAGAGAATTTGAAAAGTTATCAAACTCTTTTTGTAGAAAAATATTTGGGGTGACTAGGGTCGCAGAAAGGAAAGGTATATGAGCTTCAATAAGGTAAGTAGACCGGAGAAAGTAATTCAGTTTGGTGAAGGAGGATTCCTTCGTGGTTTTGTTGACTGGATGCTTCAGAAGGTAAATGAAAGCAGTGATTTTAATGGTAATGTAGTTGTTGTACAGCCTATCGAAAACGGTATGTGCGACATGTTAAGTGCACAGGATTGTGTATATACTCATGTAATTCGTGGTATTGAGGGTGTAGATAAGACTCTCGTAGATGTTATTTCCAGATGTGTAAAGCCTTATGAAGATTTTGATGCATATCTTGCTTTGGCTGAGAACCCTGATTTTAGATTTGTAGTATCCAATACAACTGAGTCCGGTATTGTATTTGCAGATACCGATAAGGTGACAGATGCACCTCCGAAGACCTTCCCGGCAAAGGTTACCCTTCTGTTAAAGAAGAGATTTGAATTAGGCTTGAAGGGCTTTATTTTCCTTCCTTGTGAGTTAATTAATCGTAACGGTGACAACTTAAAGAAGTGTGTTCTTCAGTACGCTGATCTCTGGGAGCTTGGCGATGATTTCAAGAAGTGGGTTGAGGAAGAAAACGTATTTACCAATACCTTGGTAGACCGTATTAATACAGGATATCCGAAGGGTGAGGACTTAGGACTTGATTATGAGGACAATATGTTAAATACCTCTGAGTTCTTCCATCTCTGGGTAATTGAAACCGATTATGATTTAGAGAAGGAATTACCATTTGCAGCAGCAAACTTAAATGTTATCGTAACTCCTGACAAGTTAGAAATGTACCGTACCAGAAAGGTTCGTATCTTAAATGGTGCACACACCTCACTTGTACCTTATGCACTTCTTTTCGGTAAGGACACCGTAAAGAGCTGTATTGATGATCCGGTAATGTATGAGCACATTAGAAAGTGTGTATTTGACGAAATCATTCCTACACTTGATTTGCCGAAGGAAGAATTGGAAGCATATGCAAACAGTGTATTGGAGCGTTTTGGCAATCCTTACATCAAGCATTACTTATCAGCAATCGCTTTGAACTCAGTAAGCAAGTTTAAGGTAAGAGTATTACCTTCTATTTTGGAGTATATTAAGAGATATGACAAGATGCCGGAAACCTTGTTGTTCTCCTTCAAGAAATTGATTGAGTTCTACAAGACGGATATGACGAACGATGACGCAGACGTTATCGAATTTATGAAGAATCATAACACAGAAGAAATTCTGGCAAATGCAGACCTTTGGGGCGAAGACCTCTCTTATCTTGCAAAGGAGATTGAAAAATGCTAATTAATCAGCTTGATAATGTTGATATTAATTTAGAAGACGGTCACAAGTATGCGTTGAGAGACATTGCAGAAGGGGAAAACATCATTAAATATGGTAACCCTATCGGACACGCTACCTGTGATATTAAAAAGGGTGAGCATGTGCACACCCACAATACCAAGACCAATTTGTCCGGTAATCTGGAATATACATACACACCTTGTTTTTATGATATTGCAGAAGAAGACAAAAATCGTACCTTTATGGGTTATGTTCGTGAGAACGGTGAAGTAGGTATCCGTAATGAAGTGTGGATTGTAAATACGGTTGGTTGTGTTAATAAGGTAGCAGAAGCCATCGCAGCAGCTACCGGTGCCAGAAGCTTTCCACATCCTTTTGGATGTTCCCAGATGGGCGATGATCAGGCGACTACACAGAAGATTTTAGCAGGCATGGTAAATCATCCCAATGCAGCAGGCGTGTTAGTATTAGGACTTGGTTGTGAGAATAATAATATTGATGTATTTAAGGGCGTGTTGGAAACCTGGGACGATAGAAGAGTGAAATTCTTAAACTGTCAGGACAGCAGTGATGAAGTGGCAGACGGCATTAAGATTGTAAAAGAATTACAGGCTTATGCAGACACCTTTAAGCGTACTGAGGTTTCTGTATCTAAGTTAAAAGTAGGATTAAAGTGTGGCGGTAGTGACGGTTACAGTGGAATTACTGCAAATCCTTTGGTAGGCAGACTTTCCGACAAGGTAATTGCTATGGGCGGAAGCTGTGTACTGACAGAAGTACCGGAAATGTTCGGTGCAGAGCATCTTTTAATGCAGAGATGTGAAAATGAAGAGGTTTTTGATAAGACTGTAGCACTAATCAATAACTTTAAGGATTACTATGCAAGACACAATCAGGTAATCTACGAAAATCCTTCCCCAGGTAACAAAAAGGGTGGTATTACTACTTTGGAAGAAAAGTCCTTGGGTTGTATCCAAAAGGGCGGCTTGTCAAAGGTAGTGGATGTACTTGATTACGGCGACAGACTGAGCAAGAACGGTTTATCTTTGTTAAATGGTCCGGGTAACGATATTGTAGCTATTACAAACTTAATGGCAGCCGGAGTACACATGGTACTTTTTACTACCGGTCGTGGAACGCCGGTTGGTAGTGCGGTTCCTACCGTAAAGATTGCAACCAATCATGGTTTGGCAGAGAGAAAGGCCAATTGGATTGACTTTGATGCTAGCCCTACCTTGGAGGGTAATCCACTTACAAATGAACTGTTTGAGTTTATTGTAGAGGTGGCAAACGGTAAGGAAACGAAGAATGAAATTCATGGATACAGAGAGATATCCATATTTAAAGCAGGTGTAACATTATAATTCATTAATTTATTGGAGGGAAAAATTATGTCAGCATTTACAAACTTTTCTTTGGAAGGCAAAATCGCTCTTGTAACAGGAGCATCTTATGGTATTGGTTTCGCAATTGCATCTGCATACGCAGAAGCTGGTGCAACAGTATGCTTTAACGATATCAATCAGGAATTGGTAGATAAGGGTATTGCGGCTTACGCAGAAAAAGGCATCAAGGCTCACGGATATGTATGTGATGTTACCAATGAAGAGCAGGTACAGGCTATGGTAGCTCAGATTGCCAGCGAAGTTGGCCCTATTGATATTTTAGTTAACAATGCAGGTATTATTAAGCGTATTCCTATGCATGAGATGAGTGCAGCTCAGTTCAGACAGGTTATCGACATTGACTTAAACGGACCTTTCATCATGGCAAAGGCAGTTATTCCTTCCATGATGGAGAGAAGAGCAGGAAAGATTATCAATATCTGTTCTATGATGTCAGAGCTTGGTCGTGAAACCGTTTCTGCATATGCTGCAGCAAAGGGTGGCTTAAAGATGCTTACCAAGAATATTTGTTCCGAGTACGGCCAGTACAACATTCAGTGTAACGGCCTTGGCCCCGGTTATATTGAGACTCCTCAGACTGCACCTCTTCGTGAGATTCAGCCGGATGGAAGCAGACATCCTTTCGACCAGTTCATCTGTGCAAAGACTCCTGCAGACAGATGGTTAAAGCCGGAAGAGTTAACCGGTCCTGCAGTATTCCTTGCTTCTGAAGCATCTAACGCAGTAAATGGTCACATTCTTTACGTAGATGGCGGTATTTTAGCTTACATTGGAAAGCAGCCTTCATAATCGGGTGATACTATGCAGTTAGGAATTCGTTTGCATGATATTGAAAAAACGACCTTAGAAAGACGCTTGGAAATTGCCAGAGAGCAAGGCTTTGCCTGTGGTCATCTGGCATTATCCAAGGTGATTAGCGAATACTCGGTGGACAACAGCGCGTTGACACCGGGCTTTGCTATGTACTTAAAGCGTCTTTTTCAAAAAAATGAGTTGGATATTGCGGTGCTCGGGTGTTATTTGAATTTGGGCAATCCAAATAAGGAAAGCTTAAAGAAAATTCAGGAAAAATATCTGGCACATATCCGTTTTGCATCTCTTTTGGGTGTAGGTGTAGTGGGAACTGAAACCGGTGCGGTCAATGAAAAGTATGCCACGGAAGAGGCAAATTTCTCCGAGGAAGCTTTGGAGATTTTTATTGAGAATCTGCGTCCTATTGTGGAATACGCAGAGAAGATGGGCGTGATTTTGGCCATTGAGCCGGTTTGCAGACACATTGTATGTAGCCCTAAGCGTGCGCGAAAAGTGTTGGATACCATTGCGTCTCCTAATTTACAGATTATTTTTGATCCGGTAAATTTACTGGAAATGTGGAATTATGAACAGAGAGAATCCATTATTCATGAGGCCATTGAGCTTTTGGGTAAGGATATTGCGATGGTACACATTAAAGATTTTGTGATAGAAGATGGCAAGATGGTTTCGGTAGCAGCCGGAACCGGTATGATGGATTATACAGAAATAGTGAAGTTTATCAAGACGCAGAAACCATATATTCATGTAACCTTGGAAAATACCGTGCCGGAAAATGCAGTGGAGGCACGTAAGTATTTCCAGGGATTGTGGGATGAAGCGTAAGTTAAAGCGCTCAACCATTGGAGGCAGATATTATTTATCTGTTAAGTAGTTTTATTGTACGTAAGGAACAGAACATGGCAGAAAAAGTTGCAAAAAAATATACCATGGACCTGTGCGAAGGGCCCATTTTGAAAAAAATAATTTTATTTTCCCTTCCGCTGATTGCGTCCAGTATTTTACAGTTACTTTTTAATGCTGTGGATGTAATGGTAGTGGGCAAGTTTGCCGGAGATAATTCGCTGGCGGCAGTAGGCTCTAATGGTCCTATTGTGAATTTGATTGTCAATGTGTTCATGGGGTTGTCCATTGGTACCAATGTATTGGCGGCAAGATATTTTGCCGGTAAGCGGGAAGAAGAATTGAGAAAAACCGTTCATACGGCTATTACGCTTAGCATCGTTTGTGGTATTGTGCTTATTGCCGTAGGCGGACTTGCTGCGAAGCAACTTTTAATATGGACACAATCCCCACCGGAGGTAATTGACCTAGCTACGCTATATTTGAGGATTTATTTTCTGGGTATGCCAGCTAGCATGCTTTATAATTTTGGCGCAGCGATTCTCAGAGGTGTGGGAGATACCAAGCGTCCCCTATACTACCTGACCTTTGCGGGTGTAGTAAATGTAGTATTGAATCTGCTATTTGTGATTGTTTTCCACATGGATGTGGCAGGTGTAGCGATTGCTACAGTAATTTCCCAGTGTATTTCCGCTGTATTGGTAATTCGCTGTTTAGCAAAGGAAAGCGGTTCCATTCGTTTGGAGCGTAAGTATCTGGGAATTGATAAAGGTATTTTAATTGATACCTTGAAAATTGGTGTGCCTGCAGGGATTCAAAGTTCTATGTTTTCCCTGTCAAATGTAGTGGTACAGTCTTCTATTAACAGTTTTGGAAATGTAATCATGGCAGGCAATGCGGCGGCACAAAATATTGAAAGCTTTTTAGCTATGGCTATTAAGGCATTGTCGCAGGCGACGGTTGCCTTTGTCAGCCAAAATGTGGGTGCCGGTAAATATGATAGAGTTAACAAGATTCTGGGTACTATATTAATGTGCGTGGTAGTGGTAGATGGTACCATGGGTGCAATTGCTTATTTGAGTGGCAGGTCATTACTAGGGCTCTACTCTAACAGTGCAGAAGTAATTGAAGCCGGCATGGTACGAATTTCTATTGCGTGTACCTTACATATTATATATGGTGCCATGGATGTCATGGCTGGTGCATTGCGAGGTTTGGGACATTCCGTAATGCCCATGATTGTATCCCTGCTGGGGGTATGTGCATTCCGAGTGGCATGGATTACTATACTATTTCAGAATCCGGCGTTCCATACTATACAAACCATTTACTATGCGTATCCGATTTCTTGGGGCGTGACATTGGCGGCTCATACGATTTGCTTCTTGATTGTCAGAAGAAAGTATAAAGGGTAGTGTACATAGCGTAATGCAATAAGCAATTAAATTAGAAAAATATAAGTATCCCCGTACTTATTTTTGAGGGCGCATCGCTTCGGTGGTGCGCCTTTTTATGGTTCCCAATATGCCATTGACACATTCTGATGTGAATTGTTACGTGCAGTAAGGGCTATTAGTGTATTCTGATGTGAAACGTTGCGTGTAGTAAGGGCTATTGGTGTATTTTAAAGTGAATTTTGGATTTGTGCGGTCTATGCAGGAAAAATGTTTCGTTGGAATCCATTTTGTACAAATTTAGTGCATTTTTGTGTGGAAAATACCATTTCGTAGGTCTATGTAGAAAAATATGTTGGTGAGACCGCACTTTTCTGAAAAAGTGGTATCCCACGGGTGATTTTTTTTCCATAGACCGCAAGTGTCCATAATTCAGATGTTTTTGGAGCAAAATAAGGGGAAAAGGGATTCCAGAAATACAAAAATTTTGTATAGACCGAAAATCAGCTCATTGGTACTAAGTAAAATAATATTCTATGATTTTCTCTACCATCTCCGTACTGAGAGGGCGTTCTAGTGTTTCATAAGTAGTAATTAGATGGATGCCGGGAACAATACCATGCTCCGTATATAAACGCAACTTGTAAAAGGTCTTGGCAGCATAGTCGGGTTGGTCCATCAGACCGAAATGCTCCCAATAATAGTATTCTCCGGTTTGAGGATGACGAATGGTAAAATCCGGGTAAAGCACTGCTTCATTTAAAGTTAGGGCACATTCATAGCGAAAAGGGATTTTGTGCTGATACAGCATCATATCAATCATCATCTCGGATTTCGAGCGCAACAAATGACCCGAAATGCTTTTGTAAATTAATCGTTCGGGATGGGAAGGATTTTGTTCATAGGAGGATTCAATCCAATGTGAAATATCGTCTGAAAAAGATGTAAACTGTGGAACTAAAAGCTTCTGATATTCAGATGGTTCTGATAGAAGAATGTCTGATTTGTCGGTAGGTGCATGATGCCGTAAATAAAACCCAAGAGCATGTTTTTCGTTTTCTAAATCTTCCAGTTTAAGAGTTAAATATTTTTTGCGTGCAAGTTGCATTGCCAATAAGGGATTGCTTTTGGGAATGTAGACTTTTTTATGACCGTCACTTTGATACCATTTGCAGTGATTGTTATGATGACAACAGATTAGTTTACCTTCCGGCAGATTTTCGATGTCCTGTTGAATGACATTAATTTGATTTTCAAGTCGTTTGTGTTCCGTTAAAATTCGTTCGTAAAGCGTAGAGACGCCTCCTTTCTAAAGATGAAATGTTAATGGTTGTAATGTGTATTAAAACATATTTAAAGTAAATGTGCAAGTGAGAATATAATTTTCTTTTCGGAAACGAAGAGGTGTGGTATCATGAATAAGAAATATATTTGTGCTAGAAGTGATTACTGATATGATAATGTGCAAAAGGAGAAAGCAATTGAATTTTCAAATTATTAATGATAAAGAGCGAAAGAAAATACTTGCAAGGAACATATTAGAAGCGTTGCCTGACTGGTTTGGAATTGAGGAGGCAAGAGAACAATATATTATGGAAAGTGCACAGCAAATCTGTTTCGGCGCATATGATGAAGAAGAGGCAGTGGGATTTTTATGTCTAAAGGAAACCGGTAATGCAACGGTGGAGCTGGCCGTTATGGGAGTACGAAAAGAGTATCATCATCGTGGCATAGGAAGAGAATTATTCATGCTGGCAAAAAAGACGGCTTACGAAAAAGGATATGCCTTTATGCAGGTAAAAACCGTGAAAATGGGAGTATATGAAGACTATGATAGGACAAATCTGTTTTATCTGAGTATGGGATTTAAAGAATTTGAAGTTTTGCCGACTTTGTGGGATGAATGGAATCCTTGTCAGATTTATGTGATGAGTCTGGAGAATAAATTAGATAGAGGATAAAACTATGGCAAGAGAAGAAGTATGTATATTGACAAATATGTGCATGGTATATGATGGGGATAGAATTTTAGTGCAAGACAGGAAGAATCCTGACTGGCCGGGAATCACGTTTCTGGGCGGGCATATTGAACCGCAGGAATCTTTTGTGGAATCTGTGATTAGAGAGGTAAAGGAAGAAACAGGCTTGGATATTGCAGACGTGCGGCTATGCGGCGTGAAGCAATGGTCACATAGAACAGGAAAGTATCGGTATATTGTATTCTTTTATAAGACAAATACATATTCTGGTGAGTTAAATGCTTCTGAAGAAGGAGAAGTGTTTTGGATTGATAAAAGGGAGTTAAGTAAATATACTCTTGCGGATGGTTTTGAAAAGATGTTTGAAGTGTTTGATAACGACAATTTATCAGAGAACTATCATTGGTTGGAGGATAATGAGTGGAAGGTGGAGAATAAATAAGCACATGACTTTGTGCAGATAAAAGCAATCAGTGGAGGTGACAACATGGCGGACAATAGATTAGTCTTTGATAAAATTACGGACATCTTTGATAAATGGAGGTGTCGCTATAGTCAGGAGCTATTTGATTATTTAGTAAAAGAATGTGAGCTTAATAAAAGTAAAAAGTGTCTGGAAATCGGTCCGGGGACCGGACAGGCAACGGATTTTGCATTACAAACAGGATGCGATTATACGGCGATTGAATTAGGAGAAAATCTGGCTACGTTTATGAAAAATAAATACGCCAAATATCCTAACTTTAATATTGTGAATGCAGATTTTGAAACATATGATTTTGGAGAAAACGCCTATGACCTTGTATATTCTGCCGCGACGATTCAATGGATTGGTGAAGATGTTGCATATAGAAAGTGTGTGAATATGTTGAAGGAAGGTGGATATTTGGCTATGTTTCTGACACGTGGGGAATACCGGACGCCCAATCCTGAGATGTATGCGGCTATTCAGAAAATATATGATAAATATTTTAAGCCTGAGAATCCTTATAGATGTAAATTTGACTATGAAAATGGTGCGAGCTATGGTTTGCAATACCTTGGTAGAAAGGAGTTTTATGGGCGGCGAGAGTTTACTGCGGATGAGTATATTGAATATATCCATACACATTCAGACCATACGGCGATTAAAGAAGATTGCCGAGAACCTTTCTTTGAGGGGATTCGTAATGCGATTGTAAAATTTGGAAATCGAATAGTATTTCAGGATACATATGTGTTGTATTTGTATAGGAAATAGAATGACTCGCCGGTGGATTGATTCAAACAGAGATAGTAAAAATGAGGGAGAAATAATATGATATTAGAAACGGATAGATTGGTTTTGCGTCATTGGAAGGAGAGCGATGCAGAAAGTTTGTATGAATATGCTAAGGATCCGGCTATTGGTCCGATTGCGGGATGGCCGCCGCATAAAAACGTTGCAGAAAGCTTGAATATTATAAGAAATGTTTTTAATGGTGCGGAGTGTTATGCCATTTGCGAAAAGGGGAGCAATATAGCAATTGGTGCAATTGAACTTAAACTGAATGGTCATACGGATATGACGGAAAAAGATGATGAATGTGAACTGGGATATTGGCTTGGAAAACCATTTTGGGGAAGAGGATATATGCCGGAAGCGGCAAATGAAATTCTGCGTCATGGATTTGAAGATCTTGGAATGGCTACTATTTGGTGCGGCTATTATGAAGGGAATAATAAGTCAAAGCGTGTGCAGGAAAAAGTGGGATTTATTTATCACCATACTTGTCAAGAAGTGCCGGTACCCTTGATGAAGGAAATAAGAGTTGGACATACGAATTATATGACGAAAGAACAATGGGAAAACAAGTGGAAGCGCATATGAGTATAAAATTAATTAGAGCTGAAATAGACGATGCGGAAAACATTTAGAAGATGCAGGTGGAAGCTTTTTCAAAGTTATACAAAAAGTATCAGGATACAGAGACTAGTCCATTGGTCAGAATAGGAAAAGGTACAAGCATTTTTGCTAATATAATTGGTTTTGACTAGGCATTTTTGCAATTATGAATTCCTTGCGGTCTATGCAGAAAAAATGTTCCGTTAGAATCCATTTTGCGTGAATTTAGGGCATTTCCGCGCGAAAAATGACGCCTCGTAGGTCTATGCAAAAAAATATGTCTGTGAGACCGTACTTTTTAGAAAAATCGGTATCCCACGAGTAACTTTTTCTGTATAGACCGCATATGATTAAAATAGGTGGAGTTTTCCGACAAAACGAGAGAAAAAAGGATTCTGAAAGTGCAAAAATTTCCCATAGACCGCAAAGTTAGGAAAAGCAGGGCGGCAGTCCTTCAAAAGCTGGAAATCTGGAGCGACAGCCCTTCGAAACCCGGAAAAGTAGTGCACAAAAGTAGTGCACTGTATAAAAAATCGTTGACAAATCTTGCAACGGGTGTTTTAATAATATCAAGTTCATATATAAACTGTTGAAGCGGAGATAAAGGTAGTTATGATTCCACAGAGAGCCCATGTTGCTGAGAATGGGCGAACCCCAGATTATCAAATGGACCGCGGAGGGCGCAGTCAAATGTATTGCAAGATGCAGTGAAGTGTCAGCTCGGACGTAAATTTGAGACCGAGGAGATGGATATAGTAAATGCATTGAGTACTACAGAGTATTCTGCGACGTGTTGACATACGTTAGTTGTCGGGGGTATGTTGGTATCCTGCTAAAAGCGCACAAGTAATTAGAACGGTTATTTGTGAATCAAGGTGGCACCGCGGATAGGAGCACAGAAAGCGTTTATTCGTCCTTGACAGATAGTAGATATGTTTCTGTCATGGGCTTTTTTTATTGCTAAGAGACTCTTGTGAAATAAAAGGCACTTAGAAAATAAAAGACTTATGGCAGCAAATATGGGTAATGTTTTTTATTTAGGAGGTGCATTTATGTTGTTAACAAAACGATGGCGGGGCTTATATAGCTAAATGTTAAGGTGAGTTTAAAAGCAAATATATAAAACAGAAAGTGAAAAGAAAATTTAAAACAATAGATTAGTTAAGTATTTGGAGGAAAAGAGTATGCAGTTTAATAATGTTGATTTTGATACCTATTTTAGAAATTATCCTGATAAGGACGGTTATTTTGGAAAATATGGCGGTGTGTATATAGAAGATAAGCTCAAAAAAGCCATGGCAGAAATTACGGAAGCTTATTTTACTATTTGTCAGTCACGTAAGTTCATTGCAGAGCTTAGAAGAATACGTAAGGAGTTTCAGGGAAGACCTACACCTGTTACACATTTGGAGAGACTTTCCGATGCAATGGGTGGTAAGGTACAGCTTTATGCAAAGAGAGAGGATTTGAATCATTCCGGTGCACATAAGCTGAATCATTGTATGGGTGAAGCGTTGCTTGCTAAATATATGGGTAAGAAAAAGGTGATTGCAGAGACCGGTGCAGGACAGCATGGTGTGGCACTTGCTACAGCTGCGGCATATTTTGGTTTGGAATGTGATATTTATATGGGTTCTGTGGATATTAAGAAGCAGGCTCCGAATGTGGCACGTATGAAGATTTTGGGAGCTAATGTGGTGGAAGTAACTCATGGCTTACAGACCTTGAAGGAAGCTGTAGATGCAGCATTTGATGCATATAGCAAAGAGTATCAGGATGCCATTTATTGTATTGGTTCTGTACTTGGTCCTCATCCATTCCCTATGATGGTACGTGATTTCCAGAGTGTTATCGGTATTGAAGCAAGAGAACAGTTTTTGGATATGACAGGACATTTGCCGGATGCAATTGTTGCATGTGTGGGCGGTGGTTCCAATGCAATGGGCCTGTTTTCGGGATTTTTAAATGACCCGGTAGATATTTATGGTATTGAGCCTCTTGGCAGAGGTGAGAAATTAGGAGATCATGCGGCAAGTCTTAAGTATGGTACAGAAGGTGTTATGCATGGTTTTAACAGTATTATGTTAAAGGACGAAAATGGTGAACCGGCACCGGTTTACTCTGTAGCCAGTGGTTTGGACTATCCTTCTTCCGGTCCGGAGCATGCATTCCTGCAGGATCTTGGCAGAGTGAAGTATGATGTAATTAATGATGAAGAAACTATTGATGCTTTCTACAAATTGTCAAGATTGGAAGGTATCATTCCTGCTATTGAAAGTTCACATGCAGTAGCATATGGTATGAAGTTGGCGCAAACCATGGAAAAAGGTTCCGTGCTGATTAACCTGTCCGGTCGTGGTGACAAGGATATGGATTACGTTATTGAGAAGTATGGTATCCGATAGAATACAATATAAATAACAAGCAGGGGGAGTGAAAACTGCCCCTGTTTTACGTTTTACGCATTGATAAAACCCGTGTTTTGTGGTATGCTATGAACATAGTTGACAAAATATGGGGATTCATTATTCCTATGAGATAAAGGAGATTTTGACATGGAAGCATACAAGCAGGAGTTTATTGAATTTATGGTGGATTGCCAGGTACTTAAATTTGGCGAGTTTACTTTGAAGAGCGGACGTAAGTCACCTTTCTTTATGAATGCAGGTGGATACGTAACCGGTAGCCAGTTGATGGGCTTGGGTGAATATTATGCAAAGGCTATTCATAATACTTACGGAGATGATTTTGATGTATTGTTCGGACCTGCATACAAGGGTATTCCTATTAGCGTTGTTACTGCAATCGCTTATAGCAAGCTGTATGGTAAGGAAATCCGTTATTGCTCAGACCGTAAGGAAGAGAAGGATCACGGTGCAGATAAGGGAAGTTTCCTTGGTAGCAAGTTGAAAGATGGCGACAGAGTTATTATGATTGAAGATGTTACTACTTCCGGTAAGTCTATGGAAGAGACCGTGCCGAAGGTAAAGGGGGCTGCGGATGTAGAAATCGTAGGACTTATGGTTTCTTTGGATCGTTGCGAAAAGGGTCTTGGCGGTGAGAAGCGTGCTTTGGAAGAGGTTCAGGAGAAGTATGGTTTCAAGGCTAATGCAATCGTAAGCATGACAGATGTTATTGAACATCTTTACAACAAGCCTTATAAAGGACAGGTTTTGATTAACGATGAATTGAAGGCTGCCATTGATGCATACTATGCGGAGTATGGTGCATAATCAGAGCCGCGAAGAGGCGGTTTTGCGAGTAGTGCAAGGATTGATATAGGAGGTAACAATGGAAGAAAAAACATATAAAACCATGGGCGGTGCAGGTGCACTGAATATTGTGTTGGGCGTTGTTGTAATTGTGACCGGTGTGGCAAGTGGGGTTTTGTTAATTATTAGCGGGGCAAAACTGCTTGCAGGTAAGACGAAAATATTGTTTTAGAAGAGTAGGCATACCCATTTTTGTGGGCATGCCTATTTTGGCGAATGATGAGCCGGATAGAAAGGATAGAAAATGGCGAAGAAGGGATATAAGTTTACAAACAAGAAACATTCCTCAAAAGCAGTTATGTCTACAGCGTTTGGCAGTTTAAGTGTAATATCACTGATTGTGCTTGTGTACTTGTCGTATTTACAAGGTGGCCAGGTGCCGGTAAACTATGGAATTGCGGTGATTTTAGCACTGGTATTTTCGGTGATAGGTTGTATCCTGGGAGTGCTGGCATGGCAGGAACGTGAGAAATTTAAAGTATTTGCCATTATTGGATTGGTACTGAATATTGTGGCGCTGCTATCGGTCAGCGGTATATTGTATGCCGGGTCATACTTATAGAGTTGTGTATAGCAAGAGAATGATATGTGCGAAGAAGGGCGCAAAGTAACGGTTAGGCTTGAGGTGGTATTTACGAGCCGGGGCGGGAAAGGAATATTATGGAAGAACGTTTGGAATATTTAGTGGAAAGATATGAATTGGCTGTAGAGCGAATTGGACACATAAAAGAAGAACATATATTGGAAGATATATGGGACGCTTATTTTGTGACGGTAGCTTCTTTTCTGGAGAAGATTAGTGAATATTATGCTTTTGTAAGAGAAGGAGGCTTGGAAACGGCTGACTTAGAGACCTTGCAGAAATGGAATGCCTGTCTGTATGAGGATATTTTGGAGAAAAATTATGAAACAAGTTATGCCAATCCTACCTATGCCGTACATATTTTTGGTGAGGAATATGGTAGATTATTGTCCGTGGTTGTAACAGAAATGCGTAGTCTGATTGTGCTTGCCACGGAGAGACGTTTGGAAGAACTTGTCATCCGTCTGGAGTTTTTTGTGGAGCTGTATGCAGCCTGTATCTGCGAGTGGCAGGAAAATAAGGTGCTTCCGGTATATGAAACCCTGCGCCAGATAATTTATTGGTATGTCAGTGATTATACAGACATTACAGTGGAAGAGTGGATTAAGGGGCTGTTGGTGCCCGAAGGTAATTATGCAGTAAAGGTAATGCTGGAGGCTGATTTAAGCCGTCCGGAATATTTGTACCGTTATGGTGAGTTTGTTTCTGAGAATGAATTAAAAACGGCAGAATTTATGGCAGGCTTACCACAGGAAACCATAGATTTGATGGCTTCTACATATACAGAAGGTTATCGTATGGGCTTTGAAGTGGCAGGGATTGATTTGTCCAAAAAGGAGTCGGTGGAAATATATTATTTCTTAGGCTTTGAGCGAATGATTGTGAAGGCTATTGAGAATTTTGCTGCCATGGGACTGAAACCGGTACTTCGCAGAACGCCTATGGGTATTTTGCAGGGCGGTGGTTTGGCGAAGATGGGAGCCGCAGGTGGCAATCCCAATAAGCAGTATGATTTTGATCACAAGGATGATAAGGCACTAATCTGGGATAAAGCTATGGCCCAGAGAATGTTAGAGGTGAACAGGACTGTTTTTGAAAAGTATCGCAAGGAAGCCCGCCTTTATGCAGGACCGGCAGTTCTGGAGATATTTGGAGAAAAGCCTTTTGCACCGGTAAATAAGAAAGAGGTTCTTTCCTTCAATGAAAAGCAACAAAAGTTGTTTGTGGAATATCGTTCCCAAAGAGGTGCTATCCAAAGAGAGTATATTCTGGAGGAAGAACGCAGCTTTACCATTATTGCCTTCCCGGTACCGGAGATTGGAGAGAATTTCCCGGAAATCTTTGAAGATGTTATAAAGATTAATACCTTGGACTACATGAAGTATCGCAGAATCCAACAGAATTTAATTGATGCATTGGATCAGGCCGATTTTGTGGAAGTCAAGGGTATGAACGGAAATGTGACGGATCTGACCGTGAAGTTGTATGAGCTGCAGAATCCTAAGAAGGAGACGATTTTTGAAAACTGTGTGGCAGATGTAAATATTCCGGTAGGAGAGGTGTTTACTTCTCCGAAACTCACAGGAACGAATGGTGTGCTACATGTAACCAAGGTGTTCTTGGATGAGCTGGAGTATCAAAATTTGACAGTGGAATTTACGGACGGTATGATAAGTGAGTATTCCTGCACAAATTTTGAAACCGAGGAAGAGAACAAGAAGTATATTAAGGAGAATCTGTTGTATCACAGAGAAACCCTTCCTATGGGGGAATTTGCCATCGGTACCAATACCACCGCTTATGTGATTGCACGAAAATGGGGCATTGAGAGCAGGCTGCCTATTTTGATTGCAGAAAAAATGGGCCCTCACTTTGCGGTAGGTGATACCTGCTATTCTCACTCAGAAGAAGTAAGACTTTTTAACCCGGACGGTAAGGAAATCGTGGCTAAGGAAAATGAAGTAGTGGCATTTCGCCATACAGATCCATCTAAGGCGTATTTTGATAATCATGTTGATATTACCATTCCTTATGATGAGCTGGGAGAGTTGACTGCGGTTTGCAAGGATGGCAGAAGGATTGTGATTGTTTCAAACGGTCGGTTTGTGTTGGAGGGCTGTGAGGAATTAAACGAGCCTTTCGGAGAATAGCAAGCGGCATAGAAAGATGACATATCCTGCCGGCTTGGGCGTGGAAGGGTGCTAGATATGGTTGAAAATCTTAAGATTTTCTTATTAACATACAAAATGTAGAAAAATGTCTTGCATAGTAGCTTTAAGTCTAGTAAACTAAAGCTAAGAGTGTTTTAGGGCGTAGTATGTCTATATGGTACGCCGTTTTAATATAAGAATGAGGAGGAGTAAATACCATGGCTAAGGTTGGTATTGTAATGGGCAGTGATTCAGATATGCCGGTTATGGCAAAGGCTGCCGACATTTTGGAGGAATTAGGCATTTCTTATGAAATGACAATTATTTCCGCACACAGAGAACCGGATGTGTTCTTTGAGTATGCGAAGAGTGCAGAAGAAAAGGGATTTAAGGTGATTATTGCAGGTGCTGGCATGGCAGCTCATTTGCCGGGTATGTGCGCAGCGATTTTCCCTATGCCGGTTATTGGTATTCCTATGCACACCACATCTTTAGGAGGCAGAGATTCTCTTTATTCTATCGTACAGATGCCTTCCGGTATTCCGGTAGCTACCGTGGCGATTAACGGCGGTGCGAATGCAGGGCTTTTGGCGGCGAAGATTCTGGCAACCTCAGATGCAGAACTTTTACAGAAGCTGAAAGATTATAGCAAGAATTTAAAAGAACAAGTACAGGCAAAGGATGCTAAATTACAGGAAGTAGGCTATAAGGCTTACATGAATAAGTAAGAGCATAATAAATCAATCCGGATTGTGCAAATGCAATGGATTGTTATAACAAAATATACTGTCCTATATGGGCGAGATGGAGGAAATTATGGATTATAAGAACGCAGGTGTGGATATTGAAGCTGGCTACAAATCAGTAGAACTTATGAAGAAGCATGTAAAGGAAACCATGAGACCGGAGGTTATGGGTGGTCTGGGCGGATTTTCCGGAGCTTTCTCTTTGGCAGCTATTAAGAATATGGAGAATCCTGTTTTGTTATCCGGTACTGACGGATGTGGAACGAAGGTAAAGTTGGCATTTATTATGGATAAGCATGATACCATCGGTATCGATGCAGTGGCAATGTGTGTAAATGACGTGGCTTGTGCAGGCGGCGAACCATTATTTTTCTTGGATTATATTGCATGTGGTAAGAACTATCCGGAAAAGATTGCAACGATCGTGAAGGGAGTAGCAGAAGGCTGTAAGCAGGCCGGTGCAGCATTAATCGGTGGTGAAACCGCAGAGCATCCGGGACTTATGCCGGAAGATGATTATGATTTGGCAGGCTTCGCAGTAGGCGTAGTAGATGAAAAAGATTTGATTACCGGCGCTAACATTAAGCCGGGCGATGTATTGGTAGCGATTGCTTCCTCAGGTGTACATAGCAACGGTTTCTCTTTGGTACGTAAGGTATTTGAAATGACCAAGGAAAGTTTGGATACTTATTATGATGAATTAGGAACTACTCTTGGTGAGGCTTTGATTGCACCTACCAAGATTTATGTTAAGGCACTGAAGTCTGTAAAGGATGCAGGTGTTACCATTAAGGGTTGTAGCCATATTACCGGTGGCGGATTCCAGGAGAATATTCCGAGAATGCTTCCGGAAGGTGTAAATGCACATATGGATTTGAACAGCTATGAAGTACCGGCTATTTTTAAGTTAATGCAGAAGACCGGTAATATCGCAGATGAGATGATGTACAATACCTTTAACATGGGTATCGGTATGTTGCTTGCAGTGGATCCTGCAGACGTGGATAAGACCATTGCAGCGATTGAAGCAGCAGGCGAAAAGGCATGGGTAGCAGGTAAGTGTGAAGCCGGAGAAAAGGGAGTAACCTTATGTTAAGAATACTTGTATTAGTATCCGGTGGCGGTACCAATCTGCAGGCGATTATTGATGGCGTGGCAGCAGGGAAGATTACCAACACGGAGATTATCGGTGTTATCAGCAATAATAAAACAGTGAAGAGTCTGGAAAGAGCACGTACTGCAGGAATTCCTGCAGTAAGCGTGTCTCCCAAGGATTATGAAAACAGAGATTTATTTAATGACGCTTTTCTTGCAAAAATTGACGAATTTGCACCGGATTTGGTGGTTTTGGCCGGATTTTTGGTGGCAATACCGCCGAAAATGGTGGCAAAATACAGCAACCGCATCATTAATATTCATCCGTCTTTAATTCCTTCTTTCTGTGGAGTGGGTTATTACGGATTGAAAGTGCATGAAAGAGTGTTGGAGCGTGGTGTGAAGGTAACCGGAGCTACCGTGCATTTTGTAAATGAAGGAATGGATGAGGGGCCGATTATTTCACAGAAGGCAGTTTATATTGAAGAAGAGGATACGCCGGAGATTTTGCAACGTAGAGTTATGGAACAGGCGGAGTGGATTTTACTTCCCCAGGCCATTGATGATATTGCAAACGGACGTATCGGTGTAGTAGATAATAAAGTAGTGAGGACGAAATCATGAAAGTATTAATCGTAGGTGGCGGCGGAAGAGAGCACGCAATTGCAGTCAGTATGAAGAAGAGTCCACGAGTGGACAAATTATACTGCGTACCAGGCAATGCAGGTATTGCACAGATTGCAGAATGTGAGCCTTCCATCGGAGTAATGGAATTTGACAAAGTAGTTGCTTATGCCAAGGAAAAAGCGGTGGATTTAGTTTTTGTAGCACCGGATGATCCGTTGGTAGGTGGTTTGGTAGATGCTTTGGAGGCAGCAGGCTTAAGAGTATTCGGCCCCAGAGAAAATGCAGCGATTTTGGAAGGAAGTAAAGCATTTTCCAAGGATTTAATGAAGAAGTACAATATTCCTACAGCAGCATATGAGACTTTTGATGACCCGGAGGCTGCAATAGCATATTTGGAAACAGCAGATATGCCTATCGTATTAAAAGCAGACGGTTTGGCATTGGGTAAGGGTGTTTTAATTTGTAATACCTTAGAGGAAGCGAAGGAAGGCGTAAAGGAAATTATGCTGGATAAGCATTTCGGAAGTGCCGGCAACCGTATGGTTATTGAAGAATTTATGACCGGACGTGAAGTTTCCGTGCTTTCTTTTGTAGATGGTAAGACAATTAAGACGATGACATCTGCGCAGGATCATAAGCGTGCGTTGGACGGTGACCAGGGATTAAATACCGGTGGTATGGGAACCTTCTCCCCCAGTCCATTCTATACAGCAGAAGTGGATGAGTTCTGCCAGAAGTACATTTATCAGGCGACCGTGGATGCTATGGCGGCAGAAGGCAGAGAATTTAAAGGAATTATTTTCTTTGGACTTATGTTAACCCCAAAGGGACCCAGGGTGTTGGAATACAATGCCAGATTCGGTGATCCGGAGACACAGGTAGTTCTCCCGCGAATGAAGAATGACATTATGGATGTGATTGATGCTTGTATCGATGGTACTTTGGAACAGGTAGATTTACAGTTTGAAGATAATGCAGCAGTTTGTGTTGTACTTGCCAGCGAAGGATATCCGGTATCCTACAAGAAGGGATTGGTTATTGAAGGACTGGAGAAGTTTGAAAATGCGGAAGGTTATTATTGTTTCCATGCAGGTACCAAGCAGACAGAAGCAGGTATTGTGACAAATGGCGGACGTGTTCTGGGTATTACTGCCAAGGGTACAGATTTAAAGCAGGCCAGAGCAAATGCTTATCAGGCTACAGAGTGGGTTTCTTTTGAAAATAAGTATATGCGTCATGATATCGGCAAAGCAATTGATGAGGCGTAAGAATGGATTTTTTACAAATGGACACATATCATATTCCACATGTGTGTACGGCATGCGGAGGAGTAATGGTATACAAGGGTGTAGGTGAATATCGTTGCGAAGATTGTAATAAGATGGATTACGATGACTATGGCAAAGTGCGCGTGTATATTGAACAACACAAAGGTGCGACTGCTTTAGAAATCGAATCGGCTACAGGAGTTTCGCAAAAAACTATACGACAAATGTTACGGGAATCCAGACTGCAAATTGCAGCAGGGTCCAAGATGTTTTTGCATTGTGAGAGATGCGGTAAAGCAATTCGAAGTGGCATGCTGTGTCCGGAGTGTGAGATGAGTCAACATAGGTTGTTGGAGGAACAGCAACGTAAAAAACTACGTGAAAGCCTGGATAATGTACATGGCTTTGGCTCCGATAAACAAAATGGTGCACATGGTGAAAAACGATTCAGACGAGATGATTTAAAATAACAACGGGAGGTTACGCAGGTGAGAAGAACAAAAGATGTGAAAAGTCAGTTGCTGAGAACGGTTATGACTTTAATGGTAATGTGTGTAATGTTTGTATGCATTTCTTTTACCAGCTTGGCAGCAGAAGGTAAAATAACAACTACCTCAGCAAAAATCAGAAAGGAAGCAAATACTTCCTGTGACGTGGTTGGTAGTGCAGCGTATGGAGAAACCTATGATATCATTAATGAAGTGACAGGTTCTGACGGTTATACATGGTATCAGATTTCTTATGAAGAAGATAAATTGGGTTATGTTCGTTCAGACTTAATGCAGAAGATTGGTGGAGATACTTCAACTCCTTCCACCACTGCATCTGAAGTGACAGAGCTTCAGCCGGTGAATTGTAGTGTGACCGGTGGACAGGTAAATGTACGTTCCAATGCTTCTACCAGTGGTTCTAAGGTTGCTCAGGTACGTAACGGTGAGGTAATGACTATTAACGGACAGGCAACTGATAGTGAAAATAAAACATGGTATCGCGTAACCTTTACTTCAGACAATGGTGATGTAACAGGTTTTGTTAGAAGTGATTTTGTATCAGTATCCGGTGAATTAGTACCGGTAACAGAGACACAGGAACCGGAAGTGATTGAACCGCCTGTAGTAGATGAGCCTGTAGTGGACGAGCCGGAAGTAGTAGTTCCTGTTTTGTCAAAGGATTATGAGACTGTTGAAGAAGGCGATGTATGGTGGTTGATTGATAACGTGGAAGGTAATCGTTACAATTTGGAAAGCGTTATGAATGCAGCGGTTAGAAATCCACAGATTTATACTGAAATGGAAGGAAAAGTTAAGTCCCAGAAGGGATGGATTGTTTTCCTTGTTATTTTGGTAATTCTTTTAAGTGTAGCAGTGACCCTGTTAATCTTAAAAGTAAAAGATGTAATGGATGAGGCATATTTCGCTGCAGTGGAGAAGGAAACTATCCGTCAGCGTCAAACCCAGAGACAGAGTACAGGTAATAAAAATGTAATGCATACGGTAGGTAGCGGTTCAAGCGCAGGAACCACTATTCGTCAGGGTGGTGTGCAGAAGACTTCTGTACCAAAGATGAACTTGGAGAGAAACGGAAGTAATGCACCTCAGACCGTAAAAGTATCCAATCCTGCAGATACCAAGCCGAAGCCTATGCCACAAAGACCGGCAGGAGAGAGAACGGCAAATGTTAAGCCGAAGGCACCGGTTGCAAAACCTGCAGTATCTGATGAAACAAAAGTAATGCCTCCTGTAAACAAACAGGAGCCTAAGAAGCCTGTAGATGCTTCTAAACAGACATGGCAGTCAAAGAATTTTATGACAGATGACGATGATGATATGGAATATGGTTTCTTGGATTGGGACGAAGGCGAAGAATAAAGACTTAATGTAAAAATATTGTCGCACCTACAGATTATGTAGGTGCGATTTTTTGTCAAAAAAATAATAAAAATTTTAGAATCAAAAAGGCGAAAATGACTTCTCATAAAGAGGTAGTTGTGATATGATTTGTATAACAGAAATACAAGATGGGAGGTTGGCAGAATGATAATTAAAATTGATTTTAACAGCGATGAAGCACTGTATCTGCAGCTGAGGAATCAAATAGTTCTTGGAATTGCTACCTCGCAGTATCGGGAAGGAGATTCTCTTCCCAGCGTAAGAAGCATGGCGGAAACCATAGGCATCAATATGCATACGGTAAATAAAGCCTATACGGTACTGAAGCAGGAAGGTTATGTTAAGGTGGACCGGCGCAGAGGTGCGATAGTGGCTATTGATATGAATAAATTAGAGGCTGTGGCGGAATTGAAACGCGAGCTTCAGGTAATGATAGCCAAGGGAAGCTGTAAAGGAATTACAAAAGAAGATTTCCATCAGTTAATAGATGATATATATGAAGAATATGGAGGATTTAACTAATGCAGTCACAGTTTACAGAGAAAGCGGAAGCTGCGTTAAAAATGGCCGGTAAATGTGCGAGGCAGATGAAACAGGGATATATTGGAACCGAACACATTTTAGTGGGATTGATTATGGAAGGCACCGGAGTGGCATCCAAGGTGTTAGAGGATAATGGTGTAGTACTTGACAAGGTTATGAATATGATTAAAGAACTGATAGCCTTTGATAGTGGTGTAACCGTTCAGGAGAGGGAAGGATATTCCCCCAGAGCTTTAAAGATTTTAGAGGAGTCCCATAAGCAGGCAGAGCGTTTCGGGCAGAAGAGTACCGGAACAGAGCATATTTTATTGGCACTGATTAAAGAGGGAGAGAATGTAGCTGTCAGACTTTTGAATACTTTAGGTATTTCTCCCCAAAAGGTATATGTGGATGTGTTGGTAGCTATCGGTGCAGACCCTAATTTGTACAAAGAAGATTTAAGCAAACGCAACAATGGAAAGAGTAAAACGGCTACCTTGGAGCAATATAGCCGTGATTTGACTGCCTTGGCTAAGGCAGGAAAGTTGGATCCGGTAATCGGTAGAGAGGACGAGATTAAACGTGTGATCCAAATTCTTAGCCGCCGTACGAAAAATAACCCTTGTTTAATTGGGGAACCGGGTGTGGGTAAAACTGCCGTAGTGGAAGGACTTGCGCTTCGTATTGTACGGGGAGAGGTGCCCTTTACCGTGCAGAACAAGCGAGTACTTACTTTGGACTTGTCCGGTATGGTGGCAGGCAGTAAGTATCGTGGTGAGTTTGAAGAACGTATTAAGAAAGTAATCAAAGAAGTAATCAATGATGGGAATGTAATTCTCTTTATTGATGAAATGCATACGATTATTGGTGCCGGTGGTGCAGAAGGTGCCATTGATGCATCTAATATTTTGAAACCATCCCTGGCAAGAGGAGAGATTCAGTTAATCGGTGCCACCACGATTTCTGAGTATCGTAAACATGTGGAGAAGGACGCAGCTTTGGAACGTAGATTTCAGCCGGTAAGCGTGGAAGAGCCTACAGTAGAAGAGGCTATAGATATTCTGGAGGGTATCAAGGCAAAGTATGAGGAGCATCATCAGGTAACGATTACCACAGAGGCAACCGTAGCAGCAGTGAAGTTGGCAAAACGTTATATTAACGATAGAAATTTGCCGGATAAGGCCATTGATTTGATTGATGAGGCATCTTCGGCAGCACGATTAAAACATATGGGTAGTTCCGATAAGCAGGGCGAGCTTCAGGAGGAAATCCGTAAATTGGACAAGGCTATGGAAGAAGCAATCCGGGCCGGTCAGTTTAAGGAAGCCTCAGAGTTACGTAAAAATCAAGATGCTCTTATCACTAAGCTGGAGCGGGCGAAGAAACGAACCAAGAAGCAAGGTAATGTTGCCGCAATCGAAATCGGCGAGAATGAAATTGCAGAAGTGGTTTCTATGTGGACGAAGGTTCCGGTGCAGAAGCTGGCCGAGAAGGAAAGCGAGCGTCTTTTGAAGTTGGAGAGTACTCTGCATAAACGTGTGATTGGTCAGGAAGAAGCGGTAACGGCAGTTTCAAAGGCCATGCGCCGTGGCCGTGTAGGCTTAAAGGATCCTAACAGACCTATTGGTTCCTTCTTGTTTTTAGGACCTACCGGTGTGGGTAAAACGGAGCTTAGTAAGGCATTGGCAGAGGCTATGTTTGGCTCAGAGAATGCCATGATCCGTGTGGATATGTCTGAGTATATGGAAGGACATTCTGTTTCTAAGATGATTGGTTCGCCACCGGGATATGTAGGCTTTGATGATGGTGGGCAGCTTAGTGAAAAGGTAAGGCGCAATCCGTATTCCGTGGTGCTTTTTGATGAAATTGAAAAGGCGCATCCGGATGTATTTAATATTTTACTCCAGGTGTTGGATGATGGTCATATTACAGATTCTAAGGGACGTAAGGTCAACTTTAAGAATACCATATTGATTATGACTTCCAATGCGGGAGCACAACGTATTGTGGATCCGAAGAATTTAGGTTTTTCTTCTGAAGTAAGTGAGCAGAAGGATTACGATAGAATGAAGTCCAATGTCATGGAAGAGGTAAAGAAGAGCTTTAAGCCGGAGTTTATTAACCGTATTGATGATATTATTGTGTTCCATCAGTTGAACAAGGATAATATGAAAGAGATTATTCAATTGTTGGCGGCGAATCTTTGTAAGAGATGCAAGCAGCAGATGAATATTGACTTACACTTCAGTAATGCTTTGAAAGAGCATTTGGTAGAGAAGTATTCCGATAACAAAATGGGCGCAAGACCTCTTCGCCGGGCGATTCAATCTGTGGTGGAGGACTCATTGGCAGAAGAAATTTTAAGAAAGAACGTTGCGGTAGGCGATGCGGTAACCGCAGGTTATAAAAAGGATAAGAAAACAGGTCAGGGTAAGGTGACCTTTACAGTAAAAACACAATAGAAAAAACGTAGGAGGATACGGCTATGTCAGTAGCAGAATTGCTTCGTGCAGAAGCAGATGGAAAGTTAAGCTTTGGTAATCATGAGTTACAAGAGAAGAAGAAAGTAGAGGATTTTGAGCACTTGGGTGATGTTTACAAGGTAAAGACCTTTGCGGAAATCACTAAATTGGAAAAGAACGGTATGTTCTTATATGAGTCCGTTCCGGGAACCAGTGTGCATGATTTTGAAGAGAAGGCAGAAGGAATGTCCTTCCTGGCAGAAGGTGCTCATGCGACACAGATTACGGTTGGTTTAAAGGAAGATACCGAGTATGAAGTATTTTTAAAGGGTGCTTCTATTGGTGTGGTAAAGACGAATTTAAGTGGTAAGCTTAACTTAAGTGTAGATCTTAAGTTGGAAGATGTGGATGTAAAGATTGTAGAAGCATAAGCTTAGGAGAAGTGTTTTATGGCAAAAGGAAAAAATACAACTATATTTTTCTGCCAGAATTGTGGACATGAATCTTCAAAGTGGATGGGACAGTGTCCCGGATGTAAAGAGTGGAATACTTTTGTTGAGGAAGTCGTAAATACGGCTTCCTTAAAAAATATAGGAAAGACAGTAGGCGGTGTGGGAAAGGCTGTTCCTACGTCTTTGTCAGAGGTTACTATTCAGGAAGAAGATAAATCGCAAACCGGAATCGGAGAGCTGGACCGAGTATTAGGTGGTGGAATTGTACAGGGGTCTTTGACTTTGGTAGGAGGAGATCCGGGTATCGGTAAGTCTACGTTATTGTTACAGACTTGTCGTATGCTGGCAGAAGCAGACCAGAAGGTACTATATATTTCGGGTGAAGAGTCTCAGGTGCAGATTAAGATGCGCGCTGATCGAATTGGTAGCTTTAAGCAGAGTATGTTACTCTTGTGTGAAACCAACTTGGATATTATTGCAGAAGTAATCCGTAGAGAAATGCCTAAGGTAGTGGTAATCGACTCCATACAGACTATGTATAATGAGAATGTATCGGCAGCACCCGGAAGTGTATCGCAGGTGCGTGAGTCTACAGCCACCCTTTTACAGTTGGCAAAAGGGTTAAATGTGTCCATATTTATTGTAGGACATGTAACTAAAGAAGGTACGGTGGCCGGTCCCAGAGTATTGGAGCATATGGTGGACACAGTGCTTTATTTTGAAGGGGACAGGCATGCGTCTTATCGAATTCTGCGTGGCGTGAAAAATAGATTTGGCTCTACAAACGAAATCGGTGTGTTTGAAATGCGGGAAGAAGGATTGGTACAGGTGCAGAATCCTTCTGAATATATGTTGGAAGGACGGCCGAAGAATGCCAGTGGTTCGGTGGTGGCTTGTTCCATGGAGGGAACCAGACCGCTCTTATTAGAGATTCAGGCACTTGTTTGTCATAGTAATTTTGGTATTCCTCGCAGACAGACCACCGGTACGGATTTTAATCGTGTGAATTTACTTATGGCAGTGTTGGAGAAACGTTTGGGTGTACAACTGTCCGGTTGCGATGCTTATGTGAATCTGACCGGAGGTATGAAGATTGTGGAACCGGCGATTGATTTAGCCATTATTCTAGCTATTTTGTCCAGCTTTAAAAATGTGGCCTTGAGCCCGAAACTGATTGCTTTTGGCGAAGTAGGATTAAGTGGTGAGGTGCGCTCAGTCAGTATGGCACCGCAGCGTGTGGCGGAGGCTGCTAAGCTGGGCTTCGATACTTGTATTTTACCTAAGGTATGTCTAAAGAGCGTGAAAGAAGTGGATGGCATCCGATTGATTGGTGTGGATAATGTTCAGGATGTAATGGAGCATTTATTCTAAAATTTATAAATGTAGGACGGAAAAACGCCGATATAATACCAGAGAGATTAGATGAGTACGGAGAATCCATTATAATAACAAGGTGAGGAGAAAAATTATGGCAGGTAACAGACCAAGGTCCAGAGAAAAAAATGTGACCGGCGGTAGCAAAGGTGTGAAAAAGCGTGGCAGTGGCTTGGGAACCGGACCGGTAGGTAGTGGCAGTAGTGGTTCTTTTGGCGGTAGTAGTAGTTCCGTGGGAGGAGGAAGTACACTAGGAGGTGGCAGTAGACCGTCCGGTGGTGGTATGCGTTCTTCCGGTGGAAAGAAGAGCACGTTGGCAGCAATTATTATTTTGGCAATTGCTTTGCTTGGCGGAGGCGGCGGTTTGTCTGGCCTTTTAGGAGGTGGCGGTAGCAGTACTGACACTGAGCAATCCGTTGTAGGCACCATATTAGATACTGTAATTGACAGCAGTCTTGGCACCGGAACAGGTACGAGTACCGGTACAAGTACAAGCGGAGCTTTTGATTTCGGCAGCTTGAGTACTTTATTAAACAGTGGTACAACCAGTACCGGCTGGGAATTAGGCAGCAATACCAGTAAATTGAATACTTCCGTGGCAAAGGAAGCCAGAGATAAGAGAACGGAGATTTTGGGTAACGGTAAGGATGAAGTTACCATAATGGTATATATGTGTGGTACCGATTTAGAATCCCGTTCGGGAATGGGTACTTCCGATTTGCAGGAAATGCTGAACGCTGATTTTGGAGATAATGTTAATCTGTTAATTTATACGGGTGGCTGTTCCGGTTGGCGCAATAATATAATCAGCAGCAAGGTAAATCAGATATATCAGGTGAAAGAAGGTAGTTTGTATCCTTTGGTAGAGGATGCAGGTTCTGTTTCCATGACGGATCCGGATACCTTGGTTAGCTTTATTAAGTGGTGTGATAAGAATTTTCCCGCAAATCGTAATCAGTTAATTTTTTGGGATCACGGCGGAGGTTCTATCAGTGGCTATGGCTATGATGAAAAGTTCAAGAGCTCCGGTTCTATGGATTTGGCAGAAATCAATCAGGCATTAAAAGAGGCGGGTGTTACTTTTGACTTCGTGGGCTTCGATGCTTGTCTGATGGCTACTTTGGAGACTGCATTGATGTTGACACCTTATGCAGATTATTTGATTGCTTCTGAAGAGACAGAACCCGGCGTGGGTTGGTATTATACAGATTGGTTGACGGAGCTTGGTAAGGATACCTCTATGGCAACCATCGAAATCGGTAAAAATATTGTAGATGATTTTGTGGATACTTGTGCACGCAAGTGTAATGGACAGAAGACTACCTTGTCCGTAGTAGACTTAGCTGAATTGGAAAAGACAGTGCCGGAGGAGTTAAAGGCATTTTCGAAATCTGCCAGTGAGTTGATTCAGGACAATGAATACCAGACCGTGTCCAATGCCCGTTATAATACCAGAGAATTTGCGCAATCTTCTGCCATCGACCAGGTGGATTTAGTTCATTTGGCGCAGAATATGGGTACAGAGGAAGGGGAAGCATTAGCGGAAGCTTTGCTTAGCACGGTAAAGTATAATCGTACTTCCAGCAATATGACCAATGCTTATGGCTTGTCTATTTACTTCCCTTATAAAAAGGCGTCTTCCGTAGATAGAGTAGTGGACACTTATGAAGCAATTGGTATGGATGAAGAATATGCCCGTTGTATCCAAGAATTTGCCAGCTTGGAAGTAGGTGGCCAGGTGACCACCGGAGGAACTACATCTGCATTACCTTCTTTGTTGGGCACGTTACTTGGTAGTAGCGCGACAGGGGGAAGTACCTCTAGTGATTTGGTAAGTGGTTATGGCAGTTCAGATGCCATTGCGGATTTACTGGGTGGATTTTTAACCGGACAGATTTCAAATATTGCCGGTTTGGATAGAACTAATATGGAATTCATGGATGAAAGCTCTATGGATACAGAAACTATGGCGCAGTATTTGGCGGACAATTATTTTGATGCTACAGCGCTTACCTGGGCAAAGAATAGTCAGGGACAGAACATACTCAGTTTAAGTGAAGAACAGTGGGGCTTGGTACATAGTCTGGAATTAAATATGTTCTATGATGATGGGGAAGGCTTTATTGATTTAGGACTTGATAATGTATTTGAATTTGATGAAAATGGCAATTTGATTGGTGATACTGACCGTACCTGGCTGGCTATTAACGGACAGCCGGTGGCATATTATTACTTGGATACCATAGATGACGGTGTGAACTATACCATTACCGGTCGCGTACCGGCATTGTTAAACGGTGAAAGAGTAAACCTGATGTTGGTATTTGATAACGAAAATCCTTACGGTTATATAGCCGGTGCCCGTACAGATTATGTGGAGGGTGAAACGGAAACCGTAGCAAAGGGCATGAGTGAACTTCAGGTAGGTGATACTTTGGATTTCATCTGTGATTACTATTCCTACGATGGAGAATATTTAGATAGCTATTACTTGGGCGAGCAAATGACGGTAACAGAAGATATGACCATTAGCAATGTAGATGTGGGCGAAGGAAGTGTACGAGTAACCTATCGCTTCACCGATATTTATAACCAGCATTACTGGACTCCTGCAATTGTACAATAAAATATAAAAACCGCTTCGGCGGGCAGAAATATATCCCTAATGAGGACTGTTGAAAAGCGTGTCCGAATAGGGATATATTTCTGCCCGCCGAAGCGGTTATATTTTATTGTACATTCTATATGGTTTTCGGTTCGCAGGTTACATCACAGAAAAGCTTCTTAAAGGTTTTCTGGTCCACGGAGGACAACATTACACTGGAATGTACCTGACATCCTTTTAGTTTTGGTAATTGCTTCAGGGCAAGGGTAGCATCCTCGTTGTATGCTGCTGTAGCAGAGAGGGCAATCAATACCTCATCTGTATGCAGACGTGGATTCTTGCTACCCAAATAGTTGGTTTTCAATACCTGTATAGGAGATAAAGCATCCGGTGAAAGAATCAATTCTTCGTGGGGAATGCCTGCAAGTGCTTTTAACGTGTTGACTAAAGCCGCGGCACTGGCTCCTAATAGCTCGCCGGTTTTGCCGGTAATGATGCGACCGTCGGTCAGCTCAATGGCTACTGCCGGAGCACCGATGGCTGCTGCGCGGTCCAAAGCCGGTTTCACGGTAGGCCTGTCGGTAGCAGCAATATTTTCCTGACTCATTAAGAGCTCGATTTTACCTAATTCCTCCATGGTGTTGGTGCCATTTGCGACACCAACCAGGGCTTTGTAATATCTGCGAATGATTTCCTGACGGGAAGCTTCCCGACATGCTTCATCGTCAATAATACAATTGCCTACCATATTTACGCCCATATCGGTAGGAGAAGCATAAGGGCTCTTTCCAAAAATCTTCATGAAAATAGCATTCAAAACCGGGAAGATTTCTACGTCGCGGTTGTAATTTACTGTGGCTTCCCCATAAGCTTTTAAATGATAAGGGTCAATCATATTAATATCATTTAAATCTGCAGTAGCAGCTTCGTAAGCTAAGTTTACCGGATGGTCCAAGGATAAATTCCAAATAGGGAAGGTCTCAAACTTGGCATAGCCGGCACGGATGCCGCGTTTATTTTCGTGATAGAGCTGCGATAAACAAACGGCCATTTTACCGCTACCGGGACCCGGTGCGGTTACGACAACCAAGGGACGAGAAGTTTCGATATAATCATTTTTGCCATATCCGTCCTCACTAACAATTTGCGGAATGTTGGTAGGATAGCCGGGAATAACATAGTGGTGATAAGCTTTTACACCTATCTTGGCCAAGCGGTTTTCAAAGTGTACGGCACTGGACTGACCAGCATATTTGGTTAAAACCACGCTTCCCACATATAAGCCACGGGAACGAAATTCACCAATCAATCGGATAACATCATTATCATAGGTAATTCCCAAATCTTCACGGATTTTATTTTTTTCAATATCATCAGCACTGACAACCATAACGATTTCGGCCTGATCTGCCAATTGCATAAGCATTTGAAGCTTACTGTCAGCAGCAAAACCCGGCAAAACGCGGGCTGCATGGAAGTCATCAAACAGCTTACCGCCAAATTCCAGATACAACTTATTATCAAATTGTGAAATGCGTTCCATAATATGTTGGGATTGCATGTTCAAATATTTTTCGTTGTCAAATCCGATCTTCATGATTGTCACCTCAATTGTACACTAAAATCTAATTCCGGCAAGGCTACTTAACAACAAGGGATAAGTGATTGCCGGACATAAATACTTAAAACAAATACCAAACTAGTATACCACAGAATAAATATTTTAACAAGGAGGGGAATGCTTGTAACCATGGGAAAAATTTCCTGTCTTATATAGTGAAGGAGCTTTTATAAAACAAATTTCAATGCTATGATAGAATTGAAATTTGGAATAAGATGAGAAAGGGGACTTAGCATATGCGTGGAAAAGAAAAATGTAAGGCATTAAAAGAAATTAGAAAGCAGATTGCAGAAAAGAATGATATTGCATATATAGTTTCGGAGTGTTCTTATCAGGGAGAGTGTAAGGGAACCTGTCCGAAATGTGAGGCGGAGCTACGTTATTTGGAGCGAGAGTTGGAAAAAAAGAAAAATATTGGGAAAGCAGTATGTGTGGTAGGAATATCTGCATCTGTTTGCAGCGGACTCACTGCTTGTAATCCGGCAGAGAGTGTGAGGGATTTTGTAAGTGATATATTTAATATGGGAGTAACAGAAGAAACAGCAGGAGTGGCACCGGCGCCGGAACAACTGACAGGGGATATGCAGATTGCGCCGGAAAGTACCGAGGAACCGCAGTTGACCGGGGACATGGAAATACTTCCCGAGTCTACAGAGGTGCCGGTGGAGAACATAGATGGTGATATTGCATTGCCGGAGGAAACCATAATACCTGAGGAAATAGAAGAGGAAACCGTGGAACTGCCATTGCAAGAGATTTTGGAAGGGGATATGGCAATCATAGAAGGCGGTATTATGGTGGCGCCGCAGGTATCGGTAGCCCCTACAGAGTAAATGCTTGCGGAAAATTTGGACAGTGATAGTGTCAAGTGAACTATGAAAAACTGAGTCAAAAGAAAAAGGCTCAGATGAACCTTGAAAATTTGTAGATATTGTAGTTGGAATGAGTTTTTGACAACTTTGGAGGCACGCAAAAAAAGACTCTGAGTGACTTCTAT
>JAZRAX010000027.1:0-4234 GCA_045634745.1 Acetatifactor sp. | reverse complement strand
ATTACTACAGCAGTAGATAACGTATCCTTAGATATTGTCCAAGGAGATTTTGTGGCTATTTTAGGCCATAACGGCTCAGGAAAATCCACCCTTGCCAAACATATCAATGCAATTCTTTATCCAACGGAAGGAACCATTTGGGTGGACGGTAAGGATACTGCAGAAGAGAAGTATCTTTGGGATATCCGTCAGACGGCGGGAATGGTTTTCCAAAATCCTGATAACCAGATTATCGGTCAGGTAGTAGAAGAGGACGTAGGATTTGGTCCGGAAAACATGGGTATTCCTACCAAGGAAATTTGGGAGCGTGTAGAGGAAAGCCTGAAAGCAGTAGGAATGTACGAGTTTCGTAAGCATTCCCCCAATAAGCTTTCCGGTGTGCAGAAGCAGCGTGTATCTATTGCAGGCGTATTAGCTATGCATCCGAAATGTATTGTTTTGGATGAGCCTACGGCGATGCTGGATCCTAACGGCCGCAGAGAGGTAATCCGTGCTGCCAGAGCATTAAATGATGTAGAAAAAGTGACCATTATATTGATTACACACTATATGGAAGAAATTATCTATGCAAATAAGGTATTTGTTATGGATGAAGGTAAGATTGCCATGCAGGGTTCCCCTAGAGAGATTTTTTCCCATGTAGAAGAGTTAAAGGAGCTTCGTCTGGATGTACCGCAGGTGACTATGTTGGCGCATGAATTGAAAAAGCGTGGTGTAGATTTGCCGGATGGTATTTTAACGAAGGAAGAATTGGTGGAGGCCCTTGGGCTTTAAGGAGTGAAAAGATGGCTATTATTGTAGATCATGTTAGTTTTGTATATGAGCCGGATACCCCATTGGCTCACAAAGCATTGGATGATATATGTTTAAATATTCCGGATGGTCAGTTTATTGGTGTTATCGGTCATACCGGTTCCGGAAAATCCACATTGGTGCAGCATTTAAACGGACTGATGGAAGCAACAGAAGGTCATATTTATTATAATGGGGAAGATATTTATGACAAAGATTTTGAAATGAAGAAGCTCCGTAGCAATGTGGGCTTGGTTTTCCAGTATCCGGAGCACCAGTTGTTTGAAGTGGATGTCTTTTCAGACGTTTGTTTCGGACCGAAGAATTTAGGCTTGGATAAAAAAGAAGTGGAGCTTCGCGCTTTTGATGCACTGCGTAAGGTAGGACTTCCGGAGGATTTATATTACCAGTCACCCTTTGACTTATCCGGCGGACAGAAGCGCCGTGTGGCGATTGCAGGTGTACTTGCCATGAAGCCGGATGTACTGATTCTGGATGAGCCTACAGCAGGTTTGGACCCGAAAGGCCGTGAGGAAATTTTAGACCAAATAAAGAAGCTGCAGGTAGAAACCGGTCTTACCATTATCCTGGTTAGTCATAGTATGGAAGATGTTGCAGAATACGTGGACCGTATTGTGGTAATGAACAAGGGAAGAGTTATGTATGATGATGTACCCAAGGAAGTGTTCAAGCATTACAAAGAATTAGAAGAAGTAGGCTTGGCTGCTCCCCAGGTAACATATATTATGCAGACGTTACATCAAAAGGGCTTACCGATTAATACGGATGCCACTACCATTGATGAAGCGACCGAAGAGATTATGCGGGTTCTGGCAAAGAAGTAGTATTAAGCCGGAATGGAAAATGTATGAGGAGATTGCCCTAATATAATAGGCAATATGAAAGGATACGTATGTTAAAAGATATGACATTGGGCCAATATTATCAGACAGAATCTGTCATTCATAAATTGGACCCCAGAGTAAAAATCGGTGGAACATTACTTTATATTATATCCTTATTTGTATTTGAAAGCATTTGGGGATATTTGTTGGCAGCAGTGTTCTTGGGAATGGTAATCAAGCTTTCTAAAGTGCCGTTTAAGTTTATGGTACGAGGAATGAAGGCAATTCTCTTTTTGCTGTTGATTACTGTTGGCTTTAATTTGTTTTTGACACCCGGTGAGGTGGTTTTTTCTGTATGGAAGCTACAGATAACCAAGGAAGGTATACGGATTGCAGTGTTTATGGCCATCCGTTTATGCTTCTTAATTATTGGTTCTTCTGTAATGACATTAACGACTACGCCCAACAACCTAACGGACGGTATGGAAAAAATGATGCGTCCCTTAAAGGTATTTAAAGTGCCTGTACATGAGGTGGCGATGATGATGTCCATTGCACTTCGTTTCATCCCCATTTTATTAGAGGAAACGGACAAAATCATGAAGGCGCAGATTGCCAGAGGTGCGGATTTTGAATCCGGCAATATTTTTAAGCGTGCTAAGGCATTGGTACCGCTTTTGGTGCCCTTGTTTATATCCGCTTTCCGTCGTGCCAATGATTTGGCTATGGCCATGGAAGCAAGATGTTATCGTGGCGGCGACGGTCGAACCAAAATGAAGCCCTTGGTATATAAGAAGAATGATTATTTGGCGTATGTGGTAATCGTAATTTATTTGGTGGCTAAAGTGCTTTTGGGCATTTTCCTGTAGGAACAAGTAAGTGCTTCTAAACAGGTAGGAGAGTAGCATGGACAAAAAAAGAGTCAGGCTGATTGTGGCATACGATGGAACCAATTACCATGGTTGGCAGGTACAAAAAAACGGTATTACCATTGAAAGTGAATTGAACAGGTGTCTTTCGGAGCTCTTACAGGAGCCTATTGAGGTAATTGGTGCCAGCAGAACCGATGCGGGAGTTCATGCTTTGGGAAATGTGGCAGTATTTGATACACAGGCCCGTATGCCGGCAGAGAAAATATCTTATGCATTGAATCAACGATTGCCGGAGGATATCCGGGTTCAAAAGTCAGAGGAAGTGGATGCAGATTGGCATCCCAGACATTGTGACAGTCGTAAAACCTATGAGTATCGGATTTATCGGGGAGAATTTGCTATGCCGGTAAAACGGTTGTATTCTCTTTTTGTTTATCAAAAGTTGGATGTAAAGAAAATGCAGGAGGCGGCCCGCTACTTTGTGGGTGAGCATGATTTTAAAAGTTTTTGTCAGGTAGGCGCGCAGGTAGAAACTACCGTGCGGACCATATATGATGTGAGTGTATACGAGGAAGGAACGGATGTAGTAATCCGTGTAACCGGTAATGGCTTCCTTTATAATATGGTTAGAATCATGGCAGGGACACTTTTGGAAGTGGGAAAAGGTAAAAGAGCACCCGAAGAGATAAGAGAAATGATTGCAGCAAAGAACAGGGAATCGGCAGGTCCGACGGCACCGGCCCATGGTTTGATGCTGATTAAGTATGAGTTTTTGTAATGTTTTGAAAAATAAGGAAAAACTTAAAAATTTTTGTTGACATACGAAACTTCATACAATATAATATACAAATGTGTGACGATGTTTCAGAATGCCTAGTCAAAGCCCCGACGAAGCATTTGAGATAGAGTATAGAAAATGTTTTGGACAGATATAAGATGTAGCCGGACATCTGCAACTTATATAAAGAAGAAACAAGTACAGGTCGAAAGACAAAGTAAGATGGAGGAAACAACATGAAGACTTTTATGCCAAATCCAGCTACAATTGATAGAAAATGGTATGTGGTAGATGCTACAGATATGACTTTAGGACGTTTAGCTTCTGAAGTTGCAAAAGTATTAAGAGGAAAGAACAAGGCTATCTTTACTCCTCACGCAGATTGCGGCGACTATGTAATCGTTATCAATGCTGCAAAGGTTAAGGTAACCGGTAAGAAGTTAGACCAGAAGATTTACTATCATCATTCAGACTACGTAGGTGGTATGAAGGAAGTAACTTTAAAAGAGAAATTAGCGAAGAAGCCTGAGCAGGTTGTTGAACTTGCAGTTAAGGGCATGCTTCCAAAGGGACCTTTGGGAAGACAGATGTATACCAAACTTCACGTATACGCAGGCGCAGAGCATGCACATGCAGCTCAGAAGCCGGAAGTATTAACATTCTAAAGGGACTGAAAGGAGGAAATAAATCATGGCTAAAACAGCAAAATACTACGGAACAGGTAGAAGAAAAAAATCAATCGCTAGAGTATATTTAGTACCTGGTAAGGGCGATGTTGTTATTAATAAAAGAACTATGGATGATTACTTCGGATTAGAGACCTTAAAGGTTATCGTTCGTCAGCCTCTCGTTGCTACTGAGACAGCAGACAAATTCGACGTACTCGTAACTGTACACGGTGGTGGATACACCGGACAGGCTGGTGCTATCAGACACGGTATCGCAAG
>JAZRAX010000026.1:0-137913 GCA_045634745.1 Acetatifactor sp. | reverse complement strand
CATGCAACTTAGATATTGCATGTTCTTATCTTATCACTAAACTTTTTAATATTCAATTACTTTTTCGAAAATTTTTATCCAAAAATATTTCTCAAATCGTTGAAGAAAACAAACACCATCAAAGCCATGAAAAACATAAGGCCCACAAAATGTACCATGCCTTCTTTTTCCGGCGGTATTGGTTTCCCACGGATTACTTCAATAAACATAAACACCAGACGTCCGCCGTCCAATGCCGGGATAGGAAGTAAATTCAAAATACCCAGATTGATAGTCAGCAGCAGCGTAATATTCAGCATATTAATAAACACCGTCAGCGCACCATATTCCTTGGTTGCTTCATAGGTTTTACCTACTACGTTGACTGCAATTCCCACCGGTCCTGCCATTTCGTCACTTTTTACCTGACCTTGCACTAACAAAGCCAGACTTTTGTAGGTCTGTTGCACGCAGAAACGGATTTCATACCAAGCATATTTCAGACGTTCTATACCTTTTTCTTCTGCAACCGCATCACAATATACACCAATCAAATAACCACCGGTGGCAGCATCATATTTAGGAGTAAGCTTCGTTTCCATAATCTGCCCATTACGTTCAAATTCCACCGTAGCGGTTTTGCCACCATTTATACGGTTAAATAACGCAAGTTCATCAAACAAATAAACCTTTTCACCGTTCAAAGCTACAATCCGGTCACCGTCCTGCAGTCCGGCCTCTACTGCTGCACCATCCTCTACCACACGAATTACCGGCAACGTAATTTGAATCAGTGATACCATAACCATGGCGATAATTACGCCAATGATAAAATTAAACAATGGTCCTGCAAATACCGTTGCAATCCTAGCCCATACATTGGCCTGGGTAAAAGAACCTTCCGATTCTCCGTCTGTTTGCATATTCAGACCGTCCTCGCCCTCAAACATACAAGCACCGCCCAGAGGCAACAATTTCAGGGAATATTTCGTATCTCCTTTATCAAAGGAAATAAGCGTAGGTCCCATACCCACTGAAAACTCTACTACATGTATCCCATTCATTTTGGCCACAATAAAATGTCCAAACTCATGAGATACCACAAGTACACAAAAAATCAACAAAAATAAAATAAATGACACGCTGTTACTACTCTCCTTTATATCTAGCTTACCCAACCGGCAATACGCTCATACACTTCTTTTTCGGTCGCAAGAATCTGTGCCACATCCGGATTCTCTATTTTCACATGAGACTCCATAGATTTCTGAATCAACTCCGGAATCTGCAGATAACTGATTTTCTTATCCAAAAACAGTGCCACTGCCTTTTCATTGGCTGCATTATAAACCGTAGGTACACTACCGCCTTCCTTCAACGCCTCGTATGCCAGCTTTAAACCATAAAAAGTCTCTGTATCCGGCTTTTCAAAGGTCATCTGCCCAAGTTCAAAGAAATCCAGCTTCTTTTCATTCATTACTCTTCTGTCCGGATAAAACAGTGCATACTGAATGGGCAACTTCATATCAGGAATACCCAACTGCGCCATTACCGCACCATCCACATATTCTACCATGGAATGAATTATACTTTGGGGATGTACTACCACCTGAATCTGCACCGGTCCCACCCCAAACAACCATTTCGCTCCCATAACCTCTAAGCCTTTATTCACCAAGGTAGAGGAATCAATGGTAATCTTTCTTCCCATAGCCCAATTAGGATGCTTTAATGCATCTTCCACCTGCATATTCGCCAATTCCTCCCGGCTCTTTCCACGGAAAGGTCCGCCGGAAGCAGTCAACAGAATCTTTGCAATCCGATTCTTCGGTTCCCCATTCAAGGATTGGAAAATCGCACTATGCTCACTATCTACCGGCAAAATAGACACTCCGTATTCCTTTGCCATAGGCATAATAATATGTCCTGCACAAACCAAGGTTTCTTTGTTTGCCAAAGCAATATCTTTACCAGCTTTAATTGCTTCAATGGTAGGACGAATACCAATCATACCCACAATGGCTGTTACCAAGGTATCCATACCTTCCATTACGGCAATTTCCAGAAGTCCTTCCATACCGGAAAGTACTTTTACTTCCATATCTCCAAGTCTTGCCTGCAAATCTGCTGCAGCCGCTTCACTCCACATAGCTACCAACTTCGGCGAGAATTCTCTCACCTGTGCTTCCATAAGCTTCACGTTACTGCCTGCCGCCAAAGCAACCACTTCTAAATCTTCACTGTTATTTCTTACAATATCCAATGTCTGTGTACCGATAGAACCGGTAGAACCCAATATTGCAATTTTTTTCATATACATTTCCTCCGTGCCTTTTCGCACCTTAGGCTATTTTACCTTACAACCAACCGGCCGCTTTACATTCCAAGCATTAAAACCGATAAAAAATAAATCATAGGTGCTGTCACTATCACACTGTCAAATCGGTCCATAATACCGCCATGGCCCGGAATCAGTTTTCCATAATCCTTAATATTGTGATTTCTCTTAATGGCAGATGCCGCCAGATCTCCTACCATGGACATAACAGCTCCTGCTGCACTAATAAATACAATTACCCATAATACTCTTTGGTCAGGGATTGCTTCTTCTACAATAAAATAAGCATACAATCCGCCTACAATGGCCGAACCTGCCACTCCTCCAATACATCCCTCCAAGGATTTCTTGGGGCTGAGTATGGGAAAAATTCTCTTTTTTCCAATGGTTACACCCACAAAATATGCACAAGTATCACACACCCACGAACTGATTAATATGAGCCATACCATATATATTCCATATTCTGTATCTCTGGTCAAATAAATAAACGAAAGCATTACCGGTGCGTACATAAATGCAAAAATACTCGCTACCACCTGGCTTGCATTATATTTTGGAAAAACTATTACATAGCAAAACATCACTGCCATGAATACACCCACAATACCCATAAGGCGCATGGTATCATCTGCAAAATACACCGAAATATAGTATAAGACTGTTCCAATTAACCCTATGATTTCCAAGGCATTAAAGCCCTTTTCGTTTTGATTTACTGCCAATGCTTTTGTTAATTCACGGTATCCTATCAATGAAACAAGTAATAACGTAATCGCAAGTACAGGACCACCCAAAAACATAGTAACAAGAGCAATTGCCACCAGAATCACACCACTAATACATCTGGTTAACATAGTTATTCCTCCTTTACAAGTCCGAATTTCCTGTCTCTATGATTATATGCTTCTACAGCTTTTACTAATTCTTCCTTTGAAAAATCCGGCCATGCTACCGGCGTAAAATAGAACTCCGTATACGCAAGTTGCCATAACAAGAAATTAGATACTCTCTGTTCATTACAGGTACGAATCAACAAATCCGGATCCGGAATATCATGGGTATCTAAATAACTTGCAATTAATTCTTCCGTAATCTCACTGCTTTCCAGTTTACCCGCTTTCACATCCTCTGCCACCTGACAAATTGCTCTTCGCATTTCATCGCGGCTACCATAGTTAATGGCAATCTGGAAGTGTAAACCATCATTATTCTTCGTTGCTTCTTCTAATTCTGCAATACGCGAACGGATATCCTCATCCAATCTGGTCTTATCACCAATTACTCGTACGCACATACGATTTTTCTCAGCAGTCTTTAAACAGGTTTTCATATAATCACGAAGTAGCTTCATTAAAGCATCTACTTCATCCTGAGGTCTGTTCCAATTTTCGGTAGAAAAAGCATACACCGTTAAATACTGAATTCCCATACGATAGGCTTCTTCACAAATCACCTCTACCGTCTTTGCACCCTGTATATGTCCATATTTTCTCGGCATACCCTTTGCCTTCGCCCAACGTCCGTTTCCATCCAAAATAATGGCAACGTGATTGGGAATTTTTAATGCTTCACTCATGTTCGCTTCCTTCCTGAACTTACATTTTCCTGTTGTCTCCCACAAAAGAGAAAGGCGGTGTTTCAAAACCGCCCTTTGAAGCCTTATACTGTCATTATTTCCTTTGACTTTGCTTCCATTAACACATCAATTTCCTTAACAAACTTATCTGTTAATTTCTGGAGCTGTTCTTCTAACTGCTTTACTTCATCCTCTGATACCTCAGATGACTTGCCCAGCTTCTTAAAAGCATCGTTACCGTCACGTCTGATATTACGGACTGCAACCTTTGCATCCTCTGCTTTTTTCTTTACATCCTTCGCTAATTCTTTTCTGCGGTCCTCGGTTAATTCCGGGAATACCAAACGGATTACACTACCATCGTTAGAAGGATTAATACCGATATCGGAAGTCATAATTGCCTTCTCGATTTCTTTAATCAAAGATTTCTCCCAGGGAGCAATCTGAATAATTCTTGCTTCCGGAACGGTTACATTACCTACCTGCTGAATCGGAGTAGGGGTTCCGTAATAATTTACACGTAACTTATCCAATACATGAGGATTGGCACGTCCTGCTCTGATACCCATATAATCCATTTCTAAGTATTCATATGCTTTCTTCATTTTGTCTTCATATTGCTGTAATCTAGCGTCCATTGTTCGTCCTCCTTATTTTTCAAATATTTACACGGTAACTTTTGTTCCGTTAAATTTCCCCTTCATTGTGTTTACAATACTGTTTTCCTCATTCAAGCCAAATACCCACATGGGCATCTTATTGTCTCTTGCCAAAATAGATGCGGTCATATCCACTACCTGAAGATTTTTATCCACTACTTCCTCAATAGAGATTTCATCATACTTTTTAGCATCCGGATTTTTGTCAGGGTCTGAATCATATACGCCGTCCACTGCCTTTGCTAAAAGAATTACTTCTGCATCAATTTCAATCGCTCTAAGTACTACACCTGTATCCGTAGAGAAATAGGGATGTCCCGTTCCTCCCGCAAAGAACACAACCATGCCTCTTTCAAAATACTTATTCGCTCTATCCTTAGAGAAAAGCTTGGTAAAAGAACCACACTCAAAAGGTGTTAAAATATTGGTCTGCATTCCTACAGAACGGAAAATCTCTGATACGTAAATACAATTCATAACCGTCGCCAACATACCAATCTGATCAGCCTTGGTTCTGTCAATATTCTTACTGGAACGTCCACGCCAGAAGTTTCCGCCACCGATAACGATACCCACTTGTATACCGTCATCCACAAGCTGCTTTACCTGTAATGCCACACCTCTTACTGTGTCCTCATCAAAACCGGTCTTCTTCTCACCGGCAAGCGCCTCACCGCTTAACTTTAACATAATTCTCTTCATATTGTTTTCTCCTGTTGTTTATTCAAAACCATGAGCATTCCTAAAAACAACTTCTCATGGCAAATTTCGCACTAACGAATCACATGATGTATCGCCGTAGTATCCTCCGTAATCGGAAGAATCACCGTATCCTCCATAGCTAAGATGGTCTCAATCACTTCCGGTAAAGCCTCTACTGTTTCCTTCTTAGAAGCCGCATCATGTAACAAAACAATGCTGGTTCCATAATTCGAAATGGTTTCTGTACAGTTTTTTACTATCTCTTCTTTGGAAAGACTGCGACTGCTTCCATCACCGGATATTACATTCCAATCGTAATATTTCACCCCTTGCTCAGCCAGAAAATCCACCGCTTCCTGCATATTCATATTCCCGGCAGTGTTGGAGCTTCCTCCCGGAAAACGGTAATACACGCAATCTGCGCCAACCACATCAAACACATACTGACGTATTTTCCAAAAATCTGCTTTAAAACTATCCAAAGAACTATAAATCTCTGAATATACGTGGGAGTAGGAATGCATACCTATGGTATGTCCCCGTTCGTAAATCATCCGAATCCGCTCTTTTGACTGCTCATCTTCCTTACCCAAAATAAAGAAGGTAGCTTTTACGTTATACTCATCCAAAATATCCAAAATCGCTTCTGTGTTGGCACTAGGGCCATCGTCAAAAGTCAAATATACTTTATGCTCAGCCATGGTCACTTCTTCCGCGGTTGCATCCTGCTTCACAGCATCATTCCCGGAAACCGTCACCTGCTCCGTTCCCACCGGCGCATTTGTCGGCAACGGTTCCGTGATTACATTTTGAGTTTCCTTCCCGGAAGCAACTTCCAACGTAAGCTTCATCTCTTCTAACTGCGACTGTAGGTTCTTTATATCTTTTTCTAAAACACAAATCCTTGCACAAAGGAAAAACGCTACAACAATAGCTATAAATGCAACTGCATATGTCAGTCCTTTATAGACTTTATCGTTTTTCTCCTCTCGTGACTGCTTATTTTCTTCCATTATATCATATTGCCCTTTCTTATAAAAGAGAGAATTTACATTGTGTTGCTATTCTTTATATTAGTTCTTGGTCAGTACACTGATAATTTTCCCCTTATCACGACACACCATATGATATTTTGACACAATCTGTGAATTAAAATAAATATCTATGTTCGGTACATTTTTCAAATTATACCACACATCCTCCGGCACATCAAAGTATTGATAAGTTTTATTTTCATCCGTAAATTGTACCTCCAATAGCTTTCGAATTGGACAATACTGTACTGACTTAATGTTTTGAGACGCGATACGTTGCATCTGCATATTTCTTCCTCCTTTTACTATTCATTTTTCAAGATAAAACCGTAAGCGTTATCGCCTACGGCTCTCTTGCTTTTTGAATACCACACTTGCACATTTCATCCCCTCCATTTGATAATCTTAGACATATGTCCAATAAGATTTTTCACATGGATAAGAATTGTGATTAAGAAAAAGTTATGCAATTTTACGTATCGTGAATTTTATGTCGATATTTGTCGACATATTTCTAAATCAATCGTTGTCCGTTAATATTCAGCCAAAATTCAAGCCCCAGCTTTTCTGCCGCCTTGCGACACAAAATCATACGATTTAAGAAAATTTCAAAATAATCCATAACCGTACACATCTTGGTTTCAATGGTAAGCTTTAACTCAATATGAGAGTCCTTCACCACTTCCACACTGCTCTCCTTCACAGAATAATTTACCCTGTCATGAATATCAAAGCTTGCAAAATCCTGATTGCGCACACGTGTATAACGTACATCTGTTTTATCCGCCAAAATAAGTGCTGCAGCTACTGCATTTACCGGATATGCGGTAGATTCATCGTGATTTCCGATTGCTGTAATAATAGTAGCAATATCCTCCGGATCCGCCCCCATTTTGTCCAGAATACGGAAAGCCATAACAGCACCTGACTGGGCATGCTCCACACGATTGATTACATTTCCAATATCATGCAAATAACCCGCCATCTTAGCAAGCTCTGCTTCTCTCTCATCATAACCCAAGGTAATCAAAATATCATATGCCAACTCTGCCACCTTAGTCACATGAGCAAAGCTATGCTCCGTATATCCCAGAGCAGTCAAAGACTCATCAGCCTTTAAAATATAGGTCTTAATATCTTCATTTTTCTTCAAATCATCATATGTAATCTTCATCTCTTTGTCTCCAAAATCAATTATTTTCCCAAATCAGACCACGTTACAGCATAATTCACATACATGCGCCAAACATCTGCTTTGCAGCCGCTTGACTCATTGTATTCGCGTACATTATACCCCAAAATCCAAAAATCAATCAACCCAAAACGCAAAAATCACGAATTCTTTCTGCACATAGTCTTAATTCCCTTCCACAAACGACCATTGGCCATTTCCAAGATACCTTCCAGCAGATAATGTTTCATTCTCATATTAATTTTCATACCACTTAAAGAAATTTCCACCGCAGAATTAATCATCATACGATATTCCGGATTAGAATCGTCCTTTTCGCCTTTAAAGCCTTTGTGAATAACCATACATACAATTTTATAAAAGAGCTTCATAATAAAAGAGTATTCCCTTAACTCTGCCACACAATCACTCATGGTGAATTCACCCTTTCGGAGAATTCTTTCCTTTACCTCATGCCCTACTAACCTTTCAAAATCTTCATGGGTTGGAAACCCATCCAATGTATAGTACCAATCAGGACGCTTTTCAACCTTTGCCTTTACAGTCTTTTCCTCTTTTTTAGTTGTCTCTCCCCGGTTTTCCACTGTAGATAAACGTTTTTCCGGTATGCTCATCTTTGCCTGCAAAGAAAGCTCTTCACAATTTGTACCCACCAGTATTTTATAAGTTCCACCTGGCACAAACCAGCCCTTCTTCCAAATTGCAAAACTTCTATCCTCCAGTTCAAAGCACAGTTGCTTGCTTTCTCCCGGTGCCAAATACACCTTACCAAAAGCTTTCAACTCTCTCAAAGGACGATAATCCTCGCATTTGGGTGGTTCCACATATAATTGAACAATTTCCTTGCCGGCACAGTTTCCTATATTGGTTACGGTAACCTGTACTTTCTTTCCTTCCACACTAACGTCCGAATATTGAAACTGCGTATAAGAAAGACCATAACCAAAAGGATAACGCACTGTCTTCCCAGCAGATGTATAATAACGATATCCTACATAAATTCCTTCTCTGTAATGAGCATCCTTACGCTCTCCTGCATAAAACGATGCACTGATACAATCCTCGTACTTAAACGGCCAGGTCTCTGCCAACTTGCCACTTGGCACAGCATTACCCAACAATAAGTCCACTATGGCACTACCGCCATTTTGCCCCGGCAGCCCCATATAAAGGATGCCCTTGACGTTTTCTTCCCAAGAAAGCTCCACCGGACTTCCGCACATTAACACTACCACAACATTTGGATTCGCCGCCGCTGCAGTTTCAATCATCTGCACATGTCCTGCCGGCATTTTCATATTTTCTCTATCAAAGCCTTCAGACTCATATTTATCCGTCAATCCGGCAAAAACCACTACCGTTTCCGCTTTTGGTGCCTCCACTTTTATTTGCAAAAGTAATTCCTCAGTAGTGTCACCATGCTCATCACACCCCCGCAAATAAGGAACTCTATAAGTATCCAACACATTGGTCAGTCTCCATGGATTTATATGACTGCTTCCACTACCCTGATAGCGAATGTTTTCTGCCATTTTTCCTACAAACAAAACCTTTTGTTCTTTCTTTATCGGTAATATTTGGTCTACGTTCTTTAAAAGAACTGCACTTTCTATAGCAGCCCGGTAAGCCAGCTCATTATGCGCTTCCATATCCGCCTTTGCTTCTTTCTCTACCGCACGAATTCCCCTTTCTACCAATCGCAAAACACGCCTAGCACTTTCATCTACATATTCTTCCTGTAACGTACCGTCCTTCACTGCCCGAACGGCCGCCTTCTCCATATAAGCACTTCCACCCGGCATGCATAAATCACATCCTGCTTCAAAGGCTTTTATACGGTTACTCATGGCACCCCAATCGGATACCACCAGTCCTTTATAGCCCCATTCTTCGCGCAAAATATCCGAAAGAAGGAACTTATTATCTGAGCAATAGGTTCCATTGATTTTATTATAAGCACACATAACCGTTTCCGGCTTGCCTTCTTTTACGGCCATTTCAAAACCAGCCAAATAAATTTCCCGTAACGTCCGCTCATCCATAACGCTATCTGAAAGCAGTCGCTTATATTCCTGACTGTTGGCAGCAAAATGTTTCAGACTGGACGACACTCCCGTACTTTGCGCTCCACAAATATGAGCAGCCGCTAACTTTCCAGCCAAATAAGGATCTTCTGAAAAATACTCAAAATTTCTGCCACAAAGAGGATTTCTTTTTATATTAGCCCCGGGGCCTAACACCACACTGACACCGTTTGCCTTTGCTTCTTTTCCCAAGGCTTCTCCTATCTCACGTAAAAGCTCCTCATCCCAGCTACAGGCAGTAGTTACTGCGGTAGGAAAACAAGTAGCCGGAACCGATTCATTAATTCCAAACATATCCGCCGTTTCACTTTGTTTTCTTAAACCATGAGGGCCATCTGCCATCATAATGGCAGGCAAATCATACTGCTCCATACACTTAGTATGCCAAAAATCCGCACCGGAGCATAATGCCACCTTATCCTCCAAGGTCATATTCTTTAAAATCTTTTTACAATCCATACAGCGCCCCCAAAATCCCCATTCGCAGTTTACTTTTCTTAATACTTATTACTAGTCTACATCAAAAACCACGCCGGCACCTAACAAACCACTTCCCAGATAAGTACTGAGTGCCGCTCCAATTTGTGTTTCCAACACATCCAGTGCCTGCGGATAACGTTTCTGTAATTCGCTCTTTAACTTCACAAATTCCTCCGGTGCACCTCCATGGGCTACCATAATATAATATTTTACTCCCGAATGCTTAGCAATCTGATCCTCTACCAATTGTAACAGCATACCCTGAACTGCTTTATTTCCACGTACCTTTGCCGAAACAAAAATTTCTCCCTGTTCCTTTTCAAAAGACAGAATCGGTTTGATTTTTAGTAAAGTCCCAACAAAAGCCGTGGCTTTCCCAATACGTCCGCCTCGTTCCAGATGCTCCAATGTGTCAATGGAAAAGTATGGAAAACTGTTTTCAATTAACTGTCTTCCCTTATTTATTAATTGTTCAAAAGAAAGTCCCTTGTCACGATAACGTGCCAGAATTGTTACAACTGCACCATATCCAATGCTACCGTTTTTACTATCCAACACTTCTACTTTTAATTCACTCTGTTCCTCAGCCAACAAACGAATGGCATTAAAGGTTCCTGACAAACCGGATGCCAAAGTTACAACAATAGCATGAGTATATCCTTTTTCCTGTACTTGTTGAAAAGTCTGTACAACATCTTCCCCGGTTGGAGACGCTGTTTTTAATACATCTGTTTTCTGCAACTCATACACTTCTTTTGCAGAAATTGTGATGCCATCCTTATATTCCTTTTCGCCATTCTGTACCACCATCGGCATTACAAATATATCGTATTTTTCTCTATTTTCCAGTGTTACATCTCCACAGGAATCTGTAATAATTGCAATCTTTTCCATACTTTACCCCTTATCTATATATCTTAATATCCTTTAATAACACTGTGTCTCTGGCGGCCGTAATACGCACCTCTATCCCGGTAATAGTATTGTTTCCAAAATCTGCCGACTCATCCGTGTCTTCCGTAAAAGGGTCTGCCAACTGACAAATCTTTTTATTTCCGATACTCGTTCCCTGATATGCCACATAACTATAACCATCTGAACGCTCCACAATAATCTGAAAGCTTTCTACTCTTTGTCCCCTGGCTATCTCCTCACGTAAAACAACGTATTTTAAATTAGTTGTCTTTTCCTTCAGTGTCACCCGAAACTGTGCTTGTGTCGGTTGTTCATATATCTTTTTCACCTCACATGGTACTTCATGTCCAAATTCTCTATCCAATAACAGGCGCAATTCCCTTAAGCGCTCCACATCTCGTTCATCTATCAAACCATCTCTGTTAGGTGGCAGGTTTAAGTGAAAGCATGCATTAGCCCCTACACTGGTTAAATAAGTATTATAAAGTCTTTGCAACGAGTGTGGTTCCTCTTCTTTGTGCCAAAACCAGCCCGGGCGAATAGACATATTTATTTCCGCCGGTGCATATACCAACCCTTTAGAATACAGAATATTGGACAAACTGCCCAAATCCTTATCCGTATTATAAATCCCTTCCAAGCTACCATATTCTGCAAGCGGTCCCGGTCCGGTTTGTATCCGGCTATAATGGCACAACTCTCCCGGTACCACCGCCCATTCCGCATACCTGGCCTTTCCGGCTTCATTACCACACCAACGTACATCCGGTCCAAAATCATTAAAAATCACTGCCCCCGGCTGATACTTATGTATTAATTCAAAATATCTTGGGAAATCATACTCCTGCCACTTTCCATTCGGCCCTTCTCCGCATGCATTATCAAACCAAACATAAAAAATCTCTCCATACTGTGTCAAAAGCTCCGTTAACTGATTACAAAAATAATCATTATACTCCGGTGTGCCATAATATTTTGAATTCCTATCCCACGGAGATAAGTAAAAACCGAATTTGATACCGCCTCTTTTACAAGCCTGTGCAGCTTCCCACACCACATCCTTAGAACACGGGCTGTTCTTTACAGAATGCTCTGTATATTTAGAAGGCCACAAGCAAAAACCATCATGATGCTTTGCTGTCAGCACCATTCCTTTCATACCGGCCGCTTTTATAGCTTCCACCCACTGGTCGCAATCCAAATTCATTGGATTAAAAACGCCAGGATTCTCCGTACCATCTCCCCACTCCTTATCAGTAAAGGTGTTCGGTCCAAAATGTACAAATGCATAATATTCCATAGCAAACCAATCTAATTGTTTTTGGGACGGTTTCACACTCGCCGCTTCTCTCAAAAAATTTATCATAGTATTTCACTTTCTTTAAACACATATTTATACAAAATATTATACTATGCAAACATTCTTTTCACAATAAAAATACTATTAAATTTCTTACCACCAAAAAAGGTGCTATGGAATATTCCATAACACCTTTACTGTACTACATATAAATTTTTATGCGTTAGCCATCTGAGCTGCAACTTCTGCTGCGAAGTCCTCGCTCTTCTTTTCCATACCTTCGCCAACTTCAAAACGAACAACCTTCTTGATAACGATAGCGCTGTTTACAGACTTCAAATATGCAGCAACAGTCTGCTTTCCGTCTTCTGCCTTAACATAGGTCTGGTCTAATAAGCAGATTTCCTTTAACTGCTTAGAAACACGACCTTCAATCGCACCATTAAACATCTTTTCAGCCATGATGTTAGCCTTGTCAGCCATTGCCAAACCTGCAAGAGAAGCCTTAGCTGCATCTGAAAGGAAGTTAAATAAGAAGTTCATATTGCTCTTCTTCTCTTCATAGATAGCGATATCTTCATCACTCCATACCTTTTCGGTGCAAGCCTTGTTAATTAAAGCATTCAAAATAGGCTTAGGAAGAGATGCAGGATCATTTAAAGAAGAATCTACAATAATATCTCTCATCTTGTCAATTTCAGCCTGAGAAATATCATCTCTGCTGATGTACTGAGGATTCATAGCGGCAACCTGCATAGCTACGTTGGTAAGAGCTTCCTTAACGTCTGCCGCACCATCTGCTGCTACGATTACACCAATCTTACCACCTGCATGAAGGTAGCTTGCTACACATTCACCAGTAACCTTCTCAAATCTACGTACAGATAATTTCTCACCGATAGTAGCGGTTTTCTCAATTAATACATCCTTAAGACCGTTCATTTCAAGAAGTGCTTCAATATCCTCACCATTCTTACCACCGTTTAAATCGGAAGCAAGAGCATTATCTGCTACTAACTGTACAAACTCCTGGAAAGTTTCATTCTTAGCAACGAAGTCTGTCTCAGAGTTAACCTCTGCTACAACTGCCACGTTACCATCTACCGCAACACGTGCAATACCTTCTGCTGCAATTCTGGAAGCCTTCTTCTCCATCTTAGCAGCACCGCTCTTCTTTAAGATATCGATGGCTTCTTCCATGTTACCATCACATTCGCCAAGTGCCTTTTTACAATCCATCATACCTGCGCCGGTTAATTCACGCAGTTCTTTTACCATAGCTGCTGTAATTGCTGCCATATTTGTGTCCTCCATATTCTTGATATATTAAAATTCATTGTTTTCATATCATTTGGAGAAACAGCCGTATGGCTGTCCCTCCTATTTTGCGTTACTGTTTCAGACTATTCTTCTACAGCTACTTCTTCAATATCAGTTGCTTCAGCTTCTACATCTTCTGCAGTGTAAACAGCTTCACCCTGATTAGCTTCGATAACAGCATCTGCCATCTTAGCAACGATAAGCTTAACTGCTCTGATAGCATCATCATTACCAGGAATGATGTAATCTAATTCTTCAGGATCACAGTTGGTATCGCCGATACCGATTAAGGTAATTCCTAAAGAATGAGCTTCCTGTACACAAATCTTTTCCTTCTTAGGATCTACTACGAAGATAGCGTCCGGAACTCTGGTCATGTTCTTGATACCGCCAAGGTTCTTCTCAAGCTTCTCCCATTCCTTCTTCAGTGCAATAACTTCCTTCTTAGGAAGAACATCAAAAGTACCGTCCTGAGACATTTCTTCGATCTTCTGAAGTCTTGCAATACGAGACTGGATGGTCTTGAAGTTGGTAAGCATACCACCTAACCATCTCTCGTTTACATAGTACATACCGCATCTCTCAGCTTCTGTTTTAACAGCGTCCTGAGCCTGCTTCTTGGTACCAACGAAAAGAATTGTTCCGCCCTGTGCTGCAATTTCAGAAATTGCATTGTAAGCTTCATCAACCTTACCTACAGACTTCTGTAAGTCGATGATGTGGATACCGTTTCTCTCGGTGAAGATGTAAGGAGCCATCTTAGGGTTCCATCTTCTGGTCTGATGTCCAAAATGAACACCTGCTTCTAATAACTGCTTCATTGAAATAACGCTCATGATATTACCTCCATTTGGTTAATCGACCCGTTTCCCGGTGTCGTCGTCCGTATTTCTTTTCTGCCGAACCTGCGTTAAAGTCCGGTTAGCTCCGATGCTCATCCCAAAAACTCATGAAATTTCTTTAGAAATTTCCAAAGACACTTCTCTAGAAGCTTCTTTTGGACACCCCACACCGAATCGAAAATACGTGTTTTATAGTTTCAACTACAAGATTTTAGCATAACTAAGAAAAACTTGCAATAAGAGTTTGCAAGTTTTTCCTCATTTTTTCATATTTTTTTAATTTAATTTCTCTTTGTAATGATTTTAGCTATTTCTTCGTAAGATGCCCCCAGCTGTATGCTAAACTCTCCTACACAAATGGACTTATCATAACCATTACGACTTAAATAACCATCAAACTCTGCCGCATCTGCCACCAGCCCCAATTCCGCCAAATCCTTGCTTACCGTCCAAGAGCTGGCCCCACTGCGAACAGTTAACAAAACTGTATCTATGTTTTCCTGAGAACCCAGCGGAACTTCTGTCGCCTCCGGTTCCTTTGTACTAATTGGTGCCTCTGTTACCTCCGGCGCCACTACGGTCTCCGATTCCTGTGCGCTTTCCGGTTCCTCGGTTGGCTCTCCCCCATCTACGCTGCCGGATGTTTCGTAATCCTCTATTACATCAGGTGGTACGGTAGGTTGAACAACCGGCGGCAAAACCTCTTCCAAAGGCTTCGAATTATCCGTTATGTCCGCCAGTACTTTCTGTTCCACCATTCCAAGTTGTACTGCACGTTCTTTAATCTCTGCGTCTGTCATTTGTCCATTATTCTTTGTTGCTACCCCCATTAATATGGCAGTAACTACAATTCCAATACCCAGACCGCGCAAATAATACCTTAACTTCATACTTACTATCCTTTAAACAAATCAATAACTAACGATACCTCACCAACACCCAAACCTAATTCCTTGGCAATCTCCACCTTGGACTTGCCTAACTTGTACAATGCAAGTATTGTTTCATTATTATTAAAGTTCACTTCTTTTTCTGATGTTTCCACTGCCTGCTTTTCCGGCTGTTTTTCTTTCTTATTATCGCTCTGCTTCGTACGTTTTCTTGTGGCCGTTTTCTCCGTGGTCTTCTCTTCTTCCTTTTTTATAGGAAACACTGTTTCCGGATGCAAAGAATGGAATACCGGCAATGCTGCTTCTGCTTTTCTGGTCGTCTCTTCGGCCACCTTACTGACCGCCTCTGCCTCTTTTGCAATATTTTTAGCTTCCTTTGCCGTTTTTTCCACCTTACTAGCTGTATTTTTCAACGAAATATGCTTGTCATTCAACATATCGTATAAAAACATTACTTCCTGGTGATTCTTATTAATCTCTGCCAATACTGTGTCCGAATACTCATTCACAGCCATAATCTTTTCATTGGAAATTCTCTCCAAGGAACGTTCCGTTTTTTCCATGGCATACTGAACAGCCTCTTCTACCGTATCATCCACTTGTGTTTTGATTTCTTTCATTTGGTCTGCTACCAGACTCTTTATTTCTTCTTTTGCAATTTTATCGCTAACAACACTTTCCTCTTGTTTTCCGGTAGGGAGAAGAAAGCTCGCCACAAAAACTGCAACACCAATAATCAATAGTACGATTTCCATCGTTTCCATATTTATATCCCTCTATATCTTCATGTCAAATCCTTGTTGTCCTTTTACTACCACCTTAGCAGTCTGTTTGGACTGTCGTCTTTTGCCACCATCACCGGTATATTCATTGCTACCCTTTTCTCTTGCATCAAATTTCTTTTGTTGCCATTGGGTCTCCTGCATTTGAGTTACCTGCTCTGCGCGATTTTGTATTTCTTTTGTGTTTTGATTATTCAAATTGGTCTGTGCCAACGCCGCACGATTATCTTCCTGCTGTTTTATGGTTGTAAAATCCTGCACTCGCGGTATTGATACAATTCCTATAGAACTCATTAGTAAACCACCTTTCTAAATTGCTACAGGTTTTATGTTTCCTCGTACTTTTTCGTATTTGCAATATTGATTCTCACTTTGTACAACAGTAGACAAATCACCAATGATAATCTTGGTTCCCGGATATACATGACCGGTCACCTTTACATATGCCTGCCCCTGTACTTCCAACTCCTCATGTAAGCGTTCCATTTTCTCCGTAGCTTTATCTAATTCTTTTTGCTTATTCTCCACTAACAGTGCCAAGGATTTAATATAATTTAATTGATCTGCATTTAACGCAGCTCCCTTGGCACGTTTTTCCGCATAACTTGCAAGAATTACCTTGGTACTTTTTACGATTTTCTGTAACTCTGCAATATCCTTTTGCGTTTGCTGATACTCTTCCTTTGCTTTCGGATCTGCCCCCACTTCTACAATGGTGGTTGCACCCATAGTAGAGCCCAAGGTTTTTACAGTTAACATCTCGGTTGCAGCCACATGACCTCCGGTAATGAATCCATGTTTACCATCTACTTCTACATACTTTCCTGAACGTACATCACTATGCAAAATAGACTCCGTTTGCACATAACCATCTGCTCTTACGGTTGCATTCTCCAAAAACTTTGCAATTACATTACCACCGGCATACAATGCGCCCTTATTCATACCATTCATACCTCTGGCAATAACAATATTTCCACCGGCATTTATGGTAGCACCTTCTACTACACCATTTACAACTACATTGCCCTTAACATTAACTGTAAAATTGGAAATAACATTACCGTTAATCTGTACGCTACCTTCATATTCAATATTTCCAGTACTATTATCTACATTTTCCACTTCATAAACATCAGACACAAAGACCATATCGTCTACCAAAGAAACATGGCCACTTACCTTGGCAAGTAATTCCAATTTGTCCTCTGACACATCACAGTTACGGTTATAACGAAATACTGCCCTTTTTACAGGTGCCGGCTCCAATACCTCTCCCATAATATTTCGTCCACTCTGTCCCTTATCTTCCGGAATAATTCTAGCCAAAACATCACCTGCTGTACAATGATTAATTGCATTTAAATTAAAGAAATCTACACTACCATCCTCACGAACCGTAGGCTTTGCATGAATGTCTATATTAAAATAATATTCAATTTTTGCATCCTTACCATATACAGTTTCTTTTCCCAATGCAGCCTGATAATCCTTACAGTACTCTCTTTCTGCAAAGAACTCTTGTAATACATTAACCTGTACACCATAAGTAATATTTCGAAAGCGCAAATCCCGAATCAAACTCTCCACAGAAAGCATTTTTTCAGAAGTAGATGATGGTGGATAAAAACGTATTGTTGCCGACATTTTATCCTCGCTAACTTTCAAAATATAACTTTCCGGAAATGCAGGACATGCCCCTTTTCCCAAAAGAATAGTAGTAGCCTCATTGGACTCAATTTTTTCCTTCAACACAGAAAGGTCATAGACCAACTTGTTACTTTCCAAATAATCCACGACCTCAGCTATCATTATATATTTGCCGCCATTTGTAGGCGGTATCAATTGCAAACCAAACCCCTGACCAATTCCGACCAACTTAAAATAACCGTTTTTCATGTCTCCTCCATCATATTAACGATCACTTAAAATACCCATGTACACACCCATTTTACCCTTCATCTTCTGTAACGCTCTGGTATGTAACTGTGATATTCTGGACTCCGAAACCTCCAATACATTACTAATTTCTTTCAATGTTAATTCTTCATAATAATACAAGGTAATAACTTTACTTTCTTTCTCGGTCAAAACTTCCAACGCTTCTTTTAACACCTTGGTTAATTCTTCTTTTTCTACACGTTCTTCCGGACTTTCAAATCTGGCAGTAGTATGATGACTGTAATCCTGTGCCACATCACTGCCCTGTTCCACATATTCATTCAAAGATACCAAGCCGGTAATTTTCATCTGCGACTGCCACTCTAAGAATTCATCTTCTGTAATTCCTAACTTCTGCGCAATCAAATCATCTGTCGCATTCTTACCGGTTTCCATTTCAATCTCTTTGATAACAGAATCTATTTTCTTCTGCTTTTGACGAATGGTACGTGGTATCCAGTCCATCTTACGAATTTGGTCCAATATGGCACCGCGAATTCGCAAGCTGGCATAGGTTTCAAATTTCACTTCTTTCATGGTATCGAACTTATCAATGGCATCTATCAATCCAAAAATACCATAGCTAACCAAATCTTCGTATTCTACATTATAGCCCAAATACATACTTAAGCGTCCGGCAACGGTTTTTACTAATGGCGCATACTCCAAAATGATTTTTTCTCGACATTCCGGCGTTTTGATCTTCATATATTCGTCCCAAAGTTTTTTTCTACTTGTTTCGTCCATATAGATTCACCCGCCTTTCTTAGAATTTTATCATTTCTTCGCAGCTTCATTCTCCTGCTTTTCCTGTATTTCGACTTCTTTCGCCTGTTCTTCTTCCAGCTCAGCCAGCCTTTTTGCATTTTGCTTATCAAAATGGTCCAATGTGTGTTGCAAAACACTACCCATAGCACCAAAGACAAGCATAACCAACAAAAGAGTAACTAACTTTTCCAATATGGAATAGTCATGAATAAATGTAGCAATACATGTAATTGCTCCTGAGATAAGCATAAACAAAACTGGCAGCATTTTCCGATTCATACAAACTGCCTCCGTCATATAATCTTTTGAGTTTTACCCACGGCACGAATATGAAATTCGCCTGTTTCCGGAAAAAAGGTAACGGTACGACCGTAATTCTCTCCGGTATCCTGTGCTAAAATTTTAATATTCAACGCATTCAATTTCTTTATCGTAGCCTCTACATTACGTTCACCGATTTTCATCATATCATTACGGCTCTGTACTTGGAACATGGTAGCTCCACCTGCAATTTTAGCCACCAAACGATTTCGGTTTGCTCCCATTGCCACCATTTGCCTAATGAGTTCATCTATACCGGTATCAGCAAATTTTTCCAATACGGAATTATTGCCTCGCATGGCTGTACTGTCTGGTAACATAATATGTACCAGACCACCAATCTGAGTTACCGGATCACGTAACGCAATTCCTACGCAGGAACCGAGCCCCAATGTAATGACTCCATCCGGAGCCTTACAGGTTTTCAGGTCGGCCATCCCCACCTTAATAATCTCACCCATGGTATAAGTCCTTCCTTATAAATTACATTATCCCCAATGAAGAAAGTATTTTTTTATAGGAATCCATATCCGGTATTAATACAAAATAACCATCAATCTCAATTTCATCATAAAACTGTGATTGAATTAACAATATCTTATCACCTAATATTCCAAATTCAATAGCCGGAACACTTAAAATCGCACCAGCCATATCAATGGAAATACTTGGAGGGGTAGGATAAATTTTCAAATTGGTCAACATAGACAAGGAGTTCAAATATGCACCGGTAATAATATTACTTACTTCCTGTAGCGCAGACATTTCCATCTCATCAAAGGTAGGTGCACCGGACTCATACCCCATCATAATTTTCTTAACCAGACTCTTCGCCGCATTAAGTTCAATCAAGAACATAATACTTCCGGTAACATCACCTTCCACGCCTAAGAAAATACCGGCCATCAGCTGTTCTTCACTGCCGACCATTGTTCCCACATCGCGAAGTTCCAAAAGCTTTACCTGCGGAACCTTCATGTCTACTTTACATTGCAGCATTTGAGACAATGCAGTCATCGCATTACCTGCACCAATATTACCTATCTCTTTTAAGACATCCACATAAGTTTCTGTCATCTGCTCTAAACTCAATTCCGCCATACTACCTCTCCTCAACTCTAGCGATGCACCTAATTATGCATTTTCTTTTTCCTGCATTACCAAGTTAAAATCTAACAGAGAAATCAATTCATCACCATTCTTACCCACACCGCTGATAAAGTTATTTTTCTCATCTTTGGTATCATAAGCAATCTTCTCGATCTGACTATTGCCCAAGGTAATTACTTCCTGTACCTCATCAACAATAATACCGATGGTTCCAAATTGTTCCAGCTTCAAAATAATAATACGGGTTGCTCTGGTGTATTCATCTACCGGCAAAAACATTTTCAAACGAATACTCATTACCGGAATAACTTCACCACGCAAGTTAATAACACCCTTTATGTACTCCGGCACCTTTGGAACTCTGGTAATGCTCTGCATTCTAACAATATTATCTACGTATTTAATATCTACACCATAAGATTCATTTCCCAAACGAACCACAATATACTGTGTAGTATCCTGGTCTATAACTTTTAATTCTTCCATATCGTCCACTCCTCTCTATTAGAACAATGCATTTGCGTCAAGAATCAGTGCAATTTCACCATCACCTAAAATAGTAGCACCACTGATATACTTACACTGTTTAATATATTTACCCAAGGACTTAATAACGATTTCCAACTGTCCAATCATTTCGTCAATTACAAGACCTGCCAGCTTATCACCCTTCTTTACAATAACAACGGTCATGTTTTCTTCCGGTGACTTAGTACTGGTTGCATCCAATACGTCAGCAAGGCGAATTAACGGAATAACGGTTCCTCTCAAATGGATTACTTCTTTGTTCTGTACCAACTTGATTTCGCTTGGTGCAATATCCTCGATTGTCTGGATAGAGCCTAAAGAAATAGCATATTTTTCTCCACCAACTACAACCATCAATGCCTGAATAATTGCTAATGTAAGAGGTAAACGAATAGTCCATGTACTACCAACACCCAGCTTACTCTTTACTTCAACTTCACCACTCAAGGACTCAATCTTGGACTTAACAACGTCCAAACCTACGCCTCGACCGGATACATCCGTAACAGCCTTTGCAGTAGAGAAGCTTGGCAGGAACAACAAGTCAATAATATCCTTGTCTTCCATATTGGCAGCCTGTTCCGGTGTAATACTTCCGCGTTCAATAGCTTTTCTACGTACACTATCTACATCAATACCGTTACCATCATCACGAACTTCGATTACTACGTTGTTACCATCCTGATAAGCATCCAAGAAAATAGAACCTACTTCCGGCTTACCTCTCTGTGCACGCACCTCTGCACTTTCCAAACCATGATCAGCTGAGTTACGAAGCAAGTGCATCAAAGGATCGCCAATTTCATCCACTACAGTACGGTCTAATTCTGTTTCTTCACCTGTCATGTACAATTCCATCTTCTTATCCAGCTTCTTAGACAAGTCACGAATCATACGAGGGAATTTACTTACAACACTTTCAATCGGTACCATTCGAACCTTCATAACAGACTCATGCAGGTTGGTGGTAACACTTTCCAAATATTCAATCTGTTCATTAAATCCGGTATTGGTAGCCTGCTCCTGTACAGAAGAAGAAACCAAAGAGTTCTTTGCAATAATAAGCTCACTTACCAGATTCATTAAAACATCTAACTTTTCAATATCTACACGAACGGTACGGTTCACTACCGGCTTACCGGATGAAGCCTTCTTCTCAGCTTTTGGTGCGGCAGGTTTTGTTTCTGCCGGCTGGCTTTGTGCCGGAAGTGCTGCCAGGCTTGCCGTCTGAACAGGTGCACCGCCCTGCTTCTTCATATTATCCAAATTAATCACATCACCGGTCACATCTGCAATTTCAGATACATATGCAGCTGCACCGATAACATCCTTCAGATCATGTTCGGAAATAACAATCAAGCTAAAGTCTTTGTCAAATCTTTCATCTTCAATATCCTGTGCAGGAGGATTGGAAACGATAATTTCACCCTTCTCCTCTACTGCCTTAAATACCAAGAACGCTCTTGCCGCCTTTAACAGACAAGATTCCTGTACGGTAACCGTCAGACCATACACCTTCTGTCCCTGTTTCTGCGCTTCACTGATAACATGTACCTGCGTACTGTCCAGGAAAATCTTAAGCCATTTCTTATTATCCTCAGATGCCGCACCTTCTGTAGCTTTCGGTGCTTCCGGCTGTGCAGTAGCCTTTACTTCAGGTGCCGGTGCACTACCCTTACTGTCTAAGATAGCATTTAATTGCTGAATTAAAGGTTCATTATCATTGGTTCCTTCATCAGCACTCTCTCTGATATTTCCAACGTATTCCTCCAATGCATCCAAACACTGGAACAAAACATCAATCATACCGGGATCCACTTTGATTTTTCCGTTACGCACCTCTGAAAAAACATTCTCCATATCATGGGTTAAGTTCTGCATTCTCTTATAACCCATAGTACCTGCCATTCCCTTCAAAGAGTGAGCTGCACGGAAAATTTCATTAATAGTATCCATATTTTCCGCGTCTGTTTCCAGATTGAGAATCTGAGTGTTCAAATTCTGTAAATGTTCGTTTGATTCATCGATAAAAATCTCTAAATACTGGCTGACATCCATATTATTTTACCCCCACGTTTAATATTATCTCCTGAGCGATTTTTTCCAGTGGCACAGTTTTATCAGATAATCCTTCCTTAACAATGCTTTTCGGCATACCATATACCGTGCTTGTTTCCTGATCCTGTGCAATTACATACAATTTCTTCTTGGTCTCCAGATTCTTAATTCCTACAGTACCATCACTCCCCATACCAGTCATTACCACACATACCACTTCGTCAAAACGGCTGTCCTGTAAGGACTCGTACATATAATTGGCACAAGGCTTTACTCCTTCTCTGGCCGGCTCATCTGAATAATGTATCGTATATGTACCGGCTGGTGAACACTTAACATTCATGTGTTGTCCTCCCATGGCCAGATATACCACGCCATCCTCCAGAACATCGCCTTCCGCGGCTTCCTTTACCTTAAGTGCACTCAACGTATCTAATCGTTCTGCCAAAGAAGCAGTAAATCCTCTCGGCATATGCTGAACAATCAGTACCGGAGCCTTTAACTCTGCGGGCAGCTTTGGAATCACCGACTGTAAAGCTCTAGGACCTCCCGTGGAACTTGCAATGGCAACAATCTTCTTCCCTGTCGTACGGGCTGTCTGTTTCTTTACCTCCGCCACTGCATTTTGAACCGCTTTAACCGTTTCCAACTCTTTCTGTTCCGTTGGAAACTTCGGCAATCGGCTGGTTGCAACCACATATAATGTTTTAAGAAGTTCTTGTTTAAAAGAATCTACGCGGCAGTCCACGGCATTATCCGGCTTGTGAACAAAATCAAGGGCTCCATACTCCAATGCATCCAATGTAGTCTTGGCACCTTCCCTGGTATCCGTACTGGCCATCATTACTCTTGCAGGAATTTTATATTTACGCAATTCCTGTAATAACTGAAGACCATCCATCTTGGGCATGTTCACATCCAACACCACTGCGTCATAGCTATTCCTGCTTAATAAATCAAAAGCAATCAAGCCATTGGCAGCTTTGTCAACTACCTCAAACCTTTCGTCACTATCAATTATATCACACATAACTCTTCTCATAAGTGCAGAGTCGTCAACTACCAGAATTTTTTTCTTCATTTCTACCTCTTTGTCGGTTTTTTCAGTCTATTTTAATAGAAACGATCCTTTTTCATGTTTTTTCTTTCTTCTTGGAAGATAAATTTAATAATTTCTTCGCGTTTTTCTTCTTCCATGTTTATGTATTGTACTCTATGTTCATAAACTCCGGGGCGATTCTCTACTTCCTTGGCACTAAGCACCTTGCCCACCACTTCGTACAACTTACGCACATTGTTTAATACCAAATGGTAACTACAATATAACAGGCTTTCCGGTTCATACCTTTGATTTGATAAAAATCTTAAACCTCCGCCACTGATATCTGCAATTACACTTCTCTTCAGCGGAAGTCCCGGCACTAAAGTATAAGGCACCTTACTTTCAATTGCCTGAATCTCTTCTTCCTCTAAATTACGGGAACACATCTCTAGTGCACAACTGAAACGATAATATTCTCTTCTTTGATTTCTTCTTAAATTGCTGGTCAACTCTACTACCAGCAAATACATATTATCACTCTTATAACGATCCACTACTCTTACAAAACACTGAAATAACCCTTGCTTTGTATAAATCGTCATATCATATTCTGTATCCACAGGCAATAATATTAATTTGGATTTCTCCAAAGGCATGGAAATTTCCAATCTGTCTTCTGACAAAATATCATTAACTTGTGAATTATATACTCTCTTAGTCTGTGTCTCATTTTCTTGTCGCAAATGCTCTAACATCTGCAACTCTAACTTATCTCCCGGTGATAAAAATTTCGAGATCATATGTTATCCCCCTATAGTTATTCTCCGCTTTTTCTGCCAGCGATAATATGTGAAAAGAACGCTGCCATTCCTCGTTTTTGTGTCGTATTAGTTTCTCCCTTATCCATAAGTTTCGTCGCAATTCTCTCATAAGCCAGACTAGACTTTGCCAAAGGGGTTTGTATAGAAACCGGTGTCTGCTGCATTACTGCTTTTTGCAGCTTATCATCCTGCGGAACACTTCCCAAAAAATCAAATGGAATCTTTAAATATCTGGCAACCACCGCATTTAATTTATTATATAGAAGCTGACCTTCTTCTTCTCTGGAAACCCTATTGGCAATCATCTTAATGGTCGTTGACGCTGCCTGATATCTGGGATGTCTGCTAAGCGCCTTTAAAAGCGAATAGGAGTCTGTAATCGATGTGGGCTCCGGTGTAGTAACCAAAATAATCTCCTCACTCGCCACCAAAAACTCCAATACTGCATCAGAAATACCTGCACCCGTATCTACAATAATAACATCAGCTAAAGAATCCAACTGCACCAAATTATGAATTATATAATTCAAATAATCCCTGCTTAAATTGGACATACCTGCGATTCCGGATCCTCCCGAAATAAAGCCTACCTCCATAGGTCCCCAAGTAATAATCTCTTTTATATTTTTTCCCTGATATATCAAGTCACACAAATTATGTTTTGGCACAGCACCAAACATAATCTCAATATTAGCTAAGCCAAAATCTGCATCCAGAATAATAACTCTTTTTCCCATCTTTCTGAAATGAATCGCCAGATTGATTGCAGTATTTGACTTACCAACTCCACCTTTTCCACTAGTTACAGTAATAACACGTGCCATGGGTTTCATTTGTTGACTTGCTTTTATAATTCTTAACTGTTCTGCTTGATCCATAGCCCCTCCTACTGCTTCTTTCCACCAAGAAGTAATTTAACCACCTTTTGCGGATCAAATATCTCAATATCCTCCGGTACATTCTGACCGCAGGTAACATAAGAAATCGGTGCTTGAGTATACATCCTCAAATTCAGTAAATTACCTAATGTGTATGTTTCATCTAACTTTGTAAATATCAGCTGATAATCCGCAATTCCTTTATAATTATCAACTATCTTAATTAAATCCTTGTATTTTGTAGTAGAACTCAGTACCAAAAAGCACTGATATTCCGCCAATCCTTCCAAATTCTCTACGAATGTCCTGGTGCATTCCCGCTGCTCTTCATTACGGTGCGAATGTCCCATGGTATCTACAAAAATATAGTCATAGGAGTAGAAATCCTTTACAGCTTCCACCATCTCTTCCTCTCCATAAATTACACGGAACGGAACCTGCATAATATTCGCGTAGGTTCTTAATTGTTCCGCAGCTGCAATACGATAAGTATCTGCCGTTAAAAGAGCAACCTTCTTCTTTTCCTCTATAGCAAACTGACTTGCCAATTTTGCTATGGTCGTGGTTTTTCCTACACCGGTAGGACCTATGAACACTACTACTTTTGGCCCTTCTGTTGCCGGTTCAATCTTTTCAGATTTACCAAATTTCAAAATCAACCGCTGATAAACACTTGCAAGCAAATGGTCAAAACTTTGACTAGGTTTATATCCCTTATCCAAACCATCAATAATCTGATTTGCATATCTCTCATCCACTTCATTATCTAACATGGTATTGTACAATACCTTTAAAAACTTCAGATACTCGTCGTCCTTTTCTACCGTTTCACTTTCTTTCTCTTCTGCTTTTTGCAGCGTAGCTTCCTCACCGGTTTTCTCTGCATTGTTCACTTGTCCTGCGGTCGATTCTGCGCTTTGTAGTTTGCTCACCAACAGATTCTGGAGGCTTTCCAGTTTTTCTTCAATGCTGGTCGTATCTACTACCTTCTTCTCTATTGCCTGCTGTGATACTTCCGCTTTAGCCGTTGTTTCCTTGCGAATAGGACTAAATTTCTCTTTCTCGTCTTCTTTCGCTACCGTCACTTCTAGCTGCTTCGCCCGTAAAAATGCCAAGAAGCCCTTATGCTTGACTTCTTTAACATTCATGACAACAACATCATCGCCTAATTCTTTCTTTGCAAGTTCTACTGCTTCTGCTTCTGTTCTCGCTGTATACTTCTTAATAATCATTTAAGCAGTCACCATCCCTACTGATTGTAATTCCACATTCGATTCAATTTCATTATAAGATATTACAATTAAATCCTTGTAATAATCCTCTGTCAGACGTTTAAAGTACATACGAACAATCGGGGATGTAATAATAATCGGATTCTTTCCCAAATTCTCAAGTTTTTGTACTTCTCTGCCTACCGAACTCATAATTGCCTTAGACCGTACCGGATCCATATTTATATAAGCACCTGTTTCTGTCTGTTTCACACTACCCATGATTTCCTGTTCAATCTTAGGGTCCAAAGTAACCACACTAGTAGTCTCATGCGCCGGAAAATATTTGCTGGAAATGGCACGTTTTAAACTCTGTCGAACATACTCTGTCAAAATATCTGTATCTCTTGTTGTTACTGCATAGTCTGCCAAAGTTTCTGTAATAGTCAGTAAATCTCTGATGGAAATACCTTCCTTCAGTAAATTCTGCAATACCTTTTGAATTTCTCCGATTCCTAAAAGTTTCGGTACCAATTCTTCCACCAAAGATGGATGATTTTCTTTTAAGTTATTAACAAGATTCTGTACATCCTGTCTGGTAAGCAACTCAGAAATATGCTGACGAATAATTTCTGTTAAATGGGTAGCAATAATGGACGGTGGATCAACAACCGTATAACCCATACTTTCTGCACGTTCTCTTTGTCCTTCTGTAATCCAAAGTGCCGGTAAATGGAAAGACGGTTCAAAGGTAGGAATACCCGTAATTTCTTCCTCTACATATCCTGGATTCATAGCCATATAATGATCGAAAAGAATCTCTCCTTCACTAACCTGAATCCCTTTCACCTTAATAATATACTGGTTCGGATTTAACTGAATATTATCTCGCAAACGGATGATAGGCACAACCGTACCCAGTTCTAAAGCCATTTGACGACGAATCATTACTACTCGGTCAAGTAAGTCTCCACCTTGATTTACATCTGCCAAAGGAATTATTCCATAACCAAACTCTAACTCAATAGGATCCACCTGTAACAAGCTAGACACATTTTCCGGCTGTCTGATTTCTTCTGCCGCAATTTCTGCCGTATCTACTTCTTTCTCAATCTGTGAAGTTTCAATGGTTGCAGCAATACTTCTTCCAGCAATCACAAATACCAAGCCTAGCCCCACAAACAAAATAGTATTCAGCGGAGTTACAAAGCCAAGTAAAACCAACGTAGCTCCTACAATATATAACACCTTGGGAATACCGAAAAGCTGCTTTACCAAAGTACTTCCAAAATCCGCATCCTTACTTCCCTTAGTAACCAAAATACCGGTTGACAAAGAAATCAATAAGGACGGTATTTGGCTCACCAGACCATCACCAATGGTTAAGATAACATATTTATCTAGTGCACCGGAAATATCCATACCTTGTCTGGTAACACCCATGATAATACCACCAACTACATTAATTACGGTAATAATCAGACCGGCAACCGCATCTCCTTTTACATACTTAACCGCACCATCCATAGAACCAAAGAAGTTGGATTCTTCCTGAATTTTCTCACGTCTTCTCTTTGCTTCTTCATCGGTAATAGCACCCGTGTTTAAATCTGCATCAATAGCCATTTGCTTACCGGGCATAGCATCCAAGGTAAAACGTGCCGTTACTTCAGCCACACGTTCGGAACCTTTATTGATTACCATGAACTGAATCAAAATCAAAATAATAAATACAATAGTACCAATAATCAAATCACCGCCACCAACGAATTCACCGAAAGTCGCTACTACGTTTCCGGGATCACCAGTCTTCAAAATCAGCTTCGTAGACGATACGTTTAGTGCAATTCGAAAAAGTGTGGTAAACAACAGCATGGTAGGATAAAAGGACATATCCAATACTTCTTTTACAAACATGGAACCAAACATAATGGTAAATGCAGTTGCAATATTAATAGCTAAAAGAACGTCCAACAACCAGTTAGGAAGGGTTACAATAAACATAACAAAAGCCGTCAATACATACACAGCCACAAATATATCCGCTTTCTTTACATTCATGCAAACGCCTCCTTTCTAAGTATTTTAAATCTTACCCTGTACTTTATATACAAATGCCAATACCTCCGCCACTGCCTGATACAGTTCCGGTGGTACTGCCTTTCCCACATCAACATTGGCATATAACATTCGTGCCAATGGCTTATTTTCTACAATTTCAATTTTATTTTCTTTGGCAACTTCTTTGATTTTTGTTGCCAGATAATCTGCACCTTTTGCCAATACAATCGGTGCATCCGCTTCCTCCGGATCATACTTAATAGCCACCGCATAATGGGTCGGGTTCGTAATAACCACGTCAGCAGTAGGCAAACTCTGCATCATACGTCTTCTGGAAACCTCCTGCATCTTCTGCCTGATTTTTCCTTTAACCTTAGGGTCACCTTCGCTCTGCTTATACTCGTCTTTTACTTCCTGCTTGGTCATCATCATATCTTTGTTAAATTTAAACTTCTGGTATGCATAATCCGCAAAAGCAAGTACCATATACACAAGGGAAATCCGTATTCCCAAATCCACAACCATCTCTGCCACTAGTTGAACCGCCTGCATCAATGGAAAATCATACAACACAAATAAGTCTTCTTTGTTATCCATAACATAAGAATAACATATATATCCTATTAAAATAATCTTCGCTAAAGATTTAATCAGCTCCACAACTGAGTTTACAGAGAAAATTCTTTTAAATCCCGAAATAGGATTCAGCTTGCTAAGTTTTGGTTTCATAGCCTCGGAAGCAACCTTCCATTTTACCTGCCATATATCACTAACAAAAGCAACCACAAACGATACAATAAAAACAGGTGCCAGCACAACCATAATACGCAATATCATATTTTGAAGCATTACTCTCATATCCTGATACGGTAAATATCCATTCCAAAAAGTTACTATTTCCGGAATTCTATTATACGTCAGGGAAAATATCTCCAGAAACTGCGTCCCCATTTTTCCTGCCCAAAACTTAATCAGCAAAAAAAGTGCCAATAAACCAAATGCATTGGCAATTTCTCTACTTTTTGCTACTTGTCCCTTTTTTCTGGCATCGCTTAATTTCTTTTGCGTAGCCGGCTCTGTTTTTTCACCACCCGGACCGTCCGCAAAGAATTGGAGATTATACTTTAAACTCATAGCTGACCTCCCATTGCGCCAACAAAATCCGACATCAAATCCTTCATCTGCACAAAGATAAAATCAGCAGCACCCGGTAGCATAGAAACACTGAAAAACAATATGGCCAATCCAACCAATATTTTAATCTGAATACCTACTGCAAACATATTCAACTGAGGAGAAACCTTTGCCAATACACCCAAAATAGCATTCAATAATAACATGGTACAAAATACCGGAAGGGCAATACGGAACCCAATAATAATATAACTGCTCATAAACTTAAGCATGGATGATAAAAGGGCATCTGTATTAAAAATTGCTCCGTTAATGGGAATCAAAATAAAGGTATCCGCCAATGCTCCCATTAAATACCGATACATTCCGGTAGCAATCAATAAAAGCGTCATAATATACTGATATAATCCACCGGTAATACTTGTTGTCTGCTTTGTGGTTGGATCCATTACCTGTGCCATGGCAAGACCGGTTTCCATATCCACAATAGAACCTGCAAAGTTAACAATAGTGGTACATAAATTAGCACTATAACCAATTAACAAACCAACCACCGCTTCCTTAATCACAATCACAGCATACCCCATTACTGTATTGTATGTGATTGCCATCTGGGCAGGTGTTAAAGTTTCATATAACAAAGCTGCAGTAAAAAAGCTAAGCGCCACTCTGACATGCCTAGGGGTATTGCTCATACTAAAAAAGGGAGCCACAAACACAAAGCATGACACTCTGGTAAATACAAGCAAAAAGTATTCTAAATCATATAGCGAAAAAGAAAAATTAAGCATTATTTCTCCCTACTAACCACTTACATAAATGTTGAAATCAGACCATATCTCTATAATAAAATCCACTATTTCCGTAAGCATCCAATTTCCCAAAAAGATTAACCCTAAAAATACACATACAATTTTGGGCACAAAGGTTAATGTCTGTTCCTGAATGGATGTAACCGTCTGGAAAATACTGATAAGCAAACCAACAATTAACGATACCAGCAAAATCGGCAAGGAAACCTTTAGTATTAAGAATAAGGCCTTACTGGCAATCTCAATTACGACATCTATTGTCATTTACTCATCCCCTTTCCATAATAATAACTTATCCCATTCAGCATCAGTAAAAAGTTTTCACCAAATTACCAATAATCAAAGTCCAGCCATCTGCCAAAACAAATAATAAAATCTTAAACGGCATGGATATTGTGGTTGGTGGCAACATCATCATACCCATACTCATGAGCACAGAAGAAATTACCATATCAATTACAATAAATGGGATATAAATAATAAATCCCAAGAAAAAGGCCGTTCGTAATTCACCCACTAAAAAACTGGGTATCAGTACAGAAGTAGGAATATCTTCTAAGGTTTGACCATCCCATTCCCGGCCTGAAATGTCCATAAACAGCTCCACATCTTTTACCATAGTTTCCTGATACATAAATTCACGTATGGGTACCATTGCAGCGTCTAAGGCTTGTTCCTGTGTAATAAGCCCTGCCTCAAAAGGTTGAATCGCCTCTACATTCACTCTTTCGATCGTAGGAGTCATTATAAAAAATGTTAAAAACAAAGCCAAACCGATTAATACCTGATTAGGTGGTGCTGTTTGTGTATTTAATGCAGCTCGCGTAAAATGCAATACAATAATTACTCTTGTATAACACGTCAGCATAATTAACAGAATCGGCGCTATTGCAATTAACGTTAATGTAAGCAAAATACGCAAGGAGCCATTCATTTCACCATTCCCCTCATTATATGTAATCGTAAGGGAATTTGTAATATTGGGTTCCATCAAATCTTCCGGTTCTTCTGCTGTTCCCGGCGGTTCTATCATAGTGGTAGTATCCGTGGTTCCGGTCTGCGCCGCTTGTGCAATCAATGGGCTGTTAATACACAATATGCCCACCGAAATCAGCAGGCATATTATCATTAAAATATTCTTTTTAATTGGTTTTACAACTGTATTTCTCACTTATTCCTTGGTCTCCTTGTGTAATGCCGAATTCAACATTTCTTTAAAAGAAAATGCTTTATTTCTTTCCGGCCCTTCTAACTTTAGCTGCTCCTTTGGAATTTCGCAAAGCTTTGTTATGGTATCCTTGCAAACAGCCATAGCTACATAGGTATCACCAATTCTGACAAGCTGTATGTATTTCGTGGCAGAGACCTTTACCGTCTCTAATATTTCAATATTAGCATTGATACCGGTATTCTTTTGATATTCTGCAACATACTTGGTAGTCACTGCAGTAACACCAAGCACCACCACAAAAATAATCAATACCGTAATCAATTGCGCATAGCCATCCATCGTATTGCTTGCAAGTAACATTAGCCTATAACCTTTTTCACCGCTTCAATAACACGTTCAGCCTGGAATGGTTTAACGATAAAGTCTCTTGCTCCTGCCTGAATAGATTCGATAACCATCGCCTGCTGTCCCATTGCGGAACACATAATAACTACTGCACTGGGATCTGCCGCCTTAATCTTCTTTAATGCAGCAATTCCATCCATTTCCGGCATGGTAATATCCATTAATACCAGGTCCGGATGTAATTCATTATACTTTTCAACTGCTCTAAGTCCGTTTTCAGCCTCGCCGATTACAGTGTAACCATTTTTACTTAAAACATCCTTAATCATCATTCTCATAAATGCCGCATCATCACAAATTAAAATATTCTTTGCCATATTATCCTCCATCTGACATTAAATTATCTTATTTAATTATCTCTGTAACTCTGATACCAAAGCTTTCTTCAATTACTACAACTTCACCCTTTGCAACGAACTTACCATTAACCAAAACGTCTATCGGTTCGCCGGCAATTCGGTCAAGTTCAATAATAGTACCGGGTGCAAAATCTAAAATATCTGCTATTGACTTCGTTGTGCGTCCCAACTCAACTGTTACTTCCAACGGAACATCACGAATCAATCCGATGTTCTCCTGACTAGCCATTGCATTTACACTAGAATCAAAGCTTTGGAATTGTGCAGGCTGAACATTTATTCCCTGTCCTGGCATCTGTGGTGCCATTCCCATAGGATATCCATATGGTGACATACCCATCATTTGCGGGTTCATACCCATCATCTGCGGATTCATGCCCATCATCTGTGGATTCATACCCATCATTTGCGGGTTCATACCCATCATCTGCTGGTTCATATCCATCTGCGGCATACCCATTTGCGGATTCATACCCATCTGTGGATTCATACCCATCTGTTGGTCCATGCCCATCTGACCGCCCATGTTCATTTGCGCTCCCATATTCATCTGTGAGCTACTGTCCATAGTCGGCATAGGTGCCGGTTCCGGTGCCACAGGTGTTTCCACTATCGGCTCCGGTTCAGATGGCATTTGTACACCAATGAAAGTATCTACAATCTTTCTTGCAAATTCTACCGGATACAACTGCATGATAGTACTATCTACCAACTCACCAATCTGCATACGGAATGCAATCTTTACAAATGTACCACCCAGGAAAGTTGCCACTTCATCTGCACTACTAATTTCTGTCAGATTTAAAAGTGTTGCATCCGGTGGGCTGATATCAATAACGGTACCAAGCATAGTGGAAAGTGATGTAGCCGCAGAACCCATCATCTGGTTCATAGCTTCTGAAATTGCACTTAAATGCAACTCTCCCAACTCTCCATCTGTATTTGTACCATCACCGCCCATCATCAGGTCAGTAATAATTTTTACATCATTTTCTCTAAGTACAAGAATATTTGTACCATCCAAACCCTGTGTGTAACGAATCTGAATAAATACACAAGGTTTTTCGTACTCTGACAACAAACTCTCCCATTGCGCAAGAGTAACTACTGGTGTGGTAATATTTACCTTTCTGTTAACCAGTGAATACAATGTGGTGGCTGACGACCCCATACTAATATTGGCAACTTCGCCAATCGCATCTTTTTCCACTTCTGAAAGCAATGCGTCCTCTTCGCTGGTAGCATCTGCACCGCTAAAGTAAGAATCGCTTGACATTACATCCGTGGCGCTATCAGCACTATCAGACAAATCCATGCTATTTAGCAATGCATTAATCTCGTCCTGGGATAACATTCCATCAGACATTTTATCCTCCATTCCGCCGTCATACAAGCTGTTTATTCTTCCTCATGAATAACTGATGTTATTCTCACTGCGTAAGCATCATCATTTGCTCCAGGAAGCGCAGTGAATTTTCTAATATTACCAACATATATTTCCATATCGCTGTCCACCTTGGTATCCAAGCGGATACAATCACCTACTTGAAGTCCTAAGAAGTCCGCTACAGAAATACTGCTTCTTCCTAATATCGCTTTTACAGGAACGTCGACCTTTCGAATCATGCTTTCAATATAATCACCATAATTCTCATCCTTATTTTCCTGCATTACGGAGTACCAATACTTGGTATTTAACTTATCCATGACATCTTCCAAAGTAAAGAAAGGAAGACACATGTTAATATAACCTTCTACATCTCCAATCTTGAGATTCAAAGTTACAATAGCTACCATATCTGAAGGCGGAACTACTTGTGCAAATTGGACATTTGTCTCCAAACGATTTAACACAGGTACAATATCCACAACATTCTTCCATGGTTCACGCATCAGTTGCGTAAGTAAAGCCATAATACGTTCTATAATTGTTAACTCAATTTGCGAAAACTCTCTGTTTTTTTCTAACGGCACACCACTTCCGCCAAGCATTCTGTCAATCATGGCATACCCCAGATTAGTCGACAGTTCTATTATTATATTACCATTTAATGGTGCAAAATTAACCACACCTAAAATAACCGGATTCGACAACGCATTGGAAAACTCCGAAAACGCTACTGTTTCCGAACTGGCAACCGTTACCTGTATATTCTTTCGTAAATATACCGGAAGGTTCGTAGACACCAATCTGCCGTAATGTTCAAAAATGATTTCCAAGGTTCGCAGATGTTCCTTCGAGAACTTCGCCGGACGATTAAAATCGTAATTCTTCACCTGCTTCTCATTATCATTTTGCATGTTGTCTGCATCTAATTCGCCGGACGATAATGCTGCCAACAAATTATCTATTTCACTTTGGGATAATACTTCACCCACAAACCTCACCTCCTTTTTTCAGTCATTCCAATCTCGCGGAGGTTACTGATATTTTATTTCGCTAATAGCAATTTTATAGATAAATTCATTCTTATCAAACAAACCTTTAACTGCTTCTAACATTTCTTCTCTAACGGTTTCGAAATCATTTCTACACTCATCAATGGTATGCTTTGAAACCGTGGAATTAATAGCATCTTGAATCAGACTTTCATAATCACCAAATGTCTCGCCATAATCCTTGTAGCCTTCACCCTTCGTATACAAGGAGAATGATACATTAAACATGATGTAATGCTCCTTGGTACTGATCACATTGCCTTCCTCATCCAAAACATACTCGCTCTGTAAAGGAATGGTCATGGCCCCTTCCATTGCCCAAGGCGTTTGCTCTGACATAGGAATTTCAACCACTTCCTCTTCTTCATCTACCCCAAGCTCTAAATTCAAAACTGCAGCAATATCGCTTACCAAATCTGCGGTTTTTTTGTTGGTTCCCATAAAACTAATCATCATAATACCTGTCAATATAATATTTACAATTAAAAGTGCCAATATGATAATTGTCAATAAATTGTTCTTCATGAAACTACTCCTTTTTACTGGATAATCGGATTATATATGCGAATCTCTACTCTTCGATTCTTCGCTCTGCCCTCTGCAGTAGAATTATCTGCAATAGGTACATATTCTCCGCGTCCGGAATGTTTTACATCCGCCGGATCCAGTGATGTATTCTCTATCAAATAATCAAATACCGAAAGTGCTCTTGCACTACTCAATTCGTTATTATTCGCAAATTTAGCACTGTTAATCGGTACAGAATCTGTATGACCTTCTATTTCAATAACTCCACCTGCATACTTTTCCAAAATAATGCCAACTCTGTCCAACACCGGAAGTGATGCATCTGTAAGCTCCGCTTTACCTGAGTCAAATAAGAGCGCACCCTTCAGAGACAGAAGCACATACTGATTCGTAAAATCTACTGCAATTTGCTCTGTCATGCCACTTTCCTGTACAGTTTCCTCAATTAATTCAGCAAGTTCTTCGTTCACCTGCAAATTCTGACTTTCGATAGCTTCAATCATCTGTTCAAATCGTTCTTCCTCGCTTAATTCTCCGTTCGGCTCAAACTTATTAAACTCATCAGAATCCTCTACATCTTCTGCTGTATTACCGGTACTGTTTATATATTTATCCAACTCATTTAATTGACTCACACCATTGCTAATAAGAATTCCCTCACCGATAGCTGTTGCGCCTCCATCCAAAATACTAAATGCAGAAGACATGGAAGCAACCAACTGGTCCCACTTTTCTTCTTGCACAGTTGACATGGAAAATAACAATACGAAAAAGCATAACAACAGGTTCATCAAATCGCTGAAGGTGGCCATCCAGGCCGGCGAACCGGCAGGTGGATCTTCCTGTCTGCGTTTTGCCATTATTCTTCTCCTCCAAGCTCTTCCTCATCACCATAAGTTCTATCTTTAGGTGCCAGGAAGGACTTCAACTTTTCTTCAATAACTCTCGGATTTTCTCCCGCCTGAATAGACAAAAGTCCCTCAATCATAACTTCTTTCTGTTGCATTTCTGCAGCATTATTTACACGAAGCTTATTTGCAACCGGAGTTGCCAACCAGTTCGCCAATAATGAACCATACAAAGTAGTAATCAACGCTACCGCCATCGCAGGACCAATAGAAGAAGGATCATTCATATCATTTAACATAGCAACCAAACCAATCAAAGTACCAATCATACCCCAAGCCGGCCCCATGGAAGCAACCATATCCCAAAATCCGATAACTTTCTTATGTCTGTCTTCTACACTGATAAGTTCTGTTTCCAAAATGGCACGTACCAAATCCGGATCTGTACCATCCACCACCAGAAGAATACCCTTCTTCAAGAATGGTTCATCCAAATCAGCTGCTGCTTCTTCCAAAGAAAGCAAACCTTCCTTACGGGCAACATTTGACAAATCAATAATATTTTTAATCATTTCCGAAGTATTTATTACCGGAGCTTTAAAAGCCAAGGTAATGCTTTTAATACCACTAATAAACTCCTGCATGGTATGACTCGCCAGCACGCAGGAAAAAGCTCCACCGAACGTAATTAACGCTGACGGTGCATCCCAATAATCACCTAACGCGGCACCACTGGACAAAATACCGAACACAGTAAGCACTGCACCTAAAATTAATCCTATAATCGACGCTAAATCCACAAAAATCACCTATCACTTCGTATTTTTTTAATTAATCCATTAAAATATCTTTTCTATACAATTTTACTAGATTTTTTATCTCTTGTCTACTTTCTTTTATAATAATTTTTCTCCCTGTAGTTAAGGTCAGCACTGTATCCGGTGTTTCCTCGACCACCTCGAACAAATGAGGGTTGACCAAAATCTTTTGACCATTGAGTTTTGTTACTTCTATCATAGTTTTCCCTCCTTTATTATAAACTCCTAAATAAACGCAAAGCCCTAAGCCATCTTGCCGATGACTTAGGACCATTTCTTTATGTTCCCAAGTGCTTAAATACATTATATCACAAAAGCACCGGTATGTTAACTATTATCTCTTCAAATTTGTCAATTCTTCTAACAAAGTATCGGATACAGTAATAATACGGCTGTTTGCCTGGAAACCTCTCTGGGTAGTAATCATTTCCGTAAACTCACTTGACAAGTCTACATTACTCATTTCCAACTGTCCGGTAGACATATATCCACCACTCGCTGTAACATCTACGCCGATTCCATCAAAATCACCGGAGTTAAGGGTTGCCGCATAAAGGTTATCCCCCTTCTTCTCCAAACCGGATGCATTTGCAAACTCTGCAGTGGAAATCTGCCCCAAAAGTTTCGTCATACCATTGTCATATGTAGCATAAATCATACCATTATTCTGAATGCTTACACCAATCATTTCACCTAATCTACGACCTGCACCAAGACCATCTAACGAACCACTGGTCGCACCAATAGTAGATGTTCCCTTATTATCAAACATAGATGTTTCGCTCAAATCAATTGTAATGTCACTGAAATTACCGCCAAGTTCAGACAAATTCAAAGTAAAATTAGTAGCTGTAGTATTGCCATTAATACTTGCAAATTCACCGGTATTTGCATTATAAATAACGTTTGCACCATAGAATACACGTCCATCCAATTCAAAGCTGGTTACATCTGTAGGGAAACGTGTTTCCGCTGTATTACCAGTCGCCAAATTTGCCAACATATTCTGAATGGTTACATAGCTTGTTGTACCGTCATCTGCAGTTTCTGCATTTGCCAATGATAAAAATTCATCCACAGAACCTTCGTAACCATACGCCTTTGCAATCGCTTCCAAGCCTGCCTGTGCTTCATCCGAATCAATTACAGTACCATCGTCTGCAAAAATAGCAGCCAAATCAGCGATTACCGCATAATTACCACTTTCATCTGCAACCGCACTCACAAGCTTGGTGCCTTCCCACTTATATGCAGTAGCATCCAAATGAACACTAGTAACACTCTTTTGATATCTCAAAACATCCTTTTCAGTAAGCGCCTCAATATCTACTTCCTGACCTGTAGAATCCAACAAGCCCGCCAATTCTACACTATACTCATTTTCAATATCAGACTGCTTAAATGAAAGCTTTGCTGTATATGTATAACCCAAACTATCGTAGAAGTTTAAGTTTACCACCTTACCGTTTGCACTGGTAACATCAGAATCATTCTTGTCCAAAATACCGGAAATATATGCCTCTGAGGTTGCCTCCGGTGGATAAGTCATGTTTGCCGCACTCATAATACGAAGTGCAGAAACAGTATCCTGACGAATTTCACCGGTAGTTTCATCTACTCCCCAGCCCATTACATTGTAACCGGTACTTGACATAGCCAAGTTACCTGCACCATCCACATAGAAAGAACCATCTCTTGTAAAGAAAGTCTCCATACCATCACTTACAACAAACATAGCATCGCCACTAATCATAAGGTCAAATGGATTACCCGTTGATTGACTGGCACCCTGTGTAGTGATATTAACATTAATCGCACCACTCTTTACACCAAGACCAATCTGTCTTGCATTGGTACCACCGGTACCGGTAGTTGCATTTGCACCACTAGACTGCTGTGTTGTCTGGCTCATTAATTCGCTAAAAACGATTGAGCTTGATTTAAATGCTGTTGTATTTACGTTCGCAATATTGTTACCAATAACGTCCATCTTTATCTGGTGGGTCTTTAAACCAGTAACACCAGAATACAATGATCTCATCATAATTCATTGTCCTCCTTACTATGAGCAGTTTTTATATCCTTCAGTCAGTCAGGATATTTTCGCCTCCATAAGGTCCGGCTACATAATTACTGCTCCATCAATATTTGTAAAAACATTTGTTGCTGCGTCTGTACTATCCATAGCGGTTACCACCATGTGATTCGGTACATTTACAATAAACGCCAGCTCATCTACAATCACAAGTGAATCTTTTATGCCTTTTTGTCCTGCTTTCAAGGTACCATCCGTCAACCGTTCCATCTGGCCTCTTGTCAACTCTATTCCTCTTTGTTCCAGCCGGACACTTGCATGTTTGGAAAATCTAAGTCCGGTACTTTCCACGGATTTGCTTTTCAAGACCTCTTGAAAAGTCAATTCTTGACCGTTTTTTATTTCCTGAACATTTAATTGTTTGTGACTATTTTGATATTGCTCTTGTAACTGTAGGGCTGTCAGAAAATTAGAATTCTGTATCATTATATCACCCCTCTTGTTACAGCTCATAAAGCTTGAAACACTTTGTTTTGAATTACTCTGTAGGTTCTACAGGCTCTTCTCCACCATTTTCCGCTTTCGCTTCTTCCTCTTCCTTTGCTTTTCTCAACTCATCCAACTTAGACATGTATGCATTTAAGGTATCTGCCTTTTCCGTAGCTACGAAAGACTTTTGATAAGTATCCATGCTATTATACATTTCACTTAACATTTCCACCTTATTTGCATCACTTAAAACCAAGCTGTTAATATTCGGAAGTTTATTAATACCTTCCACCAATTCTGTTGCTAAATTATAAGCTTCCATATATGCCGGGTCAGTTATCGTATCCAAATCCTCCAACGCATACAAGGACTCGTCAATTGATAAATATGCCTTACCATTTTCAAAAACTACGTAGTCAACCTTTCCCTGTACATAATTGGTTTCACCACTCGTTGAAGTAGTCTTTACATAAACTTCCTTTCCGACCAACTGGCTTGCTCTCTGCAAATCCATGCTTGCTGACATGCTCTGCATTTGTTCAACCTGCGAGAACTGTGCATATTGAGAAATATATTCAGTATTAGAAGTAGGCTGTAACGGATCCTGATATTTCATCTGTGCAACCAAAAGCTGTAAAAATGCATCCTTATCCATATCATTATTTGCACCATTTGCCTTTGACAAAGAACTTTGTGATGCTGATTCTACAAATTTACCATCCTCAATGGGTGCCATCAAACTCATATCTTCTCACTCCTCTCCTTATGCTAAATAATCTACCGAATTACCATTTGCTGCCATCATTTCTGCAACAAGCTGGTCTTCTGCAGTAATTGTGTCGTCCATTTCATCCAGACGACTTAAATCAATTCTTCTGGTTTTATTTCTCTTATTATCTTCTTCTGTTGTCTGGCGTTCATTTCCCTGCTCCAAAGCACTTTCAAATGCATGTGTCTGAACAGTGATTTCAATCGCCTCTACTTTAATATTCTGCTGATCAAATTGCTGTTGCAACTGAATCATCTGGCTTTCCAGCACTCCCTTTACCGCTTCAGAAGCCGTAGTAAACTGTGCTGTCATAATGCCTTCCTTTGCAGAAATACGAATCTGTAAGGTACCTAAGCTTTCCGGATGTAACTGCATCTCCAACTGTGTGGTTTCCGAATTCATCTGAATCTTCATATAATCCATAATCTGCTTCATAATGTTCTGCGCATCTACAGTTGATGTAAAGCTTGCTGTCTGAGTAGCAGATGTCTGAACACTTTCTGTAACAATTGTCTGTTGCTGTGCTGCAAACGGATTTGCTTCATTTTCCTGCATAAGATTCTGTTCACCCTTTGCATTTTCCTGTTCGCCGGTCTTTTGTACCTGAACCAACAGTGTCTCTTCCGTATTTTGAGCAGTTAAATTATTTAGCAACTCATCACTTTTCACATTTAAGTTATCATCCAATTGCTCCATTGACACATTTAAATCATCCGCACTCATTTCCAAAGCATTCTGCGCTGCTTTCAGAATATCTGTAAACTGCGCTTCAACACTCTTCATCTGTGAGTAAAGACTTTCATTGGTAAGCAATGCTGTCATATCCTCTGCGCCCACTGCTTGAAGCATCAATTCCTTAACATTACCCATTTGAAGTAAGTCAGCATCCGTCAGATTCATTTCCTGCATCAACTGATTTAATTCAGCTTCTGTCAGGTTCAATTCCTGCATCAAGAGATTTTTCACATCCACTACTGCACTTTGCAATACTTCAGATGCCTTCTGCAACTCTTCTTCCGTCAAGCCATTTTCATCCATGTTTTTGTCTGTAGATGACTTATCCGCCTGTGCCTCAGCACTATCCTGAACACTGGTGCTTTCCTTCTGTTCCTGCGCCTGATTCACTGTTTCATCAGCCTCATCATAAGACTTAATTTCTTCAACGGAATCCCTCTCCTGGACATCGCGATCTGCAAAATTGTTTTCACTCACATCCTCTACAGAACTTTTCTGACTCTCAAAAATCTTGCTAAAGTCTCCTTTTGTTTCGTTTCCCTGCATACGGTTTGTTCCATACATTGTATTAGACACAAACCCTTGTACATTTACAGGTGTACTTGTCATTTTTTCTCCTCCTTTCTTTAATTTTCAACGTGCACTTATTATATCGGCCAAAAATCTTTTTTTCTTAAGACTCCGGGTCCATAATTTTCGTAAGCTTTGCAGCGACCTCCGGATCCATCTTTCCCATAATTTCCCCACGCTGTTGTGCATTCATGGTCATCAAAATCTTTGCAACCAAATCCAAATTATCCGTCATTTCCTCAAAAATAGCTGCCGCCTCTTTTGGCTTCATCTGCGCAAAAGTAGATGCATATTCCTGTACCTGGGCACTTTCTTCCAGCTGTACCACTACCTGCTTATATAAATATTCTGCTGTAGTAGGGTCCATAGCCTCAAAAAACTTCTTATATTCTTCCGCACCGGGACCATTTTCCGCATACACTACTTCTTCATAAAACTCTGTCTTAATACGCTGAAACTCCACCTGCATTTTCTCAAATTCCTGCAGTCTGGCCACTTCTGCCTTCAAATCCGTAATTTCATCGTTCTGTAACTGGTTGGTACTGTACGCACTCTCCAGCTCCTTCTCCAAAAACTGAATCTGTTTCACAGCATCCTGCAGATTAGAATAACCTCCATACGCATCAGGATTGTTTGTTTCCGTCATATGAACTCCCGGAAGAACCCTATTCAATACCGGAACGTCCTTTAACACCGGCGTTAAAACATTACTACCAAAACCGCCAATATCCAGCTTAATAATTACCGCAATAACCGCCAGCCATACAACTACAACAAAAAACGTAGCAAAAAAGGTAGCAAAACCTCCACCTTCTCCATCACTTAAAGCATTCTCCCTTTTTGCAATTTCCCTGGCACGTTTTTTTGCTTCTTTCCGTTGCTGTTTCTGTTGTTTTTGCAGTTCTTTTTTTTCATCTTGTATTTTTTTCTTTTCTGCTATTATTAGTGTTTGACCCGGATCTTTTGCACCAGCCATTCTTTACTCCTCCGCACTGCCTTTTTCAGCCATTTGCAACTTCTGACCATAAGTATAACTGGTCAGCTGATCAATTTCTTTACTTTCCTGCCTCTTTTCTTCCATTAAAAACTCTTCAAAAGCCTTTTCCTTCAGAGATTCCTGCACTTTTCTTTCCTGCATAACCTCCTGCAGTTTTGCTCTTGCTGCCTCTAACAGTTGCCTTGCTTTTTCTATTCTCTTCTGCTGTTCCAATATGTACTCTTCAATTTTTAAAATCGCTTCCTTATTGGCGGCTATTTCCAATAAATCCAATTTTCCATTCAAAAGAGTTGCTGCCCGTTCTTCATAAAAACGCTTTTGTTCCATAAGCTGTGAAAGCTTCTCTTCTTCTCGGTCTAAAACCAGTTTCGCTTGGGCAAATTCTTGTTTTGCCTGAGTTTCCATCTTCAGTTTAATATCCAGAATACTCTGCATTCTATACCGAAATACTGCCACAAATTATACACCTTCAAACATATTCATTAGTCGTTCTATACTATCTTCAAAGTTCACTTTTTCTTCCACGTCTTGCAAAAGATACTCATTTACCTGTTTGTTCATACTGATAGCATAATCAATATCCGGATTACTGCCACTTTTATAAGCACCGATATTAATCAAGTCTTCCGCCTCGTTGTATGTCGCCAGCACATTTTTTAACTTACCGGCGGCTCTTTTGTGTTCTCTGGTAGCCACCTGGCTCATACATCTGGATATACTCTGAAGTACGTCTATAGCCGGATAATGGTTCTTATGTGCCAGCTTTCTGGTCAACATAATATGACCATCCAAAATACTTCTGGCAGTGTCCGTAATAGGCTCATTAAAATCATCGCCATCTACCAAAACCGTATACAATCCGGTAATGGAACCTTTTGCCGCACGCCCTGCTCGTTCCAACAACTTGGGCATTTCCGAGTATACACTGGGTGGATAGCCTCTCGTCACCGGCGGTTCTCCGCTGGCAAGACCGATTTCTCGCTGCGCCATAGAAAAACGCGTCAGAGAATCCATCATCAACAATACATCCTTGCCTTGGTCACGAAAATACTCTGCAATGGCCGTAGCTGTTTTCGCCGCCTTGTTTCTCTCCAAAGCCGGACGGTCCGAAGTCGCTACTACAACCACCGAACGCTTCATACCCTCTTCGCCCAGGTCACGTTCAATAAATTCTCTTACTTCTCTGCCTCGTTCTCCGATTAATGCAATTACATTAATATCTGCCTTGGTGTTACGTGCAAACATACCCATAAGGGTAGATTTACCAACACCGGAACCTGCAAAAATACCGATTCTTTGACCTTTTCCAATGGTCATCAAGCCATCTACCGCTTTCACTCCCAAGGGCAACGGTTCATCAATAATCTCTCGGCTCATAGGGTGGGGTGCTGCTGCTTCTACGGGATATTGTGTGCCTCTTATCAATCCGCCATCTACCGGTCTGCCTAAACCATCTATGGTCTTTCCCAGCAAATCATCACTAACCGTTACCAGTAAAGGTTCGTCTGTATTTTCCACCATACTACCCAAACCAATACCATCCACACTATCAAAAGGCATTAACAAAGTTTTCTTGTCTTTAAAGCCTACTACCTCCGCCATAATTGGTGGTAATTCCTCATCGCTATTAGGAAGAATTCTGCAAACATCTCCCAGCTTCGCATCCGGGCCTGCGGATTCTATGGTCAATCCTACCACATTCACTACCTTACCCATTTTTCGGAAATAGACCTTATCCGTCAATTTATAATATTTCTCTTTATCTATCTTTTTGATATTCATTCAAGTCTCCGAAAAAACGTCTTAGCCGCTGTAGGACAACAGCTTCAACTTTTTACTTAACTCCTTTAATTGGGTACCAAGACCACAATCAAAAATACCACCATCCGTTTCAATTAAACACTCCGTTTTAGCGATGGTCATATCCTCTATAATCTCCACATTGCTATTCACACCTGCAATTCCCGCCTGCAGCTGCTTTTTCTGCATACTTACAAAGGGATAATCCTCCTTGGATACATGAACAATAAACGAATGACTACTGTCGCTCTTTCGCATAGTGGAAGAAATCAAATGCACTAATATTTCACGTTGAGATGCCAATTCCACATGGAAGATGTGCTCATAAATACCGGTAATTGCTTCCACCAAATCCGTTTCCATACTGTCAAGCTGTGTCTGGTACTGCGCCTTTAGCGCTTTTTCCTTTGCAGCCAAATCAGCCTTTAGTTGTTCCACTTCTTTATTAGCACGATTGATACCCTCACGATAACCATTCATGCGGGCCTCCTCCAAAACGTTCTTTTTGGAGTTTTCTGCCTGCTCCAAAGCTTCCTTTACAATGGTATCCGCCTGTTGCTTCGCTGCGCGAACTATTTCTGTCGCTTCTTCCTGCGCACCTGCAATCATCTGCGCTGTATCCTCTGTAGTTACTGCCTTAATTACATTGCCACTTTCTTCATTTTCGTCTGAAAGCAACATAGATACCTCTTTGGCATCGATTCCCTGCACAAATCCCTGGGAAGTACCTTTTTCCGCAGAACACTTCATAATCTCTGCAAGCGCTTCCAGTCTTTTAGCAGCAATCTCGTTTGTATCTATAATCCTCTTCTCCGGTTCTGCATGTGTAGCACCATAAAAAGATCCTCTTTTATACAAATTACTAGACAACGATCTCGTCACCTCCGCCTCTGGAAATGATAATTTCACCAGAATCCTCCAGTTTACGGATAATATTAACAACCTTCTGCTGTGCTTCTTCTACATCCTTCATACGTACAGGACCCATAAATTCCATATCCTCTTTAATCATGACAGCAAGACGCTTAGACATGTTGTTGAAGATAGCATTCTGTACCTGTTCGTTGGTGCTCTTAAGTGCAAGTGCCAAGTCGTCTGTAGGCACGTCACGCAGCACACGCTGAATCGCTCTGTCGTCCAAAAGCAAAATATCTTCGAATACCAGCATTTTTTTGCGGATTTCGTCTGCAAGTTCCGGCTCTTCGATTTCCAAAGATTCCAAAATATGTTTCTCTGTACCGCGGTCTACCGCATTCAAAATCTCTACCACGGCATCCACACCGCCGATAATGGTGTAATCCTGATTTACAAGACTTGCAAGCTTTGATTCCAATACACGTTCCACTTCTTTGATAACCTCCGGACTGGTACGGTCCATTACCGCAATTCTCTTCGCTACATCGGACTGCTTATCCGGTGGCAATGCCGAAATCAACATTGCTGCCTGAGAAGCTGACAAATAAGACAAAATAAGTGCAATGGTCTGCGGATGCTCATCCTGAATAAAGTTAAGCAACTGCTGTGCATCCGTCTTTCGAATAAACTCGAAAGGCTTTACCTGTAGGGATGCTGTCAACTTGCCAATAACATCCATAGCCTTTTCCACACCAAGAGCCTTCTCCAAAAGTTCCTTTGCATAGGAAATACCACCCTCCGCAATATATTGTTGCGCAAGGCACACCTCGTAAAATTCATTAATTACCTCTTCCTTTACCTGAGGTGTAATACTTCTGGTATTGGCAATTTCCAAGGTCAATTCTTCTATTTCTTCTTCCTTTAAATGCTTAAAAATTCCTGCAGAACGTTCCGGTCCGAGAGCAATCAGTAATACCGCCGCTTTTTGCAGACCTGTTATTCTGTCTTCACCCATTCTGGCCATACTACTTACCCCCAATCCTCATTCAACCAGTTACGCAGCAGATTTGCCGCCGCTTCCGGATTGTCATCTACAAATTTCTCTATCATCTTACGTGTCTCAGACTTGGACTCCACTTCAATATCTTCCAATTCAGCTTCCTGCGTAGACTGTAAGAGATTTTCCACTGAAAGTTCTTCTTCCGGCTCCACCTCACGTTCAATATGCATACTACGCAAGATTACAAATGCCAGAAGCGCCAAAATAATCACAATTAATGAAATACTTAAAATTGTATTCCAATTCACTGCCTTTACTTCTGCGTCATAGAACAAATTCTCTCTATATGCTACAATAGTAATCTTATCCACCGGAATTCCGGTAGCTGTAGCCACTGCATTGTAGAAATCTTCATCCACAGTTATCTTGGTGGTAACATCATTAAGCTCCTTATAAGCTTCCCATGTGGTTCCATCTAGCAGGCCCTGACTCTTCACAACATCTTCTTTAATAACATTATATGAAATAGCCGTTACTGTAATTGAGGAAGTATCGTAATCAATAATTCCTGCCGGTGTGGAATAAGAAAGCATGGATTCATTCGGCGCATACGTAGTATCCTGTGTCTGGGAAGAAGATTCTGTATTGCTGCCATCCTGAAGCAAATAACTGTTCTCATTATTAGAATCCGTACCGGGTATACCGCCGATACCACTGGAATTATTAGATTCCGATGTGGATTCCTGGACTTTCATACCCTCTTCACGGCCATCCGGAGCATAATATTCATGCTCTGCATATTCATAGGTAGAATAATCAAAATTCAAATAAGGAGCCACTTCTACCAAATCAAACTGACCAGTCATAAGAAGTGCTTGGCTTACTTTAATCTCTATGTAACGCTCTGCCTGGTCATTTAATTCAAGCAAGCTGCTGGCCTGACCAGCTGTTGTATAATCCCCTTCACCGGAGAACAACATATTACCGTTTGTATCTACAATAACAATTTTTTCTGTTGTTTCATTACCTAATCTGGTTGCCGCAGCTCTCGCCATGGTTGCTGCATTTTCTACTGAAAAGCTACCATTTAGCTCCAACAAAATATAACAGGAAGTTTCTTCTTTCGAAGCAATCAATGTCCCATCTTGATCCGGTACATCCAACTGAACATTCGCATTCTTTACAGCATTGTAATTCTTGAAATCCGACTCCATAGCTTCTTCCAAATAAGTCACATACAGCTTTTGCTTGTCAGATTCCGTCTGCGAAAATCCTCCGCTTAATAATTCGCTCAAATCCGGTCCATCTGCAGTAAGTCCTGCATCCGCAACAGCCATCATCGCCTCACCAACTTGAGATTCCTCGATGTCGATTCGAAGCCCATCCGTAGAAATTTTCACATCAAAGCCTGCACTTTCCAATACCTCCATCATTTGCGATGCTTCTGCAACAGTTTCACAATTCTTAAATCTGGTATATTTAGGTTGTGAAATAATATAAACAAATATTGCAAACCCAAATATAATTGCTGTTGCAATTATAATAAATATTGTCTTTTGTTTTGATGTATATCGATTCCACCATTCAAGCACTTTTGCCTGAAGCTCTTTCAATTTATCTGCCATGGTGTTTCTCCTTGTAATTTATATTCAAATGCGCATTCCTGCACCCATACTCTTATTAAATCTGCATATTCATAATTTCCTTATATGCTTCTAACAATTTATCACGCACTGCTACCGTATACTGAAGTGCCGTAGAAGCCTTCTGCAATGCGATAGTTAAATCGTGGGTATTCTCCGTTTCCCCAAGTGCAAAGCGGATTTCCTCATTCTCCGCATCAGAGAGATAACTGTTTGTTGTTTTAATATTATCAATTGCCGAATTCAAAAAGGACTCAAACACCGTACCTTCTGCTTTTTCTGTTTCCGGAATCAAACTACCGGTTATAGAATTCACACTATCCACATTATTTAATGATGATATTCTACTCAGTGCACTAATATCCATACTACGCACCTATCCCTTTCTTTATCTTACTGCTGACCAATCTGTAATCCCCGAAGTGCCATAGACTTGCTGGCAGAAAAAGCCGTAGCATTGGCTTCATAAGCACGACTGGCATCAATCATATTCGTCATCTCCGTAACAATGTCTACGTTAGGGTACAATACATATCCATCCTCATCTGCATCCGGATGAGAAGGATCATATACTTTCTTCATCTCTGTAGTGTAATCCTCATACACACCAGTCACCTTAACTCCCTGTCCGGCATACGCTCCTTTTGCCTGATTTAATGCTGCATCAAAGGTAGTTTGTCCGCCCTTTTCTTCAAAATATGCTACTTTTCTTCTATAAGGCGTACCATCCTCTGTTCGAGTAGTATTAGCATTCGCCACATTTTCCGAAATAATATCCATACGATATCTTTGTGCTGTCATACCTGATGCATTAATATTAAAAGCCGAAAACATACTCATAAACATTCCCTCTCCTGTAAAATTCAACCGCTATTTACTACTTCATTACCATTTGCAAATTCTTGAATTCCTGGCTAATACTTCCCATTAATCCTTGATATTTCAACTGGTTTTCTGCCAACATAACATTTTCATTCTCAATATCTACGTTATTACCATCCAATCGATAAGAAAAACCCGCATTATCAATATACGGTACCGGATTCAGGGAAGCAGTCTTCACCCCTGCCACCTTAGCATCCATAGATTCGTTTCCATCGTATCCCAAAGCCTTTCGTAGTTCTGATTCAAATGCCACATCCTGGCGTTTATATCCCGGTGTAGTTGCATTAGCAATATTATTGGCTATAGCTTCATTTCGAAGCCAGGAAGCATCTGCCGCCTTATCTAGAACATTTATGTAATCAAATGCATTTGTATTTATCATTACTCATCCTCCATTCTTCTGGATAAACGTATACAAAGCAGGCACAATACACCTACTTTATTCTATTATAGTTAATTTATCGAAAAAGACAATCCTTTTTTGCATATTTTTTATAAGAAAAAACACAACATAATGTATTATTGTTGTAAACCAAATACGAAATATCGATTTTAGTACTTTTTTCCCATTCTGCCCATTACTATATTAAAGCGTAACATAAAAAGGATTTATTGTTTTCAATAAATCCTTTTATCTCTTTCCCCAAGCAAGTTCCTTTTGCTTCGTTAAATTTTCCAATTATTAATTTCTGGAGTTTTGATGCTTTAACTGTTCAATTTCATCAAACACCACGTCATTCAATACTTTAATATAGGTTCCCTTCATACCAGAGGAACGTGACTCAATTACACCGGCACTTTCAAACTTACGTAATGCATTTACAATCACAGAACGTGTAATTCCTACTCGATCCGCAATCTTGCTGGCTACCAGAATTCCCTCCATACCATTTAACTCATCAAAGATATGGGTAATTGCTTCCATTTCCGAGAAGGACAAGGTTCCAATAGCAGATTTCACAACAGCAACCTTACGGCTTTCTTCAGCACTTTCCTCGTTTACTGCACGAAGCATCTCCAATCCTACTACAGTAGAACCGTACTCGCACAATATAATATCATCAATATTGTACTGTTCATTACACTTATATATAAATAATGTACCTAATCTTTCTCCTGCAATTTCAATCGGACTGATAATCGCCTGGATTTTGGATACATCTGTATTCTCAAAACCAAGTGTCGTCAAATTAACATTCTCTTTGGTAGAAAGCACTGCTAACAGTCTCTCATTTAACATATTATCAATAAATCCGCCGACATTTTCATTAATCAACTCTGTAATCGGTTCAACACCTTCATACTTACCGATACCAAGCACCTTCCCCTTGCGGCTGATAACTAATATATTGGAGCACAAAATTTCTCTCATCACCTTACAGATGTCATTAAATACCACCTTGCTCGAATTATTATTGTGCAATAGCTTGCCGATTTTTCTAGTTTTATCCAACAACTGTACGCTGCTCATAAAATTATCCTCCACCTATGGTGCTTCCCCTACGATTACTTTTTAATTTTATCATGAATTTTACAGAATTACAATGTAAAAATAGTTAATTTTTTATATTTTTTTGATTTATGAAACAATTTTGAATTTATACTGAAAAAGAGATACCTATTTTCACAAGTATCTCTTTTTCAATGCTTATTTTTCTGTCTTTTCATTATTTGTCGGACGCTGCCATACCATATAATCGCATTCAGGATTATCTATACAACCATAATATCTGCGTCCTTTTCTGGTTTTACGCACAATTACATCTTTTCCACACTTCGGGCAAGCAACACCAATTTTTTCAATATACGGCTTGGTATTGCGACATTCCGGAAAACTGGGACATGCCAGGAATTTTCCATGGGGCCCATACTTAAACACCATCTGACGTCCGCACAAATCACAGACCTCATCCGATACCTCATCCGCAATTTTTACTTCTGCCAAGTCCTTCTCTGCTATTTTTACAGCTTCATCAAGATCCGGGTAAAAATTGGATATAATAGTCTTCCACTTCACACTACCCATTTCCACACCATCCAATAACGCTTCCATATTTGCAGTAAAATTCACGTCCACAATAGTAGGAAATGCCTCTAGCATTATATTATTAACCACTTCTCCCAACTCGGTTACATACAAATTTTTATTCTCTTTAATAATATATCTTCTGGCAAGAATCGTCGTAATTGTTGGTGCATAAGTACTAGGACGACCAATTCCAAGTTCTTCCAATGCACGAACAAGAGATGCTTCCGTATAATGTGCCGGCGGCTGTGTAAAATGCTGCTTATCCTCATACTTTTCTAAAGCAAGAGCAGTCTCTTTATTTAACTCCTTGGATAATGCATTCTCTACTTCTTTTTCATCCTCCTGTACATAAACACTCATAAAGCCATCAAAAATCTGCCTGGAAGCAGCCACAGTAAATATCTGCTCCGCGGCCTCTATCTTCACACTAGTAGTTGCATATTTCGCCGGTGCCATTCTACTGGCAGCAAACCGTTTCCAAATCAGCTGATATAAGCGATACAAATCTCTAGGCAGTTCATCTTTCATCTCTACAGGAGTACGCTTAATATCTGTAGGACGAATAGCTTCATGGGCATCCTGAATCTTTTGATTGCTCTTTTTCTCTGTTATTACCTCCGCAGCATATTCTTCACCATACTGCTTTGTAATATAATTCTGGGCCATCAGCTCAGCTTCTTCGGATACACGGGTAGAATCCGTACGCAAATAAGTAATCAAACCAACAGTTCCCTCTCCCTTAATATCCACACCTTCATACAGTTGCTGTGCCAAGCGCATGGTTTTTGAAGTCGAAAAGTTTAGCACTTTACTAGCTTCCTGCTGTAAGGTAGAAGTCGTAAAAGGCAATGGAGATTTCTTAATTCGCTCACCGTGCTTTATATCTGTAATTTTATAAGTAGCTTCTTTTATTTTGGCAAGTACCGCATCCATTTCTTCTCTGGAAGAAATGGCCACCTTACCCTTTTTATCACCATAATACTTTGCATGTATCGGTTTCTTTTCCCCCTGTACCTTTAAGTCTACTTCCAATGTCCAATATTCCTGGGGAACAAATGCCTCTATTTCCGCTTCCCTGTCACAAATAATACGAAGTGCTACCGACTGTACCCGGCCGGCACTCAATCCTCTTTTTACCTTTACCCACAAAAGCGGTGAAATCCGATAACCAACCATACGATCCAATGCACGTCTGGCTTGTTGTGCATCCACTAAATCCATATCAATTTCTCTGGCATTCTTCAAAGATTCTTTTACCGCAGTCTTGGTAATCTCGTTAAAGGTAATTCGATATACCTTCTTATCCTCTAACTTTAAAGCATGAATCAAATGCCAGGAAATAGCTTCTCCTTCACGGTCCGGGTCAGTTGCCAGATATATCTTTTCTGCTTTTTTTACTTCCTTACGAAGCGCAGCCAACAAATCTCCCTTTCCTCGAATGGTTATATATTTCGGTTCATAATCTCCATCTACATCGATCCCCAATGTACTTTTCGGTAAATCGCGCACGTGTCCATTGCTGGCAACCACTTCATAATTCGAACCCAAAAACTTTTTGATTGTTTTCACCTTCGCCGGTGATTCTACTATTACTAAATACTTTGCCATATGCTTCCCCTTATCTTGCTTCAAGCATCAATCGAAACCCACTATACACTAAAAAATTTCCAATGGCAAGAGATTTTTTATAAACAACAGAAAACTTACTCTATAATCTTTCTATTTCTATGAAATACAAAAGCGTCGCTCTATATTTCTATAGAACAACGCCTCCTTATTATTCATTACCCCAAATCTTACGATTTAATTCATCATCTTTCTTGTCGATTAAATCCAACACCGCTTTTGCTTTTTCATGACGGGAAATAGCTTCCTTCTCATCATTAATAAGATATTCCAAATTACTTGAAATCATATCGATATTGTTTTTAAACTCATTAATCAACTCAGCAGTCTTGGTCTTTGCCACCTCAAGAATTTCAGCCACATATGATTCGAATAACTCACGTGTAGTCTTTTCAAAATTCTCATACATATCATTCTTATATGCTTTCTTATCAGTAGTGGTAAAAATAAGGGTTTTCTGCTTATTAATATACTCATCCATCTTCATTGCTTCCAATGTAGAAGGTGGAATCTGAGTATCAGAAACATTGGCAATACGCTTAACCAATCCTTCATCAATACCCTTATATCCTGCAATCTGCTTCACAATAATGTTACGTAAATCTTCAATCTGCTGCTTCAGGATAAGACCTCTGTTTTCCTTGTAGAAATCATCAATTTCTGACAAGTATCGGTTTAATTCACTACAGATAATTTTATTCTTCTCTTCAAACACTTCCGGTCTGAGTGCAATCCAAGACATCTTATCTGCCACTTTCTCCGCCTGCTTTTTACGTGCTTCAATTGCAGCGTTTAATGCTCTTACTTCATGGAAGTCACTCATAAGAGATTCTTCACCCAAGGAGAATAAATATCCTGCATATGCAGTATCAATATCCTTCACCATGGTAGTCTTCATTATCTGAATATTATCTGAAATCTGCTGTTTAGACAGTTTTGTCTGTTCTTCAATTGCCTCACAGTCATCGCGGATAAAGCTAACCACATTGGAAATACCATCGTATAAGCCTTTCGCCTTTACTGCCAAAGCATACTTCTGTGCATACTTCACAATTTCACGTTCAATTGCATACATACCGGAATTAATATATACACGGCGTAAGATTGTCTGCAAGCTCTTGTCGTCACTTTCATCCAACTCCTGCAATTCCTTCATACAATCAGCAATCATCTGCTTCGTTTCATCCTCAGCATTTGCCAACTTGTTAAGTTTGAAGTACATACCAGTATCCACTTCTGCAGTGTCACACTTCATCAACAACGGATCATCAATATGAACATTGTTAATTTCATTTCTATGATTTGCCAACCAGATACGTTCATCTTCTGTATCCACATTGTTCTTAATTGCTTTTGCAATGTATGCCGCCTTTGCAGAAACAAAGAACAGTCTTTCGTTTGCCAAATCAATGCACTCATTCTCTTCATTATAAATCTTGTCAGTTTCCTTTAACGAAACCTCAACCTTCTTATTTCTCAAATGAGATAAATCAGCAAGGCTTCTGGTATCTGCCTGATTTATAATATGTAAAGAACGGCTCAAATCAATATGAACCTCTCCGTTCGCCTCCGAATCGTTTCTGGAAGAATTAATCAATTTGTATAAGATGGAATTACCTGTACCTTCCATCTTGGTAGGCTCATATAAAATAATCAAAATTGAGTTGGTCTGCTGTTGCAATGCCTTACGCAATACTAATAAATGCTCATTAGAATTACTATCGGTACCCGGAGTATCGTAGAAGGTAAAGCTGATGTTCGGATCCAAAGGAATCGGGAAATGAACCTCGATAACACCATCTACATATTCAGGGAATTCATTTGTAGGCATATTAGGAACATTATTTAAGCTCTTCAAAATCTGATACAACTGCTCATGCTGTTGCATGTGGAACACCACTGCACTATTTATCTCATTCTGGATTACTTTACGTATTCTCTCGCATTCACCGGTAGAACTAAAAGTATATCTGCCGGTACCGGCATCCCAATTAATATTTGCAGTAATGCTGTCATTACTATCCACTTTCTTAACCGTGAATACAATACCGGGATTAATATCATTCTGGATTCTAAACATCTTTGCAGTTTCAGAACTGATACTTTCCGGCAAAATTCTCTTACCAATCAAGGTGTTAATAAATGTAGATTTACCGGAACTGTATGTACCAACCAAACACAAGTTAATATCATTACAATTCAGTTTCTTACGCTTATTTTCAAACTCTTCCTTACGTTTCTTGAAAATACCCTGAACATCCGAATCCTGAAGTTCAGATTCAAAAAGAGTAAGGGTTTCATCACAAAATTCGTTAATCTGTGTGAAAATCTCGCTAACCGGTGGTAACTCGATAAAATCTTTGACAATAATTCTATCCTCTCCTACCGACTTATTATATTCAGCAATTTTCTCAATAAAATCATCATAATCTACCTTGGTTCCTTTAAAAACCAAGCTAATAATATCGTGTGAAAACTGCTCCCAAATATCCGTAAAGAACTGATTACCATGGTTCTGCAGTAAAAACTCACCATTTTCCGGCGCATACTTCATCAGGTTGGGGCACATCTTAAATGGAACATCCAAAAACTGCCCTTTTACCTTAGCCAAAAAGCGAATTTCCTTTTTCACAGGATGATACATTATCATTAATTCTTTCATTCTACATCACTCCAATTCCGACATTTGTAGATTAACAATTATGTCATCAGAAATTATAACTCACTCATCAACTTATTCTTGTAGCCGGCAAATTCTTCCTCTGACAGCATACCAATTTTCTGAAGTTCAACAAGGTTATTTGCTCTTTCCTTGAAGTCCATAACAGAATTGGTCTTAACAAAAATCTTATCAATACACTTCTGCTTAATTTCTTCATATTCAGAATTACTGATAAGGCCTACATCAGGAAGCATTCTGTACATAGCAACCTTTGTTGCATAATTTTCTACACTGTCGACACCTGCAAGCAATTGCTGACGACGTGCTTGGAATTCCTTCACGTCAAGACATTCTCCTTCACGAAGGGCCATCATATTGTTAATAACAATCTTTAACTCTTCCGGAGTGGTCCAATTAGAATCAAGATACTTGGAAATCAAAGCATCCTGCTTAGCCTTTAATGCAGCAGTATCCATATACTTCTCCCATACAAGGAGTGGCCACTTGCTAATCTTACTAATCAATACATCCTTGGAATCCTGTTCATTAACATCCAACAATTCAAACAGATCTGCAACCTTCTTCTCATAATCTTCATCATCAATTAAATGACACTCTTTTAATACCGGCAAACGCTTTAATTTCAAAGTAAAACGTTCCTTCGTATCCTCTAACTGGAATTCTACATCACGAATCAAAGTTGCTCTGCTCTGCTTATATTCTTCATCAGAAATCACTTCACCTAATTCAAGGAAAGCAAGTTTCTGAACATTAGTACGATACTCATTAATATCTGTAACATTAACGTCACAGCACTCTCTCATAACTTCCTGTCTATTATCTTCAAATTCCTTCTCAGATAACAAACCACAATCCTTCAAAGCAACTAACTTCTGAATTCTCTCATAGAACTTACCTAATCCATAGAATTCACCCAAAAGTTCGAATTTCTTTGCAGTATATTCGTTATCAGCCAACAGTCCGCAATCCTTTAATACTTCCAACTTATCCATACGTTTTGCGAACTCTTCTTCAGAAATACCCGCAACATTCTTGGTGTCTACGGACACTTCCGGAGCAGGTGCAGGAGTCGGTACTGGTACTGGTACTGGTGCTGGTGCCGGAGTTGGTACTGGTGCTGGTGCCGGCTTCGGCTCTTCAAATGTAGGTGCCGGAACCGGAGCAGGTGCCGGTGCTGGCTTCGGCTCCTCAAATGTAGGTGCCGGAACCGGAGCAGGTGCTGGTGCAGGAGTCGGCTCTTCTACCTTAGGTGCCGGTGCTTCCGGTCTTGCAACCGGTCTAGGTGCAGTTACTACCTGTTTCTGTGCGAAAGAAACATCACCGCTGCTCTGTTTCAAACTCTTCAGCAACGCCAATGCCGCGTCTGCTTCCTTCAACTGTGGCAGGAATACTTTAATCTTCTTATTACCATACAGCCCCTTCAGACTGGCATCAAAAGATATTGCCTCCAAACCATTATAATCTTCCGCTTTAATATTGCTAATTTCTGATGCAGAAAATTCGAAATCGTCCAAATATCCGTTTCTTCCTTCTGCATTACAAATCTGTCCCTTACCGGAAATCTGCTCACCATCTACCTTCAAGAAAACTTTCGCTTCTTTTCTTAACAGCATGTTTTTTACTGAGTTGTTGGTGACGCATGTAAATACGCGAGCTCCCTCCATAAAGTTGACCTCCTTTTATTTTCAAACCTTCCCTATAATAGTCTGATATTCTCTCTAAAAATGCAAAATAACCACTCCCCATCCCACTATTCTGCTAAAAAAATAGTAAAATGGGAGCAATCAACCTGCTATTATCATACCAAAATTTCAAACTTTAATCAAGATAACATTTCATCTTTATTCACAAATATTTAATCAAATCACATCATTTTATGTACAAATATGTGCAGACAAAACGCCCATCTTGTAATACTATTATATGTCACAGAAAATTAATGTCAAGGGAACTGCGCGTTTTTTTCAAACTTTTTTAATTATTTGTGAAAAATGTCAATAAACACCACAACTATAACAGCAATTTACCGTATTACTTTCTTTTATGTTCTTCCAAAACAAAAATTCCCCGAAACATTATGTTTCGGGGATGACATACAACTATCCGCTACTCACTATACAACGCCCTGTGCAGTCATAGCTGCTTCTAAGACAGCCGCATATTTACTGGGGTTTTGAGGTCGTTTGTATATCACGTGTATATCACTATTGTCGGACAATTTCAATGAACACCTATTTTAGAAAGGACTGTAAAATATGAAAACTGTTATTATGGAAAATAGAATCAGCTATGTTTTATCCACCGATGGAATGTACTATCCTACTCTTAAATATGATACCGATGAACCTCATTATGGGAAATATGGTCTGCTCCGGAAGCGATATCTTCAGGAGCACCATAAAGGTTATTATACTGCTCTTTTGCTTCGTGGGAAGCTTATTGAACATCTGAATCAAATCGACGATGCTGCCCACGTCCGCATGGATTTCCTTGTTTCTCAGATGCAAAAGCGACTGCATGTTGATGAGTCCCTTAAATCTCATAACCAAATGGCATGGGTTCGTGAGATGAATAATATTTACAAAGTTGCGGAAGAGATTGTAATGAATGAAATAATCTATTATTGTAATAATAACCGTTAATCTCCAACCAATATATAAGAGTAATAAAATATCCCACTTCTTCAGAGATAGTGGGATAAGTATTAATCATTTTCTTAATTTAAATTCTACTATAATATCAATACTGTATCTAACAGTAGCATCAGACACACGGTCAAGCACATCCTTTATACAGCACAATTCATTCCATATTCTCTTAAGAAATTTCAAATTCGTCTCTCAGTTAAACACCCCGGCTTACTGAAAGTTTACGTTGCTTTCAAGTTTTCAGTATTATATAAGCTATCCCTTAATTGGTACCCAAATCTCAATGATTGAACTCTCTCTAATCCAATGGAAGCGAGCATCATATCTTTCAAAATGCAGAAAACTCTCCCGCAACAGAGTATATTCTGTATTAGGTAATATTTCTTTATAAATTTTACTATAGGTTTCGTATATCTTATCCATAGAACCAATATGCTCAACAACCATGTATTTGTATGAAGCAATTTCTTTTGAAACAAACCCCTCTGGAACTACTATTTTTTGTAGTATTGCACAGCAATAAAATAATTTGTCTTCTCTTCTTTCCATAAAAGCATATTTAATCCAATTTCCCGATTGTGATAAATATGCTTTTTTCAGGTTATTATTAAATTTACGCCAAAAATCTACACATATTTTAATATTTTCTTTTTGTCTATTGGTAAGTTCGATTTCCTGTCCAATCACCGAAAAAGAATCCAGTTCACAGATTCTATAATTCATCTTTTCTCCTTGTGAGCTGTTATAATGGTATAACTATATGCATTTACAGTTATTATACAGGCATCTATATTGATATACCAGTTCTTTCCATTTCTTGTGATAACAGCATTATCTGATTTGATTTTATCTCTACACCATCCGACAACATCATCTGTATCTAATGACAGATTTCTTTTTATTCGAACAACACCCAATTCTGTTGTATGTAACTTATCTAAATTATCTAATAATTCATTTGGTACACTCATGCTCTTGTGTCCTCACTTCATCAAATTCAAATAATCGTATGTGTTAAACAAACATACTATGACTCTGAAACGCACTTTATTTTACCTGATAAGGTTTATCATCCAGCGGCTTCTTACATCCATTCTTCTTCGCAATATAACGGAATACTGCTCCCTGTATTTTCTTACCGATACGCTTATGTTGCTTAATCTCTTTTTCTGAAAAATACTCCGGCGCTGCAAATTCAGTCACTTCATCTTTAACAAAGGTTCCTTTCTCTGCAAAAGATCTTCCCATCTTTTCATAGTGAGCTACTACCTTCTCAGCCATATTTTCCGGAACCCAAGCCGGAGCAAAATTATCTCCTTTTATTAAAGTACCGTTATATTCACAGTTAAAATAAGATGGCAATATTTCTAAATATGCCTCTCCGCATCTTAACTGGCTAGCTTCGGCAAAACCACCCTGTAATATAAAGGACATTTTTGTACCAGACTCCTTTTTCGGTTGCAACGTTTCCAAAAATTCCAGCATAATTCCTGGCACATTTTCTACATACAAGGGAATTGCAAATAAAATATTTGTATTTTTCTCATATGCTTCTTTTGCACCTATCCACTGCTTTTTATCTGATAAATGCCAAACTTCCACCTCGTTCCCATTTACTTCAAAACCACGGACAAAGCTACGGATAATTCGCGCTGTATTACTCTTAGTCTCCACACGGGGACTTGCATTAATGATTACTAAATGCATGACAGAATCCCCCTTCCTTCTTCTAATGAAAATACACCAAGAGAACTACCTTCAAAATTAAGTGTCGTTCTCTCCATCCATCGCTCAAGATATGCTTTTTCTGCATTTCCCATATAAATAATTCCCATCTGCGGACGAATATCATAACGAGGTACATGTCGCATCTGGCCATCTACAAAATGCAAATACATTGTTGCAATCGGCATAATCCTATCTATCAGATTTTTCATCTGATAAGATAAAAATCCAAATTTTGTATCTGTGATAAAAACAATCTTCTCATGTTGTAAAATCTTTTTAAGAACAATCTCATAGTCATCTTTAATCGTACAGATTCCAGGTGTCTTCAGCCAACAGTAATTACAACCAATACAATGGGATATTTTCATATCCTTTGTACAAACCACCTCACTACCCTCAGACTGCACGCATATCTGTTTTTGCAATTCCAAAACTTCATCATTATATTCAGATAATGTATTTATCACTAGTACACTCATATTCTGCTCTCCTCTTTTGGCTCATTTAAAATATACTTTTCTATGAGAAATATATCCACACATTACTTTCTGTTTGTTTATTATTATTTTTCATTTTTATCTATCTCTTCATTAAGCAGACCATAAATCGCCTGTAGCATAATCATATTTGCCCGTTTCTGCCCGCTTTCACCAACCAGACCAGCATTCGTAACAATCGTTTGCAACGCAAGCATCAAGTAAGACAGTGTTCCATAAAACTCTTCGGTCGGTCTAATATTCATTGCATTGCAAAAAGAAACGAAGTTGTTTTTCGCTTTTTCTTCCTCATGTTTCCAATATTCTGAGGGCATTTTCCTAAGAAGTCTCTCCACATCCTCCGGATATATATACAGAAATAGAAACTTCTTATCCATAAGGACTTTGCTCATCGCTTCTAAGGCGTCTTTCATCCCAAGCTGTACATTAGAAGCCTCTTGAATGATTTTGTCAAAAAATATCTGCTCATTTTTCTTAATCACCTCATACAGAAACTCCTCCTTGCTTGAATAATACCTATAAAACGAGCCTTTCGCCATCTGTACTGCTCCCAAAATATCATCAAGAGTAACTGTTGAGATCTCTTTCTTTGAAAGCAGACTTACTGTCCGCTCGTACATAAACTTCTTTTGCGCATCAATCTCTTCATCTGTCAGTTTTCTCGGCATAACGTTCCTCCATTTCGACTTTTTAAACTAGTTTTGAACATTATATCCAGACTTATTGTGACTGTAAAGTTCAAAATATACCAAAAAAGCATGGACATTTTATTCCCCCGTGCCTTTAATCAGTATTATTCTATTAAACCGGAATAGATGAAATTTTATGTACTTTTTGTTTATTTGGCAGTAATGAAACACGAAACATTACATAATATCATAGCAATCCAGAACCCAAAATCATTACCGTTGTTTATTATCCTAAATATAAAACATATTACACAACAGAAGATTCCTAGCAAAGAAACCAGCTTAATTACCATTACAGAAGTTATCTCTTTTCCTTTCGTTATTTTCATAATATTAAAGCCTCCGTCAGCCAACGATACCCTATATGTCATCATCGCATTATTTCTCCAACTATGTGCAATAGGAATCAATAGTCCAGACAAAACAATTAACCAACCTTTCCCATCTATTGTTCCAACTCTCAACAATTTAAATTATTCACAAATATTTCTCCAGACGACACTGTTCTTTTACTTCATCTCCAAGTAATGTTATTGCTCTATGAGGGCATTGACTAATACACGAATAGCACATCGTGCAGCTTCCGCCGGACATAGCTTTCCCCTCACAAATTGACAAATTTTTCATCGGACAAGACTTCACACACAATCCACAGCCAACACACGCTTCACTTATTTTGAGTTTATTAGAATATCCACTAGTTTTATTACAAAACCATAAACGCTGACCAAACAATCCCGCAATATGTGCAAAAACTGTTATTCCATCCTTAGGATATTTTCCTTTTTTTATATTTATAATTGTTTTCTCGATCTTTCTTGCTGCCTTTGCAACTATTTCTCTGTTTTTCTCCACAGGCTTTTTTAATAATTTACTATCACATACAGAATCCGGCATACGTATATGAAGTCCACCAAGAATGTGGGCTCCATATTTTTTTAATATTCTTGTCGTACAACCGGCTCCATCCCCACTAAAAGCCCCCATTGTTGCTACGCACAAAATCTGCTTTCCTTTCCATAAGGTTGAATTATTATGTATAAAATCTCTTACCATATATGGAGAATTGGAAAACTGCGTAGGATACCCTAAAATAATCACATCATTTTCTGTTATTGCTTTTACCAAACCGGGATTATCCAAAGACATTATTGCAGCGTCGGATTCCAAACCTTTCACCAACAGATTCATACAATATTTTGTATTGCCCGTTCCACTCAAATATATTCCTAACATTTCTTTATTTCTCCTCGCTAATCCCTTTATATAAAAGCATGAAACTTCTTTCTAAAAATCCTCTTGTGGCATCCTAAAGAACAATAATACTGCTCCTATTAATAAAACACTCAAACCAATAATCCCTGCTGGTATAGGACCCAACAAACTGCTTTTTGTTGATAATGATATCCAGTTACCTACTTCTCCGATAATATCAGCAGCTCCATGAATGATTGCTGCATACATGTAATTCTTTGTTTTTAAAGTTATATAAGACATCCATATTCCCAATACAATAGTCACTAAAATCATCATTAATATTCCTGTATATGGTGCCCCAAAATAATCTGTACCATAATTCAGTCCATAATAGATTAGTGGAGCATGAGCCAATCCCCATAATATACCATTCATTATAACGGCACATTTCACAGACATTTTCTTGCACAGTAAAGGAAGCATATATCCCTGCCAACCAATATCTTCACCAAGAGCGATATACCATATTGGAAATGCAACAGCAGATATCACATAAACAATGAGTCCCATTATAAACATAGAACTAATCGTGAATTCAATATCCTGTGGTGCTCCAAATGCACCATATGTTTCTGAAATAAATCTTCCATGAAAATCTAAATCTTCAGGAAATATCAAATAAAACAATACTGTTCCAAGGAAAATGCATGCACCGGGAACCAGTGTGGAGAATAATAGTGCTTTCTTATTCTTGAAAATTTTTGTACTGAAATTCAGTGGTGCTGTATCCTTCGTTAGCTTTCGGGTAATAAAAACAGACAAAGCAGGTGTTGCCATAAATACAACCGGTGAACCTATAATTGCATACACTATTTCTCCGAGACTCGGTACAATAATGCCTATAATCCAAGGAATATATAATATTCCAAATATGATCGAAAGAAATATAACCATTCGCTTCTTTGTAATGTCTTTTGTTCTAGTTTTCATTGTCATCCTCCCTATCTAATTCAAAACCGGCTTGCACCATAAATCCATATGCACCTTGATTAACCATTGCATAAAGCTCTTCTTTGGTTGCTTTTATCAACCCGGATACCACAAAACACGCAAGTCCGTGTGTGTAAATTATAGTATTTCTAAAGAAATCATTTACTTTATCAGCAGATATGCCTAATTGTTTTGCTATCTGTTCTATCATTGCGGAGTTTGCATCAGCAGTTGTAAAAATATCAAAACCACCAGCATGATACCCACTTTCGCCGCTCATATACAGATAACGAAACAGATTCGGTTCCTCAAAAGCAATATCAATATATCCTATTCCCACATTTGAAAAAGCCGACATACCTTCCGAAGCCGAAAGCATTTTTCTATTTGCATAATCTAACGCATACTCTGTCAAAGCATTACGAAAATTTTCCATATTCCCAAAATGCCAGGAAATAGGCTGTGTGGAACAACCTATTCTCTTTGCCAATGCCTTAATGTTAATGGAGGCATATCCGTTCTCAATCAACATCTCTAAAGCATGCTGTAATATAGTTTCTTTTGGAATTTTCGGACTACTTGGCATATTCTCACCTCAAATACTATAAATCAATTTACTATAAACTCATTTATAGTATAGCGCAATTTCTTCTAATGTCAAGAAAAAAATACGAGCAGACTGCACTAAACAATCTGCTCGTAATATATTACCAATATAATAAGGACTTTTGTGAACAAGGTGTGGTTGTTAATTCATCCTCCGCCTTGCTACAATCAATTTCAATCTCTCCACAAGACTGAAATTTTCAAATGCGTAGCATAATATAAATTTGATACCATTAATTTTCAAACTTTTTTGCTTGCTCCATCCAATATGCCATGATTTTTTCGACCATTGCAATACATTCTTTTTGAGCGGTTGCTTCATTATATTCTTGCATATCACTAAATATATGTCCACATGGCTCTAAATCATCATCCTCGAAACCTCCACATACACCAACAAGCCACTTGCCGAATAATCCTGCTTTAAACTTGAAAATATAATAATGCATTTCGTTAAAATCAAATTCGCCTGCACATTCAATCTTATTAGGTTTTTTTCCTAACTCATGAGGGTCTGATAACCAATCTATCATTGCTTCTTGTGCTGCATTAAGTTGTTCTTTGTTCATTATGTTTCCTCCATAGAATTCAAATACCACCAAATATCCGTTCTTTATAATAAAAAATATATCCACCCATCATTGGAATATTTCGTATATCTCCCAAATCAGATAATTGTTCCATTATGTATTCCTCAAGTTCTTTATTTTTTGACATAAGTACCTCTATTCCTCTTTCAATGCCTGTACTCTCATAGCTACATTTTCATTAAATTCTTCGTCTGAAAACTTCGGGTCTCTAGTATCAAACCATATCTTACAAGGTACTTCTCTACATTCCCCGCAATTTTGCATACACTTATTGTTTTTAACACAATCGTAAATAGGACAGGCTTTTCCTTCTGGTGCGTGAAAAACTTTTCCCTCGCAGGAGTTGCACCCGTTACACATTTTGCCAAAGCAATAGCATCCATTACAATTCATACCGCAAACACTGATATTTTCTTTCATTATTTTTCATCCTTTCTATCCGTCAGAATTTATAATTTAGTAATTTTCTTGCAAAAAGTCATCAATTACTTCGCTCATCTTCTCAGACTCATAATGATGAAGGTAATGAGAGCAATCAAGTTCGATAATAGTAACATTAGACATATCATTGGCATAATTACGAACGACACTTCTCCAGGTAGCTGTATCCATACCCGTGCCACCGGTACCATCCGAAACGAACAGTAACATTGGAACATCTGGTTTTGGGGTTGAACCTACCAAGGCTGCTGATTCGTGAATTGATTCATATTCTCTTGCAATATCTATATTCATATATTTACGGTTAAATAATGCAACATATGTCCTCCGTTCCTCTTCCGAAAGGGAATTCCCCGGAGGAAGCAATGCCGAATCCGAGACGAACCTTCCTATTCCAAGGTCAACAAGACTGTGCATCAATTTAGTAAGTAATATATGTGGTGTTCCAATTTTTAAGTAATCATATGATTCGGGTACATCCATGTCTAACCCAATTATCGCCTCAACCTCATCCGGATAGGTCTGTGCCCAATACTGGGCTTCAAGACCTGATAACGAATGGGGACAAAGGATATATGGTCCTTCTATTCCGGCACCACGAAGTGCTGCTCTTGTATCTTCAAGCATCAAATCCACATCACGAGCTTTGTCAACCTGATCACTAAAACCATATCCAAATCTCTCAACTACTACAATTCTATAATCATCAGATAGTAACGCATACAGACTCTTAAAATCCAGAATCGGAGACACCGTACCGAGACCAGACATAAACACAAGTGTCTTGTCTCCGCTACCTTCCGAATACACACACATTTGATTTCCATCAACTTCAATCATTTGTCCAATCGGAGTCAAAAACTCTTCTTCCTGTTTCATTTTGATTCTGTGGTTTATAACACTAAAAAGCATAAAGGCTACCAGAATCCCTATTACTACCAACAGAATCTTACGAATTTTCTTATTACCTTTTTTCTTCGCTTTCACAACCTATCCCTATCTTTTATCACATATTTTGTTAGAGCTAGCACTCTGTCTCAGCGTTCTTTAACTTCTTCCATACTTCACGCACATACTCAGCCTCTTCAATATCTTCAGAATATTGATAAAGTATGATTTCAATACTCTCTGTTGCCGTACTGCCAATGCCGGTATACCCTACTATATCCTCAATATCCTCGAGAAAACGAATTCCTTTGCTCGAGTGTTTCTGTTCCATGTCAAGCTCTCGTGCCAGAAGATATGCTTCCTTTATATCTTTCTTTGCATCTTTCTTTGTTCCAAATCTCGACTCGCATACTGCTTTCTGTGTCAAGAAAATTACTTTCGTTTCATCTGTAAATGCTACTTTATCCGTATTCTTCAAACCATCGATAAGTGCAATAAACCACGAAATTGCTTCTAAACATCTTCTGTCATTCTGTCTTAAATACATGAATGTCATTCCCATCATTGTCATGAATATATTTCCCAATTCATTCACGAATGATTTAAACAGAAACAATCGAGACTCATCCGTTTTCTTCAACATGACAGAGTATAAATAGCCGATGTCACTGTTATTTACACCACATGGATTCTCCTTTAGAAATGTATCCAAAGCAAATTCTGTTTTTCCCATTAGCCTATAGTTGACCGCCATCTCTTTCCGTATCACTACTTTATCAATGGAAGAATCCGTATTCTGATACAGTAAAGTAATTGCTTTATCTAATAAATCATTTGCCTTTTCCAGATCCTTTTCATTCTTATCCGCTAAATACTTGATCCGAAAAGCCGAAGCACTTACATATACTGTTTTGAAGTGGTTCGGATATTTCTTTAACGCCTTGTTTGCTTCTACAACTGCATCCTCCGGTCTGTTTTCCAGCACACACTGCATTATCCGCTCTATGCGACTTTCTGCATTTCCATTCTGACAGTCAAAACCCAGCAATGTATCTGTGGAGATTTCAAACAAATCCGCAATCTCCATCATCAGTTTTAGTTCGGGCGAAGACAATCCGGCTTCCCACTTATATACGGCCCCAACTGTAACTCCCAACGCTTCTGCAAGCTGTTCCTGTGTGAACCCATTTTGCTTTCTAAACTTCTTAATATTCTCCGTTAATTTAATCTGCATAGCATTCGTACCTTTCCTATGATATACATATTGTAACATTCTAAAAGATAAATTTGAACACACCACCATTACAAATTAAATAATATTAATTATACCGTTGGTATGGGTTTCGCAATAAAATACATCGTAATTTTTTACACAAAAAACACAGTATGGTTTCGTAAAAAAGTTCTTTAACAAACTTCTATTAAATTCTTATCTGACTTATATCAGGACATATTATGCATATTTTATCAACGGCTGCTTCTTCAGCATCGCCTTCTGCGTTCTCCACACCTCGTCCATAGTCTCCTTCACTTCTTTCATATCCTCCTCATAAACATTTCCGGTACTGTTAATTCTCTTCGCAATCTGATTCAAATTACTGCTAATTTTTCCAAGCGTTTCATTGTACTGTCGCAGATAGGAATAATCCACATCATAAACAAATCCATATATTATCAGCGTCCGAATATAATCCGAAATACTCTTCCGTCTTGATAACTCCACCTTTCTATCCAAAATGTATTTTTCATCATCACTTAAATAAATCTTTAATTCATTTTTTCTCGTTCTGTTTACTATATCCTTTGCCATTTTATGATATCCTTTCATACTTTTTAAGGGTTAGGGAATTCTCCCTAGATGTTAAATTGAGCAGCTTCGCATAGAGAAGTATACGCTCAATTTATCGCCTGTGTGGGAACACAGGCAGTGCTTGCTATGTTAGTTATTATCACTTCCTTGCTCTAATGTCTTTTGGCCATTCTGCTTCAGATCAGCCAATCTTTTCTGCACTATTTTCTGCAAATCCGGCAAGGCACTTCCTATGTTCACATCCGTTCTCTTTCTCTGGCAAATGGCCTGATAGATTTCTGCAAATCTCGCCCGATCAGCAACAATATTTTCCGACAAGCAGATTTTTTGAAATCCCAACCGCTTTACCGCTTCTCTGGTAACTTCATCAAAACTTTCCATTGCTTCCTCTGTCCGATACATCCCATAATGTCCGATTGCCTTACTAACCTTCTCCCATCCCTCGCTCCAATCTGAAATATCTGGGCAGATTAAGTCCGCATAAATTTCCCGAAGTTCTGCAACTGTAGGCTTAAATTTATTTGTTAGCATATATTTCTGTAATGCCTTTGATAATATCTGATAATCCAGATCATGCAGCAGTGCAAACCACATATCCATCGCTTCTTCTGTTCCGATAAATTCATCTCCATACATTGCCTGCATAGCTAAAACCAATGTGGCAAATTCCTGTTTACTCACCAAAAACACCTCCTGAATTTTGCACACTCTCATGTTCTAACCATGAACCTACGCAGCTTCCTTTCTCCCTCTTCTTTTTGTCTTTCAGTGGAAAGAAATCCGTCCAACCATTCTGAATTGTCTGCTTAATAATTGCTATCTGTTCTTTCGGATTTTGGGATAGAGCCTCCAATTTCTCAATGCAATAATCGATGGCTTTTCCCTTTGCTTCTTTCCCACATTCTTTCCGGTATTCCAGATAAGAAAGAAACATACTATTGAGAACCGGATCCTGAAAATAAGTTGAAATTTCCTCTGCCTCTCCATCTTTCTTTTCCTTTAATTTTTTCTCTTCATTCTTACTGTTCTCTATCTCTATGTTACTAATAAAATCAACACAATTACTTTCCGTTACCTCTGCATTACATTGTAACAACAGCCGTTCCTTCTCTTTAAGTAGTTTCTGGTTCGCTCTGTGATTTCTGACTCTGACTGCAGAATCTGTTTCACTGCCTACCATATCTTCCAGATACAATAACTGTAATGATTGATTTTCCAAAATTATCGCCGCATGATATTCCAACAGTGCCGATATAGTCAATCTGACAAGTGTCGCCTTTTCTCCTGTATCCAATGCAATTTCTTCATCCAAAGTCGGTAATATATTTTGATAGTAAATTATCCCCTCTGTATTAATTGCCTTTAATAATAATTTCAGATAAAGAAGCACTATACTGTCTCCATCCGGCAATGTTCGCAGTTGTTTAATGATAAGTTCCTGAAAGAAACCCACTTGCAGCTTCAGCCAATAATAACGCTTTCCTGCCATCTAGCATTTACCTCCTCCCCGGATAAATGCATCCAACATACTTCTGTAAATGATGTAATGATAACGGCTCTTTCCGTCCTTCTTAATGGCATAGCCAATCGGTAACCGTTCCTGCCTCATCAGAAACTGCAAGGTCACTACATCCATGTTAAGCAGCTTTGCCGCTTCTTTTGTGGTAACTCGCTCCATTACTGCTCCTCCCCTCTGCCCACTGCCTCTTTACCTTGTTTAACCGCTATAACCGCCTCTTGTAGCCGTTCAAGCTGTTTTCCTCTTAAATCCTTCCTAAGCCATCTGGAAAGCGTAAATTCGGAGATTTCCATCTTCTCTGCCACTTCCCACTGCTTTACCCCGTTTTGCTTCATCAGCAGTTTTACTTCTTCCTTTTTCACATGTTCCTCCTCCATAATTTTGTTGACATTGTTGATGTTGTTGTTTATACTAAGTATGTACTATATAGTACATATAAGCAATTCTGTTTCGCATATAGTACGAGCAAATATACGATGTAAACGAAAGGAGTACATGAAAATGCTTGAAAATCAAGAAGAAATCAGAGAACGGATTATCAATATCCGTAAAGAAAGGGGGCTATCACAGAATCAGCTATCAAAAGATTTTGGAATTTCCAGAACACATTATTGCAATGTTGAAAATGGAAAGAAACCTGTAACAGAAAGTTTTCTCAAAGTATTGGCAAGCGGCTACAAAATACCAATGGAAGCATTTATTCCTAATCCAAACGAAAGCCTGATGCAGTACTGCGAATGTACCAATGATTTTGTAAATGCCATCATCAACGAGTATTTTAATTCCTTTGAAATCCGCAAATATTACATTAATGAGTACGAGCAGCCATATTACGGTGTCCTCTCCTATCTGCATGATATTGGATATACGGTTGAATATGAACTTCTTCAGGAAGCATATTTAAAAGACTGCTTTGATACGGCTACTGGTTCTGTAGATATAAAAGAAATTACCGAAGATGGTGTAATTCATATTTATTCAGATGAAACCGGAAGAGAAGTCGCACAGATACCGCTAACCAAACTGGCTGATTTGGAAAAAGAAGTAAAAGATTTTGTAGAATACAAGCTTTCTGCGTATAAGGCAGACACCTCTACGAAACGTTCAGATTTAATTCCAAGGTCCACTTATGCTTTTGATATTCCAAATGAAATCGCACGAGTAAAACGCTACAAAGAATACGCGGAATACTGTCTTGAACAGTTAGAACAAATGCAGAAAGAAGGTTAAAGTATGAAGTTACCAAACTCTTACGGCAGCGTAATCAAGCTTGGTGGCAAACGACGAAAGCCCTACGCTGTCCGTATTTCAAAACTTGTGGAAGATGACACCGGAAAAGTCAAACGAAAGTACACATACCTCGCTTACTTCTCCAAACCGGAAATGGCGTACACCTATCTTGCTGAATATAACAGCGGTGCCGTTGTTCCGGAACATATAAAATATTCGGACTCTCCTACTTTTGCAGAGATGTACGAGAAATGGAAGAAATACCGAAGGTCACTTAAAAACCAGATTAGTGATTCCACATGGCGGAATTATGAAATTGCTTTTAATCATTTCAGCGACTTACACAACCGTAAATTCATTTCCATAAGGACAAATGATTTACAACAATGCCTAAACGCCTACAATCACAAATCGCAGACTACGATATCTTCCATGCGAGCCATTCTAAAGGCAATGTACCAATATGCCAAGCTAAATGAATACATAGATCGGGATTTAACGGAAGGTCTGGTTTATGAATGGACAAATACCAATAAGCAAATACATGACAGATATTCCGATGCAGAAATCAAAACCCTCTGGTCGAAGCTATACGAAGTCAACAATGTAGATATTATCCTGATTATGATTTATACAGGTCTGCGACCAACGGAGCTTTTAGAAATCCTTACAGAGAATGTACATCTGGAAGAAAAGTACATGATAGGCGGTATCAAAACCGATGCAGGAAAAGACCGGATTATCCCACTGAATGATAAGATTATTCCTCTCATTAAGAACCGATACGATCCAAACAAGAAATACCTTATCAATAACAAGTTTGGAAATCACTACACTTACGGTACTTACATGAATGGTAATTTTAATACGTGCATGGGAAAACTGAACATGAAACATCTGCCCCACGATGGCAGACACACTTTTGCTTCTCTTATGGACAGTGCCGGAGCAAATGATGTATGTATCAAATTGATTATGGGACACAGCATGAAAAATGACACAACAAAAGGCGTATACACCCATAAGACCTTAGAAGAACTTCTTACAGAAGTGAACAAGATTTAAAACCGATGCTGAATACACTTATGATGCTGAAACACATTAGGCATTACACTCATATTCAGCCAAAATCTTACACAAATTAAGCGGATGAAAAATAGATAAAATCATCCCAAACAGTAAATACAGAGTGTATACCACCTGTATATCACTTGTATACCACGTGTATATAACGACCTCAAAATAACGTAAATTATCTTCTATTTTTGAATATTCTGACAATTCTATTGTCGTATCTATAAACAAAGAAAAGTCCCATAAACACTGGGTTTACAGGACTTATCAATATTATCTTTTATCTTAGAAATCAGCGATTACACAATACCCTGTGCAGTCATAGCTTCAGCTACCTTTAAGAAGCCTGCAATATTCGCACCGGCAACATAGTTGCCTTCCATGCCATACTTATTAGCAGCATCGTCTAAATTGTGGAAAATATTAACCATGATGGTCTTTAACTTGCTGTCAACTTCTTCAAAGGTCCAGCTAAGTCTTTCACTATTCTGGCTCATTTCCAAAGCTGAGGTAGCCACACCACCTGCATTTGCAGCCTTACCGGGGCAGAACATTACGCCATTTGCCTGGAAGTATTCGGTAGCTTCCATGGTAGTAGGCATGTTTGCACCTTCCGCTACTGCAATAACACCGTTTGCAACAAGAGCCTTTGCATCATCAATGTTAAGTTCATTCTGTGTTGCACAAGGAAGAGCTACATCAACCTTTACAGACCACTGGTTGGTACCTTCTGCAGCCTTGTCATGATACTGTGCACTAGGTCTTGCAGCTGCGTACTCAGACAATCTTGCACGCTTTACTTCCTTTACTTCCTGAAGAAGAGCTACGTCAATTCCTTCCGGATCATAAATCCATCCGGTAGAATCAGAACAGGTTACAGGCTTAGCACCAAGCTCCCATGCTTTCTCGATAGCGTAGATTGCTACGTTACCTGCACCGGAAACAGCTACAGTCTTGCCCTTTAAGTCAATACCGTTGCATCTTAACATTTCATCAGTTAAATATAACAAACCATAACCAGTTGCCTGCTTTCTTGCCAAAGAACCGCCGTAAGAAAGTCCCTTACCGGTAAGTACACCTTCATAAAGTCCGGTCAATCTCTTGTACTGACCATACATATAACCAATTTCTCTTGCGCCGGTACCGATATCACCTGCAGGAACGTCAGTATCTGCACCAATGTATTTATAAAGCTCGGTAATGAAGCTCTGGCAGAATGCCATAACTTCTCTGTCTGACTTACCCTTGGGATCAAAGTCTGAACCACCCTTACCACCGCCAATAGGAAGACCTGTCAATGAGTTTTTGAAAATCTGTTCAAAGCCCAAGAACTTGATAATACCTAAGTTTACAGAAGGATGAAGTCTTAAACCGCCCTTGTAAGGTCCGATTGCAGAATTGTACTGTACACGATAACCGGTATTTACCTGTACCTGACCCTTGTCATCTACCCATGGAACACGGAAAACAATCTGTCTCTCCGGATTAACCAATCTCTCTAACAAAGCATCTCTTTTATATGCCTCTTCATTTGCTTCAATAACAACACGAAGAGACTCCAATACTTCCTTAACTGCCTGATGGAATTCCGGCTGTGCAGGATTCTTGGCAACGACTAACTCATAAACCTCATCAACATATGACATAATATATGTCCTCCTTGAAATCAAATTTTACTGGCAAGCATCACATTGTATACAAGTATGCTTTTCACAAGAAATATTATATTACGTCTTTTCAATTTGCACAACTGACTTTATCTCACTAAATCGTAAAAGTTTTTTCGTTTTTTTTATGCAAATTGCACAACAAGTATTCTTTACAAATATTTTTTCAACCGTTCAATGTTTCTCGCCTCAAAATCCATCAACCGGTTGGCCAATGCCACAGACTGGGCATCCGCGCCTTCATTATGGTTTAGTACTTTATTCATTTCCAGCACCCCCATATTACTTCCCTTAATCATCAGCTCTGCAATCCGGCTGGTACTGGTATTCAAAAGCGTATTATACTGAATTGCTCCGGTCAGCATTAAATTCTGCATATAACTGCTCTTATAGGGCTCCGCTTTCGCCTCCAGAAGCTTATCATATGCCTGATTACGTATCTCTGCATATTTTAATGACTGCTTGGATATCTGCAACGCCAAATGCTCGTCATACACCTTATCCGTAATCGTATCAATGGCCCTCATAGCCATCTCTGTATTGCGTTGTATTTCTTTATACACATTCACTTCCTGCTTCCTCATGCACCCGCTACCTCTTTCTCCATTTTACCTTATAATACATCTTATTTTATGCATTAAAAAAGGATGCTATTTTCATAGCATCCTTAGTATGTTCTGTTTTTTTCATAATTATGTACATTACTGCACATAATCCGCTTTCACATAACCAATCTGACCATTATAATTAATTTTGCACCAACCGTTTTCTTCTGCCAATAAATCAACCTCTGTACCGCCTGCCAAGGTTCCTAACCTTTCTGCAGTTTCACTGGCACTTTCACGTACGTTTACATTAGAGGTTGCGGTTACTGTACCAATGGCATCTCCGGAACCCACCACACTAATTATACGCAAAAACTCCGACTTAATATAGCCTTCACTACCATTTACCTTTACCTTGGACCAGCCATTGACTCTCTGTTCCAACACTTCCACCTTGGTTCCGCCAGAAATCTTATCGATTTTGTCTGCCTGCTCGCTATCTGAACTACGCACATTTACAGTAGTTGTAGCTTTTGCATAAATAGGTCCCGTTTCTTCAGTCCCCCCGTTCACTTCCGGTTGCTGTACCTCTACATCTGCAGGTTGATCTGTGGCATGTTCTCCGTCAGCATCTTGAGATTCATCGCTATTTTCAGCAGAAATCTGTGCAGCCAACTGCTCTCCGGTAGCTTTCTGCACCTCATTCACCACTTCCTGAATGTAGTAATATAATTCCTCATTATTTGCAAAAGTATCACTACACTCTACCGTAACCCGATTATATAACTCAACAACATCATCCTGTAAGCTGACTGTTTGAATATATTCCAATTCTTCATCACTGGCTTCTCCCTTATTTAAATAAAGGGCACCATCTTCTCCTGTACATACGTAAAAGGTTTCCATACCGGAAATCAAATCCTCAAATCCGGTTACCTTCATTTTAAAATATACATATGCCAAATAAGAATTCTCCACCGGACCTTCTTTCGTATAAATCGTAAGTTCCGGATACTGCTCTACATATTTACTCATCTCCGGAATGCTAAGCGCATCCGTATCAGACACATAATTAACAATTTCCTTCATTCCCTCTACATCACCGGATGCATAGGTATTATAGTAAGTGCATATTAAGGTATGCAACTCACTGATTGTATTCTCCGTAAGCGGCACTTGAGGTATTCCTTCCTCTTTCACCGGTTCTGCTGTGGGTTGTGCTTCCACGGACACCATTCCCGCCTGCAAAGCTTCCTCATCCTGCTGTCTGGAATCATTTGCTCCCAATGCAACCGATACAACAAGTGCTACAACCATAATCAATAATATAGGCAACATGATTTTGCTGTGCTTTAACACAAAATTACATATCAAATTCCATTTTTCTTTTAACATAAAAAAACCTTTCTAAAAAAACAAGGACACTATAGCCAGGCGATGAAATGCATCCGACAGGAATCGAACCTGCATTAAAGGCGTCGGAGGCCTCCGTTCTATCCATTAGACTACGGATGCAAATATTACAAAATTGTTACATCGCCTTGACTATAATATCACAAATTAATCATTATGTCTATACGATTTTTATGGAATCATTTGAAATCTAACAACATAAAAGATCTAGAATTTCAAGAAATCTTTTAAACAGATAAGTTTCTTTGTCTTTTGATTATAATAATACGGGTAATTAGAAAGTATCTCTTCCGGGCTCAATTGTGTCTCATTTACTTCTTTAATCATCTTATGCAAAGCCTGCACATCTTCATTTCCGCATTCTTTAAAAAGAATCACTTCATGAACGGAACTAGGCAAAATATAAAAGCTTCCTTCCAACTCCTTCGCAAGCTTTTCTAACATCCCTTCATACAATAAACAAACAGCACCTTGTATCTTTTGCTTATTGGTTAATACATACAAAGGACATGCCTGAGAATGCAACTCATCCAACTCTTCACCATAAATACTTTCCACCACTTTCTTTAATGTTACAAACTCTGCCGGAAATATATTGGGTGTATTTTGGCATGCCAATGTCATAAGTTCTTGATTCGTCGTTTTCCACCATTCCATGTGCTTATTGCAAATGGTAATCATACCATCCCCCAACTGTTCATCCCAAAACGCATAATAGAAGCATATGGCTAAATCCAAGAAAAGAATATGCGGTACTTCTTCCAAAAACTCCTTGTTTTGCTCCGCATTAATCATCCGATAAGCAAGCCTCGGCTTAACCTGTTCAAAATCTTTAAAAAAATCTAAGTTTATCTCCTTTTTGGGTTTCCCTCGATAATACGCCGCCAAAATCCTTACAGCCACTTCATCTACTTCCATTCCCTGTTTGTACATTTCATAAAATACATCCATATAGATGGTGGGGGAAATACTGCTGTTGGGTATTTGGATAATAATACTATCCAATACCACCCCATTATTTTTTCTTACTTTTTGCACTAATACTTTACTGCCTTCTTGCAAATTTCTTTCTAAAATACTTTTGATTTTTAAATTAAATACGTTTCTATCCATTCTTTTCCTTTCTTTGAAATAAATTTTGGTTGTTACTGTTCCTCTTTTCTTAGCTTTATTTCTTGAAAGGAGTCCTGACACAAAAAGACAATGACCTTTCAGCCATTGTCTTACATGCATAGATATCAGCAAATTAAACTCTTGATAAGTATTCACCTGTTCTGGTATCAATCTTGAGTTTGTCACCGGTTTCAACAAACAACGGTACATAAACAAGAGCACCAGTTTCAACAGTAGCAGGCTTGGTTGCACCGGTAGCGGTATCACCCTTGAAGCCCGGCTCTGTTTCGGTAACTTCAAGTTCTACGAACAGAGGAGGTTCAATTGCAAATACATTGCCATTGTGTGAACAAACCTTACACATATCATTTTCTTTAACAAATTTAAGTGAATCACCTACGGTTTCCTGGTTAAGACCAATCTGGTCATAACTTTCAACATCCATGAAGTAATACAAATCACCGTCATTGTATAAATACTGCATATCTCTTCTATCAATACGCGCCTGTGGGAACTTTTCCTGAGGTCTGAAACTCTTTTCAATCACACCTCCACTGATAATGTTTTTCAGCTTGGTTCTAACGAAAGCAGCACCCTTTCCCGGTTTAACATGCTGGAATTCAATGATCTGATAAATACCATTATCCATTTCAATGGTAATACCATTTCTGAAACTACCTGCATCAATCATAATATATTCCTCCTAAAATTTATCACGTTATAATTCTTTTCTAGTTTATACTAAAAGCTTTCATATTTCAACCTTTTTTTTCAAAAAGACCTTACTTATTTACAATAAAATCAATTGCCTGCAAATATCCATCCAACCCCTGTCCATAAATCTGCTTATCACAAACCGGTGCCGTAACTGAAATTTTACGGAATTCCTCGCGTTTTGTAATATCAGAAATATGTATCTCCACTTTAGGCACCGTAATACTCGCCAGTGCATCCCGAATGGCATAGCTATAATGGGTATAAGCTCCCGGATTGATTACAATTCCTTGTGTTCCATCAAAGTAAGCTTCTTGAATTCTGTCAATAATAGCACCCTCATGATTGCTTTGAAACACTGTAATATCATTTCCTGTTTCCTTTGCCTTATCTTCAATCATCTTCAATAAATAATTATAATCCTGTGCCCCATATACGCTCTTCTCACGAATGCCCAAAAAATTCAAATTAGGGCCATTAATCACCAGAAGCTTCATCTTTTTGTCCTTCTTTCTTCCACATTTGTTCTTTTCTATGGTCTTAAGTATTTCATCCATATTCATGTTGTCCACATCCAGAATCAAATCTGCGCAGCTTTCATATGCTTCTTTCCGTTCTGCCAGCAATTGTGCAATTCTTTCCCGGGGATTTTCACATTGTAACAACGGTCTGGTAGTATCATTCTTTAATCTCTCATAAACCGTTTCCGGGCGCACCCGTAAATAAACCACTGTTCCAAGTTTCTTTAAAAGTTCCCTGTTCTCCGCTCGGACCGGAGTGCCTCCGCCTACAGAAATAATATGATACTGCAACTTATCCTTCAATTCTTTCAGCATGGCTGTTTCTAACTGTCTGAAATATTCTTCCCCTTCTGAAGCAAAAATATCACTGATTTTTCTTCCCTGCTTTTTTTCAATCAGCTTGTCCGTATCCACCACAGACCTGCGCATATAATAGGACAAACGTATTCCTACCGTAGACTTTCCGCTCCCCATAAAACCTATTAGTACTATATTTTTATTTTTCATACTCTCAACGCCTCTATTACCAAATCGCATGTAGCTTGTGCCGTTTCTTCTGAAATACATACATTATTCCAAAGTTCAAAGGATACAACGCCTTGATACACTAACATTTTCGCACCATTGTATGCCTTTGCACCAGCCTTCGCCGCCAGCTGCATAAAACGTGTATTTCCCGGATTAAAAATCAAATCGTACGCAATCTCTACTTTTTCATAAAAATCTTTTTCCGCAATAACCACATCCTCTACTTTAGGATGCATACCTATATTGGTTGCCTGAATCACCAAAAACTTTCCTTCCGGCAACTTCTTATAGTCTGAAAGTGTCAGTGCCTTCACAAATTCACATCCGGCCATAGCGTTTACTTCTTCCGCCACAGCCTCAGCCCTTGCCAAAGTACGATTCAGCATATATACCTGCTTCGCGCCTTTGTCCAAAAGCATTACCGCCACAGCTCTCGCCACACCACCGGCACCTAAAATCACACAAATACGGTCCTTTAACTCAATACCATCACTTTGCATAGCTCTGTAAAGTCCCGGCATATCTGAATTATACCCTTTAAAACCATTCTCCTGCCGTACCAACGTATTGACTGCACCAATGCGTGCCGCCAACCCATCTATATCTGTTAAATATTCTATCACATCACTCTTATAAGGTACTGTAACATTAACTCCCAGCAAATTTAATGCAAATGCACCTTTTACCGCATCTTCCAACTTGCCGGTTTCCACATGAAACGGTACATATACCATATTTATACCGGTTTCCTCAGCCAAAAAATTTTGTAACAAAGGAGATAATGTATGTTCCACCGGATTACCGATTAATCCACAAGTTCTGGTATGTCCATTATATATCATAGTGTTACTTCTCCCTCTTCTGCTTATGATAAAAATACAATACAATCCATTCCAAGCGACGCTTTAGCACAATCTGTATTTCTTCTTTCGGGTGAATGGGTTTTACCAAATACGTTTCAATACCTGTTCTTTTCGCTCCCCACACATCCGTAAACAATTGATCCCCAACAAATAATGTAGTTTCTCTGGTAGTATTCATTTGCTCCATAGCCTTCTCATAACCGCCAACAGCAGGTTTACCTGCTTTAAAAATATATTTACTGCCCACTTTTTCCGCAAAGCTCTTTACGCGAGGTTCCTTATTATTGGATAAAAGCATAGTATCATATCCAATAGTTCTTAACCTTTCAAAAAAAGCAATGGCGCGTGCATCCGCCGGTGCCCCATGAGGTACCAAGGTATTATCCACATCGAAAATAATACCACGATACCCTTTTGTATACAATGCTTCAAAATTAATTTCATAGGTGGAATCTGCCTCATTATCCGGGTAAAATGTTTTTAACATTCCTTTTCTCCTTGCTCATTACCATTAAAAATTTATGGCAGGGATACTTCCCTGCCATATAAACCATTTCTTTACTGTAATACCTTTTTAAGTTCATCCATAAAAGTATTTACATCCTTAAATTCACGGTATACGGAAGCAAAACGCACATATGCAACTGCGTCCAGCTTCTTTAACTTATTCATTAACAACTCTCCAATAATTTGGCTGGAAATTTCCTTCTCCTCCATATTGAAGATTTCATTTTCCACTTCGTCCACTAAAGTAGTAATTGCCTGTGCACTTACCGGTCTCTTATGACAGGCACGCAAAACACCTGCTTCAATCTTCGAACGGTCGTAAGTTTCTCTATTATCATCCTTCTTTATAATAATCAAAGGAATGGTTTCAATTTTTTCATATGTGGTAAATCTCTTTCCACACTCGTCACATACACGACGTCGTCTGATAGAATTATTATCCTCCGCCGGTCTGGAATCAATTACTCTTGTATTTTCATGACTACAAAATGGACATTTCATATGTGCTCCTATCTGTGCAAGTTGCGATAATATACAGCTCAAACTGCGCACTCAAAATACTTTACCTATTTTGTAAATTTTACAACATTCAACAGTTTATGTCAACCAAAATTATATCCGGTCCAATCTGTTTAATATCTTTAAAGGGGATTGTCATCGTATCAGAAGTCTTAAAAAGATTAAAAAAGCAACCACAATCGCTAACAATTATTTTACATATACATCCATTGCATTCATCAAACTCCATATCCGTAATTCTTCCCAGACTCTTGCAATCTCTAATATTAATAACTTCCTTACATTTCAGCTCTGAAAACAAGACCATCTAAATCACATCTTTTCTTCCCTTTTTTCTATTATATGAATATTCCAACGAAATGTGGCAAAAATAATAACTATCAGCTCTACTTACCAAAGAAAAAGATACTTAATTAATTTGGAGGTCGTTTATGTCTTTAGGTAAAGTAGAAATCTGCGGTGTGAATACTGCCAAGCTCCCGCTTTTGAAGGCGGAAGAAAAAGAACGCTTATTTGCCATGATTGAAGAAGGCGACACTGCCGCTCGCGAAAAATATATCGAAGGAAATCTGCGTCTAGTATTAAGTATTATTAAGCGTTTTTCCTCCAGTAATGAAAATGTGGATGATCTTTTCCAGATTGGCTGCATCGGTCTAATCAAAGCCATTGATAATTTTGACTCAAGTTTAAATGTGAAATTCTCTACCTATGCAGTTCCCATGATTGTCGGCGAAATCAGACGATACCTGCGTGACAACAACTCTATCCGTGTTTCACGCTCTTTAAAGGATACTGCCTATAAAGCCATTTATACCAGAGAAGTTTTGACCAGGCGTAACCTAAAAGAACCAACCTTAGAGGAAATCGCCCAAGAGGTCGGCATCTCCAAAGAAGATATTGTCTACGCCATGGATGCGCTCCAAAATCCAATGAGCCTCTATGAACCCATTTATACGGACGCCGGAGACACCCTTTATGTTATGGACCAAATTAGTGACAAAAAAAATAAAGAAGAAAACTGGGTTGAAAAGCTTTCCTTAAATGATGCCATGAAAAAGCTGGCTGATCGGGAACGTGACATTATTACTTTACGTTTTTTTGAAGGCAAAACCCAAATGGAAGTAGCCGATATCATCGGCATTTCCCAGGCTCAGGTATCCCGCTTGGAAAAAAATGCATTAAAAACAATGCGTAATTATCTTTCCGCATAATTACGCATCCGTCTTTGCTTTCTTATCTTTGCCGGGAAGTAAACAAAATACTATATACCCTACCATCGCACCTATTGTATTAGTTATTAAATCATCCGTCTGAAAAACGCCTCTTCCACTAACCAGCTGAAGCAATTCTATGCCGAAGCTGGTCAAAAATCCTGCACACAAATAATTTATTAACCGTCTTTCACTTTTCCATACCACACCCAGCAAAAAGCCATAAGGAATAAACAATAAAATGTTTTCTATCGCATACGCATCATTTCTGGCATTTATACTCAAACTGGAACCGATGCGCAAATCCATTCCTCCACTGCCACCCTCTCTGGACAAAAAGGTAATTACTACAATAATTGCAACATATATCCAAAACAGCATTTCTACAAAAGAAAAGCATTTTTTATTTTCAACTTTATTCTTCTTTCGAACCACAAGCAATAAACAATACAACAAGCAACCGATAAGAATTCCATAGGGTGCATACTTAACTGTCCCCAGCAAATCCTGTATCAAATATTTCCACATAACTATATCTCCGTATAACGCTTCCAATTCTGCGAGGTACGTTCCCACTTATCTTTCTCCTCAAACAGACGGTTATTCATCCAACCAATTGCATCCACAATGCCATCTTCATCAAAACTGAAAATACTGCTTTCTTTATCTTCATCCGGTGTTTTATAGAAATTAAAGGGTTCCGGCCAAACAGTAGCCTTTATTTTTTTACCCTCCTCATCTGTTACACCTTCCAAACGATAGCGCATCCCCTGATGACAACCGGTATACTCAGACTTCTTTAAAAATTCCATAGATAATATATCATCACGTACAATCACGTTATTCACACCTTTCTATTTCCACATGTCATTATAGTATATACTATAAATTCTAAAAAAGCAAAAGAAAATAAGCAGCTATACCAAACTGCTCATTTCCTTTTTTAATTGCTTCATAATTTTCTTTTCTAATCTGGATATATAAGACTGTGAAATCCCCAAATAGGTAGCCACTTCTTTTTGTGTCATTTCCTCTCCTGTACCATTTCCTAATCCAAATCTTAGATATATAATGGTCTTTTCTCTATCAGAAAGTTTATTCACAGCTCTGATTAACAGCTTTCGCTCCACCTCATCCTCTATTCCTTTGTAAATAATATCCTCTTCCGTGCCCATAATATCCGAGAGGAGAAGCTCATTACCATCCCAATCCACATTTAAAGGTTCATCAATGGATACCTCCAGCTTTGTCTTGCTGTTTCTCCGCAAAAACATTAGTATTTCATTCTCGATGCAACGAGACGCATAAGTGGCCAGCTTTATATTTTTCTGTGGATTAAAAGTATTTATTGCTTTAATCAATCCTATGGTGCCTATAGAAATCAAATCCTCCACACTTACTCCTGTGTTATCAAACTTCTTAGCAATATAAACTACCAGTCTCAAATTATGTTCAATTAAAACTGCCTTTGCTTCCTCTGCATTGTCCGTTCCCAACTGTGCAAGCCTTTCTGTTTCTTCCACCGATGAAAGCGGCGGCGGCAACACTTCCGTTCCACCTATGTAAAAAATATCACCTTTCTGCACCACCGAAAACTTTTTCTCTCGTAAAAACACCTTACTTCGAAGCTCCTTTGGGAGCATTATTCTCATAAAAATCATCTGTCATCCTTCCTTTCTACTCAAGCATACGTGGATTTAATATCATCTTATATGTACTTCCTTGAGACAAAACCTCCTCACCTACTCCAATGAAAACCTCTTTATATTCCTTGGTGTTCTCTTCTGTTTCTACTATAATACGTTCCAATCTGTATCCCGGCAAAACTCCTGCTTTCTTCCCCACACTATGATAGGGAATCACTCGAAACACGGATGGTTTTCGCTCCCCATACACTTGTTCAAATACTGCTTTGTCTAGGACCGCTACAGGTTTTCCACTAATGGGCTCTATGAGGCTGTTTCCTGTATCTATCAATGCCTCTATAGACACTCCTCTATCCAAAAGAGTCTGCGATATATCCGGCTCTTTTGTTTCTCCAAACAAGGTAACCCGGCAAGTATTGTAAGGTTTTCGATTTTTTCTTATAAGTACTATCAAAACACAACACACCACGCCACCCAAAAGCAAAATATCCAACATACTTATATCTGTATACCATCCTTTTAAAAAAATCCGCAAACATACAAGCAGCCCACCGCCCAAAAGAATAGTACTGATACCAAGCTTTTCTAACACCTTAAGGAAATGCTCCTTACTACTTGTTTGAAAAACAAAAACCACAAGCCACAAAACAGACATTATAATACTTATTAACACACTGATAAACAATTTGAAGGGGAGCAAAAAGGGTACGAAAGAAAATATGGTTCCACAAAAAGCTCCCAACAAAATTCTTCTTAACCTTACCTTTTGACGAAGCATATTATTTACCAACACAAGCACATAACAATTCAGCACAAATTGCAAAATGAAAACGCTATCTGCATAGACTTCAAAATACATCTTTACCCCCTTTCCGGGTCGGTTCAAAACCATTCTCATTGTAATCCAAAGGACATGTAAAAAATGTCGAAGTTCCAAGATGTGTAAAAACTTTTTACGACCATAAAACGACAAAAAAGCAGATACACCTTTCGGTATATCTGCCTTATTTTCTCTATACATTTACATGCATTCTGTTATTTTCTCTGTAAAAAATCCGGAATCTTTAATGATTTCTCCTGAACATTGCTACGAATATCTACCGGCTTACTAATCTGTAATGGTGTAACCGGGGTTTCTGTAGGTGCCACCTTAACACTAGGTGTAACCGGAGTACTTAATCCCTTCAAACCAGTTGTGGTAGGTGCTTTATATGTAAAGCCTGCGCCCAAACGATTTGCGCCCTGCACTCCCACCGGTGTCACTTCTTCAATACCGGTTGCAATAACAGTAATCATACAAGTACCACTCTTAGACTCATCGTACATAGCACCGAAGATAATGTTCACTTCATCGCCGGACAACTGCTGTACATAATCTGCAGCATCGGATGCATCTGCCAAAGTAATATCACCGGAAATGTTAATAATAACATCTGTCGCACCGGAAATAGTAGTTTCCAACAACGGTGACTCTACTGCCATCTTTACAGCATCCAAAGCCTTGCTGTCGCCCTTGCCTTCGCCAATACCAATATGAGCAATACCCTTGTCCTTCATAACGGTCTGCACATCTGCAAAATCCAAATTAATAATCGCGGGTACATTAATCAAGTCAGTAATACCCTGTACTGCCTGCTGTAATACTTCATCTGCCTTCTTCAAAGCTTCCGGCATAGTAGTTCTGCGATCTACGATTTCCAACAATTTATCATTAGGAATCACAATCAAAGTATCCACATACTCTTTGATTTTTTCAATACCGGATAATGCATTGGTCATACGGGTCTTTGCTTCAAAACGGAAAGGTTTGGTTACAACGCCAACCGTCAATATATCCATACTCTTCGCAATTTTTGCCACTACAGGAGCTGCTCCGGTACCGGTACCGCCACCCATACCACAGGTAACAAATACCATATCAGCGCCCTTCAAAGCTTCCTGAATATCTTCCGTACTCTCTTCTGCCGCCTTTTCACCAACTTCAGGCTTTGCTCCGGCACCAAGTCCCTTTGTAAGCTTCTCACCAATCTGAATCAATTTCGGAGCCTTACATAACTGTAACGCCTGTTTATCAGTATTTACACCAATAAATTCCACTCCGTCAATTCTTTCATCTACCATTCTATTTACAGCATTATTTCCAGCTCCGCCAACACCGACTACGATAATTTTTGCAGCTGCCTGTGCATCGTTTGTTCTAACTTCAAGCAAGGGTTTTTCCTCCTTCTTATTCGTATAATCCCATATAGTTTATCATATAATCATTTCTAAAATTAATCAACACATTTTTTTGAAAAATAGAAAAAAATTATTCATTCTCTTTTGTTGCATCCACCTCAAATACTGCTATATCACCTTCCTGCGAATAATCTTCCATTCTCCATACTCCTTTTTGTCCTTCTAATGTATTCAAATAGCGCGAAATCAGCGTAAACTTCTCTTGTAGATTCTTACCTTCCCCCAGCATTACTCTAATATCACCAAACCATAATACAATATCTAAATCCGACTGAAAATAAATTTTATCCGCATTCAATCCAAAATCGTTCAATAAATTAGTAATATTCATAACACTGGCAAAAACCGAATCATCCGCCACCGGTATTTTTTCTCCCAGCACCACATGATCAAAGTCCAAGCCAACAATCCAAGGCACACCAACTGTTTTTACGTTTGATGTTTCTACAATATATCCGTCTCTGTCAAAGTACATATAGCTGTCCATAAATTCAATATATCCTGCCAACGACTTTTCATAAACCGTAATCCGGATGGTATCGGGAGACAAAACCGAAACATCCATGACATCCACAAAGGGAACATCCTCCACGCCTTTATTTTTGTACTTAAAGGACAAATACAAGGAATTGTTTCCTAAGGGTCCATCCATAACCATTTCCTTGATTTCTTCTTCCGTATAATGTATGTTTCCTTCTACATATACTGTTTTAATGGAATAGGTACTGATAAAATAATACACCGTTGCCAATATAACCGCGATGATTGCAAGCAATATCAGCACCCCTCCGATTCTTCGTTTTCGTTTTTTATACACTGTTTACACGCGCTCCCAATTCCCTTAAATCCCTACAGATATTTTCATATCCTCGCATAATATATTTACAACCCGTAACTGTAGTCGTTCCTTCTGCCCACAGACCTGCCACAAGCAATGCCGCACCACCACGTAATTCTTTCGCTTCCACCGGACAACCACGTAGCCGGACCGGCCCTAAAACCTTCAGATGCTTTGCGTCCAAAACTTCCAGTTTAGCCCCCATACACTTTAATGGTTCTACCACATGAAAGCGGTTTTCAAATATATTCTCTTCTATCAGACACTCCCCTTCTGCCCCTATCACGACAGCCACCGCTACTGACTGTAAATCTGTAGGAAATCCGGGGTAAACATCGGTTTTTAGACATTCTATTTGCTTCTTTACTTTATCGGATTGTACATAAAGTCCATCCTCAAAACTCTGGCACACAGCGCCCATATCTTTAGCCACTTTAAGAATGGCTTCCATTTGGTCGCAAGGTGCATTCTCCAACCACACACTTCCACCTGTAGCAATGGTTGCAAACAAATACGTACCTGCAACAATCCTATCACTGGGAATACAATAGCAAGACGCCCTTAAAGATTTCACACCCTGAATAACCAGCGTATCCGTTCCTGACCCTACAATCCGTGCACCACACAAACATAAATATTCACAAAGAGCTACTACTTCCGGTTCTTTCGCAGCTCCTTTAATCACCGTAGTTCCTTCCGCCAAAACTGCCGCTAATACCACATTTTCCGTGGCTCCTACACTTACCTTAGGAAAGCAGATTTGCGCTCCGTGAAATCCTTCCGGCACCGTAGCAAAAATCATTCCGTTTTCTTCCTTAAATATTGCCCCCATGGCTGTCAAGGCCTGTAAATGCAAATCTATTGGTCTGGCTCCTATGACACAACCACCGGGATATTCCATATATACTTCTCCATTACGGCTGAGCAATGCTCCCAACATACACAAAGAAGAACGCATTCCCTTTACCGCTTCTGCAGGTAATCTATGCTTACATATATGAGTAGTGTTTATTAACATGTACTCCGGATAACTGCTTACAGTACAACCCAAACACCTTAATAACTGATGCATAGAAAAAACATCACTAATTCTGGGACAATTATATAACACATTCTCTCCTTTGGTGAGTAATGTAGCAGCCAAAATGGGAAGCGCCGCGTTCTTAGAGCCTTGTATTTTCACTCTTCCTTGCAAATGTACGCCGCCATAAACACTAATCGAATCCATACTGTTTCACCAATTTCCCGGTTTCAGACATATTCTATTATATGTTTTGCCTAATCGGACGTACATTGTCCCCGACTATATTTCTCTTAACTGAATTTTCTTTGCCACATTCAATACCAACCCGATTTCTGTCATTAAAAACAATACTGATGTACCACCATAGCTGATAAACGGCAGGGAAATACCCGTATTGGGAATGGTATTGGTTACTACCGCAATATTTAAAATCACCTGAATAGCTATGTGTCCCATAACACCTACTACCAAAAGTGCTCCAAACAAATCCGGTGCATTATTGGCAATAATCATCATTCTCCAAAGCAAAATAATGAACATTACAATAACCACTGTAGCGCCAAACAATCCCAACTCTTCACAAATAATCGAAAAAATCATATCGTTTTGTGCTTCCGGAATAAATCCAAGCTTCTGCATACTCTGTCCTAAGCCCTTACCTACTACGCCACCGGAACCAATAGCATATAACGCCTGCAACGTTTGAAAACCGGTATCCTGCGCATACGCCTCCGGATTCATCCATGCCAAAATACGCTTAAAACGGAAACCTAATTCTTCACTCATAGTTAATTGTGATATGTAATATACCAAGCCGGACACACCGCAAACACCCAATAATCCAACCAACACAAAGGGTTTATAATCCGGGCTGGATACAAAAATCATGAATACCGCAATTCCCAGAATAATAATGGCAGAGCTTAAGTTATCCGTCCACTGCCATACAGCCCAAACCAAAGGTAGCGATACAATAAGCAAAAGTGCCATGCCTCTGAATTTCTGTACCTTTTTTCCCATCTTGCAAACCATATTGGCCAAAAAGATAATCATACACAGCTTTGCTACTTCCGCCGGTTGCAAAGACATACCGATTAACGGAATTCTTAACCAACGCTTGGCACCATGGGATTCAATACCAAAATACGGTACCAAAGCAATCAATGCAAACGAAATAAGATATCCATATCCTGCCAGTTTCGTCCAAATAGGATAAGGAATATTAGCTGCTGCAATCATGAATACAAACCCTAAAATAATGGACACCATCTGCTTTTTCAAGTAATATGCCGCATCATTATAATCCGCATAAGCCTCATAGGAGCTTACGGAATAAATCATTACCAGGCCAAAGCCCAGCAGGAATAACACAATTAAAAGCAAGCTATAATCGAAGTAATATTCAGTTTGCGCTTTTCTCTTTCTTGCTCTTTCAGCCATATTTTCCTGACCTTCCAAACCTCTTAATCATATTAACCTTCTAAGGAATTTACATACTCCTTAAACATTTTTCCCCGAATCTCATAATTAGGGAACATTCCCCAGCTGGCACATGCCGGTGAAAGAAGCACTGCATCCCCATCTTCTGCCAACTGTGTACAAAGTGCCAGACATTCCTCAAAGGAATCTGCCATCTTTATCTTATCAAAGCCATGTGCTCTGGCACATTCTGCGATTTTATCTCTGGTCTGACCAATCAATACCAGCCACTTTACCTTATTATCAAAGGCTTCAATCCACTCATCATATTCATTTTGCTTGTCGTAACCGCCACCAATTAAAATCGTCGGTTTACTCATAGCCTTAATCCCTTGAATGGCTGCATCCGGATTCGTACCCTTTGAATCATTGTAATAATCTACGCCCTTCTTGGTTGCTACAAATTCAATACGATGTTCTACTGCTTTAAAGTTCTTTATTACCTTTAAAATCGTACTCATAGGTACTTCCATGCCCTCGGCAATGGCAATGGCCGCCATAACATTCTCCACATTACAGATACCCACTAAATTCATATCCGTATGTATGTTAAGCAATACCTCTACCTTTCCATCAGAAGCCTTACAAATATTCTCTCCCTGTAGGAAATATCCATTTTCAAGCTCTCTTGCAGAAGAAAAATATACCACTTTAGACGGACATCTCTTCTCACCAAATTCTTTGGTATAGTCATTTTCGTAATTTAATACACAAATTTCATTCTCATCCTGATTAATGGCAATATTTTCTTTTGCAGCCGCATAAGCCTCCATGGTGTAATGTCTGTTCAAATGGTCGGGTGTCACGTTCAAAATAGCCGCTACGCGGGGATGGAACATCAAAACAGTTTCCAGCTGGAAGCTGCTTAATTCTCCTACTGTCACGGAATCCTGAGTGGTTTTTAAGGATTCTAAAGTATACGGATTTCCAATATTACCTACTACAAAGGTCTTATCCTCTCCCAAATGAGCCTTCATAATATCGCCCACCAAAGTAGTGGTAGTCGTCTTACCATTGGTACCGGTAATTGCCACAACTCTGCCATGCTCCACCATATATCCCAGCTCAATTTCACCGATAATACAGGCTCCACTATCGCGCAAAGTATTTACCATGGGAATATCCGTAGGTACACCGGGGCTTAAAACCACTACATCAATCTGTTCCATTACCTGCGCCGGAACTTCCTTGCTGTAACAAATTGCTTTCACACCTGCCGGCACCTTTGCTTTTAGTTCCTCTACACTTAATTTCTCATCAAAAAGAATAATATCTGCGTTCATTTCCTTCAACAGTGTAACCGCTCCTACTCCACTGATTCCGGAGCCCACTACCAAACACTTTTGTCCCTTTAACATAAATTCTCCTTTCATGCCTAAGACACTCTATCTTATCTATTATAATCCATTATTCCCAAATAAGGAAGAATATTTTGAAAAAGCTGACGAATAATCGGTGCTGCAATCTGCCCACCATAATATGTCCCCTGTGGCTTGTTAATAATCGCCACTGCAATAACCTGCGGATCATCTGCCGGTGCGAATCCGATAAACGAAGAAATATATTGTCTGTCTGAACGAGGCAGCGTCTGGCTGGTTGCCGTCTTTCCGCCAATTCTCACACCTTCTATCTTTGCATTGGATCCACCGCCCTCTGCTACTACCTGCTCCAAAATATACCGCATGGTCTCTGAGGTTTCCTCAGATACAATGTCTTCTGTTACCGGATAGGAAAAAGTTTCCAGCACATTGCCTTCCTCATCACTTACATTCACCCCAAAATGTGGCGTAATACGATTTCCACCGTTTATAATGGAGGATACAGTAGTTATTAACTGTATTGGTGTAATCTGGAAAGATTGCCCAAAGGATACGGTAGCCAATTCTACCAAGCCCATATCCTTCACATTATGCATAATGGTTCCGGCCTCCCCCGGCAAATCCACACCGGTCTTTTTTAATAATCCAAACTGTCCAAAATAATTATAAAAAGTATCCGTCCCCAATCGTAATCCCAAGGAAATAAAAGATGGATTACAGGATACCATGGTTGCATGCAAAAAATCCTGACTACCATGTCCCTGGGTTTTATGACATCGGATTTTTCTATCCTCCACAATAATATATCCCGGGCAGCTAAAGGTAGAATTCAGTGTCACAACACCCTCTTCCAAACCGGCAGCTGCGGTTATAATTTTAAATGTGGAACCCGGTTCGTAAGTATCATTAATGCAACCGTTTCGCCAAATTTGATTTAATAAGTTTTGTCTTTGCTTTGAAGTAATATCCGCAGACGTTCCTTCCGGCAATTCATAGGGCGAATTCAGGTCAAACTCCGGCACATTTACCATGGCCAGAATTTCTCCATTTGTAGGATTCATTACAATAATGGATACACTCTCTGCTTCCTTTGCAAGTAATGCCTGCTCCGCCAACTGTTGCGCATAGGATTGAATATTTACATCCATACTGATTTGCAGAGTATTTCCTGCCACAGGTTCAATTCGTCGTTCTCCGGCCTCTTCCACTTCAATGCCTTTGGCATCTGTCATGGTTAAAATGGTACCTTCTTTGCCTTGTAAATACTCTTCATAAATCACCTCAAGTCCGATAATTCCCTGATTATCACTACCGGTGAAACCCAATACCTTACTGCCTAAATCACCATAAGGATAGTAACGTTTATAATCCTCATCCACCTTTACACCGGGCAGGTCGTATCCTCTGATAATATCGCCCAATTCCTTGCTTACATTACTTTTGATACGTTCTATGGCACTATATTTTTCCACTTTCTTGCGGACCGTTTCCTCCGGCAGTTCCAACACCTGGGACAATACCGCAATTACTTCCTCCGGATCCTCAATTTGATTATGTATCACAGATATGGTACATACTGATTTATTGTCAGCAATTACTACACCATTACAATCTACAATCTTCCCTCTGGCTGCCTTAATGCTTCTTTCTCTCTCATGGAGCTGCGTTGCTTTTGAGGCATAATAATCCGCCTGCCAAATCATCAGGTAAATCAACCTGCCAAACAAAAGGAGCAACACAATCACACTCCCAAGAAAAATCGTAAGCATTTTCTTACGATGTGCTATTTTATTTTGTATCCACTGCAAAGGAAAACCTCACAATCTGTGAAAACGATTATTATACTTTATTCCCACAATTATGAGGTTATTCTTCTTTGATTTACTTATCTTTATTGTTTACCAACCAATCGACGGAATGCTACCATTAATCAAATCACCTGTTTCCGGATCCAAATGTTCCCCGGTGCTTGGATCTACCAAATGTCCCGTGGTCGGGTCCACCGGATAATCCATCCAAGCAGGTCGCGAATCTTCTCCGGTTTGTTCTTCTTCGTCTTGCACTTCGGAAGCTGCCTCATCCTCCAAAAGTTCTTCCTGCTTACCCATAATCTCTATTTGTAACTCTTCTAACTCTTTTTTCTCTGCCTCAGACAATTCCTCTGTCATATAAATATTTAAATAAGGTAATACCTCTGTCAGAATATTACGAACGATTCTGGTAGCAAACTTCGCATCATCCTGCTTCTCCGCATTAGGTCTGTCCACTACTACATAAATAGCAATCTGCGGATCATCTGCCGGTGCAAAACCTATAAAGGATACTACATACTCCTTATTTCCACGGGGAAAAGTCTGTGCAGTACCGGTTTTACCACCAATAGCATATCCTGCCGGACGTGCTGTTTTACCGGTTCTACGGCTTCCGCCCTCTTCCATAACAACCGCCGTACAATACTGTCTGATTTTCTCAGAAGTAGACTGGGAAATTGTTTGCTTTAACAATCTGGGTTCAATATTTTGAATTACCGCTCCATCTGAATTGGTTATTTTATTTACCAAATGGGGTTCATAATAATTTCCGCCATTTACCAAAGAACAGAAACCACTAATTACCTGAATCATTGTTGTATTAAAGTTCTGACCAAAGGTATTCGTCGCCAAATCCGCATCACCCATATTCTCATCATACAACAAATCTACGGTTCTGGCTTCTCCTGCCAAGTCTACATTCGTTTTTAAACCGAAATTAAACACACGTTGGAACTTTGCAAAATTTGTCTTTCCAAGAGATTCCCCAATTTTCATAAGGGCCACATTACAAGACCATGCAATAGAATCCTGTACACTTACCGGTCCGTCACCGGTACGAATATGACAATGAATATCATGACCACCAATATGTAACTTACCATTACACTGATATACCTCATTACCGGTAATGGCACCGGTTTCCAAAGCAGCTGCTACCGTGAAGGGTTTAAATGTGGAACCCGGCTCATAAGTATCTGAAATACAGAAGTTTTTCCACAAACCATAGAGATTATAATTCAACCAATCCCCTTCCATCGTATCTAAAACTGCCTGTGTTACATACTCCTCCGTATAGTGACCGGTATCATCAATCAAAACACTGCCCAACAAAGCATTCTTATCATAAATATTATTCAAATCAAAATTCGGATAACTGGCCATGGCAAGAACTTCACCGGTGTCCACTTCCATAATGATACAGCCAACATTTTCCGCACCATTTCCGGTCCGGTAACTATTTTCATACTGTTCATTAAACTGGAACAAATATTTCTCCACAATGGACTGAATATTTACATCAATCGTAGAATGAATGGTATAACCATCCTCTGCCGGTTTAATGGTTCTTTCCAAGGTAGAATCTGCTGACAAATAGCCATATTCCCTACCGGTGGTGCCATTCAATATATCATTATAATATTCTTCCAAGCCATAACTTCCCACATTATCATTGCTGGCAAAACCGATAACATCACAAGCCAGTGTCGACAAAGGATACACTCTCTTATAAACCGATTCGAACCATACACCCTGAATATTACTGTTTTTTGCCGCCAATTCTTCAAATCTGGTCTTCTGTTCCGCAGTCAAAAGCTTCAAGGGTACATAATAATTGGAACCCGTATTGGTTTTTACATGCGTACGTATAGCACTCATATCCAGTTCAAAGCAGGATGCCAACGCTGTCATGGTGGGTTCAAAATATTCCGCACGGTAATTAATGATTTCTGCATCAATTACCAAATTATAATACTTCTCACTAACTGCCAATGGAGTTCCTTTTGTATCTACAATCTCACCACGTTTAAAAGGTATGGTAGTACTGTCATAGCTTTGCTGCTGTAATATTTCCTTTTCATACTGAATACCCTTTTCATTGGCAAGCCATATTAAACGAACGCCCAAACCCACAAAAGCCAGTAGCACTATTATAAATAGTACTGCCAGCTTTTTTTGCATATAAGGTCGAAACCGCTTTACTTTTGCCTTCGCCTTTTCTTCTTTTGAATTGTCTACTGTTCTTCTTTTATCTTCTTTCACGCTGCCCACTCCTGACGTTAATTACCATCAGATACTCTACGCATATAATCATAACCTACGTTTTCGTAAGTAATAATCTGACCTTCTTTAGGATATGTCATTCCCAACTCCTGGATAGCCACCTGCTTAATCATTTCCAAATCAACAGCCATTTCAATTCTGGCAAGTGCCTCTTCGTTCTCCATTCTAAGACTATTGATTAACTTCTCCTGTCTGGTAATTTCACCTGACAATGTAGTAATATCTGCCTGTAATCTAATATACCCTATTAAAACAACTCCTGCAACCATAAATGCAGCAATTAAGAAAACAACATAGCCAAGGCTCATGTATTTTGCTCTTTCTCTGTTCTTTCTTGCCTCGTTGCTCAAAACCTTTCTTTGAGGTTCTTCCAATTGTCTCGGTATATCATATTTCGGAGCTGCGCTACCGTATACATACATATTTCTGTTCATTACTAATTCCCTCTCACTTTACATCTATTTATGCCTTTTCAAAAACCCGAAGTTTCGCGCTTTTGGAACGGCTGTTTACCTCCAACTCTTCTGCGGAAGGTAAAATAGGCTTTTTCGTAACTACACGTCCCAATGAAGCTTTGCCACAAACACATACCGGAAATTCCGGCGGGCAGGTGCATGGGTTTTCACTGTTACGAAACGCTGTTTTTACAATTCTGTCTTCTAAGGAATGGAAGGTGATAATACATAATCTCCCACCCGGCTTCAGTATATCTATCAAGTCATCTAATGCATTTTTCAGCACTTCCAACTCTCTGTTACACTCAATTCGAATTGCTTGGAATGTTTTTTTAGAAGGATGACCGTTCTGACGCATCTTTGCCGGAATGGCAGCCTTAATTATTTCATTCAATTCGCCCGTAGTTTCTATTTCTTTCTTCTCTCGTGCTTTTACAATGTGTTTTGCAATATTTTTCGCGAAATTATCTTCTCCATAATCTCTGATAATGCGAAAAAGTTCCATTTCGGAATATCCGTTTACAATATCCTTTGCCGTCAGACTCTGTCTGCGGTCCATTCGCATATCCAACTGTGTGTCAAAGCGGTAAGAAAAGCCTCTTTCTTCGGTATCTAGCTGATAAGAAGAAACTCCCAAATCCAACACGATACCGTCCACCTTTTCTACGCCCTGCTCTAAAATAGCCGCCTTCATATTACAATAATTATTACGGATAATGGTTACCTTATCGCCGTATACTGATAATCTTTCACCGGCAGCTTCAATCGCTGCATCATCCTGATCTATTCCGTAAAAATGACCATTCTCAAGGTTTTTACATACATGGAAAGCATGTCCGCCACCTCCCAAGGTACCGTCTACATAAAGACCATCCGGTTTAATATTTAAATTTTCTATGGTCTCCTGTAACATTACAGAATAGTGATTGAACTCCATGTTTTCTCCTTAAATCGATAATCCCAAGCTTTCCATTGCGGCTGCAATATCATCCATATCCTTATCCGGATCCATAGCTTCCCATCTCTCCTGGCTCCAGATTTCAATACGGTTTCCTACACCTACCAGAACAACATCTCTTTCCAGCTCTGCATATGTTTTCAAGTGACCCGGAAGCAAAATACGTCCCTGCTTGTCTACATCTACACTAGCCGCTCCCGCTAAGAAGAAACGGGTAAATTGTCTGGCATCCTTATTGGTAAGTGTGGGCAATGCTGACAGCTTCTGTTCAAATTCATTCCAATCTTCGTTTGCATACACAAATAAGCAGCCATCCATTCCTTTCGTTATTACAAATTCATCGCCTAACTTTTCTCTGAATTTTGAAGGAATACTCAACCTGCCTTTCGCATCAACCGTATGATTGTACTGACTCATAAACATCTGCAATCACCGCCTTCAAAAGTGAAATGTATGATTTTTTACTTATTTTCATCCCACTTTATGGAGTTTTCATTCCACTTTATGGGGTTTTCATCCCACTTAATAAGTTGATTCTATACCATTCCTGCCACTTTTGCAATAGTAAATTGAATCTTTTTTAATAAATTTTTAAGATTTTTGGGCACAAAAAAAGCGCTTTGCCTAATTGATATGACTCAGGTCTCCTGAGTGCATATCAATGACAAAACGCTCTTTCTATATCTTGTATTTTCTTAACTAAATATCACTAATTATTGTTTTTTACTTCTATCTTAATCTCTTTCTTTTTCAGGTAAATTCGAACTGCAACATCTACTACCACTGCAAATATGAATAAAATCATACCCAAAACCTGTGATACCGCAATATTCGTTCCTGCTAATTTCAACTGGTCTGTTCGAATCCCTTCCACAAAGAAACGGATAATTCCATAACCTCCCAGATATAACAAACAGATTTCTCCATCAAATTTCTTATGCTTTAAATACAAAAGCATACATACCAGCAATAACAGATTTAATCCACTTTCATACAAAAATGTAGGATGTACCTGAATATAATTGGTTCCTTCCATAATATGTGCCCTAATATTATCAGTAATATCACTACTATCTCTTAATGCCTGAATCGGCAAACGCATAGCAAAAATATTATCCGTATATTCACCAAACACTTCGCGATTAAAGAAATTACCCCAACGACCGATAATTTGTCCCAATACCAGTCCTGTCACTCCTGCATCTCCCAAGTTAAGTGCCTTGCATTTCTTGATACGCGTATAAACAAACAAAGTAATAAACGCACCAATGACCGCACCATAAATCGCAAGTCCACCCTCACGGATTTTAAATACACTCAATAAATTGTCCTTGTAATGCTCCCATTCAAACACTACATAATAGATTCTCGCTCCAATTACAGAGAAAATAACTGCGTAAAGAGCAAAATCCCAAACATCATCCGGATTCATACCGGTTACCTTTGCCGCATGTGCCGCCATAGTAATACCGGCAATCACACCGATACCTATTACGATTCCATACAAAGCCACATAAAAGTTTCCAATATAGAATCCCTGAGGTACATTTTGCAGATATAATCCCAGATTGGGAAATGCTATATCTGTTACATTCATTATGTCCTGCATATTTCTCCTCTCCGGCCGGTCAATTGCTTACCGGTCACGAAAATGCCAAATCTCTGATTACACATTAAATCTAAACAGAATAACATCGCCATCCTGTACCACGTATTCCTTACCTTCCATGCCTACAAGACCTTTTTCTCTGGCAGCCGCTAAGGAACCTTGCTCCAATAAATCTTTGTAGTTTACAACTTCCGCCTTAATGAAGCCACGCTCAAAATCCGAATGGATTTTACCTGCGGCCTGAGGTGCCTTGGTACCGATTTTAATAGTCCAAGCACGGGTTTCATCCTCACCTGCCGTTAAGTAACTCATAAGGCCAAGCAACTTATAGCTTGCCTTGATAAGCTTTTCAAGACCGGACTCTTCTAAGCCCAAATCCTCCAAGAACATAGACTTCTCGTCATCATCCAATTCTGAAATCTCCTGCTCAATCTGTGCACAGATTACAAACACTTCACTGCCTTCGGATGCTGCAAATTCTCTGACAGTCTGCACACCTGCATTGCCTGCGCCATCATCTGCCAATTCATCCTCCGCTACATTTGCTGCATAAATCACAGGTTTACCGGTCAGCAAATTCATATTGTTCAAAATCTCCTGCTCATCTTCATCCTGTGCTTCCAAGCTCTTTGCCATTTTGCCGCTTTCCAAATGTTCCTTTAATCTCTCCAGCAAAGCCTGTTCCTTTGCCAAAGTCTTGTCCATACGGGCAGCCTTTACAACTTTTGCATATCTTCTTTCCAATATTTCCAAATCAGAGAAAATCAATTCAAAATTAATGGTTTCAATATCTCTCATAGGATTAATATTGCCATCTACGTGGATAACATTAGGATCTTCGAAACAACGTACCACATGCACTATGGCATCCACTTCACGAATATTACTTAAGAACTGGTTACCTAAACCTTCTCCCTTAGAAGCACCCTTTACAAGACCGGCAATATCTACAAATTCGATAACTGCCGGAGTTACCTTCTTTGATTTATACATATCTCCCAAAAGTTTCAGTCTCTCATCCGGTACTGCCACAATACCCACATTAGGGTCAATGGTACAGAATGGGTAGTTTGCCGATTCCGCTCCCGCCTTGGTTAATGAATTAAATAATGTACTCTTTCCTACATTGGGTAATCCTACAATTCCCAGCTTCATGTCTATATCCTCCTAGTATTTCTTTCTATTTTTTAATTCTTCGTATATTAACTTATAATTTTCATAACGCAGCGATGAAATCTCTCCATCCTCTACAGCCTCTTTAATACCACATACCGGTTCACTCATATGAGCGCAACCGCCAAATTTACAATAACATTCAAATTTATCAAACTCCGGATAATATTTTGCCAACTCTTCTTTTTCCATATCGAACAATTCCAATGAACTAAAGCCCGGCGTATCCAGAATATAGGTATTATCTTCTATAGCAATCAGTTCCGAATGTCTGGTGGTATGTTTTCCTCTTTCAATCTTGGTACTGATAGCACCGGTTTCCATCTGAATACCGGACTGCAATTCGTTAATCAAAGAAGATTTCCCCACACCGCTAGGTCCTGCCACTGTAGTGGTTTTGCCATACAATACCTTCTTGATTTCCTCAATCCCTCTTCGCTCTTTGGCACTGACGCACATAGTTTCGTATCCGCAGTTTCTATAAATCTCCTGGTAACAATTGCCTTGTCCGTCCTTATCAATATCCGCCTTATTAAAGCAAATGACACAAGGAATTCCCTGCCTCTGCATCATAATCAAAAAACGGTCTAATAAATTAAAATTCGGTTGCGGCTTTACAATGGAGAAAATCACCAACGCCTGATCAATATTGGCTACCGCCGGACGGATAAGCTCACTGCGGCGTTCAAAAATATTTTGAATATTTCCAAGCATTTTTTCATTATCCAATATTTGTATTTCTACGTCATCTCCCACCAACGGCTTCTTTTTATCCTTACGAAAAACGCCTTTGGCTTTGCATTCAAAGGTTCCTTCTCCCGGTACGTGTACGTAATAAAAACCGGCAATCCCCTTTACAATTTTTCCTAGCATCAATTTTGTCCTTTTCCTAATCGTTTGGAAGTTCTGATTTACTCTTTTACGAATTTCACTCTTCTGTCAAACTTTCTGGTTTCCGGAGTTCCCGGTGTAGTAATGGTTTCCCCTGTGTTAGGGTCTGTGGAAGTGCTCGCTCCTACCATTACAGTATACTGAAAGGTAATTGTACCGGCAGATGCTGTAATTCCATAGTGATTCGTTGCATACGGAAAAGTTGTGGTTGTGGCATCTGTCAATATTTTGCCGTTATCAGCCACCAATGTAATATGCACATCACTTCCCGCCGTATATCCCGGTGCTTCAGCTTGTGTAGGCGCCTCAATACTTAAATTACATCTGTAGGTAGCACTCTCTGCCCCTTTACTAATAACGATTTCTACAGATTCTCCTGCCTCTAAATAGGTTCCTTGGGAAAAGCTCTGATAACAAACCTGCCCTTCGGGAATATCATTATGATATGCTTCCGATACTCCGCCCACATACAAACCTGCCTCAATAATCTTGGCCACTGCAGTAGTTTCGTCCAACCCTATTAAATTAGGCACTTTTATATTACCATCCATACCAATACTGACAATCACTGTAATGGTACTTCCCTTCGGCACAGTTTCACCCGGACGCGGATTTTGGCTGATTACCCTACCTCTATCTACACCACTGGAAATAGACTCTGCACGTTTTATCAAAAAACCTGCTTCTGTAAGAGCACTATATGCCTCTTCATAAGTATCTCCCTGTGTATCCGGCACCAATACCGCCGAAACCCCTGCACTAATAGTAAGAGTTACGTTCTGTCCTTCTTCTACGATTTCACCTTCTAAAATACTACTATTAATTACTGTATTCTCAGCATAATTCGCAGACTCTACATAAGTAAGTTCCACTATCAAGTCCATACGTTCCAACGCAGACCGGGCATCCTCTACCTTCCAGCCACTCACATCCGGCATGGTTTGCTCTTCATTTATAGAACTATCAATAATAGGACCTTGTGTGGTTTGTACCGTTTCGTTTTTATTATTGTTATTGTTTCCATTAAAGAAGCCTAATATCTTGCCGAGGAGCACCAAAATAATAATACAGATAATAACACCTGCTACAATGGCCAGAATCGTAGTTATTCTTTCCATTCTGGGGTCTTCATCATCATAGTCATCCTCGTCATAATCATACTCTTCTTCGTATATTCTGCCGGTATTTTGACGCACGCCCTGATTCCGCAATCTCATAGGTTGTTCATCATAATCCTGATAAACCGTTTTTTTCTTAATTTGTGTTAATTCTTCCTCGGAAACCGCTCTCGTTCCGAACTCTTCCTCTACGTCTTTTGTCACTACGAAATCCACATCCGGATTTAACAAAGACTGTTTCAAGTCTGCTATTAATTCCTGCATATTCTGGTAACGTCTGTCCGGTGATTTCTGACAGCATTTCAGAACAATTCCTTCCACACTGCCCGGTATTTCAGGATCAAACTCACGTAAAGGAAGCATTTCCTCCTGAATATGCTTAATGGCAATAGCTACTGTAGTCTCCCCATTAAAAGGAACACGTCCGGTAAGCATTTCAAACATAGTAATACCAAGGGAATAGATATCACTCTTTTCATCACTATATCCGCCTCTTGCCTGCTCCGGGGAGGTATAGTGCACAGACCCCATCACATTGGAAGTAATAGTATTACTAGTCGCCGCCTTTGCAATACCAAAGTCCGTTACTTTCACCTTTCCTTCCCTGGAAATAATAATATTCTGTGGTTTGATATCTCTATGAATAATATTATTATTGTGAGCAGCTTCAATACCCATACTAACCTGTATCGCAATGCTAACTGCTTCCTTAAACGATAATCTTGCCTTCTTTTCAATATACTTCTTAAGGGTAATACCCTCTACTAATTCCATTACTATATAATGGATTCCGTTTTCTTCGCCAACATCATAAACATTCACAATGTTTGGATGCATCAATCCTGCTGCCGCCTGTGCTTCAATCTGGAACTTTGAAACAAAACTTGCATTCTCTGCAAATTCCTGCTTCAAAACCTTCACAGCAACAAAGCGATTCAGCTTATGACATTTTGCTTTATAGACATCTGACATACCGCCCGTCCCGATTTTTTCCAATATCTCGTAACGGTCACCTATTATCATTCCTATTTTGACCATTCTGTTTCTCCATTCTCTGTTACTGCGCTAAGGGTTCAATAATCACTACCGAAATATTATCTCTGCCGCCTCTGTTATTTGCCTCTCTTACAAGCGCCTCTGCCTTTTCGACCACATCTCTCTGGCCTTCTAAAATCATACGGATTTCATCATCCTCCAACATATTGGTTAATCCATCCGTACACATAAGTATCGTATCCTGTGGTTTTAATTCCACTCTAAAAAAATCAATCTCAACTGTATTACCTGCACCAATCGCTCTGGTAATAATATTTTTATCCGGATGATTTCTGGCGGTTTCTCTGTCAATACCGCCCATCCGCACCATTTCTTCTACCAAAGAATGATCGTGGGTAACTTGATGTACCTCTCTATTGATTACGTACAATCTGCTATCTCCCACATTGGCCACCTGCAAATATTGATCCAAGCAGGTAGCTGCTACAATCGTAGTCCCCATTCCTTCCAAGTTAATATCCTCTAAGGATTTTTGCCTAATATGTTCATTTGCAGCCTCAATTGCCTGACGTAAAATCACTTCCGGATTTTTCTCCAAGGACCGCTCAATCACCTGACACATGGTCTCTACCGTATGTTTCGAAGCGTAATCACCGGCTTTATGTCCACCCATACCATCTGCCACTAAAAATAAATTAGGCAGATTACCGATTGGTTTCTCATTTGTGTAGACATAATCCTGATTTACCACTCGTCTTCTTCCAATATCTGTTATCGAAAACGTCTTTAGCACGTATTAATCCTCCTGCACTAAAACCTCTTGATTCTTTATATAGGAGCGTCTCAACTGACCGCATGCGCCATCAATATCCCTTCCCATTTCTCTTCTTATTGTACAGTTTATCTTATTTTTTTCAAGTCTGTTTTTAAAGGCCTGAATATGCGACATATCAGACTGTACATAATCCCGCTCCTTTATGGGATTTACCGGAATCAAATTAATATGGCAGTTTAAAGGAGCTGCCAAGGCAATCAATTCCTCTGCATCCTCTTTGGTATCATTGACACCACCTACCAAACTATATTCAAAGGTAATTCTTCTACCGGTCTGTTCAAAATAATACTGACAAGCGTCCATCAGCTCCTCAATAGAATATCGATTTGCTATGGGCATTAATTTCTTACGTTTTTCATCTGTGGTAGCATGCAAAGACAATGCCAACGTAATCTGCAAATGCTCCTTTGCCAGCTTACGCATATTGGGAACCAGTCCACAAGTAGATACTGTAACATTTCTGGCACTAATATGCAATCCATTTTCATCCGTAAGAAGCTTCAAAAACTGCACTAAATTGTCATAATTATCCATAGGTTCGCCACTTCCCATAACCACTACATTGGATACTCTTTCCCCTGTGTGCTTACTAATGGCATAAATCTGGTCCAACATTTCCGAAGGTAACAGATTTCTCTCCAAGCCGTCAAGTGTGGATGCACAAAACTTACATCCCATGCGGCAGCCTACCTGCGAGGAAATACACACACTGTTTCCGTGCTTGTACTTCATCCATACACTTTCCACCACATTGCCGTCTGATAGTCCAAACAAGTACTTTCTGGTTCCATCCAGCTTGGATTCCTGCACCCGTACAATTTCCAATGTAGTGAAATGATAACATTCTTTACATTTTTCTCTAAAATCTTTTGACAAGTTAGACATTTCATCAAAGCTTCGTACCAGCTTCACATGCATCCATTCATATGCCTGCTTCGCCCGAAAAGCTTTTTCACCCATCTTTGCAAAAGCCTCTTGCAACTGGGACAGGCTTAGGGACTTAATATCTGTTTTGTCCTTCCATTTATATAAATCCATTTTCTCACCGTTCATATTACAGGCTCCCGTACAAAGGTTATATACCTGTTTTTCACATCCCTACTTACTTCTGCGCAACCTTGCATAATAAAAACCGTCTGCATCTGTAAGTCCGGGCAAAATCTGTTTTTCTTCTTCCAATACAAATGGATAATTTTCACAAATCCACTTGCACATATTTTCATTTTCTGCTTTGTGAATAGTACAGGTACTGTACAATAACGTACCGCCCTTTTTCACATACTGCCAACTGTTTTCCACAATCTGCTTCTGCAGTTCATTTAGACTTTCCATACTCTCTGCAGTCACATTGTATTTAATGTCACGCTTCTTACCCATTACTCCCAAGCCGGAACAAGGCACATCCATTAAAACCACATCTGCTGCTTCTAATAACGAATCATCCCTTACAATAGCATCCCAAACCTGAACCTCCACCTTTGTTGTTAAGTTCATTCTTTCACAGTTTTCACGAATAAACTCTGCTTTGTACTCAGATACGTCTCTGGAAAGTACCTTTGCTGCCTTTTCTGCAGCAAGCATGGTCTTGCCTCCCGGTGCTGCACAAATATCTATACAAAAGTCTGTTTCCTTTATTTGCGCCGCCTCTACACTAAGTGCGGAACTTACATCTTGTATGGTAAAGGCTCCTTCCGCAAACCCTTCCAAGCCTGTAACACCGTCCACATTCTCCAACATATACATGTATGGCAACAGCTTATTGGGGCTTACTTTCACATTTTTCTTTTGCCATAGCTTTATATAATCCGTTATCTCTTCTTCTGAAAGCGTGGTTCTAAACCGCACGCTGATGGGATGAACCATTAAACTGGCCGCCAATATCTTTTCCGTAGTTTCCTCACCATAAGCTTCCAGCCATAAGTTTACAATCCACTCCGGCATGGAATACTTTACCGAATAATATTTCAGTGGTTCTTCTTGCTTCCCCGGCATAGGTAACGCTTCTTTATTTGCCGCCACTTTACGCAGTACACCATTTACAAAGCCTTTTAAATTGGTAAATTTGCGTTTATTAGCCAACTTTACTGCTTCATTACATGCAGCGCTGTCCGGCACACTATCCATAAACAGAATCTGATAGACTCCCATGCGCATCAAACAACGTATCAGTGGTTTCATTTTATTTACAGGCACAGTAGAAAACTGGTTTAAATAATAATCCAGCTCAATTCTTCTCTCCACACAGCCTTCTGTCAATCGCTTTATAAAACGTTTGTCCTGCACATCTAAGTAATCATACTTATCCAATACCGCTTTTATTAACTGATGGGAGTATACCTTATTTCTCTCCATTTCCAAAAGCGTATCCAGCACGATTTCCCTTGTATTTTCTGCCATAATCTATACATTCCTCTCCCGAAGGATTCTTAATCTCTTCTGCGGTCGTTTCCTCTTCCGCCAAACAACAATATTAATCGTAATGTCTGCAATACCGTAGATGCCACAGCCGCCACATAGGTCATTGCCGCCGCACGGAGTACCTTTTTACAGCCCTGATTTTCCTCTACTGTTAAAATTCCATACTGTTCAATCTTTTCAATAGCTCTGGCGGATGCATTAAACTCTACCGGAAGTGTTACCAGCTGAAACAGCACAGATAACGCAAAAGCCCAAATACCCAGTTGAATCAACACATTATTCCAACTAAGCAATACGCCTACTAAAATCAAAGGCAATCCCAACTTGGTACCAATGTTTACAATGGGTACCAGTGTGGAACGTAAATGCAATGGTCCATATCCTTCTTCATGCTGAATGGCATGTCCGCATTCATGTGCTGCAACCCCTACCGCTGTAATGGTCTTACCGGTAAAATTCCTGGGAGATAATCTTACCGTATTTGTATTGGGGTCGTAATGATCCCCCTGCCCGGTGGGCGCACATTCAATCTGTACATGATACAAACCTTCACTATTTAAAATTCTACGCGCACACTCTTCTCCTGTAATACCTGTAGAATTCTTCTGTCGGTGAAACTTACTCATAACGCCTTCTACATTGGCACTTGCCAAAAGACAAATGACCGAACCGATAATCACCAACCAATAGGTTGGGTCAAAATAAAAACCGTAATACCCCGTCAAAACACACTCCATATTGTACCTCCTATACGAAAAGCTGGTTACCTCTCTGAATCAAAACGCTCTCCCGGCTGTACCTTCACTCCCAACAAAAAGTCGTGAGCACTCATACGCTTCTTTCCTTCCAACTGAAGTTCATTAATTGCTACTGTACCCAATCCACAGGCTACCTTAATTGTATTCTTGGTAACCTCTGTTACTTCTCCCGGTACAGCATCTGTATTTTCCTCCAACACATCCACATCCCAAATTTTCATCTGCTTGCCTTTATAAAAAGTATAAGCACTGGGCCATGGATTTAATCCTCTGACCAATCGGTCTACCTCTGTTGCCGTTTTAGTAAAATCAACATTACCCATTTCCTTGGTAATCATCTTTACATGACTGCTCTGAGAGTGGTCCTGCTTTTGCGGAACCAATGCACCCTCTTCTAATAGCGCTAATGCCTCAACAATAGCTTCTCCGCCCAACACCATTAATTTATCATGAAGGGTTTCAAAGGTATCCTTTGCTTCAATTCCCACACTAACAGTATACAGAATATCTCCCGTATCAATTCCCGCATCCATCTGCATAATCGTAATACCCGTTTCCTGCTCTCCATCCAAAATAACACTTTGTATCGGAGATGCACCTCTGTATTTGGGTAATAAAGACGCATGAATATTTAAACTTCCGTACGGAGGCATATCTAAAATCTCTTGGGACAAAATCTGTCCAAAAGCCGCCACTACAAATACATCCGCCTCATATAGTTTTAATTCTGCTATGGCCTCCGGTGTCTTAATGCGTTTGGGCTGCATTACCGGAATATTATATTTTAAGGCACACTCCTTTACCGGTGAAAATTGTAATTCCTTACTTCTTCCCTTAGGCTTATCCGGCTGTGTTACTACTGCCGTAATTTCATGTCCCGTTTTAATTAATGCTTCCAATGCCCCTGCCGCAAAATCCGGGGTTCCCATAAAAACAATCTTCATTCAACTTCTCCTTGCTTTCTGTAAGGCTTATCCAATGTCTTCTACATCATCATAATTTACGATTTGGAGCTCGCCTTCTACTTTTTCTACATACAAATGACCATCCAAATGATCCACCTCGTGACAAATAGCTCTTGCCAAAAGCTCTGTACCTTCTAATACAAAAGGCTGCATGTACATATTTAATGCTTCCACCTTAACATAATTCGGTCTGGTTACCTGACCGGACTTGCCCGGTACGCTTAGACAACCTTCTTGGCCGGTCTGTTCCCCACTGGTTTCTAATATCTTTGGATTAATTAATATATATGGTTCCTCACCGGTTACATCAATTACCACAATACGCTTTAAAATACCTACCTGAGGCGCAGCCAATCCCACACCGTTTGCCTCATACATCGTATCCAGCATATCCTCAATTAGCATTTTGGTTCGCGGTGTCATCTCCGTAACCTCTTTACATTTCTTGTTTAATACTTCATCTCCCATTACCCGAATATTGCGAAGTGCCATTGTTCTTCTCCTTTTCCGACATTCTTTCATGTATTTTATACAGCAGAACAAAGAATGTCTCCCGTGAAACATCCTTTCTTCTTATTATCCCTATCTTACTACTATAACGTATTTATGGGGTCAAAGTCAAACTGGATATTTATTTGTCGTAAATCCATGGAAGAACAATACATCTCCAGCTTGTCCTTTACATCAATTAACACCTGATATTCCTCATGTTTTACATAAAAAACAAAACGATAAATATCATTTATCTTACCGATTCCGGCGAGTGCCGGTCCGATAATCTGTACATTTTTATTTGTCCTGTTCTCCTGCACATTTACAGAAGTCTTATATTTGGCAGCTTCTTCTGCCAACTTGTTTGCCACCTGCAAACCTTCTTTTTCCACCATAGCATATATCTGGACTGCCATCATATGGGCCACCGGCGGATACTGCATCAAATCACGATAAAGCACTTCTTCCTCATAAAAAGCCTTGTAATCCTGATTTCCCGCATGCACAATAGCATAATGCTCCGGCTGATAAGTTTGTACTACTACCTCTCCTGCCAATCCCCCTCGTCCGGCACGTCCTGCCGCCTGCGTAACCAGTTGGAACGTTCTCTCCCCGGCTCTGTAATCTCCTACTGACAAGGATAAATCTGCTGCCAACACACCTACCAGTGTTACATTAGGAAAATCATGGCCCTTTACAATCATTTGGGTGCCTACCAGCACATCCGCTTCCCCATTCCCAAAGGCAGTTAAAATTTTCTCGTAACTTTCCTTGGTCTTGGTAGTATCTGCATCCATACGCAAAATACGCATATCCGGATAAATTTCCTTTAATTTTTCTTCTATCTGCTGTGTTCCTGCCCTAAAACCTGATATGTACTTAGAACCACACTCCGGGCATTTTACTGCTTTTACTGTTTCATAGCCGCAATAATGACAAACCATTCTGCCACCACGATGCTCTGACAAAGATACATCACAGTGAGGACATTTCACAACATAACCACAAGAGCGGCAGGATACAAAGCCTGCTAACCCACGCCTATTAATAAACAGCATACTTTGTTGTCCTTTGGCCAATCTATCTGCCAAAAGCTGTTGCAATTTTCTACTAAAAATCGTGCGGTTCCCTTGCTTTAGTTCTTCTCGCAAATCCACCGTATACACCGTAGGAAGTGTTCCTCCGGTTACACGCTTATCCAATGTAAATAATCTGTACTCTCCCTTGGACGCTCTGTAATATGCCTCCATGGACGGTGTAGCAGAACCAAGCACTACACTGGCATGCTGCATTCCGGCCAAAGCCTGCGCTGTTTCTCTGGCATGGTATTTGGGCGTTCCTTCGCTTTTATAACTACTTTCATGTTCTTCATCAATAACAATCAAACCAAGGCTTGGAAAGGGCGTAAAGAGCGCAGAACGAGGCCCGATAATCACATCTATCTCTCCATGTTTTGCCCGCTCACATTGATCATACTTTTCTCCTGCTGAAAGAGAAGAGTTCAACACACTTACTCTGTCACCAAAATGCTTATAAAAACGCATCAAGGTCTGATAGGTTAATGCAATTTCCGGTATAAGCACAATGGCCTGCTGCCCTCTGGCTATCACTTCCTCTATCAACCGGATATATACCTGTGTTTTACCACTTCCTGTAATACCATGTATTAAATAGGTTTGACGTACATCTTTATCATAATCCTGTAAAAAATCCTGTACAATCTGTTCCTGCTCCAGACTCAAATGTTCAATACGTTTCGTATCTGTGGTTTTCTTTACCGGATTACGATATCCGGCAATTCTTTCCACACGTAATACACCGCTTTTTTCCAATCCCTTAATTACTGCTGCAGATACCATTAGTTTGCCGGTTACCAGTTCGTAAGGAAGTTCTTCTTCTTTTAAGAGTTCTTCCAGCAAACGCACTCTTGCAACTCTTTTTTTACGTTGGCTCTCTCCTAATAATGCAATGGTCTCTTCTCTGGTAGACGTCAGTACTACCTTTTTATGCTCTATCTGCTTTACGGTTTGTTTCACCGGCAAAACAGTCTTTAACGCCTGAATCATAGTGCCGCCGTAATGCTTCTTTATCCACGCTGCCAATTGCATCTGCTTATCTTCCACACCCACACTACCGGTCATAATAGAATGAATGTCCTTGATTTTACTTTTGTCAAACTTGCATTCTTCCCCGATGTTTACCACATACCCTTTAATCAGCTTATTAGAAACACCAAAAGGCACTTGTACACAAGTGCCTGTTTCCACTACTTCAAGTAATGCTTCCGGTATCCGATACTGAAAAGCTCTGTCTACCTTTTCATGGGAAATATTCACAATAATATCTGCATATTTATCACTCAATTAATTTCTCCTCAAGCAATATAATCCGTCATAATTCTTTTATATCCAGCATTTCAATATATAAGTTATTTTCTTCCCAATTCTACTAAAATATCACGAATCAGATCCCTTTCATCCATGGGATACTTCACACCTTCGATTTCCTGATAATCCTCATGCCCCTTGCCCGCAAGTACAATAATATCTCCTTCTTCGCCATGTTCAATGGCATAACGTATAGCTTCCTTACGGTCACAAATTTCCACATATTTTCCTTCTGTCTTTGCCATACCTACTTTAATATCCTCAATAATATCCTGCGGCTTTTCAAAACGTGGATTATCGGAGGTAATGATGGTCAAATCCGCCAGCTTTCCGCTGATTTCACCCATTTCGTAGCGTCGTAACTTAGAACGGTTCCCGCCACAACCAAACAAACATACCAATCTATGAGGCTCATACTCTTTCAATGTGCTAAGCAAACTTTCCAAACTCATGGCATTGTGAGCATAATCAATCAAAAGAGTAAAATGGTCGGAAACCTTTACCGGCTCAATGCGTCCCTTTACATGTGCTTCCAAAAGTGCTTTCTTAATATTCTCTTCACTTACATCAAAATGTCTGCAGATGGCAATAGCAGTCAGGGCATTGTACACGCTGAATTTTCCCGGTGTACCCACTTCTACATTAAAATCCATCAGACCCTTTACATCAAAAGAAACACCTAAAACTCCTTTCTTACGCAAAAGTTTCAGATTCTCTGCACGTAAATCTGCCTGTTCTCCCATACCGAAGCGCTCGATTTCACAAGTATGCCCTGCAATTACCTGCTCGCAGTGCTTATCATCTGCATTGACAATGCCCACCTTACACTGCTTGAACAAAAGACCTTTACAACGCATATAATCTTCAAAACTTTCATGTTCATTGGGACCAATATGGTCCGGCTCCAGATTGGTAAAAATACCAAAGTCAAAGGTAATTGCCTGGGTACGATGTAACATTAATCCCTGAGAGGAAACCTCCATTACCACTGCATCCAGTCCGACCTCTACCATCTTTGCAAAATAAGACTGCAGTACATAGGACTCCGGTGTAGTGTTCTTAGCGGGAATGTGCTCTTCTCCGATTATGGTTTCTATGGTCCCTATTAAGCCCACCTTTAGGCCGGCATTCTCTAAAATAGATTTTACCAAAAAAGCGGTAGTGGTTTTTCCTTTGGTACCGGTCACACCGATAACTTTTAACTTCTCTGCCGGATAACCAAAAAAAGCGGCTGAAATAAATGCCATGGCATAACGGGTATTTGCCACCTTAATTACAGTAATATCATACGCATCCAATCCCAGCACGTCCTTGGATATCACCAATACGTCTGCATGCTTTGCTGCCTCCAATGCATAATCATGGCCATCAAACACGGCACCTTCTATACAAATAAACAAACTGCCCTCTTTTAATTCTTTACGGGTATCGTACTCCACTGCTGTCACCTGACGTTCCAGGCTTCCCTGTATACATTCGTAGTCTATTTTCTCCAATAAATATCTTAATTCCATACGCACCTCTCTTTGTGCATCCTCGCAAGGTTCTATACATTGCACAAGTACCTTATCCTACGATTCCGCACACCATTTCTCACTAACTATAATATAAATTATCAAGCGGAATATGTAAATGAATTTTTCAGGAATTCCCACATGGTTTTCCTTATATAATACAAAACACATTTCTTCATAACACAAGAAAGCTCCGGTTAACCCGAAGCTTTCTCGTGATTTTCTTATGAGGGGGGGAGATAGTTTAATTAACTATCTGTCTTTATAATACTCAAAAAATGTGTTCAAATTGTGTTCAAATTGTTAGGAAAATATAAAAAATAGAAAAACAAATTATAACTTTAACAACTCCTTGTAAACGTCCATATCAATTTCCGCACTAACAGAAGTGGTTGCGTTTGCCGCAGATAATGCTGCTGCCCGCTTCACGACCTCCTCTCGTGCCTTTCCTTCCAACTCACTCATACAGTAGGAGGCCACAATGGTATCCCCACAAGCCACAGTGTTTACTGCTTTAACCTTATATGCGGCTTGTTCAAGAACACCGGTATTATCCACATACACAAAGCCTTTGGCTCCCATTGATACTACCACTGCCTCCACACCTGTTTCCAACAGTTTTCGGGCCTCTATTACAATATCTTCCTTTGTAGCCAGTCTACGTCCTACCAGATACTCCATTTCCTTACGATTTGGCTTCAGAAAATGAGGTATTGCCTTTACTCCTGCCTTTAACGCCTCACCTGAGGTATCTAAAAAGACTTTACAGCCTTTTTCTTTCGCAATAGTAATCAATGTAGCATAAATATCCTGTGGCACCCCTAAAGGAATGCTTCCGGACAATACCACTATCTCCACCTTTTCTACTTGTTTTTTATATTCTTCCAAAAAGCCACTCAACTCTTCTAACCTAATCTCCGGTCCCGGTTCCAAAAGCTCCGTCACATAACCATTCTCCGCCAGTACATTGGTACTGACTCTGGTTTCCCCGTGAATAGGTGTGAAATGGCACTCAGCTCCCATCTCTGTCAACTTTTCCCGAATCATCTGTCCACTAAAACCGCCTAAAAAGCCCATAGCAATCACAGGATAATCAAATTGGCGAAGAATTTTGGTTACATTTACACCCTTACCACCGGCAATACTTTGCACACTTTGCAAGCGATTGACCTGTCCCAGCATTAACTCATTAATATGGCAGGTTTTATCCACAGCCGGATTTAATGTTATGGTTAAAATCATAATTTCTCCTCTTTTCTAACAATAATTCTGCATAATATATTGTAGGCTTTCTTTCCCCCGGAAAGAATTAATCCCTATCTGGTAGGTTACGGATACTTGGTAAGATGTTTGTCCGGCAAATAATTTATCTGCACTGGCATCCCCGTTCTTTTCATCCAGAAAGCTACAAAAAGCATCCACATCTCCAAAATACATTAAATCCGTGCGTCCGGGAAATCCCTCACTTAAAAGCTCTACGGAAAATCTGGCAAAGTTTCCATTGGCACCGATGCGCTTAGCTCCTACAAACTTTACATTCTTCTGTGCAAATAATGGCTTTGGATTCCCTACACCAAAAGGTTCTAAAAATTCCATTTCTTTTGCCAGTGCAAAGCTGGCATACTCCATAGGCATAGGCACATCTATATGTACTCTGGGAACAAAGTCATCCTCTGCAAGCTTCGCATTGTCATTCAACGCCTTTCTGAGAGGCTCCAAATCTTCTTTTTTCATAGATAGTCCCGCCGCCAGTTTATGACCGCCAAACTTGGTAAAATACTGCTTTACCGCCACCATGGAATCATACATGTGATAAGCATCTATAGAACGACCGGACCCTTTTATTCCCTCTTCACCATCTGTTAGTACAAACACCGGATGATGATACTTCTCTCTGATACGTCCGGCAATAATACCTGCCAAGCTTTCATGAACCTGCGGAAGATATACTAACATTACTTTATCCTTATATAACTTCTGTTGTTCAATTTGTTTTTCTGCTTCTGCCACACCCTGTAATGTCAAATTCTTACGGCTGTCATTCAGTTCCTTCAACTCTGTTGCAATGGCAACCGCCTCTGCCCTATCCTTTGCCTGTAAAAGCTCCAATGCACGCACTGCAGTATCTAAGCGTCCGGTAGCATTCAAGCAGGGACCTATGACAAAACCCAAGTGAAAAGCAGTTACTTTTGCCGGTTCTAGACCATTTACTTCAAGCAGAGCCTTAAGACCATAATTTGTAGTGCTTTCCATAAGCTTCAAACCATGTTTTACAATAATCCGGTTCTCATCCTTTAACTCCATTACATCACACACTGTCGCCATGGCTGCAAAGGGCAATAACTCGTTCATCAATTCCCCAGACCGAGCATATTCCATTCTCTCACAAAGTGCTTGTATTACCTTATATGCCACTACACCACCACATATACTTTTAAATGGGTATGTACACAGTTCTTGTTTGGGGTCAATAATCGCATCCGCCGATGGTAATATTTCTTTGCGCGTACCATCTGTTTCCTCAAACGGCACCTCGTGATGATCTGTAATTACAATACGCATCCCAAGTTCCTTCGCCAGCTCCACCTGCTCCGCTGCAGCAATTCCATTATCACAGGTTACAATACAATCAATTCCGGCGTCCTTCGCCTCCAGAATCAATTGGTCATTTAATCCATAACCATCTTTCATACGATGAGGAATCGCCGTATCTACCTTAGCTCCCAACTGCTGTAATCCCTCTGTCAAAATGTAAGTAGAACAAACTCCATCTACATCATAATCCCCAATAACCCGCAGATTACTACCTTGTTCAATCTCCTGTTTCAAAAGTTCTATTCCCTGCTCCATTCCCCGAAGCAACCAGGGAGAATAACAAGCATCCATAGTACCATAGAGGAATTTCTCTACCTCATCCTCTGTTTCTACATCCCGATTACGAATAATCCGAGCCAATACCTGATCTATCTTAAATTTTCTGCTCCACTCCTGAAAATCAGCCCTCTTGGCCGCTACTAACCACTTTTCCATAATTACTCCGTTAAAGCATTTCAAGTCTAATACTCATCTCGCAAAATTAAGTACCGCACTTCAACACTCATGCCATTATATAATATTCCTCCAACCGTTCTCTACTTAACAAAAACACTTGCTCCAGCTCCGGGTCAAAATGACTACCCATGGACGTAAGCATTACCTTTGAAGCCTCATCAAAGCTCATGGCTTCCTTATAGCACCGTTTACTTACCAACGCGTCATAAACATCTGCAATTGCCATAATTCTGGCTTCCAAAGGTATCTCCTCACCCTTTAGCTTATCCGGATAACCGCATCCATTCCACTTTTCATGATGATGCCTTGCTACATTCATGGCAATTTTTACAAAATGATCTTCCTCCACACCTTTTAAAATACTTTCCACAAGTGCTGCACTTTTTATGGTATGGGTCTGCATAATAGCAAACTCTTCTTCCGTCAGCCTTCCCGGCTTTCTCAAAATCTTATCATCTATTCCTATTTTGCCCAAATCATGCATAGGCGCAGCCTTAATAATATCCTTACAGAACTGCTCATCCAAGGAAAGAATATTATTCTCGCGAATTACATCCATTATAATTCGAATCACATCACTGGTACGTTTAATATGACCACCCGTGCTGTCATCCCTGTTTTCTACTATATCTGCAATTCCTACCAATACTTGCGACTGTATATTGGTAATGTGCTCTGTTTTCTCCTCCACCTGTCTTTCCAGCTCTGAATTATAGGAAGACAGCAGTTTTAAGTAATTCCATTTATCCGTATCCTCCTGCATTTCAATAATATAACCACAAGCTTTCTCATCATGACGTAGTTTTTCTACAGAACAATGATAATGCTTATCTTTGGTTTCGTAGCTGAATTCATCATTCATATCTGTTGAATAATCCCTTATCCACTGCAAAACCGTTTCCACTTGCGGATTGTTCTTTACTTGCAAATCCACCTTACACTGTGAAATCTCCGGAATAATCATTTGGGCAATGTCATTACATCCCAAATAATTCATACGATTATCAAACATAATATACCCATACGTTTCCTGCCTCCCCAAGGAACTCATAATACTGTCTTCAATATTGTACATAGCGGTACGTTTATGCATATAAAGAAAAATCCAAGTATCTATCACATACATTAACGGCATTATCTCGAATTCAGAATCCAGTCCTCTGCCAACAACGAAAAGAAAAATGTTTGCGCACTCCAACATAATAAGTGCCCACAGATTTTTTCTTGAAACAGCATACTTCTTATATAAGCTGTATAGCAGCAAAACCAACCCGGCAATGATATATCCATACAAAAGCAAATCAAAAAAGATATGTCCAATTCCATACTCATATTTTAACACTGTTACATCGTGGTACTTATCCATGTAGATATTTATATAATACAAGTCATTATACCCTATGGACAGTACCATTCCATATACTAAAAAGCTGTATAAATACAGTAGATTCCTTAACCAACCTGCTACTTTAAAATTACAAAGAGCACATACCGCAAAAAATACTATCGGTGGAACAAAACAACCACCTATGTAATATATTTTTTTCGCCAAAATCGCTTCTGAAATATTCGTAGAAAGAGCAAGCGCCAAATATCCGCTACAAGCCACTGTCATAAGCAATCCCAACAAAGTTAAATAGTAGATTATTTGTTTGCCCTCAAATTTAACTACTAAAATGATTAAGTTAATCAGCACAAGTATAGAAGTTATTAAATAATACCAAACCATACTTCCTTCCTCCGATTATTTTATTCCTCGTACTATCATGGTAACCGACATATTGGTATCCCAACCTGTTTACATTAATTATATCATAGAACACACTGTTTGAAAACGTCATAAAAAGCATCCCCTTCAAAGAGGGGATGCTCAACTCAAAGCAGACTATTTATTTTATTCTTCCGTATTAGGCTTCGGAGGGAACTTCTCGCGAAGTACATACCACAATGCACCTGCAATGCAAATTGATGAATAAGTACCGCACAAAATACCAACCATCAAAGGTAATGCAAATTCACGAATACTGGTAACACCTAATACATACAATGCTGCTACCATGATAAATGTGGTTAGGGAAGTAAATATACTTCTGGATAATGTCTGTGTAATACTCTTGTTTATAACATCCTTCAGCGTTTCTCTTCTAGTCATTACTGCCATATTCTCACGAACACGATCAAAAATAACAATGGTTGCATTAATGGAATAACCCACAATAGTCAACATACAGGCAATAAAAGTATTACCTACGGAAACTCTTGCCACTGCATAAAACGCCAACACTACCAATACATCATGTAACAATGCCACTACACTACTAATACCAAATCGAACATCACTAAAGCGGATTCGGATATAAATCAACATAAACACAATCGCAACTGCCACCGCTATAATAGTATCCGATTGCATTTCATTACTAATCGTGGAACTGATTGTTTCAGAGGTAATCATAGATTCACCAACACCAAACTCATCCATAAACATCTGTCCCAAAGCTTCACGTTGCTCTACATCCAAAGTAGATGTCTTAAATATTACTTCATTAGAATTCTGTACCGTCTGAATCTGTACTGCACTGCCGGAAATATCTTCTACCAATGGTACAATATTCTTATTTACTTCATCCAAAGTCTTGTTTTCATTAAAGTTAACCGCTGTTGCAGTACCACCCTTGAACTCTAAACTGAAGTTCAACACATCACCCGTAGTCGCTTTGTTTACACCCATTACTACAAAACCAGCCACTACAAGTGCAATGGAAGCCACAAAGAAAATGTGTTTTTTACCAAGGAAATCAATGGTTTTACGTTCCTTTGCAACGCCGTACCACTTTTCCTGCTTAAAACCAATACTATAAAGTGCTGTCAGTATAAGCTTTGTAATGGTAAGTGCCGTAAACATAGACAATACAATACCCAATGCCAAAGTCTGTGCAAAACCCTTTACCGTTCCGGGGCCCAATACCCAAAGTACACCTGCTGCAATCAAAGTAGTAATATTTCCGTCAATAATCGCAGATAATGCCTTATCAAAACCGGTCTTCATAGCAGTTTTAACACTGATTCCTTCTGCCAGCTCTTCACGAATACGTGCAAAAATAATAACATTTGCATCTACTGCCATACCGATAGAAAGAATAATACCTGCCACACCCGGAAGTGTCAGCGTCAAATCAAAGCCATTCAATAATAATACAATTAAAACTACATATAATGCCAACGCAAGAGCAGATGCCAAACCGGAAATAAAGTACACTGCAATCATAAAGATTACAACAATTCCAAAGCCTACCGCACCGGCCATTAAACTGGTTTCAATCGCTTCTACACCAAGCTGTGCGCCCACTACCTTAGAATGTAATTCTTCCAACTCCAGCTTCAAACCACCAATACGGATTGTAGAAGCAAGACTCTCGGCTTCTTCATAAGTACTCTGACCTTCAATTACCGCTGCACCATCTGTAATTACTACACCTACATTCGGTACACTGACAAACTGTCCGTCATAATAAATACCTAATGTTTCTCCGCGATTATATGCTCTTTGGGTCGCATCTGCAAACTTTTTGGTACCTTCATCTGTCATTAAAAGTTCTACCACGATTGCTTGGTTCCCCATCTCATCCTGGTAACCCTTTGCCTGCGCATCCTTTACATCAGTACCTACCAACTTAATAGAGCCGTCTGCCTGTAATTCTGCAATGGTCCTGTCCAAAGTATACTCATAACCAATCAAAGCTCCACTTTCATTGGTTACCGGTTTTAAGGAATAGTTTGCATTTCCAGCATCATCTGTTTCTGCAATAAAGTATAAGGTACCCGGCTTACCAAGCTCCTGCAAAATAACATTCGCATCGGATACACCCGGAATTTCAATATTAATACGGTCTGTACCTTCCTGATATACAATCGCTTCCGTGCTATACTGCTCTACACGTTTTTGAAGCTTACTGATGGTATCACTCATATCTGTAGCATCCGGTTCCTCATCACCTACAACCTGATAGGTAATGCTGACACCACCTGCCAAATCCAAACCAAGATTAATGTCTGATGCACTGCCCTTGCCCTTACCATCAATACCGAAAATATCAATAAAACCAATACCGACCAAAGCTATGAAAAGTGCTATCAACACAAGAATCGCTCTACTTTTCTTCATTTCTTACCTCACTTCTTTCCAAAACTATTCTTCATCCAGTTCTGCTGCTTTTAACATAATGGCACATTCCACACGTTTTCTCTGCAACTCACAGCCAATATCATAAGTACCGTTAATAGAACCGGTAAAATTATATGCATTTGCAGCACAACCACCACTGCAGTAGAATTTTGCAAAACATTTCTTGCATGCATCCTTGGCATAAACATTACAACACTTAAACTCATCCCGGATATCCGTATTGGTAATTCCGGTATCTACATTACCCATTAAGAACTTTTCCTGTCCAACAAACTGATGACAAGGATAAAAATCTCCCCAAGGTGTTACTGCCAGATACTCTGTTCCTGAGCCACAACCGGAAAGTCTCTTCGCCACGCAAGGACCACCCTGTAAATCAATCATAAAGTGGAAAAAATTAAACTTCTGTCCGTTCTTTCTGCGTTCAATCATTTCTTTTGCCAAACGATCATACTCTTCCTTCAAGAAAGGAATATCCTCTTCACGAATAGCATAGGCTTCTTCCGATGGTGCCACTACCGGCTCTACTGAAATTTGTTTAAAGCCCAAATCTGCCAAATGTAAAACGTCCTGTGAAAAATCAAGATTATGATGAGTAAAAGTACCTCTCACATAATAATCCATTTGGTCTCTGCTTTCCGCCACCTTCTGGAACTTCGGTACAATCAAATCATAACTGCCCTGACCGCCACGGAAAGGACGCATTTTGTCATGCACACATTTACGTCCGTCAATACTAAGAACTATATTAGCCATTTCTTTATTGGCAAACTCTAAAATATCATCATTTAAAAGTACACCGTTTGTGGTAAGGGTAAAGCGGAACTTCTTATTGTTTGGTTCCTCTAAACTTCTTCCGTAAGCCACTAAATCCTTTACCACCTGCCAATTCATCAGTGGCTCTCCACCAAAGAAATCCACCTCTAAATTCACACGATTACCGGAATTTGCCACAAGGAAATCCAATGCTTTTTTACCCACTTCAAAGCTCATAAGAGCTCTTCTGCCATGATATTCGCCTTCTTCCGCAAAGCAATACTGACAAGCCAGATTGCAATCATGTGCAATATGCAAACAAAGAGCTTTCACTACTGTTTCGCGCTTTTTAAAGTCAAATATATAATTTTCATATATATCCGGCATGAAAAGCTGTCCTGCCTTTTCCAGTTCCAGCACCTCATCTACCGCTTCCTTAATTTCTTCCTCCGGATAAGGAATGTTGCCTAAAGCCAACACTGCTGCTTTAACAGTATCCGCATCCTTTATTCCCTCTGTCACCAAAGGCTCCACCAAAGGAATCATATCATAAACTATGTCATCCACTATATGAACGGAACCGCTGTTCACATCCATAACAATGTTATATCCGTTATTTTTATACTGATGTATCACGTTTCTTCCCTAAAACCTTTCTATTCCTAAACGCATTGTAAGCAGCGACTTAATATCGCTGCTTACATAGTTCATATAACTTCGACTATTTAATCTTTTCGCAACTCTGATTACCAACAGTACAAGAAGTCTTACATGCTGACTGGCAAGAAGTCTGGCACTCGCCGCAGCCACCCTTTTTCATAGATTCTTTTAAATCTCTTGTTGTTAAAGTTTTAATGTGCTTCATTACTTAGCCTCCTTAGATTCTCAACATAATTACAAGAATATTCAACATGGATTATAACACAAGTAAATTCATTTTAAAAGCTTTTTATGCATTATTTTGTAAAAAAACATATTTAACTGACCATTCCACCCAACATTCCGCCGCCACAACACAAAATAAAAGTGGTAAACATTGTACTTGACACCTCCATGGCGGCATAATTAAATACCAACGATAAGACCAGCAATACTATGTAGTAGACCACACCCATAAGTAATCCCCAAAGATATTTCTTTTGCTTCATTTTCTTGCCTGCCATAAAACCGCCCAAAAAACTTGCAACCACATATGTAAGAGTTATTCCGCCCGAAATAATGTTTTCTGACAGCTTTAACTTGTACAGAAGAAGTGCTAACAACAGTAATATCCCGGTCGTCACTATATAAGCAAACAATAAATATATTAACAAATTTACTATAGGTACACCACTCTCCTGCTTACACATTCCTTTTTTCACACAAACTCCCCTTTCTATCTATGTTTCTGAATTTTGTATTTAATTATATTCTTCAACTTTAGATAACTTGACAGTTTCTATAAAAATAATAACAAAAAAAGGTCGAAAGTTATTCTTCGACCTTTTACCTTTCACCACCGAAAATCACTTTCATAGTAGTTCCTTTTCCCGGTTCACTATCTATTTCCAACTGCGCATGATGCTTTGCAATAATATGCTTTACAATAGCAAGTCCCAATCCTGTACCTCCGGTAGATTTGGACCGACTCTTATCCACCCGATAGAAGCGCTCGAAAATACGCTCTTGATGTTCCTTGGGAATACCGATACCGGTGTCGCTTACCATTAGTACGGTTTCCTTTTTCGTCGCTCTCACTTCCACCTTCACACTACCATTTACATTATTATATCGAATTGCATTGTCACACAGATTATAAAGAAGTTCTTCTATCATCATTCTGTTGCCATAAACATAACACTGCTCCCCTTCAAGCGATATTGATACACAATGCTTCTCTGCATTTGGCTCTAGCATTTCCACACAGGTAGCTGCCATCTCGTACAAATCCAGCTTCTCCATAGAGATTTCCTCTTCTGCCGAATCCAGTTCTGACAAACGAATAATATCATTAATCAAGACCAGCAATCGATTGGCATTGGTGTGAATTCCTTGTGCGAATCTAGTCACGTCCGCTTCCGAAGCCATACCATTTTCAATTAACTCCGCATAACCAGAAATAGAAGTCAAGGGCGTTTTCAATTCATGCGTAACATTGGCTGTAAACTCCTGTCGGAGTTTGGCGCTTTTTAGTATATCTCTGTGCTGCTCCCGAATTACCTTTATAAAAGGCTCCAACTCCTCATAATGTGTAATCTGCTCACTACCTTCCAAATTCTCCGTCAATCTCTCTATGGGATTAATCAAACTCTTAGTCAAAAAATGGGCAATTATTAAGGACATAACCGACAGTACCACTATTATAAGAATCATATTAGGCATCAGTATTACAAAAAAGCTTAACGGACTCTGTGTTTCTTTCGATACTCGCAAAACACTGTCATCCACCAATTTAACAGCATAATAATAGGTGTTTTTTTCCATAGTTGTAGACCTACGTACAGCATCCCCTTCTCCTTCGCTTATCGCTGCTCGGATTTCCGGACGGGTAGCATGGTTGTCCATTTTGGTAACATCGGCCTCATTATCAAAAAGCACCTTACCACTATTGTCCAAAAGGGTAATACGCAGTCCCTCCACTCTCATAATGTCTGCTACCCCATAAATATTCTCGATATTATCATATTGCCCCATAAACTTTGCATACAGCTTCAAATCATCTTTCATCTGCTGCTTATATAAATTATTAAAGGCAATTGTAACAAATAGCATTGTTGCCACGATTGCCAACAATGCTAATGAAACAATTCTAATATTAATTTTTCTTTTCATAGGTACACTCCTACTAATCAATACCCGGATTCATTATATATCCAACATTTCGAACTGTCTTAATTAAAGAACCTTCTTCCCGAAGCTTTTGACGCAGTGTCTTAATATGCATATCCAGACTTCTGGATTCTCCTACAAAATCCGTTCCCCACACTTTATCTAAAATCTCTTGTCTTGAAACTACAATACCTGCATTTGTCATCAAAAGCTTCAATAGCTCATATTCCTTGTATGTTAATTCACACAGTTGGTCATTTACACTGACCATATGACGGCTTCTGTCTAAAACAACATAACCAATTCGTAATACACTCTCTTTCGGTTCAATTTGGGTTCTTCTAAGCACTGCCTTCACCCTGGAAATCATTTCCATTACACCGAAAGGTTTTGTCATGTAATCATCCGCACCACTGTCTAAGCATTTTACCTTGTCCAACTCACCGGTTTTCGCTGTCACCATGATTACCGGTATATTTTGTGTATCTTTTTCCTGACGAAGCTTTTTAACAATGGTAAGACCGTCTTCATCCGGTAGCATAATATCCAAAAGAATCAAGCTGGGAATTTCTCTATTAAGTGCTTCATAAAACTGTGAAGCATTATCAAAGCCTTCTGCCCTGTAGCCAGAACTAGACAGGGCAAAGGTTTCAATTTCCTGAATACTTTTATCGTCTTCCACTACATAAATCAGTGTCATTTTCTTTTTCCTCTTTTTGTCTCTGGCTTCGCACATTTCTAAGGAAGCTGGTAGCGCTGTTCATATGCAATAACCTTACTTGCAAAGTCAATATTATTATCTTTCTTTAATTGATTTACATAAGCATGAGAATCCAATTCATCATCATGTACTTCCAATAGACAAACTGCAACATTAGAACAATGATCTGAGATTCGTTCCAAATCCGTAGTAATATCTGACAATACAAAACCTAATTCAATAGTACACTTGCCTTTACGAAGTCTCTTCACATGTCTCTGCTTAATCTCATCATTTAATTTATCAATTACTTCTTCTAATGGCTCTACCTGTGCCGCCAGCTTCAAATCCTCTTCCAAAAAGCTGAGTGTGGAAAGCTTTACAATATCATGAATTGCACGCTTAAATACTTCCAACTCTTCCTTTGCCTTATCAGAGAATTCCAACTTCTTTTCATACATTTCCTGCGCTGCTTCTTTAATGTTTCTTGCATGGTCAGAAATTCGTTCAAAGTCACCGATACTATGCAAAACCACGGATGCTGTATGGCTGTCAGCCTGAGACAAATTCTTGGAGCTTACCTTTACCAGATAAGAACCGATATGATCTTCGAAAATATCAATTTCATCCTCCAGCTCTACCACTCGTTTTGCCTTAGCTTCATCATAATTAGATAAAAGCTCCATCGCCAAATTAATAGACTCTTCAGCCAGTTCCGCCATACTACATGCAGCACTACGGCTTTGCTCCACCGCATAAGAAGGCATTTCTAAGAAACGAGGATCCAAAATACTTAATACTTCTTCCGCATGTGTCTTTTCTACTACAACCGCCTCTTCCGGTATACTGAGAGTTGCCAGTTTCACCAACTGCTTAGAAAAGGGAAGTAATATAACCGTTGCCGTCACATTGAAAATCGTGTGTACCGTCGCAATATCAGAAGGTGATGCCATCTTGTACATAAATGGGAAATCCAAAATCGCATGAAGCAAATAGAAACCTGCCATAAACACTGCGGTTCCTATTACATTAAAATACACATGGATAAGTGCAGTTCTCTTTGCATTTTTATTAGCACCGATACTGGAAATAAGAGCCGTTACCGTAGTACCAATATTCTGTCCCATAATAATCGGTAATGCAGTATTAAAGCCTACTGCTCCACTTAAGCACAGTGCCTGTAAAATACCTACAGAGGCTGAGGATGACTGAATAATCGCTGTCAAAATCAAACCTGCCAAAAGTCCCAAGAAGGGATTAGAGAACTTTGTTAAAATGCTTGTAAATTCAGGCACATCTCTAAGAGGCTTTACCGCCGCACTCATTGTATCCATACCGGTCATTAATATGGCAAAACCTATCATAATATTTGCAATATTTCTCTTCTGTTCATTCTTACTGAACATGGTAATGGCAATCCCGACTACTGCAAGCAGCGGACAGAAAGAAGAAGGTTTACACATTTGAAGTAAAAAACTATCACTTTCAATACCTGTCAAACTTAAAATCCATGCTGTAATGGTGGTACCAATATTAGCACCCATAATAATGCCTACTGCCTGATTCAGCTTCATAATTCCCGAATTAACAAAACCAACTACCATAACTGTAGTTGCAGAAGACGATTGAATAACAGCTGTTACCGCTGCACCCATAGCCACTGCCTTTAGCGGACTATTGGTCAACTTCTCCAAAATCTTCTCTAAACGTCCGCCTGATGCGGCTGCTAAAGAATCTCCCATTAGGTTCATACCGAACAAAAACAATGCCAAACCTAAAAGTAAATTTAATCCGTCAAAGAAATCCATATTTTACCTCACTTTATCCTATCTGTTGTTATTATTTCATTCAAGTCTGTTTCGTAATACAGACATAATGTAAGTTTAACTTACAAATGAAAAATCTACAACCGGATATTGCAAAATGAATGTAAAATCTGTGTAAATTTTCAACCTAACGTCTGTAAAATCCCTTCCGCAATTGCTTCCGCGGTTTCATCAAAGGTATTGTCAAACATCATATTGTCTGCATCCGTATTAATAAACCCCACCTCTACCAATACTGCCGGCATTTGTGTACGTCGAAGTACTACCAGGTTTTGCCTTTGATTTACCCCCTGGTTCGCATATCCAACATCCTCTAACTGCTCATTAATATTCGCAGCCAATCTTGCCGCCTCCCCATAAGGGCTGTAAACCAGCGATTCTATACCGGTATATTGGTTTGGTATGGGACTAGAGTTACGATGAATGGATACAAAATAGTCTGCTCCTGTTAAATTAGCTTCCTGTGCCTTTTGCAATGGTGTTTCATATACATCTGTTGTTCTGGTGTAATACACATCCACACCACTTGCCTCCAAAATATCTCCAATTGCCAACGTTAAAGCCAATACATCATCCTTTTCCTGGCGTCCATTATATACAGCCCCCGGATTTGCTCCTCCGTGTCCTGCATCCAATACAACTAAAGCCATAAAAAAACTCCTACATAACCTAATTACTATAGATTATGTAAGAGTTTGTATTTTGTGCTTTAACCATATACGGAGAATTTCTCCTCAAACTGCTTCACTTCCATAGGCTTACCGAAATAATATCCCTGGAATATATCGCAACCCATTTCCGTTAGGAACTTTACCTGCTCTTCCTGCTCTACACCTTCGGTAATAACCGTCATTCCCAGCTGCTTAGAAAGAGAAATAATCATTTCCAGAATCTTTCGACTTCGTTCCTCATCATTAGCTTTTCGCAAGAAAGCCATATCAATTTTAATAACATCTACTTGAATATCCTTTAACATATTCAACGAAGAATAACCACTTCCAAAATCGTCCATTTCCACTATAAATCCTGCATTACGAAGCTTTGTAATCAATTCCAACTGTCGTTTAAAGTCCATGGCAATGGCGGTTTCCGTAATCTCCAACTTAATGTTCTTTGGTGAAATATTGTATTTCTTAACCAGCTCTGTAAAAATCTGATAAATATTCAAGAAATACAAATCCTTTGGTGAAATATTAACCGATATGTATAAATCCGGACGTCCCTCCTGCTTCCACTTACGAAGCTGTCTGCAGGCAAGCTCCCAAATATGCTTGTCCACATCACAAATAAGACCATTCTTTTCAAATACCGGTATAAATTCGCCCGGCGAAATCATTCCTTTTACCGGATGTATCCACTTTACCAGTGCTTCTGCTCCTATCATTTTGCCGGAAGTAGCAATCTGAGGTTGCAGGAACATCTGTAATTGTTCCTCACTCAATGCAGCATCTAAATCACCGATTAACTCCTGCTCATATAAAGCATCTTCACGCAGTACACTATCATAATACGCAATACGTTTATGATAATCTCCCTTTATCTTTGAAATAGCCATTCTCGCACGGTCACACATTACAGATACCGGCAAGGAGCGATTGGTTATTTCATAAACACCCACATAATTTAAAATAGGGAATGTAATTTCCTTTTCGCTACCCTCAAAAAAACTTACCTGATCCTTAAAAATAATGGCATCTTCCGTAAACTCTTCCTTGGCAATCAAGATAGCAAAAATATCATTACCCAAATGCCCCTGTATCATAGCATCCGGTAAATTTTCTTTTATCATACGGGCTACATTTTTTAATACTAAGTCACCGATTTGTGTACCCAGGAAATCATTTACCATTTTAAATTCCTTGATATCTGTACACACCATCAGCATTTCAATATCATCATACTGCTTAATATATTTCTCTGCCTGTTCATTAAAGAACTCTTTATTATACATATCGGTCAGAGTGTTATGCGTAGCAAGGTAATGCTCTCGCTTCATTTTGTTGATTTCTTCCGTACGATCCTGCAAGGTAAAATAGCCTCCCTGCAACTGCTTACGTGAATCCACCATTCTTTGCAGCTGAATCTTTATATTCAGTTCTTCCTCACCTCGATAAAAAACCTGTTCTCTGGAAAATACTGCCTTACTGTTCAAATACTTACTACGACACCATTCTTCCAAAGTCTGTCCGGTTTTATCTGTAACAGGCTGATCTGTACCCAAAAGCATTTTCGCATAATGATTACTATATAATTCATTACCGTCTACGTCCATAACAAACAAACCGATTTCCATTCCCTTGGCTACCTGCAATAAGGTTTTGGGCAATAGACGTTGCGGTGTATAAACAAACGTACAATAGTAAATACAAATAGCTTCCAGCACATAACCCACTACCGAAAAATCTAACGGCAGACGCAGTGAAAGTGCATTTAAAGCGGCAATAAGCACAATACATAATACAATGGCAACATACTTACTCCGATAAAATACTGCTGCGCGAATAACCTTTTTCAAAAGACTAATCAAACACAATACAAACATCATTAGAACGATGGCGTAATGTATCATAAAATACGGAGTCAGTACTAATTGGAAAAACTGTTCGTTTTCGAACATGGTAACTCTCTCAGCATCAAACAAATGTCCAAACACATTATTTAATGCTACAGAAAGGGAATCTGCAAACAGTAAGAAGCAAATGAACTTTCTTCTAACATACTTATCAAAATCATTTCCGATAAATTCTATGGAAAAATATAACAAATAATAAAACAGCCAATCAGACGCAATAAAATATCCGCTATACATGAGCAAATATACGTCTTTTTCCTCCGTTAGCAAAGCAATCATATTGAAAAACACCATTGCCAGACCAAGATACAAAACAATCCCTACTGTATCTGACAATTTATGCATTTCACGATATGTTCTTAACATGAAGTATCCTATTACAATTACTGCAAGCACTAATATTATGGTAAATAGTAGCTTCACTCAGGCACCGCCTTTCACATCTTTGTAACTTTTATGATAAGATATTTTCTTACTGCTCTGTTGTTCCGAATTCCTGCTTATAACCTTCCAAACTAGTAATTTTTTGCATCACTTCGTTAGGTAAATATATACTTGTGGGTCCGAATGCATTTATAATCACACCGTTATCTTTACATACGTTTATTACATCCGGAAAACGCATAATAATTGCTTTCGGCGGATGAGTTTCGTCAAACAGATTTTTCCAATTTGCCAAGGCCAACCAATCCGTAAAGACAGTAAATACAGACTTGTTGTTATCGGTCGGATCCGGCAGTCCCGGGAAACGGATTTGGGTATCCTGTTGGAAGGTTGCCGTTCCATCCATATTCTTCACCGGATTATTATTTACACGAGCCGGCACAAGGAAATATGCATGACAAATCTCAAAAACAAGTAAATTCATATAAAGCGGATCTTTATTTAATCTGGGATAATCCATGGAAAGTCCTAACAAATGCGGATTTTCAATTGTTGTATCAACACTGGGTTTCTCCTGCGGACGAATACTGGTAATTACCGTATAGCGAGGCACTTGATTAATATCCTTTATTTCTTTAAACTGTAATACTACCTTTTGATTTTCTGCACTCTCAGCATTCTGTCCTGCTGCAATCTCAAGGGCATCTATTTTAGACATCATCATGGTATGATTCGGTAATAACATGTATACTTCATCTCCTACCTGCACATTACCATATAACATACCTGCAATCATTATTCCTTCTGCCTCAGTAAGCTGTTTTGCATTCTCTACTAACAGGGTGAATCTTCTGCCACCATTTGCCACCTCAGCCATCTGCGGTTCATTTTCTTTCACTTCAGTGTCTACCTGCACCGGTTCTTTTTCTTCTACCTTATTTTCCACAGGTGCTTCCGCAGGAGTTTCTGCTTCCTTTACTACCGGAGTTTCCTCCACTGTATTCTCTACAGATGTTTCCGCCACTTCTTCTGCAACATTCATCTCCTGAGTTTCTTCTACAACTTCTGTCGTTTTCTTCTTAAACTTATCAAATAATCCCATAGTATTTCTCCTTAAATTTCTCCCTCAAAAAAATTCTACTATTATATTACCTTACAAAAAAGCTTACGTCAAATAGAATTACTCACATATATGTCTAAATTGTTTAAAAAATTCCAAAAAAACATCTTGCTTTTTCTATAAAACTATGCTAAAATCATTTTTGTCGTTAAGAATAACGAACGCCGGCGTGGCGGAATGGCAGACGCAGTAGACTCAAAATCTACCGGGGGCGACCTCGTGCCGGTTCGAGTCCGGCTGCCGGCAGTAAAAACCCTTGATTTTCAAGGGTTTTTCTTTTGTCAAAAGAAATGTAAATTTTATTTTACTTTTGTAAAACTTTCTTTACATTCGACAAAACGATAGACAAATTGCATAATTTCAGCTAATATATAATTGTGTAAAAAATCACATTATAAAAGACAAAAGAATATTTACACACGGAAAGGAAAAGTTATGACAATTTCGTTAGCAGAGTTTCTTTCTCAATTAGTTTCTAGTCCGGTATTAGCTATTACTGTAGCACTGACTCTTGGAGTGGTTTTGGTTAATGGATGGACAGATGCTCCTAATGCAATTGCGACCTGCGTGTCCACTAAGTCCATGTCTCCTAAGGCTGCTATTTTAATGGCAGCGGTATTTAACTTTTTAGGAGTTTTTGTAATGACCATGGTAAATGCCAGCGTAGCTGCTACTATTTACAAAATGGTAGATTTCGGTGGTAATTCCGGTGATGCATTGGTGGCACTTTGTGCTGCACTGTTTGCTATCGTAACTTGGGCAACCGCCGCTTGGTGGTTTGGAATTCCTACAAGCGAAAGCCATGCATTAATTGCCGGTATATCCGGTGCTGCAATTGCTCTTCACGGAGGTTTAGGTGGTATCAATGGTAGCGAATGGATTAAAGTAGTATACGGTTTAGGATTATCTACTTTACTTGGTTTCGGATTCGGTTGGGGCACAGTAAAGATTATTGAGACAATATGTAAGAACATGGACCGCCGCAAAACGCAACCCTTTTTCAAAGGTGGGCAGGTAGCTGGTGGCGCCGCTATGGCATTCATGCACGGTGCACAAGATGGTCAAAAGTTTATGGGCGTATTCATGCTGGGTATCTTTTTAGCAAATGGACAAGCTGATGTAAACAATTTTGAGATTCCCATCTGGCTAATGATTCTATGTAGTGCGGTAATGGCGCTGGGTACCTCCATTGGTGGTTATCGTATTATCAAAGCTGTTGGCATGGATATGGTTAAGTTAGAAAAATATCAGGGATTTGCAGCCGATTTAGCAGGTGCAGGATGTTTACTGTTATCTTCCGTTACAGGAATCCCGGTCTCTACTACACATACCAAAACCGTTGCAATCATGGGTGTAGGTGCTGCTCGTCGTCTCTCTAATGTTAACTGGGGCGTTGTAAAAGAAATGGTACTTACTTGGGTGCTTACCTTCCCTGGATGCGGTATGATCGGATTTTTAATGGCAAAATTATTTATGTGGCTGTTTTAATGAATAAAAAGGAGATATAATTATGGCAAAAAAGGAAAGCAACTACTATTTTGACGCATTTGCGAAAGGTATTTTTTATGCAAATGACGCCGCTACTCTTTTGCAGAGTTGTTTTGATAATTTCGATGTTGCCAATATAAAAGCACAGCTTGATGCAATGCATGAAATCGAGCATGCTGCTGATGGTATAAAGCACGAAATGATGGAACGTTTAATGAAAGAGTTTCTTCCCCCTATTGAGCGTGAAGATATTGTAGAACTATCCCGTACTATTGATGATGTGACAGATTCTATTGAAGATGTACTTTTAGGAATATATATGTTTAACATTACTACTTTACGTTCTGAAGTAAAAGAATTTACGAGCCTTATCTCCCGCTGTTGTAATGCATTAAAAGAGATTACTCAGGAAATGCATAACTTCCGCAAGTCAACTCTTTTAAAGGAGAAAATTGTTGAGGTTAATGGTTTGGAAGAAGAAGGTGATCGTCTGTACACCGAGGCAATGCGTCGCTTATATACCGAAGAGACAAATGCTGTATCTATTCTTGCATGGACTACTATTTACGACCGTTTAGAAAAGTGTTGTGATGGTTGCGAACATGTAGCAGACATGTTTGAGCAGGTTGTCATGAAGAATAGTTAATATTTTGAAGTTAAAAACCGGCTGGTCTGAAACCAACCGGTTTTTATATTATCTATATTCCATCTTCACTTCAATGTCATTTCTTTTTACGGTTATCTGTGCCATGCTGCCCACTACCAATGGCATCATAGGTGCCCTATGTCCTATATCTGCATCCATAATCACCGGTACATTATATTTTGATGCCACCGCCAACACCGCCTGATAAGCATCCAAATTTATAATAGTATCACCATTTAAGGGACGGCCAAAAATAAAACCTTTTACATTTTTAAACCAGCCGGCATGCTCCATCTGCCACATAGCACGCCGAATACTAAACACATTCAAATCGCAAGCTTCCAAAAACCACAATACGCCATCCTCTGCATATTTTTCAGTAAATTCCAGAGTTTTATCAAACTTGGTTCCCAAAAGATTTACCAGACAGTCCATACAACCGCCTAACAAACGTCCTGCCATGTGGATTTCCTCGGTTATCATTTCCGGTTTATCCAGAAATTTTCCTTTATAATATGCCTTTAATACTCTAGGTTCCGTCACATTATATGGTATCAAAGGATCTTCCGCATTTTTCAAGGACTCTTTCTCCCAGAGTTCATACCCCTTCATGTTCTGTTTTTTTCCAATCAATAATTCATAAGCATCCTGAACAGACTCATGCCATGGCTCCATACCAAAGGTTCCCGCTCCCGGACCATAAATACTTGCCGTATCGCAAAGCGTTGCCAACAGATAGGTCATATTTGTATTATCTGAATACCCCATAAACCATTTAGGTTGCGCTTGGGAAATTTTTTCAAAATCTACATAATCCAAAATTTCACACATTAATTCCCCACCACCACAGGATATCAACACCTTTGCATCCTGTGACAAATACATTTGCGTTAGTTCTTCACCACACTTTTGAGGAGTATTACTTATTCCTACACCTTCACCTGCATAAGCATTTGATCCCGGCAGAGTTCTATACCCCAGATGCTCCCACTTCTTTAAACTATTCTGAAATGCCGAATAATAAGGTTCTACTGCACATCCAAAGGATGGTGCCGGAAAACCGATACATTCACCTTTTTTCAAGGCTTGAGGATATCTCATAACTCATTCTCCTTATGTTCTTTTGAAAAACAGGCTCATGTTATTACTAACACAAGCCCTTCCTATTTAGTCAAACATTTTATTATAGATATCAAAACAATCGAAGGTTGCAAAATAATCCTTCGGTGTTTCCGCACGACGAATCAACTGCACACTTCCATCTTCCCTTAACAAAAGCTCTGCTGACTTCAATTTACCGTTGTAGTTGTAACCCATGGCAAATCCATGTGCACCCGTATCATGAATAGCAATGTAATCACCGATTTCGATTTCCGGCAGCATTCTGTCGATGGCAAACTTATCATTATTCTCACACAAAGAACCTACTACGTCATACTTATGGTCGCATTCTGCATCTTCCTTGCCAAGCACCGTGACGTGGTGATACGCACCATACATAGCCGGACGCATTAAATTAACTGCACAGGCATCCACACCTATGTATTCTTTGTGAGTATGTTTCTCATGAAGAACCTTTGTTACTAAATGTCCGTAAGGTGCCATCATAAAACGGCCAAGTTCTGTGTAAATAGCCACATCCCCCATGCCTGCAGGCACTAAGATTTCTTCGAAAGCTTTACGCACACCTTCACCAATCACCTTAATATCATTAGCCTCTTGCTCCGGTCTGTAAGGAATACCAATACCACCTGACAGATTAATAAAGGTAATATGCGCACCTGTTTCTTCTTTCAACTTAACGGCCAGTTCAAACAAAGTTTTTGCCAGTGTAGGATAATACTCGTTAGTCACTGTATTGCTTGCCAAAAATGCATGAATACCGAAATTCTCTACACCCTTTTGTTTCATAATCTTATAGCCTTCAAACAACTGCTCTGTAGTAAAACCATACTTTGAGTCACCTGGATTGTCCATAATATCGTTTGCAATAGCAAAATATCCACCCGGATTATAGCGACAACTTAAGGTCTTCGGCAAATGACCAATGGTTTTCTCCAAAAAGTCAATATGGGTAAAATCGTCCAGGTTAATAATCGCGCCGATCTTATCTGCATATACAAATTCTTCTGCCGGAGTATCATTGGATGAAAACATAATATCTTCGCCTTTTACTCCCATAGCATGACTTAACATCAACTCTGTCATAGAAGAACAATCTGTACCACAACCATACTCTCTTAAAATATTAATTAAAAAAGGGTTTGGTGTTGCCTTTACCGCAAAATACTCTTTGTATCCCTTATTCCAAGAAAATGCCTCCTTCAAAGCCTGTGCATTGGCACGGATTCCTTTTTCATCATAAATATGAAATGGTGTAGGATATTTCTTCACGATCTCCTCTATCATTTCTTTTGTTACAAATGCTTTCTTTTCCATAATCTCCTCCTGTATGTCACCCCGATACTATGTGTCAGGTTCTCTCTATTGCCTTGTTCAAGCTATTTATACATCCTCAATCTGCCAATCAATAGGTATTAACTTGTTCGCTGTCAAAAAACGGTTGGTCTGGCTAAAAGGCTTGCTTCCAAAAAATCCTCTATAAGCAGATAACGGACTGGGATGTGGTGCCTCCAAGATTAAATGCTTTGGATTATTTAACATGCTCTTCTTCATTTGTGCCGGTCTGCCCCACAAAATAAACACAATTGGTCTATCCTGCTTATTCAATGCCTTTATTGCAGCATCCGTAAATTCTTCCCAACCTTTTCCCCTATGTGAATTAGCCATGTGAGCCTGCACTGTCAGTACCGTATTTAACATAAGTACACCTTGTTTGGCCCATTTAGTCAAATATCCGTTATTTGGTATGGTACATCCCAAATCATCATGAAGCTCCTGATAAATATTTACTAATGAAGGTGGAATTTCTACATCAGGCTTTACTGAAAAACAAAGTCCATGAGCCTGTCCATCATTATGATACGGGTCCTGTCCAATAATCACTACTTTAACCTGACTTAACGGCGTCAGATGAAACGCAGTAAAAATCTCATCAGAAGGCGGAAATACCTGCTTAGTATTATACTCATTTTTTACAAATTCATAAAGCTTGGCATAATAAGGCTTTTTAAACTCCGGCCCTAATTCAGCCAACCAATCATTACTTATCATACTCATAATCTGACGGAAACCCCTTTATCTCTCAAGTATTCCTTTACCTGCCTAATTTCCAGTTCTTTATAATGGAACAAAGATGCAGCCAATGCTGCTTCTGCGCCACCTTCCGTAAGTGCTTCGTGAAAGTGTTCTAAAGTGCCGGCACCACCGGAAGCAATTACCGGAATCTTTACCACACTGGAAATTGCTTTGGTCAGTTCAATATCATAACCTTCTTTCGTGCCATCTCCATCCATACTGGTAAGCAATATTTCTCCGGCACCCATTTTTTCGGCCTTTATAGCCCATTCCACAGCATCCATGCCCATATCCACACGGCCGCCATTCTTATAAATATTCCAACCGCTTCCATCCGCACGTCTCTTGGCATCTATTGCCACAACTACACATTGGCTGCCAAATTTGTCTGCTGCATCGGAAATCAACTGGGGATTCATAATCGCTGCAGAATTAATGGATATTTTGTCCGCACCCTCGCGTAAAAGAATCTTAAAATCCTCTACCGTACGAATTCCTCCGCCTACTGTAAAGGGAATAAATACCTTACTTGCCACCTGGCGCACCCATTCTAACTGTGTGGAACGTGAATCTGCAGAAGCTGTAATATCCAAAAATACCACTTCGTCTGCACCTGCTTTATCATAAGCAGCCGCAACCTCTGCCGCATCTCCTGCATCACGCAAATTCACAAAATTAATACCTTTAACAACTCTTCCGTCCTTTATATCCAAACAGGGAATAATTCTTTTTGTATGCATCTTATGCCTCCCCCTTTACTACTGCTATAAAGTTTTCCAGAATTTTCATACCTACTGCCGAACTCTTTTCCGGATGGAACTGACAGGCAAATACATTGCCCTTTTCTACGGATGCATGGATATTTACGCTATACTCTGTGGTGGCCTTTACAATTTCCTCGTCCTTTGCCTGCAGATAATAAGAGTGCACAAAGTACACAAAGGAATCTTCCGGAATATCTTTGTACAATCTACCTGTATTAGGGTAACTCAAACTATTCCAGCCAATATGAGGTATCTTAATACCTTCTCCTTCCGGAATACGTACAATTTTACCTTCCAAAAGCTTTAAGCCTTCCACACCGGGAGTTTCCTCCGACGACTCAAACATTAACTGAAGTCCCAAACAAATACCCAAAAATGGGGTGTTTTTCTCCACTACTTTATGAATTGTATCCACCAAATCATAGTCATGCAACTTCTGCATAGCATCTCCAAATGCACCTACACCCGGCAACACTACACCTTCTGCACTCAAAATAACATCTTTATCTCTAGTCACTACTATTTCTTGTCCCAATGCCTGAAAAGCCTTTTCCACACTCTTTATATTCCCGGCATCATAATCAATAATTGCTATCATTCTATCCACCTATTTGTCTTTATTGTGTTTGTTCTTTAACTCTATCTTCTTCCTCCGGAAGCATATTGGGATATTTGAGAATACCTAATTCCTTTTTCCCTACAATATCTACTAATTCTCTAGTGTAATCAATATCACTTTCTAAATTTGCAATATTCAACGCATCTTGTTCCTGTAAACGATATTCCTCATAAAGTTCATTCAATACATTTGTATAAGTCGCTTCTACTACATTTTCGCAATTCCACGTAGTTGCATACTCATGAAGCTCAGGATATTCAAATACAAACTGAATTAACTTATTTAATCCTTCCAACCAATTTTTCTCTTGTTCGTGGCTTTCATAACGATTCCAGAACAAATCCATTTTCAGCATTATCTCAGACTTATGGAACATTACTTCCTGACTTTCATCCATATGCTGTCCATATAACATTTGATAACACTCTAAGTAATCGCCACTTTCATATGCTTCTTCTGCCAATTTTCTATTTGCGTGACCGGAATAATTCACAATAATTGCCACCAATGCAGACATCAACATAATGCAAATAAAGAAAATCGATATTACCTTCTTCTTAGAAACCGGTTCCGAATCTTCCAAATCTTCAATATCTACTGTCTTAATCTTAACCTTTTTCTCTTTGATTTTCTTCTCTTTCGGCTTCTTCTCTTTCTTCTTGGATTTTTTAGTTTCTTCCTCTTCTCCGTCTTCTGATTTGGTATCAGCTTTCTTAGATCCCTTTTTATTCTTAGACTTTTTCTCTTTCTTTGGCTTAACGGCCTCTAATTCTTCCTGCTTTTCCTGTTCATTCTTTTCTAATTCAAATATAATGGCATCGCTACCATTCAATGCATCCTCCGAAGCCTGAAAAACATCTATATCATCCCAATCCTGTTTACCTTCTTCAGAATGCTCATTCTGTTGATCTTTTTTCTTGGATTTTGCGTTTTTCTCTTTAACCTTCTTTTCCTTAACCTTCTTTTCTTTAACTTTTTTCTCTTTGATTTTCTTCTTAGGCTTTTCTTCCGATACTTCTTCTGTTGGCTGTTCAATAACTTCTTCTAATTTATTATCATTATTCTCATCTGTTATTCCTGCATCAACTACCTCTTTTTCTGCAGCAGGCTTTTTAAACTTCTCAACTAATCTTTGAATAAAGCCCTTTTTCTTCGGTGCTTCTACATCATTATTCGAAAATAAATCTGCAGCCTCATAAGCAGTAATATCCCCTTCTGCCTCCTGTATACGCATCAATTCTTCAATCTCCGCATCTGCCGCTTCATTATTGTCCGCCTTATCTAACAGGTCTGAAATTTCCTGAATATCTTCGTCATCAGCAGCCTCCAATTCTGACAAAAGGCTAGCTAAGTCCTCCTCTTCAAAACCAAACTGGTTATCATTTGTTTCTTCTGCATAACCATTCAACAGCTTCTCAATTTCGTCTTGTGACATATTCAAAGCAGACTCTATACTATTATCCAAATTATTTTCGTTTGAACTCATTTCTTTCTCCCATTTATCGTGCATGTTACCCACTACACTTTTAAACTACTATATATCTTTCTCCAATAACCAGTCAATAGAATTTTTTGCGACTGCAATTCCTTTCTCCTTCAATTCCTCAGACATATGGTATAAGCTTTCATTTACTCTAATAAAAGTCGCCTTTTGATTATAAAAACCAACCTTCTCAAAAGGCCAACGAATAATCGACGGAAATACTAAATTTACTCCTAATTCTAAGATACAGAGTTTTTTATTTAATGTCCCCTGTAACCACTTGGTATATTTTGCCCAATCCTTCAAATATCCCTCTTCATCATACTTTGCTGCATACACATTATTTAATACCATTGGTTCACCACATGTACTGCAAACACCAAACTCCGGTTCTAATCCTTGTTTCACAAAATCATCTATTTTTAAAGAATCCTCCGGTTCCATAAACTGTAAACTATTTTCACAATGATTAATACACTGTTTCATTTCCAAATTCCCGCAAGGTGCTACCATACGTTCTTCATTTAAGCCGATATTTTTAAATATACTGTTTGTACAGGTAGTCACTATAAAATAATTCTTTCCTTGTAAAACATTAGCCAACTCCTTCAATGCAACTACAGCACGTTCTTCTTTCAGATATTTATTTTTTTCAAATTCTGAACCGATGCCAATCAATATTAAATCCGCATCTATTATTTTATCAACAAATTCTTTCTTCATAATAATCCTCAAAATTTATACAAGGTAAAAAAGCCGGGAATCCCCGGCTTCTACCCATAATATTTATTTTACCAATCCGTCAACAATCTGCACCAAATTAGCAATTTCGGGTTTAGATAATTGTGCATTGGCACCTAATGCTTCGCCCTTTCTCTTCATCTCGTCATTTACTAAAGAAGAGAAAATAACCACAGGGATATCCTTCGTTCTATCATCACTCTTTAACAGGTATGTAAGTCTGTGACCATCCATCTCCGGCATTTCAATATCTGTAATAACACATTTGAGATTTTCGTTCAAAACACCTCTTGCACAATAACCCATAATGGTATCATATGCTTCCTGTCCATTTGCAGTATGTACAATTCTTTCATAACCGGCCATTCTCAAAGAATCTACAATTAATTTATTTAACAACGGAGAATCTTCCGCAATTAAAATAGGAACATCGCTTCTTTCTCTAGGTCCTAACGCTTCAATTTCAGATACCTTCAAACCGGTTTCCGGAGAAATATCAGTTACAATCTTTTCAAAATCAAGAATGACTATAAGTTTCTCCTTAATCTTAACAACACCACTGGCAACTCCACTATCTACACTTCCGGTTGCACTTGGCTTATTAATATCCTTCCATGTTAATCTATGAATTCCAAGTACTTCTTCCACATGGAAAGCGATATCCAATTTATTGAAATTTGTTACAATAAAAAGACCACCCGGTTCTGCTTGACCTTTCTGCAAGCAATTCTTCAAATCAATTGCAGTAATCATAGTATCTCTGGGCATAAATACACCTTCAATACTAGGATGTGCGTTTGGAATGGGCGTAGGCTCAAGATATCTGATAATCTCCTTTATCTTCGCAACATTAATGCCATAAGAATTACCATCTACAACAAATTCAAGAATTTCTAATTCATTTGTTCCATTTTCCAATAAAATCTTAGTATCCATATTCGTTCCCCATACCTTTCAATTTATTTCAAGTACGAACTTATTGATGTAATTATAACATATCTTTTTGAAAATTCATACTATATTCTAAAAATTTGTATAAAAAAAAGAGTAGTTTTCACTACTCTTACTCATTATACACTCAAAACCGAACACTGAATTAATCTTTTCAAAACATCTCGCTATTCCTTCAGAATAACTTTTCCTCTCCAACCATTGGTTAAGCCCTCGACCGATTAGTAAATGTCAGCTGAACACATTACTGTGCTTACACCTCATTCCTATCTACCTTGTCGTCTTCAAGGGGTCTTACGTATTGGGATATCTCATCTTGAGGGGGGCTTCACGCTTAGATGCCTTCAGCGTTTATCCCTTCCGGACTTGGCTACTCTGCCATGCACTTGATATGCAACAGATACACCAGCGGTCCGTCCACCCCGGTCCTCTCGTACTAA
>JAZRAX010000025.1:0-12490 GCA_045634745.1 Acetatifactor sp. | reverse complement strand
GCTGGGATCCAGCATCGCTGTAGGTTCATCCAAGACAATACACTCAGGATGCATTGCAAGCACTCCGGCAATGGACACTCGCTGTTTCTGTCCACCGGAAAGCTTATTGGGCGAATGCTTACGGAACTCATATATTCCTACTGCACGGAGACTTTCATCCACACGTTCCCAGATTTCCTTGGAAGGGATACCCATATTCTCAGGGCCGAAACCTACGTCTTCTTCCACAACCTGACCGATAATCTGATTGTCCGGATTCTGAAATACCATACCGGAAGTCTGACGAATATCCCAAATATGTTCCTCTTCTTTGGTATCCATACCATCCACCCAGATAGTACCTTCTGTAGGATAAAGAATTGCATTCAAGTGCTTTGCCAATGTAGATTTTCCGGAACCGTTATGTCCCAAAATAGCCACAAAATCACCCTGTTCAATATCTAATGAAACATTGTCCACGGCGGTAGTAATCCCTTCTACATTGCCATCCTCGTCTCTTCTAATATATTCAAATGTAACATCTTTTGCCTTAATAATGCTCATAATGCCTCCTGCGCATAACTAATCAGTATATATTGTACTAAATCCTTTCAAAGATTACAACTCCTAACCTTCAGTTTATTTACAAAAAGTTTGGGTCATGCTATTATCAAAGTATCTATTAAAAAGGATGTATAATGTATGAACGATATGAAAAAAGTATTAATAAAAGGTTTGGTTGCTATTGCTGCCATTATTATAATATTTACCAGCCTCAGCAAACTGTTGATGGGCAATTCGGAAACATTATCCGAGTATGCCGAGCGTAATGAATTACCTACCCGAACAGCCGCTCCCATACCTACTTTAACCCCTTCTCCGGATCCTGCCTCTGCTACGGAAACCCCTACAGAGACTCCACCGGTTGTAACAGAAGCTCCCACGGAGACTCCTTTGCTTGCTCTTACGGATCATTTTTACTATGCCCCTCTTACAGAAGAGCAAAAAGATTACATTACCGGCTGTTCTTATCCGGATACGACAGAAGAACTTGCAATTTCCTATGAAGATTTGGCTTATTTGCATGTTATTCATTATAATTTTGACGGAAATCTTGCAGAAGGTGAATTGATTTGTAATGTTGCTATAGCAGAAGACTTAAAAGACATCTTTTATGAACTTTATTTGAATGAATATCGTATTGAAAGCATCGAATTAATTGAAAAATATGATGGAGATGATACCAAATCCATGGAGGCCAACAATACCTCCTGCTTTAATTATCGCGTGGTGGAAGGCAGTAAAAACCTTTCCAAGCATGCTTACGGGCTTGCTCTTGATATTAATCCTTTTTACAATCCTTACATCACCTACAACAAAGATAACAGTATTAATATTTCTCCTGCAGGCAGTGAACCTTACACTGATAGAGATGCCGACTTTCCCTATAAAATCGATGAAAACGATTTGTGCTACAAATTATTTAAGGAACATGGCTTTGTCTGGGGTGGCGATTGGAATTCCTGCAAGGATTATCAACACTTCCAGAAAACGTTGGAATAATGTAAAAAACGCCCTTTGATGATGACCGGCATAACAATACATGCCGGCTACCACCGGGGCGTTTTAGTTTACTTACTCACTAACATATCCTTTTTCTGCTGCAATTTGCAACAAATCTTCCAAACCATACAATGGTGCCTCACTGCTATAAGAATTATATGTCAAATAAACCTTATTATTATCCAAGTCCACCGCCCGACACTTAGGAATCCAGGTAATTGGCTCCATGTCCTTATTCATTACATAGCAGCCATAATAACCAAGTAAATAGGTATTTCCTTCCCGATCCTCACCTATATGCCAGCAGGTTGGATAAGCATCCTTAATCGAATTTACAATCGTTCCCTTTGTTACATCATATATCACAAGCTGATTATCCCAATAACGTAAGAAACAATACTTTTCATCCTCACTATAATATAGATTGTATATATACTCCGGTTTTTCTAATCCATAGCTACGGACAATTTCTATTGCCTGGTCACCATTTATTAAGTTATCTTCATCAGGCAATGGTTTTTCTTCAGAGACTTCTGTTACCCAGGGTCCCATTTCCGCAGTATATATCGTTATTTTCTTATCGTTATTCGCTACAACCGAAATACCATATTTCGAATACAAAATATCACTGTTATACGCAGACTTACAATCAAATCTATCACTCAAATCCACGCACATATTGTATTCCTTACTCAATACATACATCGTTCCATCTTCCATAAACAAAAGGAAATTATTGCTGTTTGTGTACACATTTGCTTCTACAACTGCACTGTCTACCATGGTTATATGGGTAATCTCTCCTGTCTGCATATTCACTAATTGCACACAGAAATTGGTAGCATAGAACAAATCGGTCGCACCTTCTTGTCCCGGAAGCTTAACCACCTTAGGGAACTGTCCATACTCCACATTTTCCCAAAAAACCTCGCCCGTATCCACGGAAATCGCAGTAATATATGTATCACAATCTGCATATGCATCTGCGTAATCACCGGACAAAACATATGCTACTTTGTCCTTTATCTCCAGATCTGTAACTAACTTTTCTCCCAAATTGCAAATAGAAATCGTTTCTGCAGTATTCAAATCCATAAATTGCAGATAGTAGGTTTCTGCACCGTTATCACCTTTTTGTACATAACACTCTGCCACAATACCATCCGTAAATACATAAGGGCCTCCACCTATAGAAGAAATGTCCATTCTCTGTGTTACACCCAGCTTTTGTAACGTTTCTCCATCATAAATGGTAAACTGCTCATAAAATCCTTTTGCCAGTATGTATTTACCTTCCCTATCTGCCATGACTTGAGAAAAATATTCGTCACCTATATTTTCAATCACTTCCCCTTTTTCCAAGTCATAAATACTAATTTGATCATCTAGATTTACATATGCAAATTTATCATTTCCCAGAAATGTAAATGCGTAACTGCCCCATGAATTAAATCGGTCTGCACCAATTACATCTATCTCTTCTCTTTTCTCTAAATCAAATAAAGTCAAAAGATTCGTATCATCAAAAATAGCCAATGTATCCGCATCAGGAGACTTAACAATAGCACTTATTCGTCCTGCTGTCTCGTACTGATACTCTGCACTATAAACATCGCCGGTATCATAAGCACGTAAGCTTTCTGTCAACACATACTGTGCTTTAGCTGTATAAGGCATTTCAATACCACCACTTACTGTTAAGGCTTCTACTGCAGTCTGAATAGCCTCACTTCTGTTTCCTTCATTTAAGTATCTTTCAGCTGTTTCTGCCAAAGTAGTAGCTTGACGAAGCGCCAATTCTTCATTTTGCTTTGTGATGGCTTCATTCTGTTTCCGGATTTCCTCGGATTTTATCTTAAGTTCTTCGTTTTGTTCTAAGATTTCGTCCGACTGGGCTATAATCTGCGTTGATTGGGCCTCTATCTGCTCACTCTGTTCCTTTATGCGAAGTGCCGTCACTGTACTATAAACACCGAATAACAAACATGCTGCACCCACCAATAAAGACGCTCCTACAATACGACGCATTCTACGTTCTCTATGTCTTTGACGTAAATCATCGAAGTCTACCTGGAACATTGCCGCCAGAATACGCATTATTTCCGTTTTCATGGCCTTTAATACTTCTTTATGACTATTTCCACGCACGTCTGCTGCAAGGGGCTCTACGGGGATTTTAACCTGTTCCACGCTACCGTCCGGTTGTTTTACTTCCTCTATACGATACAAAAGCTCATCCGGAAATGACTCAGCAGGTTCTCCTTCAATTAAAACCGCCAGCACATGCTCACGTCCACGAAGTGATACGAAGGTCTCTATTTCTTTTTTACACCACAAAGACTCCCGTAGTCTGGGAGAACAAATAACAATCAGCCACTCACTGCTTTGTAGTGCCTGTAAAATCGGGTCTTCCAGATTACTGGTCAAAGGTAATTCTTCTTTATCCCGGAACACTCGCTCAATTTTATTTTTTTCCCCTTTACGCTTCTTGGCTAAGCCTTTGGGCAAACTAAATGCTTCTAATTGTTTGTGTAAATTTTCAGCCACAAATTTGTCAAGTTCTGCGTGACGATAGCTGATAAATGCATCATATTTAAACTGGTTGGCCATTTGTCTTCTCCTATTTGTAAAAAGCCGATGGACATTCATCCATCGGCCTTACTCTGCAAGCTATTAAACTAACTCAAGTACAACTTCCATAGCTGCGTCACCCTTACGCATACCAATCTTAATGATTCTGGTGTAACCACCCTTACGAGTAGCATACTTAGGTGCGATTTCATCGAATAACTTAGCTACTAAGTCAACTTCCTTGGTATTTCTCTTCTTACCTGCTGCTTCAGTAGGAACTTCAACTACAGGATATAATACCTTTAACATCTGACGACGAGCATGTAATCTGGAAGGAAGATCCTTCTTGATTTCCTTTTCTACGGTTTCGTACTTGGTAACCTTCTTACCATCTACTACTTCCTTAACTCTCTTGCCGTCTTTATCCTTTACAGCAACCTTAGCTTCAACCTTAACCATTTCAAAGTTGTCTTTTTCTTTAACTGCTAATGCGATTAAACCTTCAGCAATCTTTGCTACTTCCTTAGCCTTAGCTTCAGTTGTAACAATCTTACCGTTGTTTAATAATGCTGTAACCTGATTTCTTAATAATGCTTTTCTCTGGGAAGATGTTCTTCCAAGTTTTCTGTACTTTGCCATGTCTAAATTCCTTTCTCCATTCATGGTACATCCGGCCACGCTCTTTGGACTTACTTACCGAATGCATTGCTACTGTGGCTCTGCCACGTTTTCTGTTCCATTTAGAGAAACCACCGATTTACTCTTCGGATTTACAATCAGTGATTTGTCTATGAAGAATTGCATTGCAATTCTTCCGGGAGAAAACTATAGTGTTTCTTAGGGTGTGTATTTTACACCCTTAGAAATACTTTTTCTCCTATTCTTCGCTAGGGCTCAGCTGAAGTCCTAACTCTTTTAACTTGCCTAATACTTCTTCTAAAGATTTACGTCCTAAGTTACGAACTTTCATCATATCTTCTGAAGTTTTATTGGTTAACTCTTCTACAGTATTGATGCCTGCTCTCTTCAAGCAGTTGTAGGAACGAACAGATAACTCTAATTCGTCGATACTCATTTCTAATACTTTTTCCTTCTCGTCGTCTTCCTTCTCAACCATAACTTCTGCGTTCTTTGCGTTCTCAGAAAGGTTGATGAAAAGACTCAAGTGCTCGCTAAGTACTTTCGCTGCTAAACTAACAGCTTCATCCGGAACCAATGTTCCATTGGTATGAACGTCAAGTGTTAATTTATCATAATCGGTAATCTGACCTACACGGGTATTCTGTACAGTAACGTTAACTCTTTCAACAGGTGTATAGATAGAATCAATTGCGATTACTCCAATAGGTAAATCTTCGCGCTTGTTCTTGTCAGCACTTACATAGCCTCTACCCTTTGTAATGATGAGTTCCATGTAAAGCTTTGTGTTCTTGCCACTTAAGGTAGCGATAACTAAGTCCGGATTAAGGATTTCGATATCCTGGTCAACCTGAATGTCTGATGCACGAACTACACCTTCGCCTTCAAACTCGATATATGCGGTCTTCGGCTCATTTGTTTCACTGCTATTCTTGATGGACAAGCTCTTGATGTTCATGATAATTTCAGTCACATCTTCCTTCACGCCCGGAATAGAACTGAATTCGTGATCTACACCTTCAATTTTTACCTGGCTCACTGCTGCGCCCGGTAAAGAAGAAAGCATGATTCTTCTAAGAGAGTTACCAAGTGTGATACCATAACCTCTTTCCAAAGGCTCTACTACGAATTTACCGTATTTCTTATCTTCTGAGATTTCAACTACCTCAATATTTGGTCTTTCAAAATCGAACACTGCCAATACCCTCCTTTTACGAACCCGTTAACTTAATTATTTAGAATACAACTCGACGATAAGCATTTCATCTACAGGAACATCAATCATCTCTCTGGTAGGAAGATTCTTGATAGAACCCTTTAATCCTTCAATATCTGCATCCATCCATTCAGGAACTAATCTACCGCCGGTTACTTCAACGATATCTTTGTATCTCTGTAATGACTTAGACTTCTCTCTGATTTCGATAACGTCACCAGCCTTGATTAAGTATGAAGGAATGTTAATGCACTTTCCGTTTACTAATACATGCTTGTGGTCAACGATCTGTCTTGCTTCTCTTCTGGTTCTAGCAAATCCCATTCTGAAAACTACGTTGTCAAGTCTTCTTTCCAACATAATCATCAGGTTTTCACCAGTCATACCTTTCATTCTATCAGCCTTCTCATAGTAGTTTCTGAAAGGCTTTTCCAATACGCCGTAGATAAACTTAGCTTTCTGCTTCTCTCTTAACTGAAGACCATATTCACTAACCTTCTTACCTGCTCTAGCGTTTGTTCTGTTAGACTTCTTGTCATAACCTAAAACCATAGGCTCAAGACCTAATGTTCTACATCTTTTAAGTACTGGTACTCTATTAACTGCCATTTTTTTATTCTCCTTATTATTGACTCGAAAATCATGCTGCTACGCAGCATTCGCACTGCGTGCTCACCGATTTTCTCGTTGCTTCGTCGGGCGAAAATGAATGTCCGCTTTGCGGCCGCTCATTTTCGTTCCTCCTCGCATATTGTTTACAGTGAGTTTCATTCTCACTTTCTTCCAACAAGTTACTATAAAATCCTTCACTAAACTCTACGACGCTTAGGAGGACGGCATCCGTTGTGAGGAACCGGAGTCACGTCACGGATACTTACTACTTCAAGACCACAAGCAGATAATGCTCTGATTGCAGCTTCACGTCCTGAACCAGGACCCTTTACAAATACGTCTACGGTCTTCAGTCCATGTACTAAAGCAGCCTTTGTAGCTGTTTCAGCTGCCATCTGTGCAGCATATGGAGTAGATTTCCTTGAACCTCTAAAACCAAGACCACCGGCACTTGCCCAGCTAAGAGCATTACCTTCAGCATCTGTTAATGTAACGATAGTGTTGTTAAAAGATGCCTGAATATGTGCCTGTCCACGTTCAACGTTTTTCTTGACACGCTTCTTTGTTACTTTCTTTGCAACTTTCTTTGCCATTTTAAACTAACCTACTTTCTCAATAATAATTTACTAGTTACTTATGCTGCGAGAAGATTACTTCTTCTTATTTGCAACAGTTCTCTTAGGACCCTTACGAGTTCTAGCATTTGTTTTTGTCTTCTGTCCACGTACAGGAAGACCCTTACGATGACGGATACCACGATAGCAACCGATTTCCTGAAGTCTCTTGATATTAAGAGCGATTTCTCTTCTTAAATCACCTTCGGTCATAATTCCCAAAGCTTCAATTGCTTCGGTAATTTTCTTTACTTCGTCGTCAGTAATATCTCTGACACGAGTATCAGGATTTACACCTGCTTCTGCTAAAATCTTGGTTGCACTTACTCTACCGATACCGTAGATATAAGTTAAACCGATTTCAATACGTTTTTCTCTAGGTAAGTCAACACCTGCGATACGAGCCATTTACGTTTCCTCCATTTTCTTTTTGTGAAACCCTTCCGTTTCACTCATGCCCCATTGGTCTGTTAGTCGGGCATATAAATTAGTTACTAATTGATTGGGGTTTTCACCCAATCGGACGTTGTTGATCTCCGATCTTTCCAAAATGAATTGATTTGTACCATGCTCCTATTCCCGAATCATTCCGAGTCTGTAGAAAATGCGTAGCATTTTCTCAGATGAAACATAGTATTTCTTGGATGCGGTATTTTCGCATCCTAGAAATTCTTTTCATCTTGGTATCAAGAAGTAATCATCCGTAAGCTCTAATTCCACAATTATGATAAACAGTACCTTCTAATTAGAAATAAGACTTCTTAGAAAACACTGATTCAGCCGCACATAATTTTTAGACAAGAACTCACATATTTGAATCTGTATTACTACTTACTCAAATTGGTGATTATCCCTGTCTCTGTTTGTGTTTCGGATTTTCACAGATAACTCTAATACGTCCTTTTCTTTTAATGATTTTGCATTTTTCGCAAATTGGTTTTACTGATGATCTAACCTTCATGTTAAACCCTCCTTTCAAAAAAGACCGTTTTACATTATAGCATGCTCTTTTTCAAATTGCAAGCCATTTTTTGAATTATTTATCTCTCCAAATAATTCTTCCCTTAGATAAATCATAAGGAGATAATTCCAATGTAACTTTATCACCCGGCAAGATACGGATGAAGTTCTGACGAAGCTTACCACTGATATGGGCAAGAACACGATGACCGTTCTCAAGCTCTACCTGAAACATGGTGTTCGGAAGCTTCTCTACAACTGTTCCTTCAATTTCAATTACATCATTTTTGGACATATCCTTCCTCCTTTCTACTTTTGCTGAACTTTTATGGCATATTTGATCTCATGGTCAAATATTTTATCCTTATTAATTATGCGCTTCTGTAAGTCCGGTAGTACACCCTCCTTACAGATAGTCACATGCTTCATGGATTTCTTCTTCGGTTTCTCCAAGGTATGATACTTGCCGTCACACAAATAGACATACTTTGCATCCTGTGCAATTATCACATACAGGGTATCCTTATCATGCCCTGCCCCGGATATGGCAAATCTTCCTATTAAACTGTCTTCCATTTAAATCAGTTCCTTTTATTTAATACAAAGTCAGGATTTCAGGCTCTCCCTGTGTAATCAAGATGGTATTCTCATAATGTGCAGAAAGAGAACCGTCCGCCGTTACAACCGTCCAATCATCATCCAACCATTCCACGTCAGCCGTACCCATGTTAATCATAGGCTCAATAGCAAGTGTCATTCCTGCACGAAGCTTAGGACCACGTCTCAACTGTCTGAAATTAGGCACCTGTGGATCCTCATGTAACTGAGTACCGATTCCATGCCCTACCAGCTCTCTTACAATACCATAACCAAATTGGCTTACATATGCATCAATGGCATTGGAGATGTCATGTAAATGATTGCCATCCTTTGCCATTTTTATACCTTCAAAGAATGCCTGCTTGGTAACCTCCATAAGCTTCTTGGCCTCGTCGCTTACTTCACCTACCGCATGGGTTCTGGCTGCATCCGAATGATAGCCTTTGTAAATCAAACCTGCATCCAGACTGACAATATCACCCTCCTGCAAAATGCGCTTCTTGGTAGGGATACCATGTACAACTTCGTCATTTACAGAAGTGCAAATGGATGCCGGATAGCCATGATAATTTCTAAAGTTAGGAATACATCCCAGCTTACGAATCAAACTATCCCCCAGAATATCAATATCCATAGTGGAGATACCCGGCTTTATGAACTCTTCCAATTCTTTATGCACAATAGAAAGAAGTCTGCAGGACTCTCTCATTAATTCAATTTCTCTTTCAGATTTAATTGTAATAGACATGCCAAACATACCGTTCCTTTAATCCATTTTAAACGCGTAATTAGCCCAATATAGCCACGATAGCATTAAATACGTCCTTCATATCAACTGTACCGTCAACTTCCTTTAAAACGCCTTTTTCGGTGTAGAAGTCAATTAACGGCTGTGTCTGGTCATGATATACCTTCAAACGGTTTAAAACAGTTTCCGGCTTATCATCATCACGAAGGATGAGTTCCTGACCACAAACATCACAGATACCTTCTTTTTTCGGAGGTACATGTTCAATATGATATGTACCGCCACAACCTACGCATGCACGTCTGCCGGACATTCTTCTAACAATGTTCTCATCCGGTACATCAACGTTGATGGCAAAGTCAATGCTTTCACCCAACTTATTTAACGCTTCGTCCAAAACTTCTGCCTGGGGAATCGTTCTGGGGAAACCGTCCAAAACATAACCGTTCTGGCAGTCTGCCTGCGCTACACGGTCAAGCAAAATCTTTACAGTCAGTTCATCCGGAACCAGCTGTCCCTGATCCATGTACTTCTTTGCTTCCATACCAAGCGCTGTACCATTCTTGATATTTGCTCTGAAGATATCACCGGTAGATACATGAGGAATCGCATACTTCTCTGCGATCATCTTTGCTTGAGTTCCTTTGCCCGCACCGGGTGCACCTAACATAATAATTTTCATAACAACCTCCGTTAACCTTTGTAATTTATTTTTGAATGCATAGCATACTTATTTTATCATAACATATGTATTTTAACTTTTTATGGAAGAGAATGCAATATCAAAACGTACAAATTTTTATTTTTTTACATCTAGATTCTTTCTTTTTTCTCTTAGAATTCTCACAAAAGCCGCGCCAAAATATACTCAAAGCAAATTTTCTTATATTTTCAATCCTTACGTTCGATATTTCGTTTATCTTATGTTAATCAATTTACTCTTCATACCATTCTGGTATAGCCTTCATAAACAAATCATACAGTGAATCCGCAATTTTGACATGCCGTTTATCCATATACTCTACCGCCAACACCTCACCAGTCTTATTATTAACTTCTATGATAAATGAATCATCTCCGTCTATACATCCACCTCCAAGCTGAAAGAATTGACCATTCAAAATAAATTTATAATCGCCCGCATAGCTCTCTTTTTCAAAACTGTCAAGAATATATTTTTCTACATTCATTGTAGGCAGAAATGGATAGATATTGATACCTGCATCCCCAATATCCGCACCAAGTATAAAAAAATAATAGCTGGTCACAAAATCTTTGATATCCTGATGTATGCTGAAACCAAGCTTTGATTCCATGCCTTTGAAATCAACATGTGTGGTAACTTCCACCGGTTTCCACTGATAATACCCGTCTCTATCCGGCTCTGAAATTACAAGTCCACAATTAACAATCTCTCTCCTTACAGGGCATTTCGGATATGTACGCCATTTTTTCAAAGAACCTATGGTATGTTTTGCAAAGAAATATTCCATAGCGTCCTTAATACTTGATGAAACTTTTGCATTTTGCTCCGCCTGCTCCATTTTAAACGTATATTCTTCTATAACCGGTCGTAGCTTTTCCAATTCTTCCTCAGCAAATAATTCTTTGGCATCGTAACCCCAAAAGCGAAGAATCGTTTCCATCTGACCTAAATTTTTTCTGTTACCATCCTCGATACCTATGTATCTGCCGTTTTCTATCAGAAAACCAATATCTGTATTTTCCCTTCTTCCAATTACTACATAATCCTGCGCTTTCCTAAACTGTGCAATCGGGTAAAATTCCAAAGGAATGCCTTTTAATTTACTTTCTCCCGAAAACTTAAGCCACTCCTTTAAATCCTCCGGTATGGTAATCTGTTTTGCTTCCTCCCACTGCGTAATTACATTCTCAGTAGCAGGAGCTCCAAATTCTGCTTTTCCATATTTAGCTTCCAAACGCTCACATAAAACTAATACATATTCTTTTTCTCTGTTTAACTGTGCTACAATATCAGGCCCCTTACGTATAGGCTTTTGAACCGGCTTTTTTGTAGATGTCTGCGGCTGAGATACTGCCTTGGGTTGCGGTAACATGCTTGCAAGCTTTTGTTCTTTCACATATTTTTCTAAATCTTCATGTAGCATTATTCGATTGGCTTTTATGATGAGTGACACATCAACACCCTGTTTTTCCTTACATGCCTTTTCAAAAGCTTTATGCATTGGCCAAAGGCGATAAAAACTCATAGCTGCCCTTAACGGTTCTGCATATAGCTTTTCTGTATATGCGTCTTTTGTAAATATCTCAGGAACAGAATAAATCAATTCTCCTGCTTCCCGCTCATTGTCGCTGGTATAATGTATATTACAATAGTGTTCACCATACAAAACGATAAAATGTCTGTGGTAGAGCATTTTTCCTGTTTCCGGATTTTTTTCAGTAATCACACGATAATTGATAAGCACCAGTTGTTCATTTTCCACTCTAACACCATAGGCAAGCTGAATATCTGTTATTTGTCTTGTTTCCGTAATCGGACTAATACTTTTTATGGTACGAACTCGTTCTTCATCCGTCAATAGCGAAAAATATGGACGGTATCCCTTTTCAGAATTATCCTGTATCGGTTGTGATAACGTATTACGTTCTTTTGCCTTCTCATATAATCCATCCCATAACCTATTCCAGAATGCCATAGTTGTCTCCTTTTCTTTCCCTTAGTTTTTCCCTTATCAACTGTCATAATCAATATTAAAACGTTTTAACACAATACACTGTACCATAGCGAGGGCACCCACGAAAACTTCAGTATTTTCAATCTCTCTGTAAGAATGAAAGTTTCAAGTGTTCGGCAAATTGGAAGTGAACAAAATCGCTGCGCGATGGTCTGCCAAGGCTGTGGCGCAGTTTTTCTATTTCTTCAAAAATAGGCAGTGACAGGATTGTCCCAGGATAGTATTGTTAAAGTACCACCAATAACAAACTTCACAAACGGGCGTAGTC
>JAZRAX010000024.1:0-141436 GCA_045634745.1 Acetatifactor sp. | reverse complement strand
GAATTTGAAGGTGTTAAGAGTACAGAACATAGTGTATTAACACAAGAACTACCAGAAGGAACTATTCTTATTTGTAATGAATTAGATGGTTATATAATGCCTAATGTTGCAGTATATAAAATGGAAGATTTAGACTTGAATTCCAATATTATGAACTCTATATAATAACTAAATTAAAAATCCACCATTAGGACTTAAGATTTGTCCTGTTATAAAATCGGAGTTTTCACTTGCAAGAAATAATATGGAGTGCGCTATCTCCATAGGAGTACCTATCCTACAAAGTGGCGTTTCTACAATAAGGACATTCATATCATCAACACTAAGTTTCCAAGCGGAAACTATTGTAACTACCACAGAAAGTAAAATGGACCCAACCATTATCCATATTCGCTCATATTTCTCGTTTATTTCTTTTGTCCGTTTCATTTAAACCTTACCCTTCTTTCATTACCCACCACTGCACAAAATTAGTACATTTGTTATTTTCATTAAAATCAACCTGATATATACCATCCATCACATAACGTTCTTTAGTATCTATATCTAAATAATCCAAATACCATCTTATAATTGCTCTGTTTTGTTCTATAGCAATAGGCTTCATTGTTAATGATTGTATATCTTGTTGGTTTATTTCTACCCAAAATGCCTTAATTTCATTATAATTTCTACCCGGAACACTAAAGGGATCTTCATAATAAGTCCTTGTTTCTGAAAATATTTCTACTATTTTAGAGATATTACATTCCTTCCATGCATAAATAAGTTCTTCACACCATTTTTTTACAAAATTATAAGTTATCATATTTTTCCTCCATGTTATTTTATATTAATCAACTGTTTGCTCCTTCCAAAATAAGGACTATCCTTTACATCATCAAATACCAAACAATTTTTATATGGCTGCTGATATTCATTCTTAACCTCATTCCATGGTTTTCCATAATACCATACACATTTTTCTGGCGTAACTAAATGGCATTTTTCCAAGAATTTCAACATCTTAGGGGATTTCTTAAATTCAGAATATAATTTCAAATAGAACTTACTTGTATCAATAATTCCTTCCTTTAATAATTCACTACAAAACAACGCTTCACATGAAAAGCGATTCACTGTAATTAAATTAATTGGCAAACATTCATACTGTTCTAAAATCTGTTTAAGGGGAACTAATGGAATATCATTCATCAATACTTTATCTACAAAATATCCTCCTGGCAAAAGTGCATTATATATATTTTCATAAAATAGCCTGCGTTTGTCATAGGGGATATTTCCCATTGTCAAATCTGAAAGAATCATCGTATAATGATTTTTATATATTCCAATTGTATCTAACCAATCCCCCAAAACAATATTTTCATTATCTGTATCATATGCAATCCAACCTTTAGTCCATTCATAAAAATCCATATTCTTTTCAAAAATAGTTATATTCTGAAAATTTAACTCTAGAAGCAAACTACGAAACTCAATTGTACTTCCTAATACTGCTATGGGACATCCTCTATCTATATTGCATAAAATCGTTTTAATCCTATTTAATTCCTCTGTACTAGGTCTTGAAGGTGGCAAAACATATTCCCAATTTGATAATATATTTACAAAATTATTTACTTCCATTTTTCTCCTTAATCACTTGTCAAAAACACAATATTATAAATTTTCGAGATTATACTTTCTGTATCTACTCGATTAAATACATTACGTCCTATACTCACTCCAGATGCTCCTGCTTTCATAGCATCTCGAACCATACAAAGTAAACTTTCCTCATCTTTCATATTTCCACCCGCTATTAAAACAGGTTTTCCAGATGCCGCTTTGACAACTTCCGTAAAGCTATCTACTGAACCAGTATATTTTGTTTTTACTATATCAGCGCCCAATTCAAATGCAACTCTTACACAATGACAAACCAAATCTGTATACGCTTCAGGATTACACTTTTTTAGCATCTCATAATTGTCATCCGTATTATTATCGCCTTCCTTCCTAGGATAAATAATAACAATCAAAGGAATCCCCCATTCATTGCATTTCTCGGAAACATGTCCTAAATTATTTAACATTTCCGTTTCATATTCACTTGAAATATTGATATGAATAGCCACAGCTGCAGCATCCATTTTGGCCGCATGTTCAACACTTGATATAAGAGTCTTACGTGTATGCTTTGACTGAATAGTGCTCGCCGAGATATTAACTATAATGGGAATATCAAAATTTCTAACTAACCCAGCGGTTCCTAAGTAACACAGCACTCCATTTGGGGTTGCACATTCAATACTATGTAACTTACTTTTCAAGTCACATAATCCAATATTATTACTAGAAATCAAATTATCATCTAAAGGAACAATAATGCATTTTCCGGTATCCCCTAAAATGCGAAATAAACGTCGTCGTTTCCCAATAGTAGTACTAGTTAATATTGAATTATAGTCAAACATTATTACTCATCTCCCATCTAATTGTTTGATTATTTTATAATCTATTACCTCTTTTTTAACAACAATAACCATCATGCCAAAACTGACTTTCATTTACCCATTTATACTTTTTGCATTCTATAACTTATCATCAAAACATAATACTCATCTCTTCATCCTCATATATTACAATATCTGTTTTAACTACAATATTATATTACTACATTTTTAGACTTTTTTCAATGCTATTATTTTATTATCCCAAAGCTTGTTCTAGTATATTTTAAATATTTCTATCTTCTTACTTATTATATACATTCTTCTATATTTTCCCAAAATCATTTTTGTAAATTTACAATATATTAAATCAACACTCTAATAATAGTTATTGTATCATGCATTTGACATACCAACATCCACTACAATTCAATACATATACTACTAAAGTTCATGTCGCACTTCTAGGAAACCTCTTTACATTAATCTTCTTAATAACTTGCACTGCTTTCCACATCATATCATTTACTTTACTCCTCCCCCACCTCCTGCTCCATCACTATCCCCGACTGAAACTGTATCAACAGTCTTTCCCCCGATACCACTTTAATATTACTTATCAATCTCCTCACCAGATCATTATCAAATTCCAGTATCCGTCCAGTTTGTCGTTGTAGATAATTATCCATATCTTTCAATCTCTGCTCATACCTCTCTGCCATCTTTTCCACTTTCCTTGCTTCTATCTGTTTTTCTTTTAACACCTTGATTTCCTCAGCTATCACACGATACCTTTCATCAAATTCATCCGTATATGTCCCTGCTCTTGCATTTTCATCAATCAAAGCCATCATCTCTTGCTGTTTATTTTGTATCTTTTCATCATACTCATCTGTTATGTTTTCCCTGCTATAGCTTCCGATTACCTGGATAACATTCTGTCGAAAGGCTCCAACAAATTGCCCTTCGTCACAAGTTATTCGATTTATGGCCTCCATGACTGCTCGATTTAAGGCACCCTCTTCCAAGGATTCAGATTTCTTACAATATTTCGTTCCATTAGTCAAGCGATTACTGCAACGCCACACCACCTTCTTTTTACCATTCTTTGCCCATGTAACCCGCCTGTATTCTTGTCCACAGTCTCCACAAAGTAATATTCCGGTAAGTGCATATGCAGAGGAATACTTGCTCCTTTGATTCTTCTTTTTCGTAACTGCGGATTTATTCATGGATGCTCGCCTTACCAACTCATCCTGTACTCTATAAAATAATTCCTTGGATATAATCGGTTCATGGTCATCCTCCACATAATACTGTGGTACAATTCCTTTATTAATGACTTTCTTCTTGGTCATAAAATCTACTGTGTATGTTTTCTGCAGCAGAGCATCTCCCATGTACTTCTCATTCCGTAGCATTTTGTAAATAACAGAATCTTGCCACTTCTCCAAGCCCGTTTTTGTCCGTATTTTATGCTCTTCCAGATATTTTGCAATTTTTCCTGCACTATATCCTTCCAGATAAAGTCGGAAAACCAGCCTTACAATCTCAGCTTCTTCCGGAACAATAACCAGGTCGCCTTTATCATTTTTGGTGTAACCCATAAATTTAGTATGATTCACTATTACCTTTCCTTTTTCAAACCTTCGAACCACACCCCATCTAGTATTTTCGCTAATGTTTCGACTCTCTTCCTGTGCCAAGCTACTTAGAATCGTTATTAAAATCTCTCCTGTTCCATCTAATGTATTAACACCCTCTTTTTCAAAAACTACAGCTATATTTTTCTCTTTCAGCTTTCGTATGGTAAGCAGGGAGTCTACGGTGTTTCGTGCAAATCGACTGACCGATTTTGTAAGTATCATATCAATTTTGCCATCCAAAGCGTCCTTTACCATAGAGTTAAAATCGTCTCGCTTTTTCGTATTGGTAGCAGTTTTTCCATCATCTGCATAAATACCTGCCATTTTCCAATTATTGTTTTCTAGAATTTTCCTCGTGTAATATTCTACCTGTGCTTCATAGCTGCTCTCCTGCTCCTCCAATTCCGTACTAACACGACAGTATGCTGCAACCCGCAATTTCTTTTCTGATAGCTTAATACTTCTGTCATACTGTGGTTTGGCAGGTATCATCGCAACTTTCTTCTTAACAGTTGCTTGCGACATGTTACTCCTTTCCGGATATTCTGTATCTACCGCTTCTGGTATCCTACTTTTATCCCCACACCATTAATAAAAATTACCCTCACATAATTCTCTCTATACACAACAATGTGCTTTATCAGCTTCTTACATAATTTCTCGTCAAATTCTTCTAATATCTTTCTTCCAGCAAGTACTTCCTTCATATCTTCTGCTATGATTTCTTCATCGCGAATTATCAATGTTTTATATCTCTCTGACGCTCGTTTAAATAAAAGCTGCATTATCTCATCTGCCCCCATTTCTTCTACTTCTTCTAACCTTTGTTCTAATCTTCGATATTCAGAACTTACCAATTGTCCTTTCTCTTCATACTTATATATCAAGCTTGGAGACCTTATTAATGCATTAATTGCTCGAATGCACACAACTTCTACCTGCTCATCTGATATAAAACCATCACAGGATGCCTTATTCTGATAAACATAGTTTTTACATTTCCACATTGGAACTTCATAGGAGTCTCTTTTATGTTTTGGTTGAATATGACTATAAAAACCTCCGCATTCCGCACAGATCAGCATTCCACCATACAACATCCGCTCCCTTTTATTTGGTCTATAAGTCCCTCTACTTCCTTCCATTCGTACCTGTTCTCGCCTTTTCTGAACGCGTTCAAATAATTCAGTATCTATAATCTGCGGATAATCTTCTGTTCCAAGGTATCTTGGATTTTCCAATATTCTTCCTATGGATGCATGTGACCAGCCAACTCTGTCATGGGCATTTTTAACTCCCATTTCTTTAAATACCTTGGCTATTTGCAAAGTAGAAACTCCACTAGCATAATCCCTGAAAATTTGTTCTACAAGCCTTCGATGATCCTCATATACCGTTATCTTTCCATTAATCACCTTATATCCGATTGGAGTATGCCACTGCATCCATAACATCTCCTTCCCGTTCCGTAAGTACCAACCCATTCTTTAATTGGAAGTGAATTTCGCGATTTAAAGATACCTGAATTTCGTCTACCATTGCACAAAACAACGCTTCTCTAAATTCCCTCTGGTATCCCTCCTGCTTTAAAAGTTCGATAAACTGCTCTGTTTTAGTAATTTCCTTTATTCTTTTCTGTTTTCTTGTGAGAAAAGTTTTTCTCTTCCTGCATTCGCTCAATCTATGAGTAAGCAAGTTATTTTTCTCTATAAAAAGAGCAGAGTCCATATATCCCTTTCTCATTACCTGATTTAGGATACGGCTCTGCTCACTTAACATCTGTATCTCATTATTCAGTTTTTCTATTTCCTCTGTGTCCGGTTGCCCTGCAGTTAAGTCCACTAAAGCTCTTAACAATGGCTCCAGTACTGTTCCCTGGTTAGTGTACAGTTTATTCCACATATTCACAAAGGCCTGGTATAATACTTCTTCTCTAATTGCCCTCATATGACATGCCGCTTTATCTTCCACATGTTTCCGACAAGTCCAGATGATTCTCGCACAAGTATTGTCTATATATACTTTCTGCCTACGAAAATGTTCTCCACATTCTCCACAGATAATTCTTCCGGAAAACAAATATCTGTTTATAGCCTCTTGCCTATCCATGTTTATAGTCCTGTTTCGATACTGCATAAGACTTCGCACCGCCAGTGCCTCTTCATGGGTAATAATCGAAGGATGTGCATCCTTTGTCAAATACATATTGACCTGCCCATAATTTACCCTTCTTGTGAATGGAAACTGATTTTCCGTATACTTTTTCTGCCTAAGTGTATTTCCTTCATACACCTCATTTTGTAATATACCTAATACCGCACCATCTTTCCATTTTTCACTTCCCCGAATCGTTGGTATCTTATTTTCATTCAACCTTTTCGCAATCACATAGGCTCCCATTCCACTCAAATATGCATCAAATATCCACCGAACCACTTCCGCTTCTTGTTTCTCTTTAATCAGTTTTCCTTCTTTATCCTTCCGGTATCCATATGCCGGTGTTCCTACGATAAAGGTTCCATTTTCAAAACGGCTGATAACTGCCCATCGGTTATTGCCAGCGAAATCCTCTGACTCCCCCTGTGCCACAGATGCCAGTATGGTAATCATTAACTCACTACTTTCTGTTAAAGTATTAATATTCTCTTTTTCGAAATGGATTCCAACACCAATTGCCTTCAGCTTTCTAACTGCTTGAATACATTCTACAGTATTCCTTGCAAATCTGGCGATGGACTTAGTCAGAATCAAGTCTATCTCACCTTCTTCACAAGCCTCTATCATTGCCCGAAAATCATCCCTTCCCTTTTCCTTGGTTCCGGTGATTCCCTCATCTGCATACACGCCTATAAATTCCCAAAGCGGATTGCTTTTTATTTTTTCTGTGTAATACTCCACTTGTGTAGCATATGATTCTGCCTGCGAACGACTATCTGTACTAACTCTGGCATAAGCACATACTCTTAATTTCTGCTGTGGCTGTGCATGTCTGCTTTGGGAAATTGCATTTATGACCGTAACCTTCTTAGCCATCTCAAACTCTCCTTTCCTCTTTTTTTCAAGGAATTAATCCTTTGTTAGCAACATACACTACCACACAATTTAAAATATATCCAGCACTTTTACAAATATACTTTTGCCAATTCGGGAGAAAAAGTCTCAATATTCAAAACAGCGATTTTCTCCCTTTCTTCCTCACTTATCAGTCCTCTTTCCTGCATCCTATTCAACAGAATTTCTGACATCTTATAAAAAACTTCATTATTTTCCCTTTTCATCATCGCCTATACCCTCTCTAACAAAGACAAAACTACTATAATCTATTTATAACATCTGACACTCTGCTATACTAACCGCTTCATCCTCAGCTGCAAAATATAAATCTGCTTCTTCTCTAGCTACCATTAAAATTTCTCCTGCTTTTCCCTCTCCCATCTGAATAGGTGCAAGATGAGTAATAATCTCCTGGCACAAGCCTTGATTAGGACAATTATTTATAAAACCACCCAGGGTATCCAAAATCAGCCTATCACATATGTCAGTTATAATTATCTTTTCTGCATCATACATACGTCCACCAATAAATTTCGCTATGTTTTCCGGCGTTGTAGAAATAAAGAATTCCTGCCTGCAACCCTCTTCGTAGGGATATAAATACGCATAACCTATCCTTTCGCTACCTAATATCTTTTCCACCATACTCTTTTCTTTTGGGGATGCCGGCTTTCCCTCTAACTGCTCTACACTATTTACTCTCATATATCCTGTTGCTCTCATTGTTTTCGATTCCTCCTCTTACCGCTATACATGTTTTATCACTAAAACACACAAGAATACGGCAGAAGCCTATCTGACCTCTGCCGCATAGGTTCTATGATCTAGTCTCACAACCATAATCCTTCACATCTTTAACTTTTACTCCTATTTGACACTACTTCCCGGAGCCAAGATGCCGCAAAGACAGAGAGAAAAAATCTCAAAATAAGCATCTCTTGGGCAGTCAATCCAGACTGTCTGCGGTTCCTGTCATAAAAGGCAGACAGACATCACAGGAATCTCACCTCCACCACTGCGTGCTGGCTAATCTCAAGGAGTATCATTATAGGCCATTTCCATCATCGCACCTGTCTACCACAAACAGGCTGTACCCCGGCTGTCCCGCTCGGCTCCTTAGATGCGATCTTTTTAACACACAATCCCAAACTGTGTGCAGGAGTGTCATTGCGCCCCGGTTACGGCTCTTCAAATGGCTAATGTATCTGGACTGCTGGATATGGCTGGTAAACACATCGTGATCCTGTGCTACTCTCGAAGGAGATATTTAATATCCCCTCCGGCATTTATCAACGTACTATGAGAAGTTCTTGGAAGAGACCAACAATCCAAAATAAATCCTCTCATAAGGTATTCACACAAAATTCAGTTTTGCACACCCTGAAAAATAAATTTTTATAAATTCTCTAATTTCATTTGTCTTTTTTGCCCTTCGATAGTATAATAATATTAGAATTGTTACAGAATATTGCTATGAAAGGATTTTTTATTATGCAGACTTTAATTAAACCATCCGCAGCCATTCGTCAAAACTATACAGAAATTGCCACCTTATGTAAAACAACCGGTGAACCTGTTTTTTTAACTAAAAATGGAGAAGGCGATTTGGTTGTTATGGATATAACCGCTTACGACCAGCGTGAGAAACAATTGGAACTCAGAGAAAAATTAATTGAAATAGAAGAATTAAGACGTGCCGGTGTGCCGGACATTCCTGCCCGCACTGCATCTTCTAATCTTCGTACCGCATTAAGGGAGAAAGCCTATGTATAAAATAGAGATATCTCCTGCGGCAAATGCCGTTTTAGAAGAATACACCTTCCGTTGTGCCAGAGATAACGGAGAAGAATGTGCATTACGACTTTTGGACGCTTATGATGAAAAAATAACGTATCTGGAAACCACCCCACTTATCGGCTGCGCAAGATTACGATATATTCCCTCCAAATACAGGGTTCTAAACTTCTGGCCGCATCTATGGTTTGTTTTTCAAATCAAAGAAAATGAAAATTGCATAAAAATTGAATACATAATTGATGATAGACAGAATTATGGTACCTTCATAAAATAAAAAAGCAGGGATATGAAACGAACAACTCGTGACATATCCCTATCTTTACGTACTTATATCATTGTATTATTCAAAAAAAGTCCTTATATGAGCAAGAATTCCTTGAATAGATTTCCACACCGCATTTCTCGTGACACCCTGCTTTTGGGCAATCTCACGTATCGTTAATTCCTCAAAAAAATAAAGATGCAGTCGTTCTCTCTGTACTTCAGTGAGTGACTGCATCGCTTTGTGCAAAACTTCTTTCTCCATTCGCTTGATTATCTGTTCTTCAAGTAATTCATTTGTGTCTATCATCAAGTCTTCCGTAGTTCCTTCCTCATATCCTTCCAATACCATATGCCGCAAATCCCGCATTGTTTGGGCATGTGCTTCTTTCCGGAATGTATCCGACAATGCTTTATAGACTTCTTTTGTAACATAAACATATTCACTTTCTCCAACTGCATTTTTATAAAAATCCTTTACTCTTATCCTTATATCATTCGACATTTGTCTGTCCTCCATTTCTTAATTTTTGAAATGAAGAACATATGGCGGACCTCGTGTCACCTTTTCTTGATATTACATAAAATGATTTCCACTAATACCTTACCGCACTATCGCATATGTGCAAACGTCCGAATATGTCGTATAAAAAAGGTGAGAACCGTAACTCCCACCTAAAACCAATCTACATTCTATTGATTTTTTCTTATAATTCAATATCTCCTTCTACCTCTTCAGATAAGATATAATGTATCTTCTTATCTTCTAACTTTATATAAATATCAGTCACTTCCAGTAAATGTCCATTCACAAATCTTCCAACAAAAATTAGCTCTTCACCGTAACAGTTCCACCAGCTATTCCCAAATCACCAGATACATCAGGTACAGCATAACCAATTTTGTTGGAATTCGAATCAAAAAAAACAATAGCAGTATGTGCTAATTTACTTGTTGGTATGTCCAATGTTGGAACCATTGCAATATATGCAAACGAATGAACTTTATTATAAAATTCTTCCCAAGATGAAACATCAATTGTTAAGATCCCATCTCCATCCATACCACCTACTCCAACACCTCCAAATGCAAGGTACAATTCATGTCCACGCATTCCAGCAGGCACTTCATCATCGTAAATCTTTATGTACCCACCTAAAACTATAAATGCTCCATTCATTTTACATCTATGAGAGTTTTTAAAAGATGGTTCTTCTTTTTTTCTCTCCGGCTCTCTTTCATCTGACCAGTGTCCCGGAATTATCCAACGCGTTCCGTCTCTTTCTGTACCTGTTTTCTCTGGAATCCAATATCTGTCTCCTGATGGTTTCGGTTGTGGAATTGGCGTTCCATCAGGTCCATACTTTTTTCCTGATGGTGTTGATGGTTTTTTTGGCTTTTTGGGTGTTCCATCAGGGGAATACCCTGGTTTGTATTTTGGCATATAAAATCACTCCCTTTTTTCTATTCATCCGTTTTCAAATATGTTTACTCACTATTCTTTTTCTACACCAGGTTCTTCTAAATCCGTTCCGGTGGAAAAACTAATGTTTCTTATGGACTACTGTCGGCTTATCTTCATCCTTTTCCTCTAAGCCTGCTCTTTCATTATAGTCTACTGTTGCACTTGCTAACATACTTTGTGCTTCATGCGCTGCTTTCAACGGTCCTCCAATTAATGCCTCCATATCAAGTCCACTAAACTGATTTGGTATTTTGTCTCTATCCATAATAAAAATTCCTTTCTTAACTATTATCGTTATCGGTACATCTTGAATCTTCGCTGGTATCAAAATCTTTCTTTTTTCTCAATAATACATAAAGTTCATAGTATAATACAACCAAAACGAAGGACAGATAATCCTCCTCTAGACATTATCTTGCATATATTACATAAAATCATTTCCACTAATACTTTATCGCACTATCGTATATGTGCAAACGTTCAAATATGCCACATTAAAACAAAAAGAAGGATACTAAACGCTCACCTTAATTTAATATCCATATGGAAACTAAATCCTTTACAGATCAATGTCTCCCTTTGTACCATCCGCTAAAACATAATATGCTTTCTTTTCTTCCGGTTTTACATAAATATCTGCTCTTTCCATTAACTTCGGTACAATTTCCTTGCTCTGCAACTCATTTTTAATCTTATCAAACACCTCATTCATCATAAACTCATTTAGCCCATGCTGTAAGTGAATTCTTTTATTATCTATATATACTCTATCTTGTTTCCATTTAGTTATCGAGTAAAGCTTTTTCTTTTCTATTTTCTCGTAGGGTACTAAAAATAACTCGTTACACTCGTACAAGATATCCGCATCTCCACCTATGCAATGAGCCTCGTCCTGACGGAAATATATAAATATGTATTTCTGCCAAGTATCATCATAATAATATATTCTGGAATCTTCTGGTGCTACTTGAAAATTCAAAAAGATTAGTCCCACCTCTATCGTCAAAATAGTTACCATGATACTTAAAAGATATACATTCTGATTACCCTTTGCATACACGGCCAACATATAATTAAATATAATGCCTCCCACTGTTGTGATGGTAAATCCCATTAATCTCAATTGCTGGCTAAACGTAAGTTTATTGGGCATGTTTTTGTGTTCGTCTCTTTCACAGCTTTTCCATACTAACACAAACCAATCACGGCATCTAACGTAACACCTTCGAATACCCCCAAATATTCCCCATTCTTTAATTCTATCTACCAGCACTCTACACGTTCTACGCAAGCCCCCAGTCATCCCGTATATGCCAGCTCTGATTGCGCATAATATTTTCTTAAAAATTGTCCCTATAAACCTGCATACGTGTACATCGGACAACTTTTTAATAAACCATTTTCCAAACAACAGTACAATAATAAAAAATAATGCTACTGCACCCACAAATATTAATAATATTCCGCCCAAAATCACGCCATTATTAGCCTCATAAATAGTTGACATATGGCTACAAAGAAGATTAAAAAGACACAGTGCAATTATATAAACTACTATGCCTGTAGCATTCATTTTTACTCGTTCTTTTTTTGTCATTAACGCAATTTCTATATTGTATGATGACAAAATAGAACAAACAGAAATAATAATTTGCCATCCGGTAGCAACAATACCCGCAATAGGAACTGCGTATCCAGTAATAGACTCTATTTCCGAAATTCCCTCTGCAATAGGTTCAAGCACTGCTTTTATATGTTCTAAAAATGTCATAGTTGTTAATATCATATTATTTTATCCTCTTTTGTTTTTTACATATGTTTAATTATAACATATTCTTACATTTTTCACTATCCTTAGATGCTCTTCCTTATTGGAACATTTGGTACTGATAACCAAGTATTATCAGGAGAAAAAGATACAAGGTAATTCTTAATTATCCGATATTTATCAACTAGATTTTATCCTTATAATAATCAGAAATTTGAACATTGGAATAGAAGTACATAAGCAACTTAGAAACACGAGGTATTGTTATGAATAAGCTGAAAAAATTAAGAGGAAAGACAATTGCAATTGTATATATTTTTGAGAAGGAAGATGCTGATGGATTTGGACATTTTTTGATTTGGAAAGATAAAATTCTAACAGGCTGGCTAAGCGCAGTCTACGAACTAGAGTGCTTGCCATATATAATTGATGTTAGAACATTTATGCAGAAGGCTAGCAATTATTCACTACCACATATAGACTATGTTATTAATTTAAACAGTGGTTGCAGTGAATTATCCACAATGGGGCTGGTTCCATCCATCTGTAGCTTCTTGAATATCCCATGTATACCGAGCGATGCTACTGCTATACTGACAACCGAAAATAAAAAGATTTCGAATTACATTGCAATTGGAAATACATTGCCAACCCCTAAGTTTCTTGATGCTGAAAACAATTATGGGATATTCAGGCCAATTAACTTAGGGAATAGCATTGGTATTGAAAAGAAACATTTTAGCGACTTCAGTACAGACGGAATTTATCAAGAGTTTATTCCCGGTTATGATGTTACAATTCCTGTTGCATTTAATTATTTATCACAAGAACTAGATATCCTGCCCCCGACACTCTATTTCCCGCATACGCAGGATCCAAAATGGATTTATGACGAGGAAACAAAGAAAGAGGACAAGGGTTTGACAAGATTGCCATTCCTAGAAATAGAAGAAGGTACAAAGCACACAATACTTGACTTTTTCCAGGTTTTTGGGATAAAAACTTACGGACGTATAGATGTACGACTAAAAGAAAGCCATTTGCTGTCAAGTGATATCGTAAACAGACCATTCTCTTTTAAGGATTGCTATTTTCTTGAGATAAATTCCATGCCAACAATTGAGTCATGTGATGGATTCGACTTAGCTTTTAAGGCTGTGTTATCGCACGAAAACCATAGCTTTTATAAATGTGCACGAGAATATGTAACCTCCATTAAGAATCCAACAATTAATGGATTTCTGTTAGCATGTTCGATGTCAGCTTACTCTACATCCAAGTACTAAAATCAAACAGATTATATCCATATTTCAAAATAAATTCCTTGCGTTTTCCTGTTGTTGAATCTGGAATTATGGGTATATTACAAGTACTTAGTAACGGAAATTTATCTCCATATGTTGCGGTCAGATACTGCATTTGGAGCACTCTATACGATGCACATAATAAATTTCTAGAAAAAGAGGCATTAATAAGTTTTTTAACAGGGAAAGTATTTACCAATTCCTGTCCAAAAGATGCATTTTGTCGATATGCAACCGCCAAAATATTTAACAAATAGTCCGCCGATAAAAATGGTAGCTTTTTGACACCCATGGAGTCAAAAAGCTGCCGCAATAGTAAACGAACTCGATTTTCGTCAACTTTACAAAACGAATAGCTCTCTGCCACAAGTTTGTTGCTTTCTAACGCTAATTTTTGTACTATTCGATTTTGGAATTTGGCATATTCTAAACCACGATTAAACACCTCTATTGCTTCAGCAGGTCTTCCGCAATATAAGTAGGCAACGCCAACATTATTGAATATATGCGTTAACCCAACCATTCCAGGAACATTATTTACAGCCTCGACTGATAAGTCTCGGAATTCCTCCGTTAAAATCTTATCAGTGTAGAATTGTTCAATTAGCATATTGTTTTTGGTATAAATAGCATGATCCTCCATGCTATTTCTCTTGAAAATTTCATATGCTTTTTCATAGAGACTCATTTTTTCAGTCTGCGAACAATCTGAGATTAGGTCTGCACACTTATAAACTTGAGCTAGTAGAATTTCGTTATTTAATTCAACTGCCAATTTTCTTGCTTTTAAGATGTCCGTTCCTCCACTGTCATTACAGAAAACTTTATACAACCGTGCAACACATTCCATGTTTTTCAAAAGAACACTGTCTTTCTCATTGCTTGTTCCGTATTGAGTAATATCGGATAAAGTTTTATTTAGATAGGGTCGGATATCTTCTTTTTGATCCATCAGCAAGCTAGAACGATATCGAAATAGCAAAGGACTAAATTCAGAGACAATAGGATTTGTTACCCAATCTGTTCCGGTCAAAATCTCTAATTTTGTATTTGAGCAGGTGCTGTAGCATTGTTCGGAATATGCTTCAATAAATGAGTTAATATCTTCTGCTCCACAATTTATAACCTTATAAGTAATCTCTTCACCACTATTGCGTATCATTTTGATATTGATTCCATGTGGGCAATCGGATAATAGTTCTTTTGCCCTTTCAAAATTATTATCTTTTAAAAGGATAATGATTGTTGGTCTCAAAATACTATTTTTATGAATGTTGATAATTTTATTAAGCGATCTCTTAGTTACTTCCCCCTCTTGAATAATAATTGGATCAACAACGTGAGGGCCAGCAGCCTGATGTTCTGTAACAGTAAACAACTTGCATAAAGAAGTTATTATTTCAGCGATAGAAGCAACATAATCACCTGTGATTATACTTGAAACACTATCCGCGACATGTGTAACACTTCCTTGAATCTTATCTACAATTTTATTGTAAAACTGTTTCACCTTTCTTTCGGAGTCGAAGAAATGGTGAGTGTTAATAAATTTATTTAGGTATTCATGACCCCTACCAACAACAAATCGCTGCTCGACAACAAATATTGTAAATACACTTGAATCATTATAGAAGATTTTTTCAACATCTAGCATATTATGCTCTCCTTTGTATGAATCTCGTCAATCAACGAAGATAATTAAGAATTACCTTGTATCTTTTTCTCCTGATAATACTTGGTTATCAGTACCACTTTTATTTTATCACATATAACTATATAAATCAACATTTACACTAGTAGTGTTTTTATTGTATTTTTATTCTCCTAGCCCCACCCTCATCTTATTTCTTGGGTGCCTGGTTCTGAGTATCTCGCGCTCCTTCTCCATGGTCACATAGGTATATATTTGTGTTGTAGTTATAGACGAGTGTCCCAACATCTTCTGTATATACCTTATATTCACATCTTCCTCCATCAAGAATGTAGCGAAAGAATGGCGAAACATATGCGGCGTTATATTCATATCAATTTGAATAGCCTCTGCATGACGATGAATCATTCGCCTTGCAGCCTGATCGGATAAGGGTTGTCCATATCGATTCACAAAAAAATAGCCATGCTTGCAGATCTCTTCGGCAAACTCCTCTCGATATGTATTTAGAAGTGCCAATACCTCACTATTTGCAATTTGTAAATAGCGTTCCTTACCGCCCTTTCCCTGAATACACAAAGTTCCCATACTAGATTCAAAAAAAATGCTCTGTAAATGACACAATTCTGATATTCGCAAACCAGTTGCAAACAGTAATTCTATTACTGCAATATCTCGTAATAGTAGCTTCCTATGCCAGCCAGTATACGTTTCATCCGCAAACTCCTTATACAAGTAATCTAGTAATTGCTCAATAACCGTTCTAGGAATTATTTTAGGTAATACTAATTCTTCTTTAAACTTAGTCTTAATCTTATGAAAAGGATCTAACTCAATAATCTCCTCATCCTCCAAATACCGGAAAAATGCTTTCACGCTAGCGATTTTGCGTTTTACAGTCTTCTGTTTGTACTTCCCATGAATAAACTGCAAGAACTTATTAATTTCTTCCTTCCCTATGCAATTACCCATTGCTTCCATAAACTTAATGAACTGCTCCAAGTCCGCCCTATATGCAGTTATTGTCTTACTATCCAATTCCTTTTGAAATTCGCAATAATGCAGGTATTTCTTCATTTCTTCAACTAGTACCATATTCATTTCCTCCACTTTTTATATGTGGATTCATAATAATATCCTGTACTTGTTTTATGCAATAAATAATGCTAATAACTACCATTTCCCTTAAAATCTTAAATAATCTGCTATATTTGCCTTCAACTCACATAGTTAATTTGCACATTCTCCAAAGCACTCTACATTAATCCTATTCGTTATTTCTTTACATAAATCATCAATAACCTTATAAACTCGCTCTCCCTTTTTAGCTATGTCTGCCCCTACTTCTTCCATCAAAATATTGTTCTGTATTTCAATATCAAGTTTTTCTTTTATATCGCCAAATATATACATATAAAACTTCTTTGTATCAAATTGCATATTATCAGCACATATTTCAAATGGTTCATCCGTTATATTGGGATTGCTGTATTTCAAAATATATTTTCCATCCTCATAATTAAAATCATATTTCTTTGTCATATCTCTTCATCCTCTTCTTTATGGTATCTAAACCGCCATCAATATTTTTAGCCACAATATCTAAAACACCATAACTACTATCTGCATATTCTAACGCACCTGATTGAACAGTAAATTGACCATCCTTTTTACTCAAAAAGATTACATTGTCAACATCCAGATTTACAATGAACTGGGGATTATGAGTAACCATTATAACCTGTCTTTTTTTACTCATACTACGGAATTGGTCTATAACCTCATTCTTTATTGCCAATGGTGATATATGATCTTCCGGCTGGTCAACGATATAAATTCCCTTATTTCGTTCCTCTCCTGCTAGCAATCTAAAATACATTCTGGCATCAAATCCTTGCGACAATTTGGTAAATACATCTTTACCATTTTCCGTTATATTTTGTACTATCTGAAAATCCGCCTGCACTCTCGCTGTTAATTTCTGCTTTAATCCCTCTAGAGAATCTTCGACATCATTTGGAAAGCGTGATATACTCGCCCTTAATCCTTCTTCTGTCAAATTAGGTAAATCAATTTGCTGTCCTGTTTTTAAAACACTAGACAAAAGTCCATCCATATACGCATTATCAATTTTTTCGACATCAATTTTTGATACAAAAATATATTTATCTACATGATTCTGTTCAGGAACTACTTTCATCTCAGTTAAATTAAACTTGAATGTGTCGATTTTTTGGTTTATTTTTACCAATTCAACAATATCATTAACTGCTTCTTTTATATTCTCTATATAAGCATGATATTCATTACTCTCAGAAGTTTGTCTTGACTTGTAAAGTCCCTTATACTCTTTGAGATATGTGTTATAAATATTTATTTTCTTATTTTCCTGTTCTCTTATTTTTAGCAAATCCACATATCGAATTGACATCGTATTCAAGAAACTAATCTCATTTTCTAAATGCCCTGAATCCTGCTGCAATAATTCTGGATTACTCAATATATCCGTTTTTATCTTCTCTACCACTTCTTCAAAAGCCTTGACCAATGCTTTCAAATCTTTCAAATCATTTTTAGGTACTGTTCCCTCAAATAATAATTCTTTATCACTCGGTTCATTTTCCAATATTTTAAACTTCTGTAAATTATCTGCTTTTTTATTATAGTCAAGTTTCCTTTGAATAGCTTCATAGAGGCGGTCCAATTCCCTTAAAACTGGACGCTGATATTTTCCAACATCAATATCTGTGGGCGCATATTCTTTTAAATACGCATCTGCCTTTAATTCCGGATTATCAAATATCTCCCTAACATTTCCCTGATAATTAAATTTAAAAACATCACTTTCTCCGATAACCGTATTTACCTGAACCCTATTTTTATTGAGGTACTTTTTGTATCCATTCTTTACTTTAGTTTTAGATGCACTAGTAAGTTCCCTATTGCCTGTTAGTTCATGCAATAATAAAGATTTTCCAATAGAATTATCACCAATAATAACATTAATTCCTCTGGATAAAGGAACACGCACATCTTTACCATCTATTTCAAACTCAAGACACTCCAAATACTTTCCCTGTCCGAAAAAAGAATCCGTAAAATTAATTCTGTTTACGTCCGTAATAGCCATTGCTAATCCCTTAAATGTTGGCAGGGATTTTAAATAAGTAAATTTCATATCTCCTGTTTTACCGGGCTCATAATACGGATAACTTGGCCAATCATGGCAATCTGTGCCAGTAATAAAGCGTAGCTTGTCTTCAAACTTTTTTTCTTGTGCATATAATTTATTATGAATCTCGTTATTCTTATCACGAAATTCATATGCATCAAAATACTCCAACATAATAAGCTCATTAAAACGTTCTTCACCAAGATACTTGACGTCTGCTTTGTGTGCCTTCTGTGGCGATCCCGGTGATTTCTTCTGATGCGCAATCACTACAAAGTCTAAATCAATTTCTTTCAACACTCTATAATAATCTTCTCGAGTATATGAACCATTTTTATACAAACTTTTACCTTGACCTTTTTCAAACGTTGCCTGAATTTGCCTTACTTTTTCTTCATCCTGATCATTAAAAATAGTAACAATATGTATTATCTTACCTTCCTCAAACTTAACCGAAAACTCCACTCCCGGAAGCACTTTTTTGATGGTTCCCACTCCTTCTTGTTTCTTTAATGCTGAATACATATCATAATTAAAGAAATCATGGTCAGTAATAGAACACATCTCTATTCCATGTTCATTCAGTTTATCTATCAGAATGGAAAGATTTGCAATTGTATTATTTTTTACCTTATCACCATCTTTTTTATTTGAATACACTGAATGTATATGTAAGTCTATCTTTAGTCCCTTTGTTACGATTTTATCCATTTGTCATCCTCTAATTAAATCTAAGTCAACTCTTAACCTAATACAACGAATTATAACTTTTTCCCAAGGATAATTTCAATGTTTCAGAATACCCTAATAATTATATAAGATATTATTTACTTCTAAATAAAACTGCAATGTATTCTATTCTCCATATAATTTATCCTAAATTGTGCCACAATTTATACACCTATTTCATCACAACTAATTATTCTGAATTCAAAATGAATAATTAAATGACGCATCAAGTTTTATCTCTCCATCATTTTTATCAAATACAAAATATTGCCATTCTGCTTTATCTAAGTTCTTCTTTATAGTTAATACCCCAAACCCCCTTACATAATCTTCCGTTTCTTCCTCCACACGCAATGACGCGGCTTCTAACGTGCGAAGTGTTTTCAGTGCACTGTTACTATCCTCCTTCTTTTCGTTCTTATGGCGATGTCCTCCCATTACAATTTTAGCATTTGCAGTCCTTCTTAATGCATCAATTGCATTTTTTATATTCTTAGACTCGTCCTCTGTCAAATACTCCGCAGACAATATCGTATGGTGAGTTAATATAATCGTTAAAAACTCATCTTTAAAATTAATACTATTACATATATCTCGTATGCTTTTCATATTTATCTCTGCCCTATTTGTTTTTTGGGCATTTATCCTAAACACTGAATTTAAACATATTAATCTAAGTCCCCAATTATTAAATTTATTAACTATAAAGTCCAAATTTTCACTACGAATATACTGTTCATCCTGTGTCAATTCATATGCGAACTCTCTAAAGGCCTGTAAGCCTAATTGCTGATACTCATCTCGCTTGTCACGAAGTTCTTTTCCCTTATTTTCATTAATCTGCTCTACCACCGAATCAAAATCTATAGATCTTTCTAGCTTTTTATTTTCAGCTTTAAAATATTCTAATACACATGCATTAATGTCAAAATCATGATTTCCTGGTACCATAATAACTCTATCTTTTATTGTCTCATCTTTCTCGCCCCATAATTGCTTAAAAAAGACTTTAAGTTCTTCACTAGCCTCCTTATATTCCGCTTTTTTTCCAGTTGTAGTAATGTCGCCAGTAATCATTACCAAATCAACATTCTCCAAATTCTTACTATGCAAATATTTTTGAATTGCTGATGCCATATCATTCCACATACCCACTTCATTTTGTGCTGTCTTCTTATCTCCAAATTGTAAATCTGAAATATGTAAGATAACAATATCGCCTGAAGGCGAATAGGGTTGAAATTGTACATGATTATTTGCTGTTGCAATTGTATCCCATACTTGTTTTCGTGCCTTTTCTACATTAGATATTTTATTATAAGCTGGTGGCATTTGATTCAATCGCCAATCATTAATGGCATTCTCAAAGTTTCTAAATGTCAACAATTGATTAGGTAGCTTTTTGTTGGTAAATACCGTATTAAAGTTTTCTAGTAATTTGTATACTAACTCTTCTGTCCACTTTGAGCTATAAATATATACCGGGGCAATACTACACTTATCTTTAATCGCATGTAAAACTTCTTTAAAACCATCCTCTTCAAAATCCCCTGACTCTTGAGTTCTTTCTGGATCATATAAAACATAATCAATAAAGAAGGCATGGATATCCATTTTACTCATTTTTTCTTTAAATTCATCCATCGTGGCACAAAATAACACCTCGAACTCAGTAGGCAATCGTTGTACTATATCCTCTTTATTAGATAAATTATTATTCTGCGTAATCCAGTCATTTGTAAAATACTTTTCGATTGTTTTCGCTCTCTTTTCTTCTTCGCCTTTAAACTCGTCATCAATAATCAATATTCTATACTTTTTCATCTTATGTTCATCTCCTAATCATTTTTTACTAATATAAATGTATGGTATTTTCAAGCAAGCATCAAACATTCTATTATCATTTACTTTATATACGCTAAACTCAAATATTTCTTCGTTGACCATATTCTTTTTGAGTTCTTTTATTCTTAAAATTGTCGGTCGATTATTCTTTACTTTTTTTCTTTCAACTATTTCTTCAAACAAAGCATCCTCTGCGATTCTGTTCTTAAAATGGATTTCTAAATACCTGTCTTGAAATATGGGTTCCACAACTCCCGCAACTTCCTTCTCTTCATATGTATCAGGCATGCGGTAAAGAAATTTCTGCTTTAAATACCTAAAATCAAGCATCAAATAAGATATTTCATGAATAATATCACTGGTCCAAAAAAACCAATATTCATATTCATTATTTTTTTCTGGCCATTCAATAACAATGCTTTGTAATGTCGCTTTTACCCTTTCATCAGTTTGATCTTTAATTATTTTTACTAGAATATTATGAAGTTCTTTTTGCAAATCTTCTCTCTTATTCTTATACAAAATTTCATTAAATTGCTCTGCATTTTGCATAAAAGTTCTATTACAAGTGTTAATTGAAGGAATCAGACGCTCGTTCTCTGTTCCCAAATACTCATCTAAAGCTTCTTTTACTTTACATATAGCTTCATTTACTTGATTTAATATTTCACTGCCATTGCTTTGTGTATCCAATATATCTACCGGAAACTCATTGTATATTTCTTTTAAATACACAATTCTATTATATGCCTCTTTATAATCAGCTTTTTGCAGAACAATCCCTTGATCATAAATTCTGTTTAATATTCCCGAGTGAGTAGTAATACACTGTCTACATGTATATAAAAATATAGCATTTAGCTTTTCTGCCAACGAGCGACTTGAGACTTTAAAATAGTACTCAATATTTGCATTGATTTCTGCTTCATCTGTCCAACATATAAATAATCCACAAATTAATGCATCTAAGTTTTGATATACACTTTGATTTTTTATATCTTTTATTGCTTCATGTTTCAAACCCTCTACTATGTTTTTTTCTTGCGATGCTATAATGATCATTGCTAATGCAGAGTAGTGTGTACTCTCTTTTTGTCGCTTTACATATGTATACAACTCTCGCGCCAACTCATAAGTCTTTCTTTCACTAATCTCTCCCTTCTTAAACAATTCTAGATGTGCACAAAGTAGCAATATTTTAGTCTCATCATCCAGTTCTGACTTTAAACATTCTTTCAAAAATTTGAGTGATCGCGTAACCGTGGTATCTTCTATAGAAAACAACGTTAATCCTATATCCGTTGTAATCTTTATTCCTTTCATATTGGGATAGGGATTAGTTTGCATCTTAATTGTCATTTCTAGTTCTTTTGGTATCTTTATATTCCTATTTTCAATTACTGATAACTTTTTATCAAAAGCTCGTTTTTTCTTCCAACTCTCAGAAACTTCAGAAATGCGTTCGCATAAACTTTCTATTCCTAATTGTGAATAGAGTCTTTGTAAATTGGCCCTTCCATTACATATAGAACAATTTTTTGTATTACCTAATGGTGGTACCTCCAATTTCCAAAGCGTTTTTATCTGTTCTTTTGCCGAATATCCAAACGGTAGCCGTTGACGATCAATTAAAGACAATACTCTAACTTCTTCTGCACCAATACGAAACATAACATGTTTTAATTCATCAAGCAACTTAGTTGATATTATCATAGCCGAAAAAATAGTCACTCTACATTTTCCATAGCCTTGCTCTTTTAATCTCATAAAATAATTCTGCAGGCTATCTACCAACAACGGTGATAGTGATAAAATTGCAGCTCCACGTACTCTGCTCATTAAGGCTATTGGTATAATTCTATAATTTAAAGTTGGACTAAAGATTTTTTGGAAAAAAGAGATTATCTCTGTTGTTGCATAGTCAGTAAAATGTAACAATAATCCTTCTTCATTTTTCCCGAAACCTTTTTCTTGTCTTGAATATTCAATAACTTTTTCTTTGGTTGCATTACTTGATATTAGTTGTGCACAAAAATCTTCTTGTATTGAATTAGATAAAGTCAAATTTTGTTTACGCCCTAATGCGTCATAAAAATTTAGAAGCAAAAAATCATATGCTGTATCTAATACTTTGGGCTGCGTATAACTTTCTAACCTATCTCGTTTAAACATTTCAACCATATTAAGTATAATATTATCGTGAGGACCAACTAAATCAACATGACCAATTGAACATACTTTACTTTCCCAAGAATCGGATGTCTGAAAATAATCATACATTCTTCTTGTTGACATTTTAATTATTTCTTCATTTTCCACCAAATACAATCTTCTTCTGAAAAAGTTTATTCCATCTTTTGCAATAAAAGGTGTTTCCTCGACACGCTCATAGGTTATACCCCCTTTTTGTTCTAGTTCCTTCTTATCCTCCCAGTTCAATAATGCTAATATTTGTTCTTCCCCTTCATAATCGGCATGTTTAAAGAAATAAAAACAATCATCATCCACTTGTTTCTGAATAACATTTTGTTTAAGACTAGAAGTCCCTGTAACATACGCACTTCCAATAGATATTTTTCTATTTTCATCCTTGGTTCCTAGCTCTGCATTTGCCAACTCACATATATCTTCTGAAAATCTATCTCCACTAACAAAATAGATTTTAGTGCCATAAATCGAAATAATGCGAAACAATTGAATAATAAATAATTCTCTGCACTCTTTTATAAAACTGGCTTGTGAAAAATCCAAATATGTTGTCATATATTTCTCACTACTATAGTTCCAATTAAGATTACCTTTTATATATATATTCTGAAAAGAATTATTTTGATAATCGTTCAAAAATTTCCAAAAAAGTTTAGATTCATAATTTATTAGCCAATGTATATATGTATATACAGATTCAAAGAGACTCTTACTTGTCTCTCGTATATACGTATCAGTCTTTCGCTGATCATACTGCATATTCCTTTTACCCTTGCTACCATAAGAGGAAAATACAGATACACTATAACTGCGCGAGATTAGAATTATTTTCTTCGCATTTACTTTCATTTGAGAGAAAATCATATAATACTTAGAAATCTCAACATCCGTAAAATCTCCTATGACAATGCTTTCAATTTCACGTTCGCACAAACACTCTTCGAAAAATTTCATCAATTTATTTTTTGAAGTTTCTCTTTCAACTAAAATGATTATGTTCTTTGTATTTTCATCTATTCTTGTATTATCTTTATTGGGGAAACGGTAATCCACAACTTGAGTTCTGTCATCCGTTGCCACATAACTATGCTCTTTATACACATCCAAAATCTTGCTTCTATCAGGAGTTCTAAAAAATTGTCTATACTCTTTTGTTACATCTCCTATTACATTCATGTAACCAACAATAGAAAAGCCTTTTATTTTTTCCGACTGCCCATATCCTTGATAATATAAAGCATTATTTTTAACAGTTGAGAATTCGCGTCTTTCACATTCGACCGGAACAAAATTATAATCACTTTTTATTCCTAATGCATCCGCCGTTACTCCCAACACATTATGGAGCATATACAGTCCACCTGCTTGCGTGTTTTTATTACGCTTATTTATACGCTTTCCACTTGTAAATATTTGATTAAGAATAATTACCTCTTTCTTGGGGTCGTCGCAATGAATTCCTGATAATATTCCTTTCCCAATATCAACAACATAAACTTGTAAATAATCTACTCTAACGCTATTAAATTTTTTTATACGATAATAATTAGAATTAAAAATAATGGATTTATATTTCTCTAAATTTACCTTTTTGCCTAATTCCAAATCACTATTATATTCTCTTATCTTTGTCCGCTGATTTACTCTCCTTACTTTTCTGACTACAAAAACACCACAATACGCAATTTCATTATCTTCATATGCATGTTCATAAACATTTCCTACCGCTTCTTGAAGAAATAATTTTAGTCGAAATGAAATCGAATTATCACCTAAATTTCGTTCATTTAACATTCTTGTTGCTTCATCTATTATGTCATCCACTTCATTTTCTTTTTTGATTGTTCTAAAAGGTAAAACTATTTCTAAAGAGTTAAAATCTCCTTTCTGCAAACAGTTCATATCCATACTTTGTAGATAAATATTTATTTTTGAAAGCATCCCTGGTACAATTCTCTCCATGAAAGAAGCGAAACCAGCATCCTTTAGAAATCGTATAAATCTAATGTGTTCTATATCATCATTATCTATTAAGTCTAATTCAATCTTCTTTCCTTCTTCTTTTGCCTTTTCCAAATACAAACACAATTGACATAGCATTAAGCTATCTATCCAAACCGCTTTATTAAAATCAATCTCAATTATCTTAGTATTCTCTCGTTCTAGATTTCTTTGGATTTCAACTATTTTTTCACTATTGTCTTTCCAACATACAAATCCCCTAAATATAACCCAAACTCTATCAGTTTCATAATTTACAACAATTGTATCTTCACTCATCATCTAATATCCCCTTTTCCCCGATATTCTTCAATTACCTGGACACTATTCTCATACACTGTTGTTATTTGTCTCAATGCATTTACAATTTCCTCTTGCTGTTGTGATTCACGTTGCCACATTTCACGAGAACCTACAACTTGTATCAACGCATTAGAAATATAATTTGATTGCAAAAATTTTCCAACAATAACTTTCAAATCATATTTTCTAATTAACTCAATATATAAATTCAAATTATGAATGGTAATATCTTCTATCACCGGTTTTATATAAAGAACCATATCAATATTATATCGTTTATTATACTTAAAATTTTCTATTCTTTTTTCTACACTTTCAGTATGAGGTTCTATCTGCTGTGCTCCATAAAATACTGGTAAACTTACATTTATTGTTAGTTGATTTTTATACCTTAAATGACGATTTAATAGTTCCATGTCCTCTCTCTCAATATATCGCTTTGTCGCCATCTGTATATAATTACCCTTGTTTAAAAAATAAATCAATATTTCTATTGTCAATTTCCTCACATTTTTATCCCAACATTCTGTAAAACATCCAAATGATACTATTGTCCCATCTGCCCCTTTTACAAACTCACCCTTTCGTTCTCTACACTCCACCTCATTAATGATAGTTTTTCTATCAATATTATGAACAACTTCTCCTATTCCTATTTGCGAAAGATAACAATATTGACATCCCCCTTCACAACCTAATCCTGTGTTTATAAATATTCTATTTCTATCTCCTGCCACTAACATTTCTTTCATTTTTATCTATGCACCTCCTTGTCTCAATTTTTTACGTACTTTAACAATATTAAATTTCTTGTCCAGAATTTCCTTGCATTTTCTAGCCCCATATAATACGACTCCTCTTACCTTCAATTTGCTTTTGATATCAATCTAAGCAATCCCATTTGTTAATCTCTCGATACAACTCCTTATCTAGTCTCTCTTTAATAGTTCTTTCTCCTATTTGCGTATTAAAGCATTACATTTCAACACCTTTTCCAGAAATGCCTCTCAAATTATATACTTCTTAATGTTACTAATTTTCTCTCTCTCTTATCACTACTATTATCTATTATTGTATTTATTTGCATACAAAAAGACCATGACATTTCCGGAAACCCATAATTTCCTTTAATGTCATGGTCTTTTCTTCTTCTCCACTGTATGTTTTAGGAAAACATGATGGGAGGAATTTCAATATGAAAACCAAGATTTTTATTTCAATTGTAGCTGTAATTTCTGCTGTAGCAGTTACTTCTGCAGTGGCTGTTTCAGCTAATAACACATCCGTAAATGCTGTTCCTGAGAATAGTTATTGTGAGATTGTACGCGATTGGCCTTGTGTTTTAGTCTAATACCAATCTACTTTTTTATTTGCAATTCTCTCATAAGAACGCTGCGACAATTGTGCAGTTTTAACCCCCATTAAATCTGCACAATAGTATGCCAGCTCATAGTATTGGAGACTGGCTTCCTTTTGTCCTAAACTCTCCAACGCATGTGCTTTATTGTTTATCAATCCCCCTAATAGTATTTTATTTCCACTATTGAGCGAAACTTTGATCCCTTCCTTTACATAAATAATTGCTTTCTCATAATCCCCATATTCTAAAAATACTGATGTTAATCTTGCTACAATTAGTAAAACCATACGATAGTGCAGATTATAATTAACTTTCTTATTCCTATAATACTGATACATTTTTTTCAATAACCAAATTGTTTCTTCATTATTTTTTAACTCCAAAAGTATATCTGCTACACTTAACAAAATCGATAATTCGGTTTTTCTAAAATAATGCTCCCAAAATTCGTCCCTTTTCCAACTACTTACATATACATTAGGCATGGTTAATTGCAATATCCCTATCAGACGCGGCAGACATTCTTCTATTGGTATATCGCCTTTTCCCCTGCTTATTATATACTTCTTTTCTTCTATATACTGTTTGTTCCCTATATTCTCAACACTTATTTTCCCCACCAATTTCATCAGAGCATCTTCCGCAGTATCCCACTGTTGTCGCATCATCAAACTTTCCAACCACCACTGTAACTCCAACACCTCAAAATCATCCGTTTCTATGGTTGTAAAATAGCACTCCTCCGGCAATGCCAATCTCTTTGCCAACTGTTTATATGTATTCTGATGCGGAGCGGTCTTACCATTTTCAATTCTGGATATCGTCTCCGGTTCACAGATACTTTGACTCAAACTTTCTTGTGAGTAATTACGCTCCCTCCTGCTAATTGTAATTGCTTCATGCAACAACTCTATCTCTTGACTAACATCCAACAGAAACAACTCGTCCTCTGCATCTTTCATTTCACATCCGATATCTTGCATTAACTCCTGCCATGCCTGCAACTGTTTCTTTCTCTTAATTACCTTCTCCTCTACACCAAGCGCAACAGCCGCCTCAATATAGATTTGCAGAAACCTTTCCATATCATTTGCATAACCTGTTTTAATCATTAAGTCTATTACTTTTTCAGACAGAACCAAACAAGTTTCATATTCTTTTTGAGGTTGCACTAATAATAAATACTGCGCCACAACCTTCGGATATACTTTTACCAACTCCTGCACATCCTGATAATGCACATCTAAATATAAAATCAACGCTTTCAATATTTGATGCGACTTCATTTTATCTGATTGCAGCTTCTGCCATAGAAGGATAGCGCAAATTTCCTGTGTTCCTAGGAGCGTATCCGATTTTAAACCTTTATGAAACCCTGGCACTGTCATATTAATTGCTTCATGCAGCAACCTAATACTTTCCTCCCGATTATGATATAATCTTTCAACTACTATCGCCTGCATAATCTGTGCATATTGTTTTTGTAATACCTCATTAAACAAACTTGAAACTTTTTCGTTTTCCTTTAGCAACTGCTCTACCAGCGTCCACTTCCCCTCCATCTGTGCCAAACAGATTTTATGTCTCCACTCAAAATAAACATACTCTTCCTCTGTTAACAACAGCGAAAATTTAGCTGGGGATTTCCCTATTCGTTGCAAGAATACAGTTAACAATAATCTGTCAATACGTCGTGTTCCATTTAAATACCTTGATAAATCACTCTTCGTACAAAGCCCTCTCCCCAAAGTGCTTAGACTAATGTTCTTTTCTATCAAGGTTTCTTTTATCATCATCCCTACTGTCTTTTTCATTCGTATCCCCTTTTAATTTCAAGTATAACAATAGTACATGCTAATATTCGTACCCTTCTTAAGTATACCAAACCTTAAAACGTATTGATAGAGCTTATATTTCACGTTTCGTAAAATTTATCGTTTTTTCGCACTTAAAACAATATAAGACAAGAGCTTCAAACCCTTGCCTTATTTCTTACAATTCATATCCAATATAACAATCATCACCATACATTTCTCATCCCCAGGTGACCAATTCATATTCCGTCCAAATAGCAAATAATCCGTAGAAGTATCCAATATCAAAGCCAATTCTGCCAACCGGTCCGTCGGACACAAAGTTTCTCCATTTTCAATCCTTTGAACCTGTCGTTCCGTTGCATAACATAGCTTTTCTGCCAATTGAAACTGTGTCATATTCTTTTTGCGCCGTAATGCTTTAATTCTTAACCCGATATCTTTACTACTATACTCCATATTTACCTCCACTTTGTACATTCTCCATTTATTATGCAACAAAGCAAAGACGAGTATCGTATCTATACTCAACACTGCGTTTTTCTTACCAAACTACAATACATTGCACATTTCGTATAGTATTTTGACGATATCTTGCATCTTGCTGACCTGTTTAGGTTCCAACATTTCAAGTACACAAATTATTTTCTCATTACCGCGATGTGCATTATCTTCACCCAGCATTATATAATCACAACTAACAGATAACGCTTTTGATATGCGGCAAAGTGTATCTGCTGAAAAACCCTTTTTCCCCACTTCAATTTCATATAAAAATTTCGCAGAAATATCTACCTTTTCAGCAAGAGCTTCTCTTGTAAAGTTCTGAATTTCACGCAGTTCCCTGATTCGTTCTCCAACTTGATTATTCGACATATCTCGCCTCCATATGCCAATATTCTACATCTTTCGACAAGGAACGATAAACCTGCCAATGTTCCTACACCTTTTACCCACTGTTCCTATCACAAACAATATACCTTTGGGTATGATACCGTCTAATTTTTTCACTTAACTGACATATTTTTCCGTTCAATTGGAGTCAGCCAACATATTCGCAGATATTTACGCACATAACTCAATTTAGATAAACAAAATACGCCATTTGATAAAAATAATAAATATAGACCATATTTTGCATTATTCTGTTAAACAAAACAGGAGAGAAAAACATGGAACTAATAAAAAATCACTTAAAAGAAAAATACCAATTGAGCAACTACCAGATTGCACAAATAGCATTTTTGTTCAAAACACTGCTTTCAGAACTAAGCAAAATGCTAATCATGGGAATCATATTTCATAATCAATTGACCTTGTACTTATTTGCACTATTTGTCATGCTCTTTTTGCGCTGCTCCACCGGCGGCTTACATTTTTATACTTATTGGGGATGTCTGGCCAGTTCCATCATTTATGTAGGCCTTGCATTATTGGTACTACCACATATAACACTTCCCATCTATATACAGCTGTTGTTATTGCTGATATGCATACTTGTTTGTAATTTTGTAGGACCAGTAGTTTCCAAATACCGCCCCACCCCCTCCAAAGAACTATACACGCGAGGCAAAAACACAACCTGTATGTTTATATTTATATATTCACTTACTCTATATATAATTCCGGAAAATGCCTTCTTAACTGTAGGTTTCTGGACAATTATATTACATTCGCTACAACTAATTGCGGCGAAAATACGAAAGAAAGGAGAACGTATAGAATGATTTCCAACTTTTTTGATTCCTTAGCATCTTTTTCTCTAATTGTAGAAATGGACATTGTAAGTCTAATGCTCTTCGGAGAATATAGATATCCTCAGGAATCCGATTTTGAGTAATTGATTTTTTCATGACTAAAGCGGACAGTTTGTTCATCTGTCCGCTTTACCTATTTTCAAACTAAATTCAATCCAGTTTTCTTGTTCTAATTCTATATTTCTACAACAGATATTACAATTCAATTCTTGGCATAAACACCTCACATGATATAATCCCAAGCCTCTATTCTTTCCCTTACTACTTACTCCCTTGTAAAACCAATTTTCTATTTCATCATATGTCACATACTCCGATATATTTCGTACAGAAAATAAATATTCATTGTCAATTTCACTAAGTGAAAAAACAATTATATTCCTTTCTTTATCCTTAACGGCTTCCAACGCATTATCTAACAAAATTCCCAGTATTTCAATCAAATAGAAGTGGGGAATTTTACACCTTTCAACAGACGCATTAATCTCATACTTGACCTCTATACCTTCATCTTCTATTTCCCGAAATTTGTCATATAAAAAGCCAACTAATACTTTATCACCTGCATTTAGTAAATTATTATACTTATTTTCATCCAATAATATATTACAATACTCATCTTGTACTTCTACAAGTTTTTCATACGTATTATGTGTATAGTGCGCCGACAATATGGCAGTAATATGATTCTTGAATCCGTGCTGTCTCACTCTAATATCATCAACTAATTCAGTATATTTCTCGTCCATCTTATTAGTAATTTCAGCCTCATGCTTCATTTTCTCTACTTCTGTTTGAGAAACAGACCATTTAACAAGAATGTACATAAGTATTAATATTGCAGGCACAACAATAATATAATGAGTTATGTTGACTTTGTTGGCAAATTTTCCTTGCAATATTAACATCAACATGATAATAACTGCGCACCCTAATAGAAACTTAGCCACTTTTCCCTTTATAACTGCTTTATCAATATGTACCCTTGGCAATAAAAGAACAGATACTACTAACACCAAAACACTAGAACAGATATTACGCACACCCGAATTCTCTATTGTAAAATTTAATACCAGTAACAAACATAAAAACTCTATCGCTGTCAAAAGAATTATCAACCATATGATTTTCACCAAAGTCTGTAACACAGACGTACCAAACGTCCTCTTACAATATATGAAAATAGGAATATATGCAACCAGAGAATATATACCTCCATCCTGCACACTGTTCGCCACCTCATATATCACCAACAAACTCAAACACAATGCTATCGGCTTTACATCCCACTGAATCTTCTTTCCATATATGCTATGGATACAAGCCAGCGTTGCAAACACCTCTAATAAATATACAATCTGCACCCACATCTACTGAAAAATCTCCTTCATGTACTTCTTAAACATAACACCAATCTCTACTCTTCCATGATTATCTTTCATTTGGATGATCCGATTCGTAATATCCACGTTATATACGAAATCCTTATTTATCAGAGTATTTCTGCTGCATTGGATTATGTTATAATCTGCTGTGTCATTCAACAACTTCTTCAAGGTCACATATGGTATTTTCAGTATCTCTCCGTTATCTATATGGATGTGCATAATATGATTGATGCACTCCGCATAGACAATGTTTTCAACATCCACAGCAAGAACGATACCATCCTTACGGAAATATAATGTTTTCTTTTCACGCTCTTTGCTTGGAAATTGCAAACATTTCTCTATAGTCCTCTTTACCACTTTGGAATCAAATGGCTTTTCAATGAAACTGTAACAGTGTAGCTTTTCATATGTATAAAGCTTAGAATCCTCTAAGGATGTGACAAAGATTACCGGTGCAAACGCATACTGTTCTATTTTTCTCAAATTGTCCACAAACTTTAGACCCGAAGTATCTCCGGGTCTGCTGGTGTCCAATATGATATCGATAATAAATAAGTCAACCGTATTTTCCAATATGTATTGATAGGCATCCTTCAAATCGTGCGTTGCATATACATCACACTTTACTTCCAACTCAAGAATTAGCGCCTTCAGGTGCTCTACCGCTACAACATTATCCTCTAAAATAAGTACTTTTTTCAAAATCTTCCCCCAAATTCACAACTTAATTACTCCGCATAAACAGCTTCGATAACACTCAGTATCTTGGCCTGCATTTCATCATCCATTCCCTCTAACACAAAACAAATTTCATTAATTAGACAGTTTTTGTCCTTTAGCGTAATTGCCGGTGATAATCTAAACAGCTGGTACATATTCCATACCAACTCGCTATCCGGAAGACTTCTGTTATTCTCCAAGTCCCTCAGCTTCTTAACATCCACACCAAGCATTTCCGCCATCTGTTGTTGACGATAGTCTCTTAATCGTCGTATCAGGAAAAACATGTTAACTTCTGATTTCTTCTTTTTCTCTTTACACCATAAAACCTCAGCATTCACATAAATGTTTTTCCAGCACGCTAACACGTCTCCATCACATGCTCCTATCCCCACAGAAGATATGATGTTCATAATGTTAACTAATTGGTCGTACTCATACTGTGCAAAATACTTCTTATGCGTTTCCCCGCATTTATCTCCTGTAATCACATACTGCACATCAACTGGCGAATCACATAAATACTTTAATTCCGAGTAACTAAATCGCCGAGTTCCCTGCTCGACTTTATTGAAATTACTTTGATTGATGCGCACGAAGCGAGCCATTTCCTTTTGAGATAATCCCAATCTGGCTCGCTCCTCTTTTATTCTGTTTATTACATCAATGTAATCTGCACCCATGGGTAATATTCCTTTGAATTTTAATTCTATTTTTACCCATTTTATGATATTTTATTTCCCTATTTTGCACCGATTACGCACTCATTCTTCTGTTGCACCGTCTTCTTTCTCTTCCCCCTCCATTAATATCTCTCTAACCTGCCTGATTGTTTCCTTTTGCCATTCAATGATCTCCTCTTCATCATACAAAAGGTAATAGATTGGTGGTACGCCCCTCTCCATAACCACAAGTGTATTGTAGCTCTCCATAGCCTTCAAAAACAGTCTAAAGCGCTTTTTCATCTTCCCTATGAAATTTTTAATGTTCATCTTCTTTCCCCTTTACACACAAAATTATCTAACGTCAATATCCTCCTTTCCCCCTTATATTATCGCACTATATATCCTCATTAATCCACGCCTATTTTCGCATATATGGTATTTTTTATACTTAAAAAGCTGTAACAAAGTTTCCTTTATTACAGCCTCTTGCCTGTTACTTCTTTTTTTGTCTTTCCAGCTCCAACCGTATCCTCAATTCCCTCATACGGCCAGCTTGTTCATATGGAACCCTATACTGCATCCAACCAATCTTTTCTGCTAACTGCAATGCGGAGTCTTCATCTAGAGCATCCTCGTATGCTTCCCAAAAAGATAAATATCCATCAAGCTCTTTAAAAAATACAATTTCTGTCACTATACGCTCTGCTTGAATCCATTCTATTTTTCCTTCACGCAACATATTGCCTATTCTCGCAAATTCATGTTGCACAAATTCATTCTGAAACTCTGTAGATAATCTATTCACAATACGAATCAAAAAGCCGTATCGGCTTTCTTCAGCGACAAACTCTTGTTCTAGAACTTGTTTTTCTATAATCTGTTGCAATAAAGCCGCATCTTCTTCCGAAACACTTTCTCTGGATATTATAAACAAATACAACAACTCACCTGGTTCTAGCACTTTATTCTCTGATAACCCTTGAAGTAAATACTGTCTTCGATTTTCCAGCACTCCATATACTTCCCAGTTCGAAAAGATATCAGCACAATCGCATAATTCAGCCAAACTTCCTATTAACACATATGCATTTTCATTAAACACTGACTGATACAAGTTAGTCTCGCTTTTGTGGTACAATTCCGATTCACAAACGTGCATAGCTGTTCCTAGCCAACTCTTATAACACTTATCCAATACTGTTAAGATGTCTTTTGACATATGTTTAATTTTATCTTTATATACCCAACATATTGACAAGGTACCTGTTACACAAAGCCGATAAAGATTCATATAATATGGCGATAATACATCTTCCTCCTCTATATCATCCCATATACCATCTTTTTCATATGAAATCCCCATGTCTTCTTGTAATTCATTCGTAAAAGTATCTAGGTCTATCCTTCCTGCTTCTACCAATTGACATAATTCTGTCATCATCATATCCGCCCATATATATGCCCACATTTGGAGATTTTCTATTTTTTCTTCTCTATAAACACTTATTGCTCCAAACAATATCCAGATACTTTTTAACAGAAGAATATATGCCTTTCCATACTTCATATCAGCACTCTCAATGTAAGCTAATAACGAGCTAATAACAGACATAACAGCCGAATCATCTGCCCCTGACTCTAATAGCCCGCTAAGTTTGTGCAATAACCTTACCGGATTATGATTATCAACAGTGATCCTTCCTAACTCTATCGGCAGTGCCACTGCTACTGAATCATCAAGTGCCGCACTGTGTACATCAAAGTTGTATAACTGTTTAAAGAAATCCGAATTCGACGGTAAAAGATACTTCCATGCATCCTCATTACAGAACCAATTCTCTTCTATTCCTCGCTTTATCCTTTCTGCCTCAAATTCTTTTGACAAATATAACAGCGATAAAATGTCTTCTGCAGCATTTTCATATTTGCTTAAACTTAGTAATTCTAGATTTGCCTTTCCATAATCTACGCTTTCCAAATATTTTTCTATTTGTTGCAATTCATTCTTACGTACATCTTTATTTTCGTGCTTCAAACGTGCTCCAATATCCAAGAGTATCCGTCGCTCAAATATCGCTGCATCTTCCTGCCATTTAACAATAATCCCTGGGAATGCCGGAAATATATATTCCCATGAAAATTGGAAACTGACATCGCCATAGGACTTAGAAAGCACTGCCTTCTCTTCCAGTGCCAAGACTTCATTTTCCCATGCTTTAAACATCTCTGCCGGAACATGCCTTGCCTTCGTCAACGCAACACTAATCTGAGCATATGTTAAATGGAATACTTGCGATATAGTACTATCTTTAAGCATTTGCTCTCGATACTCTTCCGGCATATAATAAATACCTGTAGCAAACATGTGCTTTATTACTGCATATTCCTTTTTATCCGTACTTCTGGCACTGTCTCTTAAGTATGAGCCAATAAACTCTCTGGCATAATTAAGCATTTTCTCTTTAATTTCAGGATTCCGTTCTAAATACATTGCAATCCAATCATACAACCATTCATAGTACTCTTTTGCACGTATTTCATCACTTGTCAACAAAATACCTGCTATCAAAAAATCTGCCAATTGAACTGCATGGCTAGCCATTCGCCCACTATCATTGACCTGATTACCAAAATCAAATGCAAACTGAGAATAGTGTCTTAAGATCCAGTTTGATGCAATACGCTTTTTTCCATAAGTCATTTCTGACATCCAAACCATTTTTAATAATTCGCTGGAATTACTCTGCAAACGGAAAATAAAATACTCCCTCTCCGGAATATGTACATGCGCCACCTGCTTCGTACTTAAAGAACTTCTCATAGATAAAGCTTCCACTACATATTGTCTGATTTTACACAGCATTTCAGATTCTTTTAGCACTCTCTTGTTTTCATCTATTTCGGAAAGTTTCAGTGCATGCAACAAAACACGATTATCCGGTAACACATACCGAACCTTCTTATCCAGTACTACTCTCCATAATTCAACATACTTTTCTAAAGTGATTTTCTTTTGTAAGAACATCATTTTCATTATGTCAAATGAATTATAGATAGGCGCCTTTCCTATACCTGAATAACTTGTAACTACTCTGTCATCAATACAAAGTGGTATCCTCTTCTTCTCGGCTGCAGCCATAATTGTTTTCAACATATTGGAGTAAACAAATTTATCACGCTCTTCCATGGGAATAAAGCTGATTTTTTCCTGTTCATTATATTTCTGTAATACCGATTTTAATTGCTCCACTTGTTTACAGATACGACTTTTACTTTCCAACTGCTCCATTCCCTGCTCTGCATCGTGTTCCATAATATCCTCAGCCAAAACAGTAAAGTTTGATGTAATTGTTGGTAACAGGGACAACTCATCCCATTTCGAAATAACCACTTCTTCTACAAGCAATCTAGGTGAATCTTGTAACAATTTCTGCACATTATTTTCGCATATTGTATTCTCTACAACTCTGTATCTTTCAAAGGTTTCCTGCGTAATTTTGCCACTTCTATATAAAGCAACTATAACTTCAGTTTCCTGAATCGCCCCTTCCTCTTTATCATCAGATACCCACAGTGCATTATGGAACTGTGCCGTATAGGCACTAATTGCATCTGCCGTCTGTTTTGCATCCAATCCGTTCAAATCATCCGGTCTTTTTACTTCTACAAATTCAATATGATAATCGCCCTTACATCTCTGCACTAATCGATGTTTTGAATTAATAAAATCGGGCTGTACTTCAGGAATATTGCGTATTTCTTCTGACATAATACCAAACAAATCTCCAGCAATATAAATCCTCTCCATGTCATCACATAGCAACTCCAACAAACCCATTTCATGCAAAAACAAGCATGAAGAGTAATCCAAAACAACCTTCCTCATACTTAAATCAATCTGACTGTCATGATAATAATGTGCGCCAAATTCCATCGGCGCCATATCTCCATAATTCCACTGCGCATAGAAGAATTCTGCATAAGTCTGATTTCGGCTGGCATCCACAAATAAATGACTTGGCAGTTCTCCATCATACAACATTTGCAAATTTTTCTGTGCTTCTTCTCTTGATTCTCTAAACAATTCTAACGCTTCGTCTACGCTTTTTAACACAACCATCTGATGATTCGGATGTTCTACCATAACGCGATGTAGGTATGCCCCACCTTCGTCACTTCTGCCAACTCGATGGGCAATATTAGATGCCCATAACATAATCTCCGGCTGTTCTCCTGAAAGCCTAACCGCTTTCTTTGCATACTCCCATGCTTTTCTATCATCCCTTGTCAAATAACAACTGCTGATGCGCTGACAAATACTTGTAGTAAGCAAATCGTGTTCTTCGGCCTTTAGCAGGGTGTTTAATGCTGCACTTTCCTCTCCATTTAATGCATATAAACTTGCTAAATTCAAAATATTCTGTGCAGTCGGCTTCTTTTTTAATAATTCACAACCACTATCTATCGCCTCCGAATAGTTTCCCATTCTCTCATGGATGTACATCTGATTTCGCAATAATTCATTGTCTGTTCCGGAGATTCCCTTCTCTTCCACATCCGCTATCACAGACAACGCCTGCTCATACTCCTGCTGTTCTATAAGGCTCTGTATCTTATACATACTTCCGAAGGTATCTCCATATTTATTCAACAGAAGCTCTGCACATTGCTGCATCGCTTTCCATTTTCTTCTCGTTTTATAAAAGAAGATAAGATTCAACAAATCAACTCTGGCTCCGGTTTTCTCATGAATCTCATTAAGCAGCCTCTCTAGTTCTTCATCCCTATCACTGTCCAACTGCATAAAGAGACACAATAATTGCTTACGTTGTATCTCATCCAGTTTTACATTTGCTTCTATTTCTTTTTCATACCCTCTTAACTTATCTTTATCTTCTTCCACTTTAACAATGAATTCATACCAATGTCCATATTGTTCTTCATTGAAAAATAAGGCTTTATACTCATGCAAGAAGCTCTTTGCACGCTTGTATTCTTCCTTCAAAAGACATAACTCCACCAGAATAACCACATGCCCCAGTTTATTTTTACTTTTCTTTACATGCTGCTCTAAACTATCAATAGTTACCACTTCATCTAATGCGATTCCCTTTTGCAACGAATACAACAATACTGTCACGCCGAAAGGATCACGAGTTTTTAATAATTGCAGAGGTTCCATAATATCGTTTTGAAACAAACTATCTATAGACAGTGAATTTACCCACACTCCGAGAATGAGATCCATCTGTTCCTGGTTCTCAACTGCCTCTGCCAAACGATATGCTACACTATAATCATATGCTGCCGTTTTAATCAATTCCTGCTGTTCTACATTTAAATGCAGCAAACCATTTACAAACATAACCGGATACAAATCGTCTGCATAGAACATATCTTCCGGTATTGCTCGCCAGTACGAAATGATTCCTTTAATCAAATGATAGAACGGAACTTTTTTGTCTAACTCAATTGCCTGATTAATATGTTTTTCTGCTTCATCAAACTTACGCAATAAAACGTTCAAAACACTTAGCAAATAGTATGTACTGCTATCAAATTGGAGTATTGGTTCTACTTCTGCAAACTTATCATATGCTTTTTCATATTTTTGCGTATTAATACATACTTGTAAATATACATTAAACCTCGCAATAGAACCTATCGGCTCCAACATCTCTTCTACATTTTGTTTCTCACCGGTTTGAAATGCCAGCAATGCCTGGAAGATACTATCATCCAATTCAGGATTTAATTTCTTAGCAGTCTCATAGCGTTTTCTTGCTTTTACCAAATCCACTCTGTCTTCTAATAGCCATAAAGCCATTCTATAATGGTATTCTGCTTTAATATCGTCACCTACAAACGAATCCTTCTCTATTTCTATAAGCTGTTTTTTTAATTCTTCCCATGCACCATTAATATTTCCTCTTCGATGCTGCACAACGATATTTGTCAACTTCTCCCTGTATATTCCCTGAAACCTGCTGTGAAGCTCCTGTTCACCACCAATAGCAATACCTCGACTACTTCTTGCTTCATTTCCAATACTCATACTTGCTTCAAAGGTATATTCTCCGGCATCCGTTAATTCTTCCACCGCAATATTATATTTTTCAAAAAAATCCATATTGGACTTTACACTAATACCATGAATACTGATGGCATGACGATTCTCCAAAGTCTCTTGTGATACAATTCCAATAATACAGCTCCCCTTTACTATAGGACTACCTGATAATCCAGAGAAATCCTTTTCCTGACTATCTATCGGGTCAAAAAGCATATCCTGTAGTAGTTCAGGATTGGGGATAGTACTAGCGCTTGATTGAAGCCTTGTCCACTTTCCCGGCACATGATAATTCGCATCATATCCATACACACTTGCCTCGTCAAATGGTTGCAAACTCATAGAAGCAATCGTAATACCAGGAGTATCTAATTCTTCTTCCAGCTCCAATAATAACCACCCATCCTCTGATGATTCAAATTGTTCGCAAACTACAGCTTCCCGTTCGATGACTTCACCCTCTTGTAGCTTAGGAAACACTAATTTCACTTTTTCTGCCGGATTCACTATACAATGCTTAACCGTAACAACTCTCCGCTTATCAATCAGAAAGGCATTTCCGTTCTTTTCTCCTTCAATTTTAGCCACAATACGCTCAATATCAATACATCTATTACTCATGTTCATACCCCATAACTACTCCAATCTCTTTCAAATCAAAGATATCATAATTCTTTAACAACTTAGGTTCTCCCGGTGCTCTGTATAAAATGTTCGCAATTACATGCCTAGATGGATGTCCGTGCTTTGTCCCATCCGTGGAAAGAATATAATACGAAACTTTTGTATTCTTTATAAATTCTGGACTAATATTCTTTTCTGAACCATGGTGTGGAAGCTTTACAACATCAATTTCTTCTGGTAACTTATCCTGAAATAGCTGTATGGGCGCATCCCCCGGAAAAAGCATTTTCATTCCCGCATACTCCAACATAAATGCTATAGAGGATCTGTTCGTTTTACTATCATCTACTTGTCCACTCCAGGCATCTATCCATTTTTCCCAATTCACTGGCTGTCCATCTGTTACATTCTCAAACGCTATATCTCTTCTCGTCGTTTCATGCTCTTCGCTACTTTGTATCAAATAATGTTCAAAGGCTTCACTATATAGTACGTCATCACAAATCACAAAATTCTTAACCGTATTTCGTAATTTAGAAATCCAATACTTTGACAAATCCTGCAATTCTCTTTCTTCTGGATTAAATAATGTACACTGTATTTGCTCAGTCATCTTTATATGTACGCCATTCTTAACGCATACCGACTTACCGAACCACATGGTATTCCAATTGTATCCACCCTCCAGCAGTAACTTCGCAACCGTATTTCCTTGTGCAACACTAATATCCTTTTTGCCATTACTCTGCTCTAATTCTGAATTATTGGCTACTATGATTCCCTTTAATATTTCCTTTGTAGTATATGGAGTCGGCTGCTTATATATTTCTTCACTACACATATGCGGAAATGCATTATACCAAACTTCATCCACATAAATAACTTGGGGATGAGTAGCCGAACCATTTTCCTTTAAAAAGGCTTGGATTCCACCAATATGGTCACTATCTATATGTGTAATTATCAGCAAATTAATACGTTTGCCCTGTGAAGCAAGCTCTAATAAATATTTCTTCAAATATTTATGATACGTCTCACCAAAACCGCCATCTATCAATATGCGATAGTCTTCTTTTATAAATTCAATTAAAAAACAATCGCCCGTAGTGGCTGGGAATGATTTTATTGTTATTTGTTCCTTAATAAACATGTAATCACCTGCCTATGGTTGATAACTAATTATATCATATTTAATATCAGCTACCAATATATCACAAAAAGATTATTCTACTCAGATTGCATTACAAGCTGGGGAGAATAATCAATAAATCAACTATTGACAAAATAATCAAACATGATACAATTACGGTGTACCGTATCAACTGAAAGGTGGTGTGTAATTGAAAACTAACATGCGTCCACAGGATAAGTGGAATCAAGAACACGGTTATATTAGTAAATCTTATAAACTATACAAAAACGTTGCTGATTCATTTGCAACTGCTTGTAACACCGAACAAAACACTCAGTCGCAAGTGCTAACTCATTTTATGAATAATTATTCGATTGCCGTAGGAAGGAGAACAACAACTATGAATATCCGAAAAAAATACGAAGCAACTAATGATAACGAATACCTATTACAAAGCAAGATAGATTCTATGATTAAAAACATCTCACAAGATGATATTACAGGAGCCGTTTCAGAATTAATGTCTGAAATCGAAAAACTTGGTTTTGGCAGAAAATACTTAGATGTAATAGAGTATAACCATTCTTTTAGCTGCCACATGGAATTAACAGACTTCTTTCAATCACCAGCATTTGACGAAGTCATTAACTACTTGAGAAACCGCTATTTAAAAGAGATTGCTCTATTCTATCTAATGATAGACAAAAGATTAATGCCCATTTCTATAAGACAAAATCTCAAAACAGAACTTAATTTTAATCATAATCATGGAAACACTCTATTTGACCTATATGTAGATGCAATACCGTATGACGTCTTTTTAATTATTTAATTTGTTTTATTCATTGTTTAATTATAAAGAGCTATTGCTTGGTACTTAACTTACCATAGCAATAGCTCCTTATATTATCCTGATTAGTACATGCCTGCACCGGCACCTGCAGGCATTGCAGGAGTCTCTTCCTTGATATTAGCTACAACAGATTCTGTAGTAAGAAGTGTACTTGCCACGCTGGTAGCATTCTGGAGTGCACTTCTGGTAACCTTGGCAGGGTCAAGGATTCCTGCGCTTACCATGTTTACATACTCTTCCTTGTAAGCATCGAAACCAACACCGATTTCAGATTCTCTTACTTTGTTGATAATAACGCTTCCTTCCAAACCTGCATTTGCTGCAATATGGTATAAAGGAGCTTCCAAAGCCTTCAGCACAATGTTTGCACCGGTCTTCTCATCGCCATTTAAGGTTTCAGCTAACTTCTTTACTTCCTTAGAAGCATGGATATATGCGGAACCACCACCTGCGATGATACCTTCCTCTACTGCTGCTCTGGTAGCTGCCAAAGCATCTTCCAAACGAAGCTTCGCTTCCTTCATTTCAGTTTCGGTAGCCGCACCTACGCGGATAACAGCTACACCACCTGCCAGCTTCGCAAGTCTTTCCTGAAGCTTCTCTCTATCGAAATCAGAAGTGGTTTCATCAATCTGCTTCTTAATCTGTGCAATACGTGCCTGGATAGCCGCCTTCTCGCCGATACCATCAACGATTACGGTATTTTCCTTCTGTACCTTTACAGACTTAGCACAACCAAGCATATCCAAGGTTGCATCCTTTAATTCATAACCAAGCTCAGAACTGATTACAGTACCGCCGGTCAAAATAGCAATATCCTCAAGCATAGCCTTTCTTCTGTCACCGTAGCCCGGAGCCTTCACTGCTACTACATTGAAGGTACCACGCAATTTGTTTACAATTAAAGTAGTAAGGGCTTCACCTTCTACATCCTCTGCAATAATTAACAACTTTGCACCACACTGTACAATCTGCTCTAAAATAGGCAAAATCTCCTGAATGTTTGCAATCTTCTTGTCAGTGATCAAAATGTAAGGATTGTCAAGGACTGCTTCCATCTTATCCATATCGGTTGCCATGTAAGCTGAGATATAACCTCTGTCAAACTGCATACCTTCTACTAAATCAAGCTCAGTAAGCATGGTCTTGGACTCCTCGATAGTAATAACACCATCTCCGGAAACCTTTTCCATAGCGTCAGCCACTAACTGACCAACTTCGTCATCACCTGCAGAAATAGCAGCGACTCTTGCAATCTGCTCCTTACCGTTGATGTCAGCACTCATCTTTGCAATCGCTTCTACTGCCCAGTCGGTAGCCTTCTTCATACCCTTTCTGAGCACGATAGGGTTTGCACCTGCTGCCAGGTTCTTCATACCTTCGTTAATCATAGCCTGTGCCAAAACGGTTGCGGTAGTGGTACCGTCACCTGCTACATCGTTGGTCTTGGTAGCTACTTCCTTTACCAGCTGTGCGCCCATGTTTTCGAATGCATCTTCCAGTTCGATTTCTTTTGCGATGGTTACACCATCGTTGGTAATAAGAGGAGCACCGAAGGATTTATCCAATACTACGTTTCTTCCCTTAGGTCCTAAAGTTACTCTAACGGTGTCTGCTAACTGGTTTACACCGGATTCTAATGCTTTACGGGCTTCTGCACCGTACTTAATTTCCTTTGCCATCTTGTTTTGCCTCCATTTATTGAATAATTGCTAATATATCACTCTGCTTTACAATAATGAATTCCTCATCCTCTAATTTCACTTCGGTGCCGGCGTACTTGGAGTAAATCACCTGTTCGCCCACCTTTACTTCCATCTTGATTTCTTTGCCATCAACCATACCGCCGGGGCCTACTGCAATGACCTCTGCCTGCTGTGGCTTTTCTTTATTCTGGCCCGGAAGAACGATGCCGGACTTGGTAGTTTCTTCTGCAATTAACTGCTTCAATACGACTCTGTCGCCTAATGGTAATAGTTTCATAATAACATCCTTTCTTTTAATTCATCATCAATGAATTTTTTCCCAACTTAAAATAAAAACTGTATAGCATATACATTAATCTAAAATTTATATTACTGTTCAATAGAAATATTCATATGACACAAAATTCCAATCAATATATTTCTAATCAGGAAATTCGTTCGCAAATTATGCTTTACCTTCTTCCTCATAATGTTTTAATATATTTAACAAAGAACCATAACATTCCTGTTCTTGTTCCTTTATTTTTTCTAAGTAATCCCATATCCTATTTTGCACTTGTTTTTTTTCTAAAATCATATTCTTCATAACCAAGTCAAGTACAACTTCAGATAATTTCAAAATATCATTCATAATATTATTTATTTTTAAGTATTCATTCAATGACAATAACTCTTTCTCATACAGGTAGTCTATTCTGAACTTCATGCATTCTTTATGTTCTTTAATCATATATGAAATGCGAACATCAGATAAAAACTCACACTGCCCAATATCCGTTTTTAATATATCGTCATATACCTTTAAGCCAAATGCTCCTTCTTCTTTCTGTGCAATATACATATAATCTTCCGTAGAATTCTTCCCATACAAATAGTTCTGCAATTCTTTGCAAATATGTACAATATCTAATTCGTAACCATTTTCATCTGGCGAATATTCCAAACTTCTTATGGTTGTACAAAAACTCACCGGCTCACTCCATGCATTCTCGATAATATAAATAGGTACCTCCAAGGCCTTGAATTTTCCTTTATATATTGAAAGCATTTGAACACTCTTCTTTTCTTCATTATATCCATAAATAAGACTTTCGTGAAAAAAAGTTTTCTTTTCATACGCCGTCAATCCTTCAATATAAAACTCATTTAGGTATACTTCTAAATATCGATTACTATCTATATTATTTCTTATATAGTCCCACAATCCATATTTTAATACAATTTCTCTCTTTTCATAACCAAATCGCACTAATGGATGGATTGCATAATTTCTCCAATCACGATTCATCAGACCAGGATAACCAATCTTATCTATGTCCCCTTTTCTATATCTCATTTGAATAAAATTATTGCAAATCCATTTATAATATTGATTATCATATAAATGAATATAAAATCCACCTATTAATTTTTCTTCATTAGTATGCCATACATTTTCGCATATATGCAACAACTCCCACTTTACACTATCATTAGACTCATATATCTCTATATCTGCATTGCATAACTTAACCTTGTACCAACCTTCAATATCCTTATTTTCTTTATTCTCCCTATAATAAGTCATTTTATCATTAACATCAATCCGTAAATTACCACAACAATAAATGCTTAATTTAAAATTCAAATTTGATTTCTCATCTAATGTAAAATTTTGGTGTGCATCCAAGAACATAATTATGCTATCCCAACGATTTACATATTGCATATATTTCACATTAAAAACAATTTCATTTTGGCGTTCAATATATCTATACCATCCCCCCAAAGGTCTTGTTCCATAAGCCTTTCGAGATACATTGAAAATATTGTCTTTTATTTTGATACTCCCATTTTTTATCATAAAGTCCCAATCTTTTGGGTCGATGTTCTTTATCTCTAACTCGCAGACTGTTTCTTGATTTGTATCCACATTATTAATAATTGCATCAATAAATGCATATTGCGGCAACAATCTTATAAATGGATTCATATTAACCATAAGTTTTTTTGTCATGTATAATCACGTCCTTTCACAATTACTATCAATGATATTTTCTGTTGTCGCAACCAGAATCATTTCAATAGAATATCCTCGTTTATGTGATCGACACTTTTAAAAAATATATTTAATTTAAATGATACCTCCTCTTAGTTAGTACATGCAATTACCCAAAGTACTTATTTTATACACAATATGTTCTGAAGTCTTTCTTTATTGGTAGCTTTTTAGTTAGCAACCACTAGTTCAACTGGTAGTTTATCTTTAGTCCTCAAAAAGGCTATGCTAGCCTCATATGCAATTTCTGTCCGTCGAACCAAGGTTTTGTCTATAATTTCCTTCAGATTCCACCTCGCGATGCCTCTTGCTGTTCAATTATACATTTCCCACTACCTGTGCATGTTCAGGACTTTCACCTGCGAGAGTGTGCTCATGGTGCGCAAACGAAACATTTGTCGCAAGGCGGACATAGAAAGGATGTAATAAAGTTCCCTTCATTACATCTTTCTTATATATTGTTTCTCCTATCTTTCTAATTTGTATTTTACGGCCGCAATGTAATTAATGGTTATCTTTTGCCTTGATCATGATTGTGTAATGCCTGGTGACGCGCTTCAAGATAGAGTTCGCCGACACTTCATCATTTAAATCATAGCAGTCCAGCGGTCGAGATCCCGTTGCGAACAAACAATGGTGCTCCGTCCCTGCTCGTTACGTTTTTCCAGAAGTTCGAACAAAATCTTGACTTCTCTTTCTTCGATGATCGTGTGGAGAAGGAAGTCCGCCAGTATGATCCGCTCTGTATTCAGTAACTGCTTCATTCTGCTCGCAAATTTTTTGTAATCCTGCTGTTTTAGTGCTGCCATACTTTCCAGTAATTCTTCACTATGGAAATACCATACACTGTAATCGTTACAGGCTTTAATGCCCAGTGCCCTTACAAGATACGATTTTACGGCATCGGATGCTCCAAGGATGCACACGTTATATCCCTTCGCTATAAAGTCCAAAGAGGAAAGCAGAACTGTAAACCCTGCTGGCATATATTTACGTTCCGCAGAGTCAATGCATTTGTCCAGTTCTTCCGGACTTCCGACAAGCTTTGCTGTACGAAGGCGGTTGGTCAATGTTTTGCTGAGTCTCTCCCGGTATTCGTCACAAATCAATTCTGCCAACAGAGTCATGTGATCCATTTCCAGAAATCCGGGGGCATGATACAGACTGTCTAGCTTGGCTGCCATATAAGATAACTTTAACTCATTTAGTTCGTCTACAAGCTCATTTAACAGATTTTTACTGGTCAACATCGCCCTGTGCCTCCTTTCTCTGTTCGTCAGCCAGTCTCTGGCTGCGTGAAAGAAGACTGTTCAGATCCGTTGCCTCGGAACCCATGACGAAACCTCCACGCCGGGTGTCATTGCCTGCTGAGGTATCGTTATAATCGGCCCTGCCGATATCTTCTGCTACGACAGGAATTGTATTTTTAATAAACGTGTATTTCTGCTTATTGAGAGAAATCGCCTGTCTACAGCATTCTTCAAGAGCGACATTACTGTACTTCTTAGTAAAATTCAGGATACCCTGACACATCCTGTAGGTCTGGACTTCGTACTTCCTTGATTGCAGAATGGAACGGATAACGATTTCGGTATGTTCCCCGACAAGCGATGCTTTTTTGATAAAGTATTCGGCATTCCATTGTGTAAAACCTTTATAATTATCCGGTAAATGCTCCGGATCCGTTGACCACTGCCCTTTGCGGGTTGCACGGGACCACTCACAGATAAATTCACCGGCAAGGGAATAAATCCTTACAATAGAAGAAGTAGCTCTAATGGAACCTTTTTTGTGCAGATATGCTTTGTTTACGCTATAATAAGCGTTGTCAAAGCGGATATGGAAGTCGCTTGATGCGGTTGCTGTCCTTCTCTCCATGTACTCGTACTGCATGGAGGAGAGCGGCATCAGTTTATTCTTTTCTTCTTCCCAATAGTAGTATCTGTTATGTTCCTTCTTCTTGAACGGTTCTTTATTCAGCTTGTCTAGTTCTTTCCAGAGGTCACAGTTAAATTCATCAAGGCAGAAATACTGTCTTCCCTCTAAGAGACGGAATATCCCTTTTTCCAGAATACCGACTGCGTTTTCTACAGAGCTTTTAAATCTAGGTGCCCGCACTTTGGCCGACAGGATAACGGTGCCATTATTCTCAGCCCACTCGGCATAGTCCTTATTTAATTCGGGAGCATTCCAGTCCCTGTTTGCAATCACGGCCTGCTTACAATTATCACAAACGCAGAGAGCCGGACCCCCACCAAAGTATGACAGTGCGTGATTGTTTACATCAATCCACTGCGGTTCTTTTGTAGAAAGCATTCCTTCTGCATAGATATACTGCGAATACGGAAGTATCGCTACAAAACAACGATGGTATGAATTTCTCCTGTGAGAGGATCTGTCATTTTAAAAGTCTGACCTGCAAAATCGACCTCCATCTTCTGCCCAATAACAGCATCAAAATGAGCCGTTTCGTGATTGTCCTCGCACCATCTGGCATACCGCTCACAGAACTGGCTGTACTGATAGAATCGTTTTTCCTCAGTCTCACACTTTTGCTTATAGCGGTTCCAAAGGAAGACGAGAGTCATGTTCTTTCTGGTTGCCATGAGCTTTGCAATTTCGGCATAATCATGAAGCTCAATATTCTCATTTCTTCCTGTAGCGCCCAAAACATTCCCATATCCGTGCATTGCAATACCATAGTTTGTGATGCCTGGTGGAAGTGGGTATTGCCGTTTTTCACACTCCTCGAAGGCTTTCAGGAATTCATTGACTCCTGATTTGCTTGCACCAATCTGGCTTGCAATTTTGGGTCCAGACATTTTCAGTGCGTAATGTTTGATAATGATATCCTTGTAATCCAGCATACATTATCCTCCTCAATGATGTATTATCACCCAAAGGGTGACTACACCATTATGGACGTGGACAATGTATAAGGCTAATATTTTCTGGCCGTTAAACTTCGCAATATGCATCTAATTCCAACAACATCATTTAATATCTGTGAAATTAGTCTGAAAAATTCATTATTTTAAAATCCATATTATTTCTTTTCATATATCTGTATACGCTACTTTTCAAGTTATCAATGTCTGTATTAATATCATTATCTTCCATGGTCTTAACAAAAATATTGCAAATCTCCTTGTACGAGTCAGGTAATATAGGCAAATACTTTTTTAATAGCAAAAATGAAAATCTCATATTAAATTTAAAAACATTATTAGTTCTTGGATTATCTAATCTATATTCATGTATTCTATTACACCCTCCAAGATGAAGTGCCCCTTTAAAATAGTATTCATGTAGCGAATCTACATTTCTAACTCTTCCTATTTTTTTACCATTTAATAATACAAATATTTGATATAAGTGTGTCGTGTCAAAATAACCACGTTCATTCTCTATAAATGAAGGAAATTTTTCTTTCAAAAATTTAATATATTCTTCAGAGAGGTCTATGTAACAATCTTTTTCTAAATAGCTCAAATTCTTATTTGGAAATCTTGCTATTCGTGGTGATATATAACCATATTTATCAAATATCTCATTCATTACCTTTTTATTGTAAAATGTAAAAAATGTATTGCCCAACCAACAATCAATTTGGTACCTTGTATACTGCCCTGCCCATACCGTATTTATTCCAATCGTATCATCTAGAATGGTCAAATCTGTAAATATAGAAGAATCAAACACAAAACAGTCGACGTCCATCCAGCCAAAATTGTATTTATTATATTCAAATAACATTTCCCAAATGACCATGTCGGGATAATGTCCCTCAAGATAAACAACCGGTCTATTAATATATTTAGCTATACTCTCTTTTTCACTCTGCTCTGCTGCTGACACAATCACCAACAAATTAACATTTTCCGGAACTCGACTTATCGATTCTAAAGCAAAATACAACAATCCTTTACTGAAATAAATGTAAAAAATATCCCTTTGATTCTCTAGATTATCATAAAAGTTTGAAAATATCTTTTTATCTTTTAGCGTCATTTAATAATTTCCCTTCTAATTATTAAAAATATCCTTGAATATTTCCTATTCTCCCTTTGATGTTACTAATAATATAATCTGCGATATTTCCTCTATGTCACATATAACATCCGTCATAGCTCTAAAATATTTATTATCCATGCACTTTTCCCATTTATGACATAAAAGAGATAGTTTGTTCGTTAGCCCAGTACCAAATCCCAAGTATTTTCCATACATAAGTAATAAATTTCTCTTATTGCATCATAGTCGTTATGTTGTCATCTATTTCAAAAAGCAATTAACAAGATTTCGAAAAAGAATAAGGTTCCTATCCATCAATCGGTTTATTTTCCCTGTACTCCCACCTCAACTTATTGTTGTAATGTACTTTATCCGTTGTAACAATAAGCACAGCTTTAACACAAAGAAATAATTTAATCCGCTGATACCGTGTGCATCAGTGGCATTTTTTATGAGAACGCATATGGTTGACTCTTACGCTTTTTTATTTACTGCTCATCTACAATTACCATAGTGCTATCTTTAGTCAATAAATAAAAGATGGGTGTATCACATAATGCAATAATCGCCTTGAACAACCATTGACCAAGAATCATACCTAGAAGCGTTGGGTACATTGCAGAATCAAATATCCACCCAGAGCCTATCCCAAATGCGATAACAGCAAAAGCCAACGAATCAAGAAACTGACTCGTTATCGTGCTACAATTGTTCCATATCCACTTCCCGCCTTTGATAGTTCCGTGTTTCTTGACATAAGCATCACGTATCCGATGAAACATCATTACATCCCAACTTTGGCTAATCGTATACCCTGTCAAACTTGCAATAACAATTAACCACTGTTGTCCCAAAAGTGTTACGTATGCCTGTTGTATTTCTCCGTCAACCGCCGGGAAATATCTTGCCACGACAATCAATAACATTGAAAACACTTGTGCAATAAATCCATATTTTACAGCTACCCCTGCTTTTTGTTTACCCCAGAGTTCACCGATTACATCAGTAATCAAGAAAGTAAACGGATAACTAATTGAACCAATCGTAAGCGTGATTGTACTACCCATAAACGGTATGCCCGTATCCCACACCTTACTAGAAATACAGTTAGCTGTAATCAGTGATGCTCCAAACAGCATGTACAACAGATACAAATTCTTTTCACTTTTCTTCATGTCTTCCGACGCTCCTTTTCGTTGTATACTTTACTTATTCAAGTGACACTCACGCCACTAAATTCGTTGAAAATCTTTATATAACTAACAAGTGCTAGCTGACTGTACCATTGATGAGATTGATGACACCTTTCGAGCATCTGTTATCATCTTACCATTTCACCCATGGTGCATTCCCTTGAAGAACAAGCTTCTCAAGCATTTTCATCTCAGTTTGGGTATCCATACAATGCCAAAAACCACTATGCTTAAAAGCACTCAATTCACCTTTCAAAGAAAGTCTCGGCAAAACATCCTTCTCAAGCTCCGTATGTTTTCCCTCAATATAGTCAAAAATCGTAGGTCCTAACACCATATATCCAGCATTAACCAACGAACTATCTTCCCTATCCTTTTCCCTAAATGCTATTACGTCATCTCCTACAAGCTCGATAACACCCTTTTTCTGTTGTAATTCCACTGCTGTTATTGTGGCACATTTTCCTTGCTTAAAGTGAAAATCTACCAACCGCCGAATATCAATGTCACTCACTCCATCACCGTATGTCAGCATAAAAGTTTCATTTTTTACATAGGGTTGGATTTGCTTGAGTCGCCCACCTGTCATTGTATTTATTCCAGTATCAACAATAGTGACCCTCCATGGTTCACAATGGTTACTACATATTTTTATCTCCCTATTACCATTTTGATAGTCAAACGTCACGTCACTTCTACATACAAAATAATCTGAAAACCATTTCTTAATCACATGTTGCATATAGCCAGCACATATTACAAATTCATTAAAGCCGTAATATGAATATTCTTTCATAATATGCCACAAAATTGGCATTCCGCCTATCTCCACCATGGGTTTGGGCTTTTCTCTACAATACTCTGCCATTCTTGTTCCAAATCCACCTGCCAATATCACAACTTTCATAATACCACCTATATTCTTCTCATAATTTGTCTTTTGGTTTCATTTACATACCGCCAATCACATATATGTTTCCAGGCATGCCCTCATTAACTGTCCGTGCTCTCCTTCTCTGGCAAATACCAAATATCAATTTTCTGCTCCAGTTCAATTCGCCCCGCTTTTTTCATCCGACTAGTCATTCCAATATTCTCTATTCCCAACGCCAAAACTGCCATCAATTCTCTATTAGGAGGAATATTTATTATATTACGAACCTCTTCCTCACTATCAAGAATTTCACCAATCCAACAACTACCCAATTGATGTTCACACGCAGAAAGAAGCATATTTTGCATACACGCTCCGATTGCCATTGTATCCTTTTTATAATCATAGGAAGTATCTGTATCCATGCATACAAAAATTAGACTAGATGCACTACAAATAAACTTACTATATGTGCAAAGGGAACCAATATCCGAAATAAGCTTTACGTCATCTACTACGATAAATCTCCATGGCTGTACATTCTTCCCAGATGGTGCTTGTATTCCTGCTTCGAGAATGCTTCTGATTATTTCTCCATCAATTGTCTGATACTTGCAAAATTTTCTGCAACTATGTCTTTGATATATCGTTTCAATAATGCTCATATAGCCTCCCCATGTGATGAATGTGCAACATCTCCTTTTCTCTTTGAATGATAATGTACTACTATGGTGCTTGATTTACTATCTAGGGCGAACCAGCTTTCCAGAACCATTTCTCTCCAATTTATCTAAAATTTGCACCTCACTTGGTATTAGATATTTAGGCATTTTATCAGCCAAAGCCTGCATTACGTCTCGCTTTGACATATCCTTATATCCATCTCGCACAACAATATTAGCAGCTATTCGCTGACCCTGTTCGCTTTTTATTCCATATACGACTGTTTCTAAAACGAATGGTAATCCAAGAATTATTTTTTCTACTTCAGCCGGATAAATATTCATTCCACCTAAAATAATCATATCATCCGCTCTTGACAGAATAAAAAGATAATTATCTTCATTCAAATATCCAATGTCACCTGTATTCAATCCATACTTAGTCAATTTCTGTAAAGTTTTCTCCGGTGCATGATAATATCCTTTCATTAAGCTCTTGGATTCAACGTATATATTTCCGATTTTATTAGTTCCAACACTATTTCCTTCGTCATCTCTGATAGTTATTCGAGTATCCCTTAGTGGAATTCCAACTGCTTCTGGGTACTCATCAAACTTATCGGGCAGAAGATAACTGACTCTCGGAGAAGCTTCTGTCAAACCATAAACATTATATATATCCGTCTTGCCTAACGCTCTTCTGATAATCTGTGCATTCTTTGAAGTTAACACCTCTCCACTTAACGCAATAACCCTCAAGGGAAGCTTCTTATTAGTTCTGTTAACATAATTGCTTATCTGTACAAATAATGTCGGGGTTCCGCACATAACTGTGATTTTGTATTGTTCGATATGTTGAGCCACTCCGATAGGATTGTATTCACCCCTAAAAAAGATCAAATTCAATCCCTTATACAGCGAAATCAAAAATTCTCCAGACATTACAGCACAATGATATAATGGTCTGGCAATCAAAATATTATCTTCTTTATTAATCTTAAAATATTCTGAAATATTAAGAACATTTCGCCACATTCCATCATTTGTAATCATGACTCCTTTAGGCATTCCTGTAGTACCTGAAGTATTCATGATCACAGCTACATTTTCCAACTCCGTATCAAATTCCTGCGACACGAATTCTCCATTCCATCGTTTTTCTTTCATTTGATAAGTACAGATTGATAATTGTTCCCCATACTTCGCACTATCACTGATAAGATACTTTAATTCGGAAGAAATAATGATATTCCTGCAACTATGCTCCCCATAATTCATTGACATCGGAACAGGAATCATTTGTGCCGCCCAACAACTTAATATTGCTATTGCAGTCATCATCTCGTTTTCACACAACACACCACATTTCGTACCCATATTCAATTTTTCCCGAAAGGCTTTCGCGTTCTCCTCTGCAATCTCACAGATTTGACTATACGAATACCTGTTTTCTCCATCGAAAAACCATGACTCATTATTGTTCAACAGTACCTTTTTTATATTTTCCCACATTATCTCAGCCTTCTTCCCCATAACGTTTTCTATCTATCCCATTCCGAAATCTTAATTGTTTACTGTGCTAACAACCTATTGACTATTTCTATCGCATTCTCTACCGTTTTGAATTTTTCGATATTCAAAACAGAATCATTAAAGCAAATTTCGAATTCGTCCTCCAAAGCTACAATGACATCCACTATATCTATTGAATTGATCCCTATGGTCGAAAACTCGTCCTCTTTTTTTACTTCATCTCCCATAAAAGATCTCTCTCTTACAATACTCATTACTCTTTCTTCTACACTTTTCATTTTACACACTGAATACAAATCAATTTGAATTCTCTCTCCTTCTTTATTTATTTTATTTCAATTAAAAGCTCTTCTTTCTTTTTCGCTTTAAACCATTCTTCAAAAGAAAGCTCATACCGATACAATTTTCCTTCTCGCGGATCTATTATTTCTTTCATAAAACTACAGTCACTCGGGCGAAGTCTGTCCAGAAAATCCGTCAATTCCTTATTAGTTTTTAATCCAGGATAGACAATGAGTGTATTCGCAATTGTATAATAACATTCCTTTTCAAGTTGCATTGTCTCAATGATAACCAGCAACTCATCAAAATATTCTTTACTGCGGTCATGAAGATATACGTTAATATCGCTAAATTTATAAAGCTGAAGGTCTCTTCCTGCCTTAACCCACTCCATCGTTGTTGCCTCTTTATAAAGATGACAGCAAAGATGAATGAGAAATGCATATTTGTCTAATGTGTAATAATATGTATCTTCGTATTCAACCTTCTCAATCGTTGATAGTAATTCACTAACCGTTTTCTTTTCTTTCTCAGGCTTGAAATCCACTGAAAAGTTGATATCAACATAAAACAGGTTCCCATCAATAAATTTGGCAAATGGCACTGTTTCACCGAAATTCATTTTAGATAATATTATATCTCTTCTTGTGGCCGGCACAATCATTCCCTCATTCTTCATATAATATCCCTGAATGAATCCGTTAGCCTTCAGAATATCCTGTACAGCAGACACATTCTCTTCTTCAGCCAAAATATCTAAATCGTTGGAGGTTCTGCATCCTTCCTCATACACTTTTGTGGTAAGATATGCTCCTTTTAACAGTGCATAAGGAAAGCCAACATTTTCCAACAGTTTGGAAATCAATTTGACATTCCTTTTATATTGCTGAGTACGATTTACATTATCTAGATAAACTGCTCTTAAGGTATTTTCAAATTCTTTTATAACTCGTAAATTGCCAAGTTTTTTCAAGTTCAAATATGCAATTCCTGCAATGCGGTTTGTACACAACTCTCCCAACATTTCCGACTCCTGTTCAATACTTTTCAATTCGGAATCTGCTTCCATAAAATAATCTGACAACGTAAATAAAATGTTGTTCATGTTTTATTTTCCTCCTTGTAACCGAATGTTTCTTATTTCCTGAAGATACATTCCTATTTCTTTTTCGTCTTGGCGAAAAGCATCGATTTCATTAAAGAAAATATCAGAATGATATCTTTTTCTTACTCTTGAATATTCAACCCTTGAAAAAATGTTATTTAAACGATTCACCCATTCAGGATTAGGTTCTTTCCATTGCCCTATAAAATCACTAGTTCTTCTTCTGCTGATCCGCAACATACAAATAAGATCCCGTAAATTCTCATATTCCATCTGTTCTACTGCAGATTTTTCAAAAAGCTGTTCTCTTTTGTACTGATTATAAAATCTTTTAACCACACTATCCCTGTCAATCTGATTATTTATACACTTAAAAGCTATATATCGGTGATTGTATATCCTTTTCAATTCTGTTATGTCAATCACTTTCTCCTGCAATGGAATATCATTCAAATATAAATAGGTAACATCCGCATTCTTTTTGGCATAGATAAAATGATCATCCCTCCAAGTCTCCTTTTCATACATGCCCTTAAATGCATCCTGATCCATTTCCAGCACATATTCGAAATCATTCCGACACAAAAAATCCAAATTAGGATCGCTTTTTCCTTCGATCGTTATAATTCCCAATTCTTTAGCGATATCCTGAATTCTAGCCATTGCGTCATAATTTACATAAGTCACATTCTTTGTAACAAAATCACTTATCAAATGATCGACTGATAAATAACTATTACAATATAACATTGCGATATTTATTCCCAACTTTTTTAAATAAGCGAGCACATATCGTTCTACACATGATACCGAATAGACTTCGCAAATATCCTTCTTTGTCAAAGCATCCATCCCGCAATTCTTTCCCTTCTACTTTTCTTTATTCTCTTTCAATAATTCCTCTCGGTTCAAGTGAAACAGATAATCTATATCAGAGCATTCATACACATATTTTTTCAGTTCTTTTACATCATAAATACAATTCATAAATGAGGGTTCCAATCTCTTCAAATTACATACTAAAGCACCTAGATCATTTCTTTGTAAATCCGAATATGATACCCCAAATAAGTCCAGAAGGACAGAAACGGCATAATAGACTGCGTTCTCCGATTTCATTACTTTACTCCTCTGTTCCACCTTCTCCCAGGAAATTGTGTCATAATTTCCCCAGATCATTTGATTTAGTTGACAAAAATAGAACAGCACGTAATCTTGTTTCGCTCTCACATATCGATAGTTTTTTACCTTCGTATATAATGTTTTGCAGACATATACTATATTCGTTTCCAAATCAAAGCAATATATTTCCAGTTTCTCTGATAACACTCTTTTTTCCAGTAAAATATTAAAATCCACATCACCAAACTCACAAACATCTATGTCTACCCAGATATTACCTATCCTTTCGTCCTGGCATTCTTTGTAATATGGAATAATATATTTATTATTCCTAAATGCAACTTTTATCTCTATTCTACTGGCCTCTCTAATTTTTTCTTTTTCAATTATTGCTTGGACAAACCCATGATCAATCAGTTCCTTACGTATCCTTTCGTATCCCTGTCCGCTAACACAAATATCAATATCTTTCTGGATTCGTTCTCCCGGCTTACATACAAACGGAATAGCATAGGAACCATTCACCATCGCATATCTGTCCTTTACGTTCCCCAGGCATTCGGCAACATATTTGATTTCCTCTATTGTTTTGTCATATACTTTCACGTTCTCTTCATAAAGCAACTCACAATATCGAAAAAGCGTATTATTTTCACTTTCTTTCTTTAAGGCTCTATATAGATATCCTTCAATTCGATTGTTTTTGATAAAACAGCAGATTTCATCCATATCTTCTTTTGAAATAACAATATTCGATATCTCAATCGCATTATTCCAACATTTGTTTAAAATCTCACAGATGTATGCCTTTATTTCTGCTTTCATGTGCTATACGCCCAAAAAATCCAGTGTATCAATTAATTTTGCAATCGTGGAAGAATTCTCGATAATTAATTTTTCCTCTGGAAACTCTACTTCATAATAGTCTTCAATCTCAGCAATCAGTGAAACGAACGCTATACTATCCATACCGATTTCAACTAATTCAGTATTCTCATTTATTTCACTCTCATCAATTGTTAGCGAAATTGTCTTCTTAACTAATTCTAATATCTTTTCAAATCTATCGTCTCTTTTTTCCATTTTTACCTCTCTGCATGTTTTTGTTTTATCTCAAAATAACCAATGAACGGGGTCAAATACTCCTTATATACTTGGCAACACTTGTTTACGTAATCATTTCCAATATAATGATCACCATGAAAATCAGACCCAGCAGTAAAAAACCGGCAACGTTCACCATATTTTTCAATCATTTTCTCAATATCCTTTGTTTCATGTGAAGGATATACTAGTTCCATTCCATCAAAATCATCTATAATATCATCTATGATATCCCAATAATTGTACGGATGTGCAATAATAGAAATACCTCCATACTTCTTTATCACATTTGTAATATCTTTTACCGTATTAACATTTGACATATTATTTTTTCGACGCAGAAGCAATATGCTACTTTTAATTCTGTTATTTTTTAAAAAGGTTTCAAATTCGTCCGTTGGAAATTCCGAAAAATAAGCCAATATATGAATCTCCGTGCCGAAAAACATCGCAGTTATTTCAGTACCGAAGATGAGCCATTCTGAAATGCCCTCAAATCTTTTAAGTCCGCAAATCGTATCATGATCTGTAATTGCAAAACATTCAACCTGTAACTCTCTGCATTTACAAATAACATCTTCTGCATCACTTAATCCATCACTATAGCTTGTATGAATATGGCAATCCATTATTCTTGCTCCTTACTGTCTTTCCATATATCAGAAGTCTCAAACCGCCCAAACAATGCGTGCGAAATACTGCATTCCCCCGGATGCGTTCCACCGCTTCCCCCTAAAGAAAGCATCCCATGTCCCTCTGCATATTCTCGTAAAATCTCTGTCTCCTTAATGGTGTACATAGGATGATATACAATTACGCCATTTAAAGGATATTTATCAAAATAATCTAACGCTGTTTCAATTTTATTACTATATCCCCATACTGGTATTCCATTGTTCACAGAAATCATTTCAAGTACTTCCGAGACATTTCTGTAAATATACACATTTTCACATAGAAATTTTTTTAATGCATTGATATGATAATATCCAATTATTCTTAATTTATCTCTTCCTAATGCAACCAAATATTCTACACCAAAAAAATCATTCTCGGCATTGTCTTCCAAATAAAACCTAGTAATGTTCTTCCCGTAGTCATGCATTTCTTCATTTTCAAAGATAAAAATGAGGCGTGAATTTGTCTCCCTTTTATAAGTATTTAGGCAGTTTTTCATATATTCATAATCTGAGGAAGCATATACTTTACAATATGTATCACAATAAAGCTGATACATCCCATTGCAGAGCTCTGGGAAAAAAAACCTCAATTGCTGCACATATTCATTACCAGACTCCGGAGTATGACATATATTCTCGATTTCATTTTCAACACCATACTGTTTACGCAACTCGTTTTTTATAATCCGACAATAATCAAATCCGTTTTCCCCTTCCATGAGGTAGGCGACCATTTCACCGCTAGTCATATACCTTTTGTAAAAAGCCCCGTTATGTTTGGACGTAAAAATCAAGTCCACCGTTGCCTTCGTCACTTTTTTAGAAATACTTTTGATATATGTAATGCCTTTGCTTTGAAAAAAATCCAAAACTTCTTTTGTTTTATTGTCCCTTACGCCATCAGGTTTCACAATAACCAATGCATATTCTCTTGGCTCACTCATACATACGACCTTTCTCTACGCATACACTAAATCATGCAACTTTTGAAACAAACTATATGAAACGGAATAACTTCCTGGCTCCGTAATTCCACCGCTGCCCCCTCCCATCAGGAAACCACTTGGAAGAAATCTCTCTCTTATTGCTGCCGTTTCGTCAATTGTATAGCTCGGATGATACAATACGATTCCAGAGATACCCATTTCCTTAAATTCTTGTATTGTTTTATCACTTACATTCAAAATATCTCTTGAAAACCCTAAATAGACTATACCGCCATTTTCTTTTATTTTCCGAACCAGTTCCTTGATTTGATCGTCTCCGTCTTCATCCCAAACAATTGTTTTTTCAATTTCCGCTACTTTATAATATCCGATAAGTGAGATCTTTTTTTTGTCTATTTCACACAAATATTCGATTCCGAACATCCAATGAGCTCTTTGCATACGCCTAACATATTCCATAAATGAGCAACGATAGTTTTCAAATTCATCTTTTTGGAACACATATACAATTTTTGAATTTGTTTTCGCATCATAATCAATTAATGCATCGACATAAGCACGTCTGTCATCACAGTAAAATGGTTTTGCGAAAACATCCGCGTACATACAATAATTCAATTCATTGAGATGCGCAAAAAAATAAGAAAACTGTTTTATATACTCGTTTCCGGCTTCCGGCGAATGAATCATATTTTCGATTTCACCATCCACATTATTCTTCTTTCGATATTCGACTTTTCCTAGTCTTACAACCTCATAGGCATTTGGTCCCTTCAGCAATACTGCATCCGAAGGTCCACTTGATAAGTAGTCTTGTAATTCTTCTTTCATGCATTTTGACGAAAAACTCGTCTCAATAAACTGCCTCGTCAGTTTTTTCCTTTTTCTAAAGACTTCCGTTAACCCTCTAGTCTTGAAAAACTGTACAGCATCATCCGTATAATTTTTTTCAACTCCATCGGGTTTAACCATTAATAAAACATACTCCTCTTGATCTACCATTTTTATCCTCTGTCTGCATATAAGTTTATCGTTATATCAAATAATCCTGAATAATGGTACTTATGATTTTCCATAACATTTCGACTTGCTCCTTTACTGATGTCATAGTTTCTTTCGCTCTGTCAATATTTCTGCTTTTCTTAGTGATAACGTATTTTTGCAATAACGAATATATTGACAAAACTTTTTGACTAATTGAATCAACTGTATTATCCAATTCTGCTTCAAAATTAATTCCATATTGCACATTCATTAAAGAGAAAATATTTTTATAGGAAGAAAAATATCCCGCCAGAAGTTTGATACACCATATTGCTCTTTCATGGCTCTGCTTATCATCCGCCCTGATTTGATCGAAACGCGCACTCAATTCATCGAAAATATTCATTCCAGCATAAAACGTTTCGGTATCCTGTCCCCTCGACACAGTAATCGTTTTACCCATAAGCAAATTCGAAAAATGATAATAAATCTTACATATATTTAAAGCAGAATCCCACGTTTTAATCTGAAATCCAGATAGGGGATGTCCAAACAACACACGCCAAGCGACTGATTCCGTCTCACTTATTCTTTTACTAGAACTTAACACTGCCGCTTCAAAATCCGCGTACGCACACTCACCGCATCCATAATCCTTTTTATCAATCTGACTTCCATGAAACAAAAAAAACTCTCGACAATCATCATATCCGTAAACTAATATTTCCTGATATTTATGCATTAATTGATAATAAACACTTACACTTAAATAGAATTCATCCACCAATGCAATCACGTATCTGTTATTATCAATTTCTTGCTTTACGGCATTGACGTTTATTTGAGTAATCTCTTTTTTTTCAATTATCTGATCATATATATTGAAGATTTCATAGAAATTAGTAGTATCGTAGCAGTGAATATTACCATTGGGATATAATAATAATGGGATGAAATTCTCCGCATACCAAGTTTGGTTTGAAGGGATAGTCAAAATAGCAACTAATCTGTTTCTGTCACGAACCATTCCCGAATATGGTATATTCAGATTTACAGGCAACTCTTTTCTCATTATACACTTGGTCTCCGTTTCTAAAATTCTACCGCGTCCGTCAAATGATACTATTTTCAAAATCATGCGTAATTTTCTAACGATAATTATCTTACCCAAAAAGGTATATCTCCATTCCTCTTGTCTCCAACAGCATACAAATCTTTACGTTATGTAATTTTTGAGCGGTAATCCAATCAGCCTTTCCTTTTATCCGTATTGATCTGTTCACAATATCCCCTAAAATGTACAAACCAGATTACCACGGCCATCGGAAAATAGGAAATCGGTGCCGTTATCCTATATGGAAATCGCGGAAGATACTGGAAAAATGATCTCAAATCGCATTTCCCGACATTTCTTCTACGTACTTGAAATCCTTTTCCATACCCCCTCCATGTCTTGGAAAGCTTTGCCCATTTAGCATCTCCACTGTTGTTGATTTTCATGATTGCATCATCACAACGAAAGACGGTGAAATTTTCCCTTTGTTTCAGTCGCTGACTTAAAACACTATCATCTGCACAATCAATGTTATCCTTATCCCATCCGCCATTTCTCCTAAGAAACTCCTTTTGGATGACTAAATTGGGAGTGAACGTCTCATTCCTAAACAACACGTCATCGCATAAAGTCCGAAAAATATTACTGCATCTGGCAAGATAGCTGTTCCCAACATTATATACATTTTCTCCTCTTATCACCCGATGTTCTCCAAGTTGCTTTCGGATTACACAATAATAATCTTTTTGAATTATGCAATCGGAATCAATATAGGCTAAATAATCAGCTTTCGCTTGCATCATTCCCAAGTCCTTCCTACGGCATCTACTTGTCCCGGGATTGACAAACCAACTGATTTGAGGAACCGTTTGAACGATTCTTGTAAGTTGATTTTGCCTCTCTTGGCTCAACGATTCCGCTTCGATAATCAATTCTGTTTCTGAGCGTTCATCCATAGCTTTATAGCTTTCCAGCAATTGCAATAAATCTTCAAAATCTCTTTCGATTACCGTCACTACAAAAGATAGTTTTACGGATAATCTTTCTGCTGTTTCCATTTCTTAATCCTTTCATACACTAAACTTAATGTCTTTTAAGAGTTTATCTACTCGAATATCCCATGTATGATTCTTTTCAATCCACTCATATCCAGCTTTCGATATATCTGCTCTCTCATCTTCATGTTCAAGATAATAATCTATTTTAGTTTTCAAATCCTCATAGCCTTGTGTGTAAACAACCCCTTTTCCGTCTGGCAAAAGATTCATCATCTCAGAAATAGGATCAGATATTACAAATCCGCCACAACTGATTGAATGAAATCCTCTGGTAGTCACCAACAAAAACTTATTAACATATTCTCTATTATGTATGCACAATGAAATGCGTGCTGAAGAATAAACTTTGGCTGCATCGTCATAAGGTAGCATACCTTTGTAATATTTCTGATATTCTTCAAAACCCATCACATCCCATTCAGCACCATAGATAGCTAATTTGTGTTCAAATGCTGGTTTCAAAAACTGATCATACGTTTCTTTATCCCGCATTTTTCTATTACCCACAAAAACAACATCATCCGAGAATCTGCTGTCTTTAGTTACTGGCTTATAAAAGTCCATATCAACTGCTAACGGAAAATAAATGACTTCTTTATACCATTCCGTTACGCGCTGAGCAGGCGTTATGACATGATCAAAATTCTCCAAATGCTTTGTCATGTCATGCCTTTCCCACTCATAAAACTGTTGAAAGAACAGAACGTTAATCGCATTCTTCAGTTTAATTGTCGGAATAGCAAAATGAATTGCCAAATCATATTCCTTCATTTCGCTACGCTGTTCCAAAAATCTGATCAAATTAATCGTGAGGATATCACAGCACGCTACGTCGGATCGCCTTTGAAACGCCTTTTGAATTCCCCACGCATCCATCTCTTCACCCCACACAATTCCATGATCAAAAGAATTAATTGTCAACTCATATACAACAAGGGCCACTCTCATTTTCTTATCCATTATTTCCTTCTCCTTTTTATTCTTAAACATACCATGAAGCCTGCATGTTATACATTTCATAATATAATCCGTTCTTGTCCAGTAATTCTTCGTGCGTTCCCATTTCGGCAATCGTTCCATCCTCGACAAATAAGATTTTGTCCATATTCTTGGCCCATCCAAGCCTGTGCGAAATAAAAATCGCTGTTTTGTCTTTGCATAGCTGCAAGAGCATATTATATATCTCTAATTCTGCAGTAGGATCGATTGCAGCAGTGGGTTCGTCAAAAATAATAATCTCATTTTCGGAAAACAACGCTCTCGCAATAGCCAGTCTCTGCCATTGTCCCCCTGACAATTCTCGCCCATTCTCATACAGTCTTCCGAGTTTCACGTCTAATCCACCCAATTCACTTGCCAAATCAGTTAACCCGCACTGTTCAATGACCTTGTAAATCATATCATCATTCTGCATGTTACGAATGTTTGAAAAACCAATGTTTTCACGCAAAGTCATTTCATACTTAACATAATTCTGATATACAATTGCGATATTACACGGCGGAATCTCGGAACCTCCCCATGTTATTTTTCCCTCAACCGGAGTATACAATCCTAACATTAACTTAATTAACGTAGATTTTCCTGCTCCGTTTTCACCAACGATTGCAATCTTTTCTCCTCTTTTGATCTCAACAGACAATTGGTTGATAATCTGTTTATCAGAATTCGGATAATGAAAAGATATCCTGTCCAAGTTAATGGGTACGCTTACGGTATTCGTTGCTTCTGTTTTTTTCTTATTCGTATTCTTTTTCTTATACATCAATAGTTCGTTAAGCTCATATAGTTTTGCTGTTCTGACGTAAAGCTGTCCCAATGGCCATGACAAAGTCAGTATCCTATAACTGCTTTGAAGTATTCCGATAATCAATACGGACATAACACCAATCGAAGCATTCTGCACATGTTCTTTCATGCGTTCAATCATATTTATAAGAATAAACAGTATTGCCGTGGTCTGAACAAAAGTTACCAAAATACCTGTTTTTATTTCTGTTCTTCTTGCATTAAATCTTACTCTATTCTGATATAGATTCTTTTTATACCAAATATCCCGGAAGTAATTTACGCAACCATAGATACGGGCTTCTCTTATCATTTGGGATGTGTATAACATATTGGACATATAATCTGCCACTCTTCCGTCAAATGTCAGTGTTCTTCCCAGTTGAACTACCATTACTTCTGTATAGAATTTAATAATTATATTTACGATAATCATGAGAGAAATAACAATTGCCACTATATCGTATTGATTTTTTAATGCCAAAAAAACCAGACTAATTACAGTGCTGAAAATGGTAATGCTCTGCATAAGTGAATTAAAAATGACTGTGAAATCCTCACCCAACACACTATTTGCTCTCTGTAACTTATTGCAAAAATCTTTACTGCTCAATTCCGCAAAGTCAACGTCATTGCATAAGTCTATAATTTCCAATTGAATTAAATTCGTTGCTTTAGTGTTAAGCATTGCCGAGAATATCTTTTGTAAATACTCCAAAAACATCTGAAGAATCGATACAAATAAATACATTCCCAATGGCGGTATCGCCTCCTGAACGATTTCACCAAATGCTCCTATTTGCAGGTGATCCACCAAGATATTTATCAGATCCGCTTGTGCCGTATAAATATACACCATAATTGCACCTGAAACAAATGGTGTCACCAAACTAAATATTATAATTATTGGCATATTCAAAAATATATGCCACAATAATACAAATAAATTTCTTATTCTATCCACTTTTATTATTCCGCCTTCTTTTGATCATAAAAAGCTGATTGTGCGTTATACATACTTCTGTACATGCCATTCATATTATATAATTCATCATGATTGCCTATTTCTACAATTTTACCATTATGTAAAACAAAAATCCTGTCTACGTATTTTGTCAATGCCAATCGATGCGTAACTATTATTGAAGTAATCTTTTCTCCTTGCTGGAAAAAAGATTGATATTGTTGCAGTTCCGCTTTCGCATCCAATGCAGACGTTGCCTCATCAAATACAGCTAATCCAGCCTGTCTCATATATGAACGGGCGATTGATAATTTCTGCCATTGTCCACCAGACAACTCGACGCCACCAAACTCTAGTCCAATATAATCATCCATCTGACTTATAAAACTATCGCTCCCGGAATTTTCAAGCGCCATGGCAATTTTGGAATCATTATTAACATTTTCTATGTCACCCATGGCGACATTTTCTCTGATAGGCCGCCACAATCTTACAAAATCCTGAAATACAACCTTAAAAAAGGAATTCTTCGGTTTTGTGAACTGTTTATCATCATAAAACCAACTAATTTCCCCTTCGTTTGGAGTATATATTCCTAAAATAAGCTTAACAAACGTCGATTTTCCGGAACCATTCTCACCAACCAACGCTATTTTTTCTCCTGGCTTAATATCAATGCAAATATCATCCAATGCATTATTTTCGACATTCGGATACCTAAAAGAAAGATTGTTTATTCTCACTCCAAGCGGTTCATCTGAAACAGTTTCATCTAATACTTCCGAATTTTCCGCCAGATTGATATATTCCATATACTTTGCGAATCTTGTTGATATAGCCTGTACTGTTCCATACCCTTTCGTTACGGCAGGAATTAGCCCGTACACCTGTGCCACAATTTGCATTAATAAAACGTAACCGCCCGATTGTATTCCGTAATATCCACATAAAATCACAAGCAGACAAATTGAAAGAATGTTGCACGCAGTAATAATGCTACTTATGATGAAAATTCTTAATTCACTTAATTTAATTATGTTTATTTTTTCGCTATAATTTTTTTCATATATCTCGGCCCTTTGATCATTTAGATATTTGCCATTCTGCAGAACTTTTATTTCTTGCAATGTCTCCGGATTGACAAGTAATTTATAAATGTAATCTCTGACGCGATTGCTTTCGGTTTGAGAAATATCTACCTGTTCAACTTTCTTGTCGCCCATCTTCTGCAATTTTGCCTTAATTATTAAGACAATAATTATGACTGGGATTAACAAAAAGCACTTATAGTAAATCAAAATAACACTGAAAATCATTATTTTCATTACTGCCGCGGAAAAATCCACATAACTATTTAGCGTGTCAAAAATACTAAATTTTTTTGCATTCTCTCTTAAATTCTTTACTTCTGGATTATCTAGATCCAGAATCGAAAGATTACAGGATTTTCTCAAGATGATATTCTCATCTTCAGAAATACCCTTTTCCTTTAAATGTGACAAACACACTCCTCTTAATGAAGTCATAAAGCCTTCAACATACAAAATGATTATGAGGCTTCCAATACACCATCCGATCTGCCCCGCCATACCTTCCTCATATGTTGAAAAGTAGTTCACTAGCATTTGTGTCAATATCAATTGAAAAACAGATATAAAAATCAGAAGATAACTGCATATTATATACAAAATGCATTTCTTTTTACCTCGACCATACACTTCCTTAAGTGTATAAAAAAAACAATTCATTTCCACGCCTCTCTATACATACAATTTATCCAACTCTAGCAAACACTCGCTTAAAACGTTCAAACAATAATCCCCATTGCAGTTTTTTAGTAGAGCTATCTTTTCCGGTATTGGAATATTTAATCTGTTACACCCATCTATTACTACGTGTTCTAAAAAAACTCTATTATCTAATTTTTCCAACTCTTTCGTATAAGGCATGGCTCCGATCAAGTCAATCAAAACTGGAACGTCATCAGATTTATCGACCATAATGTTATGATCCATTACATCCGTATGACATATTTCATTTTGGTGAAGCAACATGATCGTGTTCAGTATCTTCCTTGCCAGACTTATAAATTGGCGAGGAGAACATACATCCAAATAGTCTTCCTCGTAAGCATGCTCTCCCAGCAACCAGCTACCCTTACGTGTATTTAAAATATAACCGTCAATATACTCTAATTCAACACAACACTGACAAATATCTTTAATATTTAACAGATTATCGTTATTAAGGTAACGAATTTTCTCCAAAACAGTATTATTTTTCACCACGGCCTTGCGATTAATGGTAATACCGAAATCATGATGGTTACCATCCCACGATTCTGCTTCTTTTGAGACAATAAAGCTATTATCCACTTTAATCCCTTTTGTACAAGTCTTACTCGCACCCGCAAATTCTAACTTAAACTCACCCTTACGATTCTCGTATTTTTTAAGAATACAATTATCGGAACAAAATTTTATCATTAAATTGTTCTCGTCCACATAGAATGACATATTTCCTCTCCATCTTTCTGTATATAGTTCAATCTATAGCATGGAATCTCATACAATATTAATTCCATAAAACCAAAATCAGCATCATTCATAATAATACAAACTTGTTTTCAGTGGATTATTCTTTTCCAACATATCTAAGAATTCATGTGTTTTTTCAATCCCTTGCGATTCCTTTATATTCATTCCTTTGATTGTAAACCAGCTGAATAAAATTCATTTTCTTCTACATTTCAAAATAATCTGGTCCACAATGAAAATGAACTTCCCTCTTAAGTTGCTTTCCCATATATTCCTCTGATAGTACTATGTAATAAACCAACACCCATTCATTTCCTTTTCAGGATGCATATACCCTTATAGTTCCCTGCTCGATGCATAATTTTGCATATATACTCCTTAGTAACCAAGGATATGCATAATGAATACAAGTTGATAAACTTGGTCTTGCGTTACTAGGCAAAACTGTTAATCGCATCATTATCTCTCCGCTTATAGAAAAAACTATGTTAATGTCACTATTTGCATATTACGAATACACATTCTCTGAATCATCCAACTCATCAATGTTACTATTTGCAAATAAACTATCCCAAAAATTCTTTTTCCTTTTCTGTGCTTGCGAAAAATCACTGTTTATATATGAAAGTAAAAAAACCTCATCCGTAACTGATAGTTTTGCAAGTATTTCGGATGCCCATGATTCATTAAAGATCAAATCAAGATAATAAATAGTATAATATATCGCTTTCTCAATATTATGTTTCTTTGCAAACAGTATTGCATTATTCATGGAGCCATTATTCATTTTCATTAATACGAATTCACGCACGTCGCAGAATTTTATTATCAAAAGATCTTTATTGGTTTTAATCCACGGTGTATTACTTGCTTCTCTATACAAATGAGTACATAGATGAATGAAATAGTGTTCTGGCAAAAGTTGATAATACATTCCATTAAAAGTTGAATTCTCAATCATTTCTTCTACCGGAGCGGTATCTAATGAGAAATCTAATGCAAAGGAAAAATCTAACTTAATGAATTTTACAAGCTCATTTTGCACAGGCTTCACAAATGGAGGGAGATTATATGATTTTAATTTCCATATATTTCTCAGTTTAATATCCAGCGGTATAGTCTTTCCGTTTTCAAAAAAACCAGAAGTAAATCCATTCTCGCTTAAAACTGATTTAACAATTGCCTTGTCTCCTTTCTTAAATAGAATGTCTATATCGTTCATAACTCTAATGGATCTGTCTTCAAACACATTATCTATAAGGTAAATACCCTTTACAGGGCAAACTTTAATCCCAGAATTATTCAACTGACTAATAAGAATGTCAAACTGTGTATATATATAATTGTTTCTTGTCTCATTTTGTTCCTTTATTAATTCGTATGTCTGAGCATCAAATTCATTATATAAGCTATTTTTGCAATATTTTTTTATATTGCAAAATAACAGATTTGCCACTTTATGATTCTTAGCCAACTCAAAGACAGTATTCCAATTAAGCTTATTAATATACTTCTCAAAAAGAGCTATCTCTGCGTCAGATAGAGTTTTTTTACTAAAATCCAAAACAAATTGTTGTTCCAAAGACAACGTATTATTCATAGCTTTTATATTGACGGGCATATGCCTTCATCATTTCCCTTTCATTAGAATAGAATCATTCTTAATAAAATCTATTGATTCTTAATTTTTCTTACATAATCTGCTACATCTTGTAATGTTAAGTTTTCAATGTTGGTCAATAAATCATCATCACATTCAATGTCAAAAAATGTTTCCAGTTCTACAATAAATCTAATGAGTTTTATTGAATCCATACCCAAATCAAATATAAAGAAATTTTCATCCATTGTGAGGTCTTCACCCAATACTTCATTTAAGATACCTTTGATAATGGAAGTTTCTGTTTTTTTAGAACAGTTCTCTTCGATGCTTAATGTCTGCACTTGCACCCTGTCAATTTTTCCATTACTTAAACATGGAATTGATCTGTGCAAAATAATTTTTTTGGGAACCATATAATTGGGCAATGATTCAGCACAGAATTCCGCAAGTTTATCAATTACTTCGTCCGCTTCATAAAAACAAACTAACACCTTTTCACCCGCAACATTTTGATCAACTCGAATAACTGATTTATTCACTTTAGGATGCTTATCTATGCATGCCTCTATAAATTCAAGTTCAATTCTATAACCATTAATTTTTATCTGATTATCAATACGACCAATGAACTCTATATTGCCATCCGGCAACCTCCTGCCCCAATCTCCTGTCTTATACATTTTTCCTTCAAGCATGAATGGACAATCAACGAAAACTTCATTTGTTAATTCTGGAGAATTGATATATCCTTTTGAAAGTCCCACTCCCGATATATAAATCTCTCCCTCTGGCACTTCATTGAAATTTTCATCCAAAAGATATACCTCATACCCCAATATCGGTTTTCCAATTGGCAATCTATAAGTATCATTTTTTTTGCATTTATAATATGTTGCACAGACTGTAGTTTCTGTTGGACCATATGTGTTATATACATCGACAGTTTCTATTAAATTACAAATATTGTTATACCGTAATACGTCTCCTCCACCTATATATAATCGTACGAACTGTCCTGGCTTAAACTTATTCAGTTCATTTAACAAAGCCGGAGTAACACTAACAATAGTTACACTATTTTTATCGATTATATTTATAAGTTTTCGAACGCTCAACAAATCAGTTCTTTTGCAAATAACAACACTTGCACCATTAAATAATGCTGGAAAGAGTTCCTCTATAAAAGTATCGAAATTATACATAGCTTGTTGAAGAACTATGTCAAATGAAGTTACATGAAATTCATTTGAAAACGCCTTAGTATACCCCATTAAATTATCATGAGTTACAACAACTCCTTTAGGCATTCCGTTTGTTCCAGATGTAAAACAAACATAAGCATTTTCAACATCGTCTTGTATTGTATACTCATTATTCAAGTCCGATTGTAAATCATCAATCTTAAAAATATGTTCAGATTTAACAAAATCAAAACCATTTGACATATCTGATAAAAGAAGCTCTATTTCACCTACATTAAAAATATGCTCAATATAATCTATTGGATATTTGGGATCAATGGGGACATAAAAATATCCTGCTTTCAGTACTGCCAAAATTGCAATAACCATTTCAAAAGAGGGCTTAATTATTATGCCTATCGCACTATTAGAAGGCAATTGGTAGTTATCCAACTCAAATGCCAACTTATCTGACATCAGGTCCAACGTTCTATATGACATTTCTGTATCTTCAAAAATCAATGCAGTTTTAATTCCATCTCGTTTTACACTTTTCTTAAATAATTCCATACAATTTTTCATACGGCATCTCCTGTTTAATCTTATTTACACAGTATATTTTGTATTTTTAAAAATTTGCTTAGCATAGAGCATTCCTCGTTTATCAGTTCTGCGATAATTCTAAGACCTTTATCTAACATAGAAAATCGTTCAATAATCACACTTTTTAAAATTATATTCTTTGCCCCCTCCCATCGTTCACATATATAATTCATTTTTTCTAAATCCCCAGTGGTTATTCCCGGTATTTTATAAGAATTTAACGCATCTCGAAAATTTTTTCTTGAATTAACAACATCATTAATTTTCGATACTATGGAAGTACTCTTTCGGCTTTTCATATCAGAAACTTGTTGCGCAAACAACTCTTCCGTAAAAACTAGCAGTAAACTTTGTATGGCATTTTCACGGTCATCTATTGCTTTTTCATTAAAGCAAGATAAAAATTCATGGACTATTTCCATGTCTTTGCCTCTTCTATCATCGGTATCAGAAAAAGTTATCAGTTCTCTTTCAATTTCAGAAAAGTAATCAAACGATATATTTTCTAACTTATCCGAAAGGTAACCATCTGAAATAATGAGATTGCGGCTACGTTCCTCAAAACCAGTTATTAGAAAAAAATGAGTTTCATGAATAACTCCATGGTAATGATTCCATGGTAAGTTGTAAGAATCAGCCATAACACCAATCGGTCTTCCCTGACTCAATTCCTCACATAAAAGGGTGTAAAGCTTCATTGAATTCCCTTTTAAATTATGATAATTAAGTCTAATAGAAGTACAAAGCCTTAACATCTTCATTGCGTTCGAATAACTAGTTACAATCTTTCTGAGTTCTTTTTTATCATCACGCTTCAACTCAAAATTAAAATCGCATAAATGATATGGCTTATAATCTCTACCCCAATATGATGAAATCACAGCAATAATGTTATTATCAAAACAATTTTTAGTATTGTTCTGATATGGATAAATATTTAAAACCATATTCTTTTACCAACCTCTCCCATTAATCCATTTCCTTATCATGTCGAGTAAACATAATCAGTCATCGCTAATACTTTGCTTTTAACTATATATTTGTCTCTGAAACCGTTTAGGTAGGCATAATTAAATCTTTAAAAGCACTCTCAAACAATCCACGTGAAATACCATACTCACCCAAATTTGATTTTCCTGCACTTCCACCTAACATACCCAAATTATTGTCTAATAAGTTTCTGCGAATATTTACGGTTTCCTTTATCGAATAATCCGGATGATAACATAACACATTTCGAATTCCAATTTCACTGAAGAACTTGAAAAGCGCCATATCAACAGTAAAACTATCATTCAGGTATCCGGCACATGGTACCCCATTATGTTCCTTTATTCTTCTTATCAAATCATACACATTACTACATTCCACTCCGCATCTTTCATCGTACTTATTCGTATCCAAAATGCGGTAATATCCAATAATACTTAAACTTGTATTATTGACGGTTACACAATACTCTATGCCGTAAAGAGAAAAATCATTTGTTTGCTTTACAATCGTCTGAAAAAAATTCGCGTCTATAGAAGCCAATTCATCCGGCTTAAAAACATAGATGAGACTAGCATTTGTAACATCTGCATTTGCTTCAATTCTTTTTATCAAATCATCGCCATTATTAAATGACACTTTTGCATATGTATCATAGGGTAACGCATACTTATTTGAATCAATATCTTTGAAAAAAGTTTTTAACAGTGTAGTATATTCGTTACCAGCTTCAGGAGTATGTAATAAATTCCTCATGTCAGTGCTATTTACATTGAATGAATGTCGTATATCATATTTATAATCAGTTAAAATATCATACGCAGACTCCCCTCTTACAAGAAGAAACTTACAAGGTCCTTGTGTCAAATACTCTTTATACAATGACTGATTATAGTTTGTCGGAAACATCACTTCAACTTCTTGTTCCGTCAGCATTACCTCTTTTGAACATATTGTTGATACGTTAAGTCGTGCTAAATAACGCTGTAAAAACCGAATAAACATCGTAGAATTCCCATCAGGCTTTAACATAATAATGGAATATTCTTCATGTGACATTATAAATCCTCCCATATTCATCTAATCATTTTCTCAATAACTCATTTTCTCTCTGACTCTTGTCATACAGGTTCTTACTTTACCGGAAAATAATAAGCATAACCAACGGGATGACATCTCGCTCAAACCCAAAATCATAATAACTTGTTGACTCGATTTCAACTATTATCGAAAAATATATGGGCTATTCCAACTTCAATGAACAGATGCTTCATAAAGCCATAACCTGTTTGCATCTTCTAAGTATTCAGCAATCTCTTTATCCATCTCGGCCGAAACATCACCTCCTGCAATCATAATTTTTCCAAAATCGCATACCCTTTTTATACAATCTTCAACATTCCAACACTGTTTCCATCCAAAAACAGCTTTAATTTTACTGCAATCGAGTTTCAAGAATTCAGCCTCATGACCTATATAATTAGTATTCGTGCTCACCCATGAAGCACCTTCTCCCCATTGTTGACAAAAAATATTAACAAGATCACCCGTTACGGTACATTCATCCGGTCCGACATTATAATATCCTTCATATTTCTTATTTGTATATTGTTTTTCAGCAATTCTTAAGTAAATAATTAATGCCTCAATAACATGCTGATAAGGGCGTGTAGAGTTGGGGTTTCTCACCTCTATCGGTTTACCATTTCTAGTAGATTCTACACAATCAGGAATAATACGATTCTTCGAAAAATCTCCACCACCTATTACGTTTCCAGCCCTTGCCGTAGAGACGGCAACTCGTTCATCCGTAAAATAACTGTTTTTGAAGCAGTGCGTTATCAATTCAGAACAAGATTTCGAGTTGGAGTATGGTTCATATCCATCCAATGGTTCGCTCTCCCTATACCCCCACATCCATTCATTATTTTGATATACTTTGTCTGTAGTAACATTTAAAACCGATTTGACACATGAATATAATCTCACACATTCCATTATATTAACAGTACCCATAACATTGGTTTCAAACGTAGTAACCGGGTTCTTGTAACTCTCCCCTACAATTGGCTGGGCTGCCAAATGAAATACAATCTCTGGCTTATTCTTCTCAAATACCTGTTTTAATAAATTTATATCCCGTATATCTCCCTCATTATGATCTATTTTATCTTTAATTCCCGCCATTTCAAACAAACTCAGTTCTTTTTTAGATCCCCTAGAAAAACCAATCACTTCAGCCCCACTATTAAGTAAAATCTTAGTCAACCAGGTACCTTTAAACCCAGTATGCCCAGTTATAAGCACCCGCCTATTGCGATAAAAATCCATATTTCTCTTCTACCTTTCATATATAAAACATATCCTTGAAATCTGTTGAACTATCATTATTGTCACTCTACATAAATATACATCCCCATACCAATCTATTTTCATTTTATCATGGGAATTATTTATTTCAACAAAAATTAACTTTCGTTAGAATTACTAATAATGAATATAATAAGTGTACCTCACAAATATAGATTCCCTTCTCTAATAGCTTATCTCATCTTTTGTTAACTTAAACGAACCTACAGTACATCTTTTCTATACTTTTAGGTATAACAAATGAGCAAATTATTAAAAACAAGAAGCAGAATCGTGAACAATACTCACATTCTGCTTCTTAGCATTCATTGTTCTTTAAACATAGCAATAGATGCCATTATCCCACATAATATATTATCATCGAATTCTGATAATAAGTCGTCTTCTGCTTTTCCTTTTGACTTATTCAATTCTCTAGGTGTACCTAACGGCATTCCTAACTGCTTCCCTTTCTCTTCTAATACCTGGCACACAATACTTTTAATACACTCATAGTCATATAACGAAATTTCAGATGGCATTTCCCCGCCTTTTACTTTTATATTGTGATATATCAATACTGCCTTCACAATGTATTGGGCTTTTCCCCGTCCCATACTATTAAGCAATTCTGCCACATAAATATGATCCGGATCATCCTTCTTGAAGCCTACTGTTGTCACAAAGGGATTTTTCTTTTCCATGGCAATTACCTGCCTCGTATTATAAAGTAGTAGTGTTTATAGACCCTCTCCAAGGTCTGTATGCTATACTATTGGAGATACTGTGGCTTGTTCTCCACCTGCCTACCACTCGATGGTTTAAGAAAGGGTACAACCACAGTCTCTTTGTATATTTGTTAATCAGTTAGATACCGCATGACGGTTTATTTAGAACGCGGTTACAATCGCAAGGAGTACCAGTGGTTCTAAAACAGTATCAAATATTCATTCAAAGGAGATTTACTATGATTTACGTAGGAATTGACGTTGCCAAAGATAAGCACGACTGCTTTATCACTAACTCAGATGGCGAAGTATTATTTAAGTCTTTTACCATCCCCAATAATCGTGAAGGTTTTGAAACCTTATTCCAAAGAATTCAGTCTGTAACAGATGATTTGACCAAAGTAAAAGTAGGGCTAGAAGCCACAGGACACTATAGTTACAATCTTCTGGGTTTTCTTCTTGATAATGGTTTGCCGACCTTCGTTATCAATCCGTTACATACCAATCTTTACAGAAAAAGTCTAAGCCTTAGAAAAACGAAAACGGATAAAGTTGATGCCCATACAATCGCTTCTATGATTATGTCTGATGTGAACTTAAAGTCCTACTCAGATACATCTTATCACAACGAAGAATTAAAGTCATTAACTCGTTACCGTTTTGATAAGGTAAAAGAACGTGCGCAATTGAAACAATCTATTTCAAGGCTTGTTACCATTCTGTTTCCCGAACTGGAAAAGCTTGTTCCAACACTTCATATGGCATCCGTTTATGCTTTACTTTCTGAGTTTCCCAGTGCTTCTGCCATTTCATCGGCACATCTTACCAGACTTACAAATCTGCTCTCCGAAAGTTCTAAAGGCAGATATAGTAAAGATACTGCCATTATGCTTCGTGAAGCTGCACGAAGTTCCATTGGTTCAAATATGCCTGCAAAATCTCTGGAATTGAAACATACCATCAAACTCATTCGTGAATTGGATGCCGAAATTGAAGAAATCGAAAATGGAATCAAATCCATTATGGATGAAATCAATTCTCCAATCCTTACCATTCCAGGTATCAGTTATCGCATGGGTGCCATGATTATCGCTGAAATCGGTGATTTTAATCGTTTTGACTCTCCTGATAAGATACTTGCTTATGCAGGTATGTCACCATCAACTTACCAATCCGGACAGCTAGATAATTGCTATGCCCACATGGAAAAGAGAGGTTCCAGATACCTTCGATACGCTCTTTACAATGCAACTAAATATGTCTGCCATTGGGATGAATCCTTTGGCATATATTTGGCTAAGAAACGAGCTGAAGGCAAGCATTACAATGTCGCTTTATCTCATGCAACAAAAAACTCGTAAGACTAATTTATCAGCTTGAAAAATCAGGACAGTCATACGTTAAACCTGTCTAATTCTCTGTAAATCGAATATCTCCTTTTAGAGCACCTGTAACGATGCTCTTATTGTCATGCAGTTTTCAATGTTCGAAGAACTCTTCAAGAGATCTTTTCTATACTGAAAAGCATTTCTGCAATTCATTCAAAAATTTTCATTTTTAGACTTGACTTTTAATAGTTAGTCTTTCTTCTGAATCCTGTAAAGCAGTTCATAACCTTTTGCATTGGCACAGATGTCCTCGATAAATATACACTTTCCTACCTTATCGGACTTCTCCAGATATTCTCTTAACAGAAGTGCACCACCAACAATGAATACCACGTAGCCGGTTTTCAAATCCAGTCCCAGTTCTCGAAACGTTCCAAGTAAATCGTCCACATACATCTTGGTCATTTCCTGCACCAGACTGACAATGTCCGCGTCATAATCCGTTTTTTCACCTTTGATAATGCTATCAATATCCGTTTCATCAATCAGAATGTCATATTCTGAGTTTGCACGGGAACTAATCTTGTTATACAAAGTGATTACGCCCTTTTCCAAGGAATCACATACAGACAACTCCGGAGAACCATTTCTAAGAAGCAGATAATCCAGTGTAAATCCGCCAATATCCACGGTAACTACTTTGTTGAATCCCTGAATCTGCGTGAAAATAGTCATGGCAGCTGCATAGTCCTACATGAATGCCATTACATAGTTATTACATATTTCCTACCCTTGTAAGTGCATATTAATCATTTTCTACTTTATGCGAACATGTAAATATCACATTCTCTGTCCTAATCCTTAAAATGCAAAAGTTCCCTGCATAGGTCATGGTGAACCATACCATAGTCCACCCGGCCTACGCAGTATCCCCTTTGTGCTTACCTTATGATTTCAAACAGCAGACTGCTTCTGCCACCATTATCACGCCAGCGCTGTTTCTTGCGTATAAATCCATTCTCCTCCAAATCGCTAATCGCACGTTTTACGGTGCTGACAGACAGATGCAATTCCTTTGCAATGGTACCGATTGCCGGATAGCAGGTGCCTTCCTTGTTCGCACGATCCTTTAGGTACAGATACACCGCCACAGCCCTATGGGGCAGTTCTGCTTCATATATTTCTTTTTTGCTCAACTAATCACCTAATCCTCTGTCCTAAGAGCCTGTCTAACCTTTGTCACCGTTTCATTCATCTGAGACTGCAGCATACCTCCGCTTCTGGATGCAGTGTTTTGTTCCGTACTTTCCTGCTCCTCATCCACACAGCACATATATCTTCGGATAATCTCTTCTTCTATCTCCTGCTTGTCTGCATAGGCTACCCTTCTTGCCGACTTTTCCTCAATCTCGTATGGCTCCTCGAAAGTAATTCCCCACTTTAGGAACAGTTTCAGCTTAGTCCTCATGGGATGACTGCCTGTTTTCGACACGATAAAGTTTCCTTTCGGCAGGGACTTTAATTCATCAGGCGTCATCAATGGTCTTTGAATCATCTGGAGTGACTGGCTGGGATCGTTCTTTCCCCTGCTGATGGAACCGGACATGACCGTCTTATTGCCAAGGCTCTTGGACAGTACCTCTGCGGATTCCGAGTTCGGTGCAAATCCGCCGAAGATGGTGTCCTGACAGTTATCAATGATAATCTCTGCCCCTTCCTTTCCGTAGTTCTTATTAAGCTGTGCAAAGGACTGTATCATGGGTACGATACTTACCCTTCTGGAACGGGATGCAGAGAACATCATCTCCGCACTCTCAATCTTTGGTATGGTTCCGACCTCATCCCAATAGAAAACCACACGGTTGTCTAACTTCCCTCCGTTCTCATCTGCCACCACAAGGATTTCCCTGTAGAGCTGCTGCAAAATCAGAGAGATAATAAAATACTTGGTATTGTCCTCTTCCGGCATAACTAAAAATACCGCTGTCTTCTGCTTACAAAACATTTCAGCATCGATAGCGGTATCAAAGCACAGTATCTGCTCCAGTTCGGAATCGAGGAAAGAGTTGAGTCTGGAGAGTGCGGTGGAAAGAACAGACTGCATGGACTGCTCTGCGGTATTTAAAGCTGCCCCGGCAAACCATTTCGCCTTATGGGTATCTGGAAGCTTGGCCATCAGTAACTGAAACTGATTTCTTCCTTTTACCTTGGATGGCGCCAGTAAATCCTGAATCAGTTTAAACACACTGATGATATGCCTTTTCTCCTTGGGACAAAATTCTGCTATTAACAGAATGACTGCGGTCAGCACACCTTCGGCGGCATCGTAAAAGAATGCGTTTTGTCCGTAGCTGGCACTGTCGGCTCCCCCAGAAGATATGATGGTCTTGGCAGTAATCTTCGCATACTTTTCTGCCTTTGCCTTTGCACTTAAGTTATTATGGTCAGCCAGATACTCATCCATGTACTTGTTTACCAAGTGGAGCATATTATCGCCATCACTTCTGGTAGGGTTTCTTAAGTCAATAACTGCGGTATGGTACCCATAATATTTCTTGGCGATGCCTGCATAGTTTCGGTAAAGGTCACCCTTGGTATCCGTAGTCAGAAAACTCATTCCGCAGGCACAGGCATATTCGATGTTGGGATAGAGAAAGTGTGCCGTCTTACCCACACCTGCTGCTCCAATCATCAGACAATGCACATCCCCTGTATCCACAAGGGCATATAACTTTCCTGCCTTCTCAATACTCCCCAGCACAAGTCCCTGTGCAGTAGGTAGATTCTCTCCTTTCCTCCACTTCTCCGGTTCATAGGCTACCTCCACATAGGTTTCTTCTATTTCCTTCTTGGTAGCAAACCGGGCGGTACCATGCTGTCCATCTCCTACGGTCTTACTTTTGATTCCATTGAGCGTATAATAATGTGCCAGCAAGGAAAGTCCTCCAATCACGGAAAACATAATTACCCCGGACACCAATAACATCACGACTGGCTGCATTCCATCCTCATCTCCTTCCTCTGTATGGGTTCCTCATATTCTGTTGCAACAAAAATATGAGCCTTGATACATTCCATCGTCAGGCTCATACATTTCTTCACAAACTCTTCTTTATTCTCTTCTAATGACAAATCCTTTTTGTCAAATACCTCCATCACTTCCTCAAAGGCTTTCTGCATGTTCCGAAGCCTTGTATTGTAATTTCCCTTATCCCTATGTGGCCGGTATCTCTTATGCAGGTTATTCAGTATTTCATTTGCACTTGTTTCCCTGCCAAGTTCCCTGCCTGTCTTCTCCATGCATCGAACCAGCACCCCGGTCAAAAGCATTCCCCCGCCATCGAAAGCATCCTCCAGATGTTCTTTTCCGTTTCCTTTCTTCAGCGCATTATAAATGTCCTGATAATACCGGCACACATTTTCCTTGGTGGCATACTTCATATCCACACTGTCTGTGACCTGCTTTAGTATATCCATCCATGCATCGCATTCCAGAATCTTTGGATGCTCCTGTGCCGGGATTACTTCTTCCCCATGCAGAAGTTTTAAATCTTCATTCCAGTCCTTGCAGGTAGATTTTAAATTCTTAATCTGCCTGTACCCATTCTGCACCAGAATCTCTGCCAGTCTTCCACAGGCTTCTATGCCTGCCGGATCATGGTCCAGGCACAACACAACTGTATCCAGATTTGGATAATCCTTTAACATCTGCAGCATGGCATGCTCCGACACTCCATTTAAGACAATATAACTGTTCACCTGCCAGTTTTTCGGGTACAAGGTCAGAAATGATAAAAAGTCAATGGGTGCCTCAAATACATACAGCTTATTCTCGGCTCCGGCATAACCGAACCCATAGGAAGAGTCCGAACCATCTTCGTTCATGCGGAAGCTCCTGCCATCCGAGCAGGTTCCCTTTTTATGTATGTGGCGTGGATTCCCTTCCTTATCCACTCCGACAAATACAGCGTTGTGATGCCCTGCCGATTCATACAAAGTTCCCTGTCTGGCAAAAAAGGACAGCACCTCCCTGCTGATATGCCTCTTCTGCATCAGATAGGCATATACCCTTTTCATGGTATCGTTCTTTTCCGGCGGTACTAATATTTTCGGTTCTTTTTCTTCTGTGGTTTCCTCTTCCTTGGGACGTGCTGCTCTCTTTCCCGTAGTTTCCCTTTGCGGACTTCCTCCATGAATGACCAGCCCTGTTTCCCCATCTAACAAATAGGTGACTGCCTCCGGATAAGACATCCCAAAGAACTCCTGCATGAAATCAATAGCATGGCTTCCCATCTGTTGGCTGTGTCTGTACCAGCGGTTTCCACGGAATGTCACACTGCCATGCCTCTTCCATCTCCATTCATTTCCGGAGCGTTCCACTTCTTCATGCTCTCTTTTCAAAATATCCATAATGGGTACTGCATTGGCTCTTTCCTTCTGCTCCTCTGTAAAATAAATGAAATCTCCCAATCTGCTCCTCCTTCCTATTGTGTCTGTACCATTTCTTCCCTGTCATCTCTTGCATGACCTTGTGCGATTTTCTTTTGTCTTATCTTTCTTGCCAGCTTACGATCCATGCCAGCTCGTCTGCCTCCTTTCTTTCCGGAAACATCGTCCTCAATTATCTTCTCCAAATGATGCATGAGTCTGGTTGCCATAAGTAATAAATCCGGATGAGGCATATCATTCCAATGTTCCAAAAAATAAGTAGCATACATATTTCCCTGCTCCGCTGCTAATCTGAAATATTCATATGCTCTTTCCCTGTCCTGCCCTACCTCTTTTCCCATCAGATAGACCTTGCCAAGGACGTACTGTGCATACTGATTCCCGGCACCGGCTGACTCCTCCAGATACCGTATGGCAAGTTCTACATTCTTTTCCACCTCAACGCCTGCAAGATATAACTTCCCAAGCCGGTATGCTGCAAATTCATTTTTCCGGTTTGCTGCCAGTGTCAGATAATGGACTGCCCTGCCGATGTCCTTATACTCATCCGACAGATACAGTCTGCCTAACCGGTAACACGCAAAGGCATTATCAGTATCTGCTGCCTTGTGTAAATGATAAAACGCCTTTTCCATATCCTTTGCTGTCAGTTTTCCATCCGCATACAGTTTTCCAAGGGCATAATCTGCAAAAGAATTCCCCTGCTCGGAAGCTACTACCAACCATTTAAGTGCCTGCTTAATTTTTTCATAGTCCGGTATTTCTTCCGGGTTCCTTTTCAGCTTCTCCGATTCCTGACGGATGTACAGCTTTGCCAGTTGATAGGATGCATGGGTATTTCCATAGTCCGCAGACTTATGAAGATACTTTTCGGCTTCCTTTTCATCTACTTCGGTACCAACGCCTTGCAAATACATGGTTCCGATGCGGTACCATAAGGTATCATCCCTAGACTTCTTTTCCAGATTTAAGAAACCAAGAAACGCTACCCAGTAGCACTTCTCCGCCAGATCCGTATTCCTCTCAGTTCCTCTTCCGGCTTCATACAGCTTTCCCAATTCAAAGGATGCATAAGGATTGCCCTTTTTATGGGAACGCTGGAATAACTGACAGGCTTTCTCCTCGTCCTGCTCCACACCTTTTCCATGCAGATACAACATGCCAAGAGAGTATAAAGCATACTTATGCTCTTTACTCGCCGCCATCCCAAACCACTTGGCTGCCTCCGGCAGATTCTCCTCCGTTCCCAATCCATACTGATACATTTTTCCGATGCGATATTCCAGATAAGTGTTTTCTTTTCTGCCTTCCACGATATGCATTGCCTTTAATGCCTTTTCATACCATTCCTGTGCTTTTGTCCGGTCTGCTTCCACAAAGATACCCTGTGCATACATTTTACCCATGTCTGCCATTGCATAGGCATTTCCCTGCTCTGCCTCCTCTTTCATGATTTCATAGGCTGCCTCCTCATCCGGCTCCATCTCCGGTGTGCCATACAGATATTCCCTTGCCTCTTTATAGGTGTCCGTCCACCTAGCATAAAACTCCTGACTGTCTAGTTCTTCCGCTTCCGGCTCATCCTCGGAATAATCTACGGGAACCTCCGCCATATCTTCTGCTACTTCTAAATCGTCTGCTCCATCGTTTTCTTCCCTTTCAGTTTCCAAATCTTCCAGTCCCTCATCCTCTGTATAAAGATATCCTTCACCGTATCGGACTGCTTCCCGGATGACCATGTTTTTGATGCTTTTTAATTCCTTTTGTTCTGAGAGTGGAAGCTGCTCTGCATCTGCATCCTTGTAATAATGCAGTATCTCACTTTTGCTCTCCAGCCATTTTTGATAGCATTCTGCCACCTTTTCTTCCTTTGTCAGTTCATCCACAATACCATTGACAATTGCTTTCACATCCGCTTTCAGATATCCGTATACCTTCTTGCCTCCAGTGTTCATTAAACGCTTGGATAGCAACTGCATCTGTTCTGCCATTTTTTCGTTGTGACAGATTCCACTCTGCATTTGCTGCAATAAAAAAAGCATACTTTTATTTGCCTGCTCCTTTAACCGTTCCCTTTGCTGTGTTCTCTTTTCATAGATGCTCATAAACTCCTGACGGAAAATATCATGGGCATAAGTAGACCTCATGGTGTCGATACCTTTGGGCGATAAATAACCCTCGGATGGGTTTGTAGAGTACACCACCAGATGTACATGAGGGTGATGGGACTCATTATGGAATGCTGCATGCCATTTGAGGTTTCTGCTGTCTATCTTATAGTTTTCACACAGAAGTTCCACCCTGCTCCGTAATAGCGCCTGCCACTGTGCGGCAGTGTCATACCCAAGCCTTTCTGCATCCTCCCTCCGAAGGCTGATGACATTGGTCCATATCACTCCCGGATGATTTGCCACCTCTTCTGCCACACGGGACAGTACAACAGCCTCCCCCTCATTAGAAAACAGACCATGAGTACCGATTCTTTCTACTCTTGGTCTGTTTGCAAGGTAATCTATGTAATTTTTCTTCTTGGCTATGATATCCAGATTGTTTTCCAATGCCTGTGTGATAAACTCTGTCGCATTCTCCCTTGTTGGCTTCTGGAGATAATCATAATACTCATGCATGCGGTCTGCATCCTCTATCTTTGACAGGATATCTGCTATCAGTTCCTTTTGCTTGACTGTAGCCGGAAGTAAACCGCAGGTGTTGTCTATCTTCTCCACACCCTCACGGGTGCTGATATAATTCATGTAATTGGCAAGATGTGAAGGAGAGGCATTCTTGAGATAGTTGCAACGTAAGATTAGTTTGGGCATAGTCCTCTCCTACCAACTTATTTTATATTCATATCTCATCTTAGGCTTTGGTATTGTCCATACATAAACCATATTAAAATCTTCTTTCTTACTTGTAGATCTTTCGTCTCGAAAACTTCCATAGATTTCTTCTTTTAAAATAGACTTCACTTTATATTTTGATGGTATAACTAAGGTGATTTTTAATTCATTGACTGGTGATATAATTTCTCTTGAATAAAAATTCTCAAAATGCCTGTGCTTATTTGTTACTTCTACACGTACTGTAATAGTTCTTACTTCATTCTTTTTCATCGGTGAATCAAATACTACTTCAAATTCTGTACTTGTATCCCTATTTTCCAAGTAGTTTATCTTATAATTTTTATTAAGGCATTTTATTTTTTGTTTTTCATCCTTAAACCAACTAGACCGTGAATACATGCTTTTTAAATTATTTCTTTTGGCTTTTACTTTGTATTCAGTTGTAACCACCATTCGTTCTAAACTGTATTCAAAAGTAACATACTGATAAATATATTCAAATTTATATTTTCTAATATTTTTATATATTATCAACACAACAATAACAGAACTAATCAATACTAAACAGGTTACCAAAACCACTACAAATGTATTCTTAACTACTTTAGATATCACACTTTCTACAAATGTTGTAATCATACCAGAAGGAATTAATAGTAAAAAAATAAATTTTAAAATATCATAGATGCTATTTCCAATAAAATTATCAATGTATTCCATTACTTTCTTTTTCATTAGTCACTCCTCCATTCTGAACGATTTATATCTAAAATTTATAGCTCAAATAAGCATGTACATTAATGTCATCAAAATTCTTTTACCTCTTATGCTAGACATAATAAACTCCCTTATATATCTAACTCACATTCCATCCTTTTTGCTATTTTCATAAAATAGTCTCTGTCTTCAATAAAGTGCATGTCTCCAACAGCATCACAATCATTCAGGACTTGTAAAACACTTGTAACCTGAGTATTGCTGTTCTGATTAGCTACTAATGTTTTTACCACCCTTACAAATTTTTCTTTATCATTTTTATATGTAGCCAGCATCATCTCCAAGTCTTCTATGGTCATGATATAACATCTGCTGTCATCAACAAATATCTCTGGTATCGAAGACATCACTATTTGCGTATTCGTCATACTCTCATACAGCAAAAAAATTTTAATAACCGGCTTTTGTCCATGGTATTCCTTTTCAGACATTTTAAGTTGTTCATGTGCTTCTAAAATATTTCTTTTGTAAAATGTATCAATCTGTTGAACATCTGGTGCCTGTTGCTTTGCCTTTATTCCAAGCAGTCCTGATTTCAATTCAAACAAGAATACCGCATCCTCAAATTCTACAAAGAAATCCGCACTCTTTTTACCTTGCTCTGGAATTTTGTGCCACATATCCTCTGACAGATAAATCTCAGCCAGTTCCATAAAATATTCTTCGAACATTGTTCCAAAAGCATTAATGAACCCGGTTCCTTTACCATTCTTATAATAATAATCCCGAATTAACCAATATAAACCATCCGCAAAGAGCATCTGTACCAAATACATACTGACCATAATTGGCTCTTTGTTCTTTTGAGTAATCACAAAAGGTTTGCTATAAAACAATTGTTTCTGTATTGGAGACTTCCTTACATCATCATATGTAACAGAATAATAATAAATAATTTTCTCCAAATTCTCTTTAGTGAGTATGCTGTTTGCCCCGTGATTATATAAATCATCCTCTGCCCCTAACGGATCGGGACGCTCACTACATAACCACAACAAATAAAGTACATTGGTCAGAAACTCGTTTGCACTCATACCAAACAATTCTTCTGTAATTTCATTTATATCTACAATCTCATCCCTGCTAATTTTACTTGAGCCAAGCAAAATATGATAATTACGGCTAAAGCTCTGGTATGTCCAAGACAAATTCTGATACTTAAACTGTTCATATGTCATACCCATCATAAACTTAAATATATCCGGCAATTTTGCATCTTTGATATATTCGCTATTGGAATGTTCATTCTCATATCCTCTATACAAATTTACCACCGTACCAGCTTTTTCTCTTGTCATGATTTCTTTTCTGTAATCATTTGCATTAACAATTGAGACATACGCCATGTCTTGAATATCCCATGCCGACAACATCACCTGCACCTGCCGATGTATAAATCCATGTAAGATAGCATTCAATGGGAATGTGATACTACACTTTAATTCTGCTTCCGGTTCATTTAACTGCTTTTTATATAGCTCAATTGACACTTTCGAAAAAAAATAAATAAAATCTCTTGTCGAATAATTCTTAATGTAACTCACGAAATCTTTCAATTAGTATCCTCCTTCCTATTCATCTTTTCCAGCACTTCATACTTTTAGTAATAGTTTTCCTCTGTCTCTCCGAAGAATACAGACGCTATATACCTAACGATATAGTTCAAAAGGAATAATGCGGTTTCTTCAAAAAATATAAATAGAAAAATCCCTATTCCTTGTATGGCATATATTTCACCGATGACAGACAAAACAACTGCTTCTACACATAAAAAGATTATCTCAAACAAATCTGTCTTCTTTTCATTACAAATCCAAAACTTATATGCCATCACAGACATTCCAATTGTCACTATTGCACCAAAAATAGTTCCACCTATTTCTTGGAATGAAAGCATTGTTAATAATACACTTTTTAAAATCAGTAATATGCTTTCTGTACTTCCTCCCGTTTCTTCGCAACTTTCTGCTAATCCATACGCAATGTAAACGAAAGTCAAGATAAAAACCATCACTACCGCATTACTATCTAATTCATAGGAATTCAAACCCGACCACAATATTGTTAATGCGAAAATAATACCGATATCTCTTAAGATTGCTTTGACTCGCATTTCTGAATCCCATATTTTGTATTTCAATAATCCAAATCGAAATGCAAATCCTAGTCCAGCTGGTATCCAGTACCATGATACACACCAAATCCATTCCCATCCGCGCATTATTATCTGATTAAGTAATTCTTCAATCGCACTCATCTGCTCACTCCTATCCTATGTTATTCACACAGAATATATCGTCAGCTTTGATTTTGATAATAATAGGCATCCTCAAACATTACCGCACCATTGATTCTTTTTACTTCATCCGTACACTTTGCCTGTAACTTCTTGAGTGCCTCTTCATCTACTCCATGACTATACGCAATCACATGGGACAGTTTGGATGTTTCCACTGCTAGTTTATACATTGCACGAGCCATTCGGTTCTCACTATCTTTTACAGTAGAATGCATAACTGATGAGATAGTGGAAAGCATATAGTTTTCGATTTTCTCTGATGTCAGATAGCCGATATAAAATTTCAATGCCTGATTCAAAAATTCATTTCTTGATTTCACATCTGCCTGCTCCAGCAATCCATCCATCTGTTCCAACAAATCTTCCTCAATATAGAATCCTTTTCTTACTTTTCCTTCACTCACTCTTTCTCCTGCCTTATTAGAAATAAAACTATCTTTTACCTATATTTTCTAACATACTCTGCTGACATAATCACCTCACAATCATCACGTTTTTCCTCTTTCACAATCCCCACTGCCTTTTGTGGAATTTCCAACATATATTCTCTATCTATTGAGACATCATCAAAGATAAATGCTGATATGACTTCCCAAAAATATTCCGTTTGCCATTGATAATAACTTCTTCCTGTATGAACAAAATTATTAGTCCAAGCATGTATTTTTATTATCAAATTTACAGTTAAGTTTCCCGGAAGTACCACCCTCTTATCTGCTAATAAGTTGATAAATGCATCGGGGGATATCTTAATCATAATATTTGACTTCTTGTCAAAAATACCACATATTCCAAGCAACTCCATGGTTCGTATTTCAATTGCCTGCCTAATAAGAAATGCACTTTCTGGCTGTTGAGCGATATCATCATAATAAACTCTATATCTTGGCAATCTTCTTGCCAAGTCAAAAACTTCAAATGCTCTTAATTGTTTTCTTGAACTAGACCTATTGTAATTTTTATTTTCCTTATACGATGCAATCTGTTCAGTAAATTCAAGTATTTGAAAAAGAAGATGGTGTAAGAAAGCTGCTGTATCACTAAAAACGTACTTATCAATATAATCGTCACCCTCATAAATCTTGAGTTCCTTTTTCTCTATGTTATCTAAAACCTTTAAAATTGCTATCATTGCATTTCTACAATAATCATCCCGATTCTTATCTGTAACGTCTGACAATAGCACATTTGCAATCTGACAATCTTCATAATCACAAATTTTTTTCTTAACCTTGGTATCTTCAATAGCAACTCTTTTAATGTCCTTCACAAATTGGGGATACTCGCTAATAATTTTTTTTGCCAAAGCAGAATAATCTGTATTTTCATTTTCTCCCTTAATATAGGTATAGAGATCACTAAGTATTTCACAATCTGTTACACTATAAAATTCACCCATACTAGATTTAAAACAACTAACTGACATCTCGCTTATTCCTCTACTAAATTATTTTCCCTCTTCGCATGTTCCTTCTTTAATTACAAATCATGAACTTTGAATTGGAATTATAATTATATCATGTAGTTCATAGTTTACAACATAAGCATTTCCCTTTTTCCTTCTACTGGCATTTTGGCGAAAGGCATAAATAAAAGTTCCTTCAATGCCTTTCAATTCTTGAAAACAATAAAAACAGGCATAACTTCTTCCAAATCTTCAAAAAAGTTATGCCATACCACAAATCCCCCAACGGCTCTGCCGGTGGGTGTTTGACGGGTTAGGTCGCTCTCTGGCGGCATAACCCCTTTAACCTGCACTATTTTCGACCCTACTTTTACAGCCCTCATTTACCCCCGGATTTCTTCTCTTTATGCTGTCATTTCCGGCTACTTCGATTACATTTCCTCAAATTGGCTCACACAGGGCAGAATAAGTGCTTATCGGTCACATTATCCACTTTCCCCGAACAAGGTCACAAATCGGCTCACGCACGCTCACAGGGGGTAATTCTCCCCTCTTCACTACCTGTCTGCCAATCGCTTTCCAATTGTCCTTTAAAGGGAAAGTAACATCATTCTGCCAGCTATCTCCGGTTCCTGCCCGGAAAACTGCTCTATTTCTGCAAACTGCTTGGAATATTTCTCTATCTGCTCATCCGTAAGGGATATAAATTCTCCCTCCGCCCCTTCTGCACAGATAAAGAAAGGACCGCAGATAATGTCATTACCATACCTGCGGTTCGGCTCCAGTTTCCTGTTTTTACCGTCTGCACTATGAACAACCACACAGCCATCTTCGGTGTCAAAGCAATCCATGTCACCGCCGACTTCACTCTGGCTGACTTTATAATCATCCACAAGCTCTTTCACATAGGGTGCTTTCCCCGGCTCCACTTTCAGCACTCGGATTGTATTTTCCATCAGCTTTTTCTCCTCTGCCTTTATTCATTCTGGGAAGACACCCCGGCAATCACACCAGTGTTTCTTGCCGCACTTTTGTTACTTTTCTTAATAGCTGCAGGCACATCTCCCCTGCTGTCAATGTATTCCCTTACGGCCTGGGGAACATATTTCTCATACATTTTTCCAAGCACCTCCGTCATTTCAGACTCGAAGTCGGCATCCTTTTTGCCCATATACTGCTTGATAGCATTGAGTTTTTCCTCTTCATACTTGATTGTAACTACTGCCTGTTTCATGTTTTCTTACCTCCATCTTCAACCATTTTATGTATTTCTTAACCTCACATCTGCTGAGTCATTCCCATATCCTGCCCCTGCACTTCATCCACTTTGGACAGTGTCTGTTCCTGAAAATCGAATAAATAAATCTCTTCCGTCAACGCATGCTCCGGACGGATTCTCGTTTTATAAATGTACTCCACCATCTCCTTGAGTTCATCCATATCCTTAATCTCATCATTTTTCAAAAGGACGCACTCATGCACCGATAAAGGAATTACCAGCATATCTGCTGCAAACTTTTTGGCAACATCGCTCATCGCTTTGCTGTCAAACATATATGCGGCTCCATGAAATCTTACAGGATTAGAAAGCATATACATGGTGGCATTCCTTCCATATCCCGGCAGTTTGCTCATATCAAATTCTGCCTCCACCATGTCATGAACATCCGACAACTGATAGGGGAAATGGTGTTCCATATTGTGCCAAGCAGTTTCACGCAGGGTATTTTCATCAATCCCCCACATCTCCAAATGAGAATTATGTATCTGTATAACTCCTTCTCCATCTTTCCCCAGACATACCTTGACATGATAAGTCAGTGCAAAGTCCTCCTTTATTTCATGGGGAACATCCTTAAGCAGTTTCTGGTTCCTTGCTGCATTACACACAGACACACCGATGCTGTCCTTTACCTTTTCATAGGTGAAATCATCCGCAGTAATATTGATATCCGGTCTGAGGCTGTTTAAATAGGTATCCGCTATGTATTCCATAACATCTCCTATGGGCATCCCAAACAGATGATGTACATAAAACTGCTCCAAGTAAATGGACGGTGCGGTTTTATGTTCTCCTACAATGCATAAAGCACTTAGGGTAATATCATTGTTCTTAACTGCATCGTTAACAGATACTCTTGCATCCTCATATTCCTGTGGCAGATATGTTTTGATATTATCAGACACATACTTTTTAAATTCATCAAACTGCATGCTTATTACCTCCATCTTCAGTTCTACATTTCCTGCGTCATACCGTTGGTTTCATTCTGACTCTGGGTGTTTAAATAATTTATCCACGAGTCTCTTTCCACACCAAACAGACCGTCATGGGAGAGAATTTCTTCCCTGCAATCTATCATTCCCTCTGCTCCATCCTCATACAATCGAAAGAGCAGAAGGTCTGTATCAATCAGTTCCAACGCTCTCTCTTTGGTAAGTGGCAGCATGGCATCCCATGTATATCCGTAGGCATGCATCTCTTCTATACTCACTTTGTCCGGCATAAGGATTTCTTCATGCTCCGGCACCTGCACCTTTGACAGTGTATGGTTGTCCTTATCATAACGGTATAACTCCCCGGACAAAAATTCACCATCACTCAAGGTTGTTTCATTCACAGATTCCACCATATCCTTTGCCCTGCGGATATCCATTCCATTTTCTTCAGAATAAACAATCGTCTCATGCACAGATGCAGGCAGAATAATGAGATTTCCACCTAGCTTCTCGGCTACTCTCTGCATGGTTTCATCATCAAACATATAGATGGCACCATTATTATCCATCCGGTTGGTAATGACAAACATATCCAGTAAAGGACTGATTCCCAACGGTACCGGGTTATCATTTTCCAGATGGTTTCTTCTAAAATCAACACAACTGGCATCCTGCAAATCAATCATAATCGGCGGACGTTTCGTCATTGTATTTTCCCACGCATCACGCTTAAGTGTTTCTGCATCCACTCCCCAGCGCGCCATCTGTTCCTCTGTTACCAAGTCACAGTCTCTTTTTAACCGCTCATCATAGCCGGACAATCGGTATACCAACACCAAATCTTCCCTGCATTCATGCACCACGCCTTTCAGCTTTTCTTCCAGTTTCCCTGCATTGTAGACTTCAACAAATAACCGTTCTCTGATATCATCTGCATATAAATCCATTATCTGCTCCTCCTACATACTCATGGTCATGCCACTTTCCTGCTCCTGACCGGTTTCCTGTACCTCTCCCTCATCCGCAGTCTGGATGCCGGACTCTGTCTGTTCCGAAACAGTTTCTCTTGCAGTATTCTGTCTGGTGGTTCGTCTGCCCTGACCTCTTGTCTGTCTTTGCGGTTCTGCACCTTCCTGCACAGTTTCCTGCTGGGGTTCGAGCTTACTTTCCACAAATTTTCTTACCTGCTGGGGAACACTCTTCTCATAGAGTTTATCCAAGTGTTCTCTTAATGCTTTTTCTACGGTACTATCATTCTCCCTTAAGAAAAACTCCAAGGCCTCCATCTTAGCCTCAGAAAATCCAATCTTAATTTCTTTCTCTGCCATTTCTCTCTCCTCCTACATTCCCATATTTATTCCGGCAGTCTGTGTTTCCTGCATCGTCTGATACTGTTCCATGATCTCCTTTACCGATGGCACAAAGGCAGAATATCTGGCATAGGATGAACCTTCACTCTCCACCAGCACACCATCTTCCACGCCCTCTCCGGTTACTAATAGGCAGTGCCACACACCATCTTTTTCACACATCAAATCCACGTTATCCCTTATAAAGTCATAATCGTGCATCAGATGCTTGGTAAAGGCTTCATACTCATGAGCCGGAAGCACAATGACCTTTTCCACACAGAATTCATTTGCCTCTATCTCCGGCTCTTTTCTAAAAAATACTGCTCTCACATTTCCTCCTTCTTAAAGCGCAAAACAGATGCCTACGGCATCAAAAAAACTACTGTGGTCTGCCATAAAGCACCTGCTTGTCTTCGTCAAACAAATTTCGATATACTACTTTTCCTTTGGAATAGGACGCATCCACTACCTTTCCATCCCCAGCATAGATACCCACGTGGGTAATGTTCATGAACCGTCCGTTTGGTTTATAACTCCAGAACACAAGGTCCCCCGGCTGTAAATCCTTTTTTGCAATGGTCAGGTTATGCTCCACCAGATATCTTCCCTGCTCTGCAGCAGTTCCCGGCAGAATAATCCCCACCTGCCTGTAACACCACAGTGTCAGGTAACTGCAATCCACATAATTGTCTTTTCCCCTGTAGGTCTGTGAGTAAGGATGCCCCAGCCGGGACATGGCAAGCTCTACCACCTTTCCTCCTACTTCACTTGCAGGCAGGTCATAATAGGTAACGTCACCGCCTCCATTCCAGTTTGTCCATCCATCATCATACGCATCGCTCTCCTGCATGGCAGTGGTGTTATACTTTGCGATATGCCACACGTTCATTGCATTGGCTTGCTGCTCATAGGTTACTTCCACCCCATAGTGGTCTTTTATTCTTTCAAACAATTCCACCTTGTCTGTGATGGCAAAGGATGCCTGATAAACTTCCACATGCTGCCCGCCCTCCTCATCTGTAACAGTCCGGGTACGGTCTTCAAAAGTCACAAAGGATTCTGCAAACCTCTGGTAGTCCGCTTCTCCAAGCCAGAGCCAGTCCTCGCCGAAATACAGAGAGTAAAACACTGCCTTGACCAGATACCTGTCCTGAACATCCCCCTCCGCCACTGCATCTATCTCGTCCATAGCGGCATCCAGATATCCGAAGCTTTGCTGCATCTTGTAGATATATCCTTTGTAATCAGCAGGCATGCTTAAAGGAGCAATTCCTCCATGAAATGCCAGACGTACTGCCGCCCTGTTATGGTCTGCCGCTGCGGATGCAAGGTTTAGGATACACACTATGGCAAGAATAAAGGGAATGCATATCCCCACAATCACAGATGCTATCCCTGTCCAAACCTTTTTATTAGTACCCACCGCTATGGCGGCCTTGGCTATCATTGCAGCAGTTGTTGGTTCCATGCCGGTTCCTCCATTCCTTCATTCTCAAATCGTTTCTCCATCACTTCCTTACAGTGAGTCACGCTTTCAAGCAGTCGGTTTACATCAAAACCTGCGTCCAGATATCCCGTTGTGATGGTGTCCAGATAATACGAGGACGGCTTTCCAATCTCATGTCCTTCGTTCATGGTATAAGCCATAATGGTTTCACATCCTTCTTCCGTCTGTACCTCCAAGTCCACCTTGCCATACAGTCTGGGATATCCTTCATACATATCCAGATTCCTTTCATCCTCCGGTCCAATCTCCCAGATTAACACAGGCACGCTGGAGCCTGCTTTCGGCTCCACTGTGGCTACCGCAGACATACTGCGTCCGCGAAACAACAACTCATGATCCTTGATTTCCCCTTTGCCGATTACCTTTGCTGTGGGGCATCTTCTTGCCATCTGTTCGAGATTTAAATTGGAACCATAGGCAATGTACTTCTTTCTTCTTTCCACTTTTCCTTACCTCCTTTTCCTATAATGACAGATTCATGCCCTGCTCCTGGCACTCCTCTGCCTCCTCCATTGGTTCTTCCTGCATCGCCTCTTCCGATGCTCTTAAAGATTCCTCCTTTTCCTTTTTTGCCTTCAGTCTTTCTTTTTGCTTCTCTGCCTGTGCCGGGTCCTTCCATGCAATACCGCCCTCAAGATTTTCAAGCAGGAACTTTCTGGCTGTCTTAAACTCATCCCCAATCATGCCAAGTCGTAAGAGCCATGTGCGGAAGGTATACTTCTCATTGGTGCTGGTGGTCTTTCTTGTGGCGGCGCAGGTCTGGTTTAATGCCTGCCCGGAAATGGCAAGACAAAACTGTATGTAGGTCTTTACCTTCCCTGCATGAGTTGTGGAGTTAAACAGTCGAAACTCTATGGTTCCTTTCTGGAACACACTGTGCAGGTTCAGACAATGGTATCTGCTGTCATGGTAATGCCTGTGGCTGCCATCGTTCCCCTTGTACCAGATGTTGCTGACCTCTGCTAAAGTTTTAGGCTTCTTCTTGTTCAGACTCTGCAAAAAATCCTCTTCCACCTTCCTGCAATAGCGATGCTCACGGTTTACATCCACCTGTAAAGCCTTGTAAATCAAATCCTCTTTGCTGTACATGATGTTGGTGATGTTCCGCAGTGTCCTGGCATTGTGGGGTGCAGCATTCACATGAACATGAATGCCACACTTTTCCCCTGCAATGGCTCCTGCATGACGAAGCTGCCTTACAATCTCCTGTATGGTTGGAATGTCTGCATACTCACAGATGGGGGATACAAACTCTACCTTGTACTCATCCCCGGCATGGGTTCCATCCTTTTTCCTTGCCACAATACTGGAATCATACATGACCTTCCATTTTCTCCCTTGATTGTCATAAACGCTGTATTCCTCATAATAACCGCCATCGTATTGATAACTGTTACCCAAGTATTTGGAGATAACCTCCGCCGCTTTCTGTCTGGTAAGACCGGTCAGTTCGATTTCAATCCCGAATTTCTGCTCCCGCATATCCATAGGCTAACCTCCAGTTATCTTCCGCCTGCACTACCGAACAGCTTCTCCTTATACTCCGGTGCATGTACCATCAGGTTGTATCGTTCATTACCACACTTATAAAGGCACACTCCCCGCTGGGGATAGCGGATGAGATTATACTCACTCTTCTCAAGCTGCAAGGTATCGATGTAAAACTTGGCATCGATGTTACCGGCATTGAATAAAAAGGCATGTGTCGGGATGGAGAACAGCGGTTTTGTATATTCACGGATACCGTCAATGTTGAAGTCCTCCAGATTCTGGCTGGCAAGGATGACCGCACTGTCCTTCTTACGCACACGTTTCATAAAGTTACGGATGTATTCCACCGCAGTAAGGTTGGTTAAGAACAGATAAAACTCATCGATGCTGGCGGCAGTATGACCGTTTGTCAACAGTTCATTGGACATGTAGGAAAGAATGTTAAACAGCATTGCATCCTTCACATTTCTGCTGGCCTGTAACAAGCCTTTTACACCGAAAGTTAAAAAGCTGCTGTCCGTGATGTTGGTATGTCCGTTAAAAAATTTGGACTCCGCTCCTTTACACATGGAGTGAAGTCCTAAACAGATTTCCTGCAAAAGCTCTGCGGTATAAAGTTGTTTTTTCTTGGTATCGTAGTGCTTATACTCCTCTTCCATCAAATCATAAAGGTCTGAAAGAATAGGGTAATCGGTAGGTTTGAGTTTTGTGAAGTCCGTATCATCCCGGATGTTCCACTTCTCATACAGCTTCCCTAACATGATTTCAATGGTATCAATCTGGCTGTCCGTGAAATTCTTGTAAGTACGGAAAAAGTCCTTTAAGAAAGAGATGTGTTGGCTGAGTTTGGAAGAACATTGGAAAGCCATCGGTGCATCCATATCTTCAGGACTTCCGTTCTCATCCCATGTTTTCGGCTCCAGCACATTAATAATAAACTCTCCACTCATCAGGTCCACAAAACATCCACCCAGATTGTTTGTCAGATCAATGTATTCATGCTCCGGATCAAGGCAGATAACCTTCATGCCGGACTCCCTTAAGATGGTCTGGATAAGTTTTAACAGATACGACTTACCCTGTCCGGAGTTTCCGAGAATCAGGATATTGGCATTGGTCTTGTCATCTGCTCTCTGGTTAAAGTCTACAATCACGTTACTGCCAAACTTATCCCTGCCGATGTAAAATCCATTCTTATCCGTCTTGCCGGAATAGTTAAAGGGGAACAGATTGGCCACGCTGGATGCAGGGAGCGCACGTTCAAACTGCTCACCAAGCACATTTCTGCCTACCGGATGGACACACATAAATCCCTGCTTCTGTCTAAGCAACAGCCTGTCCACATTCAGCTTGGATCGAATTAATTCTGTCAGCACCTCTGTCTGTAACAGCTTTAACTTATCCAAGTCCTGGGCAGATAATTCGATAAACACAGCCGTATGGAGCAGCGGTTCCCTGTTGCGGTGCATGGTGGCAATAATGGTAGTCACATCCTGTAAGTTGCTTGCTGCGGTAACCGTTTCCTGTAAGTTTTCCGTGTTCCCCTGCTTCATACGGTTCTTATTGGCTGCGTTGCTAATTATTTTTTTCTCCTCTGCCGGTGTGACCTGTCTTGTATAAATCCTTAATGTAACGCCATCCTTTTCTCCAAGGTGTCTTAAAATTGCCTGTTCATCCGTTGCGGTAGGATATTCTCGGAGTGCCCACACACTTCGGTATGTGTTTCCACAGATATAGTGGTCCGTATAAAACTGGATAACGGATGGGGCAATCATATCTAAAAAGCCTTTCAGCTTTGCCTCGGCGGCTGACTCCGTTACCGTGTTTTTCTTTCTGTTTTTATTCATTTAAAATAATCCACCTTTCTCCGTCAAATTCTTCGAACTTCTCGGTTGTTACATTCTGCTCAAAGTACACTGCAAGGATTCTTCTGATATCCTCTTCCTCTGCTCTCTTGGATTTGAACCCCTGCTCCACAAGCATTTTTTCGATTCGGTTTAAGTAGGAGAAAATCTCATTTTCTTTCTGGTTGCGAATACGAATAATTAACAGAAACTCTCTTGCAGTAGCCATCTGCACCTGCATGCGGTCTAAGTAATTTGCATCCTTCTCCAGAAGCTTTCGCACCACAGGGTTGGTTTCCTCCTCCATACGCTTCTTCAGATATCTCTTGTTGTCCTCAAAATTCTCTCTGGAATTTAAGCACATCATCTCAATCTCCGTAATGCCCTTAAGCACTGTCATCAGGCCATAGATTCTGGCAGACAGGCTCTCTTCTGAAAGTACGGAGATGTTGCTCGGCTGGATTAAGAAATAAACCAGCTCATCATTTCTGTATGTTCTGACGCTGTAATCCGTCACTTCCTTGGTTCCCATCAGTTCTCTGGTGGACTCCATGTTCTTCTTACTCATCCGGTGTATACCTCCATTCATAATGCTGCTGGTCCATTAAAAAGTACGCACAGGCATAGCGGATAAAATCCATAATGCTGGTATCCTCCACCTGTATGGTTAAAAATGCATAGGCTCCGGCAATGACCAGCGGAAACCACAGCCCTGCATATGCAAACGCAAACACAGAGAACAGAACAATAATGCCTATAATGGCAAGGTCTTTTAGTTTCCACAGCCATATGGTTGCCTTTGCTTTCAAGTTATCGGGATAGATATACATCCTCTTCCTCCTCTCCCATTTTTAAAAGATAAAAAGCGATGCCGCATAGAATAAAATCCACACATGGCACCGCCTTATACTGCCACTGCTTTCACAACAGTCTTTGTCATGTTGATGGCAGTCTGAGCTGCATAAACACTGCTCATGATATTGGTCTTGGTGCTGGTATCCAATCCAAACTGTCCTGCAATACGAGGCACCTCTGTACTAGATAGCATTAGACCTAATCCCAACAGCGGATGATTACAAAATACCATAAGTCCTGCAGTCAGTATGGTGGACTGCAAAAATGCAGTGATACAGATGCCAATGACCTGTTTACACCACTGGATAAATCCGTCTATGTATCCTCTGGGAACAGAAAACATATACAGGCTTCCAACCGCTATTTGGATTAAGAGTATTCCACCTCTTTTTAAGTTAGCAAAGAACACTTTAATTACTGCATATCCCATCATGACTGCACAAAATATTTGTAAAATCGGATTCCCAACTCCCGAAAAAGACGCAGACAACAACAACCTTTGTGCTAGTATTCCAATACTCTCCGTCTCGATAATTCCTGTAATCGCCGAACCAAAGGTTCCTTGCAGGGATACACACAGTGAGTACAGGTTTATCGGCACAACTGTGAACAGACTGACCGCCATAAAGCCTTTGATATAATTCATGGCTGTGTCCTTTATGCTTCCTCTGCCTCCTTGATATTCAATGGCACACTCAAAAGCTCCTACCACGATTCCAACACCAAACAGTGCCCAGCCAAAGTAACTAAAAAAAGTGGTAACTGCTTCTACCCAAGGTAATGCAAACAGTTCCACTCCCATGTTGTTCATCATGACAAAGAAATCATTTAGAAACCCTATGATTTTCCCATATATCCAGTCAAGTATCTGGTCCAGGATAGTCTCAGCCACAAAATCAAATATAAACATAGTGTTCCCCCTACATACCAAGAATTGTCCAGATATAAGCAGGTGCGGTCAGGGTAAAAACCAGACAGGCAAACAAAATCGCCGGAGCTGCCCATTCAAACTGTCCGTGCTTTCGATAATCAAAATATGTAGTTCCCAGCTTCGCAAAGAAAAATACAGCGAGGATTAAATCAATTGCCGGAAACACAACCTTGTTTACCACTGTCTTAATCTGTGCGGATGCATCCTTCCATGTTCCCTCAATGGCTCCTGCCACATCTCCAGTACCTGCTGCACATACTGTGGTTCCAAACATGCAGGAAAGCACAAATACCAGCACTACCATTATTAACCATTTCTTTCTCTTCATTTTCTAGTTCTCCTTTCGGTATAGAAAAAGACTGCTAGGGAAGCAGTCCTTTTCCACTTGTTATTATGTTACATTGTCATCTGAGGTGCCCATATCTGCTCCTGCAAAAGTTTGTCCACCTCATATATATTGGGGTTCTCATAAAACTTTAAATCTCCCCGAAAGCCTACCTTTAAGCGGCTGAATTCTTCCCCAAGTCTCAGCACTTCTTCCGGCACCCCGGCAGGGAATTCCTGATTCCATATCACCCAATCTCCACTCTGATATCTGGGAGTAAGTTCCAGCACCACATAATCTTCCGGTACAAATGGGGGATAATGCCTTGGAAATCCATTTACATCGTAGTACAGCTTCCCTTCCTGCATGACTGTTAACTCCATCCGTCTTAAGGTATCCTTTAAGGAAGTACAAAACCTCGATTCTGTATCCTGAAATCTCCGTATCCTTCCATCCCTTAAGATAGACTCTACATTTCCCCGCTTTGTATAGTGATAAAGCAGACCTTTCCGTCTGTCGATTCTTTCATATGCCATGGGACTACCTTACTTTCTGTGGTGCTATATGCCAGTCATCCCATAAATCTCCTGATATCCAGACGGAGTCTGTCAGCTTCACACTAAGCATTCCATCCGGTGTCCAGCAGTCTAGTAAATAAGTGTAGACCGTATAGGTGCCATCCGGCATCCAGATAGGTGTGAAATGTGTCCTGCGGTTATAGGTGGAATAGTGGTTATTCTTGAATTCAAACCCTGCATGATATCCGCCTCTTGTCCTCTCCAATAACCGCCAATAGGTTTTGTAATAAAACTCCGGGAAATAACTGACTGCCGTCTGTGGAGGAGTGGTTGACGAAGACTGGCTTGTGGATGCATTGGCATTTACACTGATGTTCACACCGTATCCACTCTTGATAGTAGTACTTGTAGCAGTCGGTGATTTCTCATCCGTACTAAGCTCCATCGTTGCTGAAAGGTAAGCATAATATCTGTCTAAGCTAAACTCCCACCATCCTTCATCCACATATCTTCCTTCATCTTTCCAATACCCATGATTTCCTCTACAGTTTTTAGGACAATATGCAAAGTGTGGGAGCTGCTTCCATTTCCAATTACTATGCCATACCCATTTTTCTCTCCACCAAGGTCTCCACACGCTCCATGATGCAAAGGTTTTCTGCGGATTTGCCGGAACAATGGCATTGCCGACATTGTAAGAGTCATTTCTGTCATCTGCCACCGGATTGGGTGGTGGATTCTTATCAAGGTCTACGATATTGGCTGTGATGATTCCCCTGCTGACACTGCCTCCACCACTGACACTTACACTGATGGTGATGTGCTGCTGCGTAGATGGGGTATGCCATTTTACCCACACAAGCTGCTGTCCGCCCTCCGGGTAATACACATTATTTACGGTGTAGCTGCGACCAAGAATGTGAAAGGTCACACTCACCGGATGGTCGGGATCACTCTTTCCTCCGCTAACAGTTACAGCTGTTACCACATCTGTATTTACCCGATACTCATAATCTGCTGCAATCACTTCCTGTGTAACCACCTCATTAAATCTGACAATACCAAGTCCCAAGGAACTGATAATTTCATCATCAGACACCTTCTGGTTTTTACCGCCACTCCACGCCGGATATCCCAAATCAGCGGTTTCAAGGAACATGGCAAGGGGTAAATTTTTATGGGTTAGGGAAGTTAATTTCTTTCGCACCATACCGCCTGTTACCTGGTTATATAAAGCTGCCTCTGTTGCAGTAAATGCTACCCTTGTTCCCTGATAGGTTACATAGGCAATGGGTTCCAAAAGCAACTTATAATCTCCACCTATCAAAGTGTCATAATTCATCCCCACATATCCTGCAATGCTTCGTATTACCTGCTCATCTGTAAAGTAACTTTTGATAGCTTCAAGACTTGCACTGCCGGATGATGTGGTAATAATCTTGGGCAGTGCCTGTGCAGGATTTATATAGCTGTATGTTCCCGTATCCGGTGTCAGTCCTGTTCCATCCCTGTACTGACTTTTACACACCTTGCCAAAGTGAACTACAATATTGTCAGGCTTCTTATTCGTCAGGTCAATGGACGCGGTCACTGCACTTCCATCACTAGCACTTACCACTGTGACTCTGACTCCTTCATCTCCTGTACTCCAGAAGTTTGTGTCTGTACCTTCTCCTAATCCACCACCACCGTTGTCGATGTTTCCCTCTCCTCCGGCATGCACCATCATGGGGGCCAGTGTGGATACGACTAACAGAAAAGTCAGAACAAACAATTTAAATTGTTTCATGTTGCCTCCCTTCCAATTGCGAAGAGCCACCTGCTGTTACAAGTGACTCTCTGCACGAAAAAAGCACAGTGTTTCACTGCGCCTTTTCATTGGTATTCTTAATCCATGATACCTACCTTATTTCCATTCTCATACATATCATCTGCGTTACTTCCGCTACCACCACCACCCTCATTAGATATCCAGCCAAACCCATCAATGTAAATCATGCCATCTTTGGTATCTCCATGCGATGGTGTATCATCCGCAGGCGGTGTGGTTTCTTCCGGCTCCTCATATGTCGGCGGTGTATCAGGATTCGTAATATCTGCATCCTCTGTTAAAGCAGGCGGTTCCTCCGGCTTCTCATTCTCGGTTTTTTCAGGCACCGGCTGGATTTCCTGCTTTCCGCTTTCTACGCAGTTCTTGGTTTCCGGCTCAATGACCAGTTCCTTAGCTTCCTCGATTTCTCCGGTTTCTTCAGTACCTTCGGTTGCCCCATTTTCTTCCTGTACCTTAGAGTCATCTTCCGCTTCTACCACCACTTCAACCTCTTCTTTGCTCTTGCTCTCTTCGGGTAATGTCTGCACCGGCTCCTTATAAAGCACCTTGCTGATTCCGAAAATGAGTAATACACACACTGCTGCAAGTCCTGCGATAATAAATCTTTTCTTCGTACTATCCATCCAAAATCCCTCCTGTATGTAATTTTCAAAGTTTCTATTTGTCAACCCACAACCTACCACAGAACTTTGCATAAGTCTATCGAAATGTAATAGGTTGCAGAATATCTGTAACATCTTACTAAAATTTCTCTGTATAAGCAGCCCGAACCTTTAGCTTTATTGACATATTCGTGATGATTTTTCCGGCAAACCGCACCGGCACCTCCAGTCTGATAGTGGCATCTGCATAGTAGGAACTGCCACCTGCCCCCAGAGCAGTATTGGGTATGGATACCGACAGATTGCTCAGCCGGTACTCCTGCTCCCCGCCGTTATTCATCCGCACATATCCATCCCCATCCTCTTCCAGACCGAGTAAAAAACACATTCTGCTGTAAATATCCCCATAGTCCACTGAAGCTGAGAAAGATTCTCCATCCGGCTCATAGCCTGCGGCATACCCTTCTCTCACGCTGTGGTAAACTTCATTATAGTTGTCATTAACGGTGGATATAAGGGCAGACTCCATTGCATCCTTAATACCTGCAGCGGTAATCACAAGACGCATATACTCTGTGATTCCAAGGATAATAATCAGCATACAGATGGTCACTGTTACTACCAAAGGCATCATATTTCCTTTTCTGTCTTTTAACAGGGTTGTAATCCGTTTCTCCAACTTCCTCATTTCCAGTACACCTCACTCTTTCCGGAAGCTCTTGCCCGGATGGTTATCGGGAAGGAGCCAAAGTTCCCAAACAGCCCCAAGTCCTTCTGTACCGTAACGGTCACGGTTACCTCTTGATTTAATTGCAGTTTCCCCGTACTTGACCACTGCACAGTCGGGTGGATTCCTGTTCTTTCCTCCAAGACTCTCTGCCTGTTCGAAGTCTCACTCCCCACTCTTCCGCTGATCTCAGCCTCTCGTACCAGCTCATCTGCAAAATTGTCTACCTGCATTTTGGTGATAAAGATGGGAAACAGCCTTACGCCAAGGGCAATTACGAGCATGACACAAAGCACCATCACTGCTACGTCAATGTATCCTTCTCCCTTTTTATCACGAAATATCTTTCTTATCTGTCTCATGCACACCTCCTAGAATAAGGTTCCCATAGACCTGATGATTTCATAGATGATGATAGCGAAGTAGGTTGCCAGAAAACACATCAGCATGGCAAAAGAGTATACTCTTATCTTTGGGGGTATCTTGGCTGCCTTCGCTTTTAATCTCTGAAGCTCCGCCTGCTTAAAGTCATGGGTTAACATCTGGAAGTACACGGCTCCGTCATCTCCTCTTAACACACCAATGAGTCCTCTGACCACATCCGATAACTGCGGGGAATTAAGTCTTGCCTCAAAACGGGTTAAAGCTGCCTCATAACTGCTGGAGCGCATGTCTGCACACACAATATCCAGTTCTTTTCTGAAGGCTGCCCCGGCATTCTCCTTGTAATGCTCCAGCATGGAAAGTACATCCCTGCTGTTTTTCAGTTCCTGTGTAATGGTGGATACGAAGCGGTATAACTCCTCTTCTATCTGCTCCCTCTTTTCTTTTAACATTTCATCCGCTTTCTGGATTTCCTTGTAATAAATCATGATTCCTAAAAGAATGACGAATAAAGCTGCCAGCGGAAACACATATAGTGCCGGGATAATCAGTAAAAAGACACTTCCTGCTTTTAAGTATGCGTATGCGGTATAGACTTCCGGTGTCATACCAAGCCCGGAGGCTCGAAGCACACTTGCCATCCTGTTTTTCTTGTAATCATTCATACGGATGTACCCGGCAATCTTTACGGCTCCATCCATATAAAAGGCATCCAAGGTTTTGGATAACTGTTTTCCTTCCTTGCCAGTATCCATCATTACCCTGCTGGTCTTTAAGGTCGGCAGGCGTAAAAGTCCGGAAAGCAGCAGAAAGAGACCTATAGAAAAGGTCACAAACACACAAAATAAAATCAGATTCATACTGCCTCCTTTCTACGATCTGTACTCTATCGGTTTTGTCAGTCTGATGACATGGGCTGTGGATACAAATATCACAATACCTGCGATACTGAGCATAATCTGCCCTACTACCGTGTGCATCAGCGTGTGGTACCAGTCCTTATTTAAGAAATATAAAAGGGGAATGTTACCTACAACGAGTGCTACCATCGTGATAAATTCTTTCCTCGGCTCCATGACCATATATTCCAGTTCTGCATTTACAATACGCATGTCGGACAGCTTGGCCACAATCGGTGTCAGTGTGGTCTTTAATGACCTGTCATACAGGCAGGCTTTTAAGGCATCCACCCATTCCTTAAACACATCATCCGCTATCCTTGTTCTAAGTTCATCCAAGGCTGCCTCCAAGTCTGGATCAATCAGACGGATTCTTGACACAAAATCCTGAAAGATGTTCTTTACCGGCGGATTTAAGTATTCCAGATTCTCTTCCACTGAAGTTAAGATATCCTCACTTCTTAGGTAAGCGGTAGTAATGATGGACAGTGCTGTTTCCAGTTCTGCCGACACATCCTTTTTGAAGTGTGTTGCTGTCAGCTTGATATACCAGAAGGGCAGGAACATAAAACCTACCGCCGCTACGGGTACCAGAAAGAAATTTCCAAGCATGGCTGCCCCGGCGGCACCTGCGGCAAACAATACCAATGATACCGTGCATAAAAATGGAAAAGTATTTTCCCTGTCCGTAGCCTTTAGGATACTCTGTATCTCTTCCACTTCTCTTCTTAAGAAGGACTTTTTCTTTCTCTGTGTCTGCTCTAAAATTTCCTCCCGAATACCTTTGGGACCGTCTAGCAGCTTCTTAAAAATATTACCAGTAAAATCCGTAAGATTAATGCCCAGCAATAAAAATAAACCTATGATGATACCCATACAGGCCATTACCTGCATTGTCAGCATACGCTTGCACCTCCTCCTGTAATTTTATTTAACACTTCCCTTGGCATTCCGTTTTCAAGGAACCTCTTTTTTAAGCTCTCCGAAATACCGCACACCTTTTTATGGGTTCCGTTGATGATGAATTTATCTCCTTCCACCCGGTTTTCCGTAATCTCATAACGGAACAGGGAATTAAAATGCCTCTTTCCATCGGATGTGATTTCACACTCCATAATCTCCATGAGCCTTCTTTTCTTGTTCTCAAGCTGCTTGGTAAATACCACGATGGGAAACGCCTCCGTTACCAAATCCATCAGCACCTCATCATCCATGTCGTATTTTCTCTTACACAAAGTTCTCATTCGGCTGTAGGTGGATTCACAGCTGTTACTGTGAATGGTGGTAAGCACCGTATGCCCGGTTCTTGCAGACTCTTGTGCAGTGTATGCTTCCGAGCTTCTCATCTCTCCCACACAGATAATCTCCGGATTGAAACGCAGTGCCATGTCAAGGAGCATATCCTGATCGATGTTCTGCTTTTCATTTTCGCTGAATCTGGTCAAGGTATGGATAACACTGTTGGTTACCTTTCCATCCTTTTCCCGAACCAAAGCCAGCTCCCTGCTTCCGTTCTCAATGGTAAAGATACGCTTGTTATCAGGAATGGTGGTAAGGAGCCACCCTGCCAGAGTAGTCTTGCCGGAACTTGTAGCACCTGCCACACAGATACTGATTCCATAACGCAGACATTCTGCCAGAAAGTCTAGCATTTCATCGGTAGCAGTTCCTCCATCCACAAAGTCACTCTTTTTGAGGCTCTGAGGATTTACGATTCGGATGGAAGCTGCAATACCCACATCCTCATCCACAAGGGGTGTCTTTAATACCGCAATACGGATATTTTTACTCAAATGTCCAAGGACTGCCGGGGATGCATTGTCAAGCACCATACCGGACACATGGAGCATTCTTCGGATCACATTGATAGCATGCTCCGGGGATTCAAAGTGTTCCTCCATCTTCTCACATCTGCCATCGCTGTACTGCACCTCAATATCCTTCCAAGAGTTGATGTCGATTTCCTCAATGCCTGTTCCGAATATATACTTGGTTAAAAACGAAAACTCTGCCATTTCCGTATAAAGGTCATCGATGAGTTCTTCCCTTGTTTTTCCCTTTACGGTGATGCGGTAGTCTGCAATGTACTTTGAGATGTATCTCTTGACTTGCTGTTTTACCTCATCGTTCCCGCCTTCCACCATCAGCGTAGAATATTTGCTGGAGATATATTCCTGCACTTCCTTTAACACATCGGAGAATGCCCTGCCCTTTTCCTCCGGAGAAAAAAATAAGTTCTGGTTATTTCCCATCATACCCCGAACACCTCCTTGCTGATTTTCTCAATCTCTTTTCTGAATGCCCTGCTCTCCTTCAGTCCCAGTTCTGCCAGCATATTTCCCTCCAGATACTGTGTTTCTACTTCCCTACTGTGGGGAATCTGAAAAGAAACAGAGCCAAGCACCTGCTCCATGTGGATGCTTGCCTCCTGCTGTTTTACATTGGATGCCACCTTAAGCTGCTTGTCTGCATCCCACTTATTGTCACGAAGCAGTGGTAACTGTGAGGACAGGTAACTGATGGATTTTAAATCACAGTTTACAAGTCTTAAGACCGTATCTGCTTCCATAAGTGCCACCGCTGATAACACATCCGAAGCAATGGTGCTGCCGCAGTCGATAATGACAAAGGGAGCCACCTCCCTTGCCTGTTCAATCAGTTCCACTGCCTGTGTCTGATCATAAGGCGGATAGGTGAACACGTTCTCTCCCTTTAACATCCCCACCATACTTAAGTAATCATTTTTTCTGTAGAACATACAGTTTTTCTTAATCAGGTTTTCTGTTACATGAGTTGCTGCAAGGATACTACCTAAAGACTTTTCTCCTTCCAAATCCCCGGATGCACAGATACAGGGCAGGGGCGGTGTGGTCATGTCTGCAAAAATTAACAGTACATTTTTCTTTTTTCTGGCAAGATAATCTGCCAGCTTTACAGAAACCGTTGTCTTGCCGGAGGAGGGACTTCCCCACACGGCAAGCACACCACCCTGTCCGTCTGCCTGTTCCTCCCAGGATTCTGTATTTCTCGTAAACAGAGAGTTCTGTTTAAAGTTCACGTTCTATTCCTCCCCATCTGCATTTGTTTCTTTTTCCTCTGTGTTTTCCTGTCCTTCTCCATCTTCAGTGGCACCATCCTCCTGCATGGCAGCCTCTTCTTTGGCTTTCATTTCATCCAGCACCTGTTCCTGTGCCTTGATAAACTCCGAAGCTTTATCCACATCTCCGCGGAACACCAAAGATATATGAATTTCTCCCTCCGCTTCCAGTCTGGCAAGGAGTTTGCTCTGCTCCGGCCTTACCAGAATGGTTACAGTAGAGGGCAGTTCTTTCTCTTCCTCCTCTGCCATCTGCTCTCCGGTGTTGGCATCATAGCCGGACTTTGCTGTCACAGCGATAACCTCCACATATTTTAGTTCCGCAGGGATTACGGTTTCCCCACTGCCAAGATAATCCGGCGCAATGACAGATACGATATCCCCACTCTTTAACTTGCCGGACAATCCTTCTGCAAAGGTATTGATGGTAATGGACATGGCCTGCTTTTCCCCATTTAAGCTGTAGAGATACTTATTCTCTGCGGCAGGCTCCTCAGAAATCTTATCCGTGAGAATATAATCCCCGGCATACACAGTAGCGGTAAGATATTTTCCCTCCACCTCTGCAATGCTTTTTACCACGTTTTCGGGCAGGTTATAGTTTCCTACTTCCACCTCATCCACCATCTTCCTTGTAATCTCTTCTCCCTCATTTACCTGCCTATTAAAACGGATAATGGTAACTTTCTTGGATAAACCTGCATTTACAAGGGGTGTGATGGCGAAACAGATAATTAAAGACACCGCAATACAGAAAAATCCCAGCACGGTTCGGTTCTTAAACAGTTTCATTCTGACTTCCTCCAAACTTCATTTTTTTCATGATTAACCTCCAATCCGGACGCTTAAAAACATCCCAAGCAGTAAGAAAGGAACAAGCGGATATGCCTGTTCCTTCACTGCCTCACAATTTACTTTTCCAATTCTTCTAACGCATTGCCTTGCTGCATGGAACAGAAGCAGAAACAGAAGTCCCATGAGAAGACCTGCAAGGGTTCTTTCAAACCCAAGCACCAGCCCACAGGCACCGGTCAGCTTGATATCGCCTCCTCCGATGCCTCCTGCTGTTATTCCTGCAATCAGTAGCGGCAATGCCACAAATATTCCTGTCACATAGACAGGCTCCGGTGGAATCAGGCTTGTCCCCACAATCACTAACGGCATCCAGTCCGGAATGATTCGCTTTCGGATATCAGAAACTGCCGCCAAAGACAGAACAAGAAAAAATAGGGCAAGCCTTATCAACCCTTCCACCTACTGCATTCCCATGCTCATGCTGGTGGCTTCTTCCTGTTCCATGCCCTCTTCCGGCTCATCCTGGTCAAGCACCGGTGTTAAAATACACTCCTGATAAGCTGTTTCCACCGCCTGATCAAACTGCTGCTTCATAGACTTATCAGCAAAATATACAGAGTCCTTATACTGCTCCGTATGGGACATCTTGGTTCGGGGCATGGTCACAATAAGACCGTAGTCATCCTGCTTAATCTTTACGTTGCGGATAGTCATCAAACCTGCCACCTTTACATCAGCATTGGCAAGCACACCTCTCTCCGGATTAAGTTCTGTAATTCTTACCTCAAAGGGTACCTGCTGTCCCATGTTCTCAGTGCCATTACTATTTTCCTGTGTAGTTGCTCTTCTAGGCATACTCTCTTCCTCCATATCTCAATTTTTAATTGTCTACTGTGGAGAATCGCCCTGCGATTCTCCGAAACGGAACTTAGAATTTCTAAGGCTGTGTCCTTCACAGTCTTAGAAATTCTTTTCGTTTTAACCGGCGTAGTTAAACATTTCCTGAATTCTTCTGGTAAGGGTAGGCATTACCACATCTCCGAAGAGGGCATACAAACCTGCAAGCAGAAGTGCACCGATTACCACCGCAATTAAAATCTTAACAGCGGTATCCACATAGTTCTCTCCCCTTTTATCCTTTAACAGCATTGCTGCCTTTGCTACGGTTACCTTCATGTTTCCTGCTACCTTGTTCATCATCTTTCGCATTGTTTTTTCCTCCATATGGTTTAATTTTATTTTTTATTGGTTCCTTAAGTTACATTACATACCGGTCATGTCCATTGCCTGACCTTCCGGTGCCTGCTGCATTCCATGATGCTTTGCCATACTGTTCTGGCCTTGTGTGAGTGCCTGCTCATAAGCACCAATAACTGCATCATTTAACTGTTTTCCGCATTCCGGTGTGATAGGGAAACAAATATCCTTGTAATCATTCCCTACCTTGTAGCTGGGCATGGATACGAATAATCCATTACTGCCCTCAATTATCTTGACTCCCCTGATGGCAAAGGCTCCATTGATATTCACGCTGGCTGTGCCTTTGATGGTCTCATTTGGTTTGATGGACTGAATGCGTACATCAAAATCAAGGGGCTGCGTCTGCCTTGCCGGTTCCTGCTGTGCAGCTTCCATTACCTTCTCCGGTGTACTTTTTGCGGTTCTACCTGCCATGTTCCTCCTTTCCGCCTTACGGCTACTTTGATTTAAATGCAATTTCTGCAAAGCCTTTCGGCTCTACATAGAAAAAGCGGCTTGCCTCTTCCTCTGAAAACTCCACAACATCTGATATAGATAATGCATGTCCTTCAAAATCCTTCGGCACCCTTCTGCCGAATTTTTCCCAGACATCTTCCAGACTGAAAGTATCCACCTCTCCCTCGTAAACAAGCGCATACTCTTCTGGCTGCGGTTCCTTAAAGCCTCTCTTTTCTCTCTCTGCCAGACTGACAAACCGCATCATGAACGGACTGCTCTGTTTAAGCTGATAGATTCTTATCCTCCTTCCTTTGGCCGCTTCCACTGTCACTTCCATCCCACCACCCTCTGACAGACGGTCATAGACTCCTGACCTTATTTCTACTGCCAGACTTTCTTTCCCGGACAGGAAAGCTATGATTTCCTCTTTATCAAAAATGGAATCCAACACTACTTTTCCCTCTGACAGATAACCTGCCGGATTTCCATAGTAGATAAGGATTCCATCACGAAAATATATATTTTTCATACTGCTTCTCCATTCACATCCCACGCAGATACGGTATCAACTGATTGTTCAGAAAGGCATTGTCCTCACAATACAAAAACAGCTTCGACAAGCCGATTAGGAAAGGTGTTCCTTCCGGTGTATGGATTGTTATAATACTTCCCACATTACAGTTCTTAATAAAATCTGCAATGGCGGTCAGGTTTTCATCTACCAGCGTTTCACTTACCTTGTCATCCTGAATTTCAAATGCCTTGTATTTACTCTTTAGCAATCCGTTCCTCCCTCCTGCTGTGCAAGTTTCAAAATTCTTGCGGCAAGTGCCACCTGTTTTTCATGGCTCATGGTCTTTACAGCTGCATGGACATAGGCTTCCACTGCTTCCGCATCCTGCTTTCCTACCTCCATAATATCTACCTTGGCTATGACAATCTTTCCGGAGCTTATGGAGACTTTTAAGATATCCCCCTTTTCCATCTCCGCTTTCTGGCGTAATTCCAAAGGTATCAGGACTCTGCCCTTTTCATCCAACAGCTTATACACCGGCTTTTTCATCCGCTTCCTCCTCTGTCATACGCAAAACAATGTTTACTTTTTCTCTGGGGATACCAAGCTCTGCACAAATATCCAACAGTTCCTTTGGAACCTCCTCTGACTCCATATCCTCTGTAGGCAAAATCACAATTTTTCTATCCATGCAGACAATATCCAAGCCTACATCCAAAGGAATGTGTGCATCTGCAAGCAGCTGTGGCGGCAGTTTTAATTCCACCTCTCCACTCTGAAGTTCCTCCAGCGGATTTTCCCCTGCTCTCTTTAACATAAATTCCTTGGATTCATTCCGGTAATCCTTCTCCCCGGCAGCAAGGTATACCAGATTTACTTCATCTCCGGTATGGATGCCTGTCTGTGCAAGCACTACAATGGGAATCTCAATACAGCCTTTCTCATTCAGTACCCCTGTTATCTCCACTAACTGAACCATCTTCGTCCTCCTTCCTAGTACTGCCATGCCACACAGAAGTTTTCTGCTCGTCAAACATTTCAAACAGATTCATCTGCACCGGCAGGCTCTTTCTTCTTTCTTCCATGTCATAGTTGGCAATCAGCACCTCCGGGAACTCACTTCCGTTGTCATAGCGCTGTGCCAGATTGTTGATTCGTGTTACCGCTTCTATCTGAAAATCTTGATACAATTCCCTGATGTACTCGCAGTCATTGTAGGAAACCATAAATTTCCCCTCGATGCCTGCCAAAGTATCTCTAAGCCTTACATGATCTTCTTTGCAAAACACCACTTCATAATGCCCTTCTGTTTCAAAATACGGTGGATCGCAATAAAAAAAGGCATTCGGTCTGTCATACTGACGGATGAGTGCCTCAAAATCTTTATTCTCAATCACGGTATCTTTTAACCTCCGGTTTGCCTCCCAGAGAATGGTAAAGGTCTTTCGAATGTCAAATGGCTGGCACCCGTAAGAAGTACAGCCACTTCCATAACTATAACGGATGATCTTATAAAAGGCCGCCGCCCTTTTTACGTCTCCTACTGTAGCCCGTTCCATTAGGATGTCTCGGATTTCTGCCGCCTCCGGCTCTTTCAAAAAGAGTGTTGCTATCTCTAGTTCCTCTGACAGATGTTCACTTTTAAATTCCTCCATCGTAAGGAATTTACGAAGTGTCACAAATTCATCCCTGGAATTCAACGGCAGGAAAGACAGTTCCCGAAGCAGTGCCATTGGTCTTTCCTTGACACAATAAAAGAGGTTTGCAAGATTCGAATTGAAATCATTGTAAACCTCCATACATTTATCAGGCGGTTTTCCAAACAAAACCCATCCGCCTCCGCCAAATACTTCTATGTAGCGGTCATAGTCCTTGGGCATCCGCAGGTATATCTGGTCACGGAGTGCCTTCTTACCGCCTACCCAACTGATAATGCTATTCAATTATGTTCTCCTCTCCTTTATTTCGGTCCCTCCATCTGCTGTGCCTGTCCCGTCACCAGATATTCGTCCACCAAACGTCTGATGTTAACAACCTCCTCCGGCATATCCGTAAAGTTCACATGATGGTCACGCTCCACAAGTGGCGTGTACCAATAATCGTAAGGGATATAGTATTCCCTAATGGCTCGCTTCTGTTCCTCTGTCAGATGGGCATGTCCCTGTACCAATAGTCCTCCCGGAGACAAAAATGTGGTACCCCAATGCTCCCCGGATGATTCCAAGTCCAGTGTTACCAACGCAAGGGCCTGTATGCCGGATTCCCTTCCTCTTACCACCGCAGGCATCATGACCATGCCATAACTCTCGTCTACATATCCCTCGCCATATACTTCCTCGAATGTCTGATGCATGGCAAGGAGCTTCTCTGCAGCATAGGATGTATCCTCACTGTTGCAGGACATATTTAACAGTTTAAAATCTGTAGTTTCCAAGATTTCATTTATCTTGTCAATAAACTCCTGCTCTTTCTTTTCTGAAATATCATCCTGCTGCGTAATAATTTCGAATCGGTCTACTTCCAGATTTAATGCAAGACAGCTTCCGTTCTCCCACTTCATATGGATTTGCCCGATGTCATCCACATGATCAACAATGCCCCTGCTTGCCGGCGGTACAGACTGCTCCCCTTTCATGCTGTAAAGACGAATCGGTGTACCTTTGGGATACATTTCTTTAATTCGGGCTATTTCTTCTCTCCTTAACATGATTTTCCTCCTCTCCTTGTCCTAATTAATAACTTATATCCATTCCCTGTACCTGTTCTCCCATCAGTTCTTCCTCCGTCATGACACTCCAGAAATTTGCACTGTTCCAGAAACTAACATAGATTTCTCCGTCCTCCACATTAATCGGGTGCTGTTCAAAGCCTTCGCCCCATCCATCACTCATCTGCCCGGTCCAGTATTCTTTCAACACCTTAATCTCTTCCTCTGTCAAAGGCTCACTGATTTTACATTCCAGAACACCATACAGTTCTCCATTTATTTCTACCACCTTGGGATGCGCTGACATAACCTTTGCTGCCACTTCCCTGCTTTCATCAAAGTAATGCATGAGACCTCTTGTTTCTTCTCCAGCGTTCTCTTCCTTCGCAATAGCTTCTGCTATCGCCTCAGCGTACTGTGTAAGGTCACTGCGGTATAAATTTCCTTCATCCACACCTTCCACCATCAGATTCGCTGTGAGCGGACTGAATAAACAAAACTTTTCAAAGCAGTCATAGTCAATTTCCAACGGTTCGGCAAACTCTCCTCTGTACTGACCATACTCCTCTATCGGTCTGGAGGCACCCACAAAGCCTCCTTCCACATATCCGCTTGCTGCAAGAGTTCCCTCCTTTTTATCAGCGGCAAAGGATGCATAATTGATATGGGGAAGCAACAGTTCATCCACATCAAACAATCCCGATTCCGTTACCAAAAACTTTCCATACTCTTCATCGTTATGTACCAGCGGATTAATTTCAAACTCCCCAAGGTGTGTTGCAATATAAGCCACATCTGGGAAATCACATAAGCCGGTAAATTCCACCACCATTGCAAGCTGATTCATTTTTACTTCATCAAACCGCTTGACGGCATGACACATTTCGTTAAACAGTGTCAACCGTTCCACCTCTCGTAAGTTCTCCAGTATCGGTACAAAAACATCCGGCAAACGCAAGTTTTCGATTCCAGTCACTTCCATCTCCCAATAATCCTGCACCTGCAACCGTTCCTTTACCTTGTTCATGGAACAGATATCCGTTGGCAGGTACAGATACTCCGTATCCCCGGCTTTGTTCTGCAACTCAACAACTGCCACAACCTCATCCGTTGAGACGAAAGGCGGAAAGGTTTTCCCGTTGTACACTTTCTGCATTTCAAAGCCATGCTCTACAAAGACACCATATGGCAGGACTTCCACCCGGCTCTCCTTTAAAGTCTTTTCCGCAAACTCAATAAAGTTGGTCTGCGCTTTTTCTTCCTCTGATATTCCCAAGAACTCATCCAAGTAAAGACGTTCCCCGACCTGTCTGACATCTGAAAAATCCGTAAGCAGTGAAAGACCTTTCATGCTGAAAGTCAGATTGATTAAATTCTGCATGGTAGCCACACCAAAATCCTCCGCATATGCTGACAGAACTTTTCTTTCATATTCTGTCAGGCTTTCCATCCTCTTGGCAAAGAAATTGACCTCATCCATGTTTACGGTCTGACCTTCAAACCTGTGCAGGGGATTGTCCTTCTCTGACACCTCCACAAGCCTGCACATGGGTACCGTTTCCTCAATTCCAATCTGCCTCATCTGCAAATTTAATTCCGCATCTGACAAAGGCAACTCGATATTTTTTCTTCCTCCGCTTAATACCTTAATCCGCATTCCGCACCTCCTGCTTCACAATTTCCACACCACACTTCTCGATGACAAAAGCATTCACGATGAGTCTCAGTATCTCATCCGGTATCAAGTCCCGGTCTGTCAGTTCTGACAAGCGGATATGCTTGGTTCCGTTATAAACATCCTTTGCCGCATGGAAAAGAATGTACTGCTCCAGCGTCACGCCTCCAAGCCTTATCCTGTCAAAGTAAATGCCGGTATCCAACACATTTTTACTGACTATATCCCATAGTTCCTCATCCGCAGACAAAAGAAATACAGCGGCAGCATAGTTTGGTGTGTGTTGCAGAGTCTTCGCTCTCTTTCCCATCAACAGGGAATAAAAATCTTTTCGGTGTTTCATGCTTCGGAATATGATTTCACTATCTGTTTCCAAAAAGATTTCCTCCACCCTTTTCTTCAGATGTTCCAGCTGCATCCGGCTGATAACACAGTCCACGATTTCAGAATAGTTACCACGGCTTTTCCAATCCACCGCTTCAATAATACAGATTCCATATCCTCTCGGTCTGTACCCGGGCGGCTCTTGCATCTGCCTTTCCAGTACCCGAAGTCCGGGACTTAAACAAAATAATTTGGTCATTCTTTTTCCTCCTTTTTTAATAAAAAAGACAGCACCTATTTCATTTCTAAAATAAGTACTGCCTCACATATTCATCTGCATTCCCTGCTCCATATTTAGTTTTTCCTGCTTTACCTCCTCATAGATTTTCATTACATCAATGCAACCTTCGTTAAAATCGTACTTTTGCAGTTGTGGATATACCGGTATACGCTCTTTCGGAACCTGCTTGTAGCTTGATGAAGTATACCCCATCTTTATCAGTTCCTTGTAAGTTTTTACCCCGCCATTTAAAATATATCTCTCCTTGGTTTCAAGTTGCATTGCCTGTAATGTATCTATAACACCTTCATGTCCATGTCTATGCTTGTAAGTTGCCATTGCACTTGTACTGATGCCAATCTCATTCGCAAGCTCAACCACTGTCTTATAACATCTGCCTTTTATAATACAGACCGGCAGATAAGATAACATTTCTTCCGCCGGTATTCCTGCTTTCACTTTGGTTTCCCAATAAATATCCACCGCAGTTTCAAAATCTGTACCATGATTCGTCATCATCTCATGAATACAATCCCCTGCAATTCCAAGCTCTCGATATAATTCATTCTTGCTGGCATAAACTTTCCCTTGATAGGTTACTTCTAACTCTGGACGATTCAGCTTTCTTATTGGCTGCGTCAATGCTCTTTCCAATTCAAAACCATACTTTAGTCTGTCAAATATAATTGACGGATCGTGGTTATATGCTGTAGCCAATGCAGAGATACCCTTATACTCTTTTCCCCGAAAAGTTATTGTTTCTTTTTGCAACAACCCGCTTACGATGTCTTCCAGCGAATCATTTTCCTTTATTCTTGCATAAATGGAACCCGGATTTAATCCAAAGGCTAATGCTATGCTGTTCAAATTTTCATACTGACGATTCCATAAGACATAAGATTTTTTCTTTTCCATTGTATCAGTAGCCCATGCAACTGCATCCTCGATATCCTCTGTCCTGTAATATCTGTGCATCAATGGTGAGTATGGAACACCAATGTCCTTGCTAAGTTCCCTAAGCGAAACATATTTTTTTCCATTATACTCCACTTGCGTTCCACGTTTAGAAATTTTCCTCCCTCCTTTCTTTTCTGAATTTTCCTTCAAATCACTCTCAAAACCACTTTTTTCCCACTATGCATCTATAAAAATGGGCAAAAAAAACGGGCAAAAACTGGTCGATTTTCGCTCCAATTTTTGCCCTCAAACCACAACATCTTGTGGTTAAAGCATGATTTTTCTTCTATTTTCCACAATTGTGCATCAGAATTACTGTCTCCACGTTCGCCGTCCATGGGAACTGATCTACTGCCACTGCCTTTTCCACACGATAACCGTTTTCCAGGAACACCTCTAAATCCCTCACCAAACTAGTAGGCTTACAGGAGATATAAACGATTCTGTCCACACCGTAATCAATAATCTTTGGCAATGCTTTGGGATGGATGCCGTCACGTGGCGGATCTAAAATAATCATATCCGGCTTTTCTTCAATATCATCCAATACCTTCAGCACATCACCTGCTATAAAATCACAGTTATCCAGTCCATTCAGCTCAGCATTCTTCTTTGCTGCTTCCACTGCTTCCTCTACAATTTCCACGCCGATGACCTTGCCTGCCACAGGTGCCATAAGCTGTGCAATCGTTCCGGTACCACTGTATAAATCAAATACTACCGGTGCCTTACCACCTTCATCCAAATCTTTTAAATCACCTACATACTCGCGCGCCGTACTATAAAGCACCTCTGCACTATAACTGTTGGTTTGAAAGAAAGAAAATGTAGAAATCTTAAATTTCAATCCTAAAAGTTCTTCATAAAAATAATCATTACCATACAAAATATCTGTCCGGTCACATTTAACCACATCCGCCAAAGAATCATTGGTTATGTGCAGGATACCGGCAATTTTACCAGCAAATTTACCCGCAGACTCTGCCTCAAGCAAAACCTTTTTAAAACCGTCTACTAATTCCACAATCTCCTGTGTACATTGTGCATCGTCCTTGTTTACTTCTGTATAGTCAGCACAATTTACCACCTTCGGTGCCTGCGACGTAGTTACTAATGCTACTAAAATCTCTCCCGTCTTAGATGCTTTTCTTACCAGCAAATGACGCAAGAATCCTTCATGTCGCATTCTATGATAATAACTGGTTCCCTGTTCTCTGAAATAACGCAAAACAGTAGTTATGATCAAACGATAATCTGCATCCACAATCTGACAATCGTCCACATGCACCACATCATAAAAGCTTCCTCTTTTATGCATTCCCAGAGATAGGGGGCCATCTTTATATTCATCACCAAAAGAGAACTCCATTTTGTTACGATACTCGTACTCCTTTGGACTTCCCTTGATACCTTCCCATATATAACTCTGCTCTTGACGATTTAAAACACTATCCAAAAGCTTTTTCACTTGTTCGCCCTTAATCCGTAATTGTTCTTCATAAGGTAATGACAAGTACGTACAACCTCCGCACAAGCCAAAATAGGAACACGGGGCCCCCACTTCTAAAGGTGACTGCTCCGTCACCTCTAAAAGGCGGGCTTCCGCCTTCCCTTTCCTTACCTTATTTACACAAAACCGGATATTCTGACCGGGCAGGCTGTTTTTGACCACGCATGTTTCTTCTCCCACTTTGACAATTCCTTTATTAGGAAAGACCACACGCTCCACGATACCGGAATAAACCTGTCCTTTTTTCATCTATCTAGTTTTCTCCTTCATCCTCAAAGATATCCTCTTCATCTTCAAAAAGGTCTTCTTCATCTTCGAACTCGTCTTCAAACTCTTCCAGAGATTTGCGATTCATGTAACTGTAAACTGCATAAGCGATTCCAGCTATTGCTACAATAATACCAATAATCGCCAAAATCCAAACAATTACGTTACATCCATCATCTTCTTTTTTGCATAAACAACACTTGCTCAAATCAACCATGTTCTCTCGCTCCTCTTCATTGTTATTATTGTCCTATCAGGTCCACTTATAGAATAACACACTTTTCCGTTTTTTACTACACCCTTTTTAATTTTGCAAAGGATGCATACATAATTTTTTGTCCTGCTTTATCAAAAAGTACCGTTACCTTATAATCTCTCGGTTCTCTTTCCATAGCAAGTACTTCGCCTTCTCCATACTTCATATGACGTACTCTGTCACCCACGCCGTAGTCTAGTACCGTATCTGCCTCCAAAGCGACAGCGCCCTTGGTAATTCCGGCCACACGATTCAGGCTACCAATACCCTGTGCAATAAAAGGCTTAACCGGTTGCGCAGTTACCTTGGGTTTCAGTGTGGCTTTTGGACGAAAATCAAACACTTCTTCCTCTCGTCGCTTTCCTCCCGGAACAGTATTGTCCATAAGTTCTGTGGGAATTTCCCTAACAAAACGGCTGACCGGATTGTACTGGGTTTCGCCACGTACCATTCTGGCTCTTGCATAAGTCATAGTCAAATCGTTCTTAGCTCTGGTAATTCCAACATAAGCCAAACGACGCTCCTCCTCCATGTCGGAAGGATCATCCGATACAAGCGTCATATAACTGGGGAATAAACCATCCTCCATACCTGCCATATACACGCGTTCAAACTCCAGACCTTTCGCACTGTGAATGGTCATTAGGCGAATACGGTCGTTTTTATCTTCCATGGTATCCACATCAGACACCAATGCAATTTCTGCCAAAAACTCACTTAAAGAAATTTCATCATGGGTTTGCTCATACATGGTTGCTTTACTAATGAATTCATCCAAGTTCTGCAAACGGTCTTCCGTCTTTTCTTCTTCCTCATTTAAGCTATTCAAATAGTCACGATATCCTACGATTTCTATAATATCCTGGATCAAATCCACAATACCATAATATTCTGCCTTTGCACGGAATGTCTGCATCATGGTCACAAAAGGCTCCAGCTTTGTAGCAGTTCTTCCCAGACTCATAATCTGGTCACGCTCTCTTAATGCATCATAAAAACTGATATTTCGCATGTCCGCATATTCCTGCACCTTCTCCAATGTGGCATTACCGATACCACGTTTTGGTACATTTAATATACGTCTGGTTGATACATCATCCTTACCGTTATCAATAGTACGCAGGTATGCCAATATATCCTTAATTTCCTGACGGGCATAGAAGTTTACACCACCTACTACATTGTAGGGAAGTCCCATAACTACAAAACGTTCTTCTAATATACGTGACTGTGCATTGGTTCGGTATAAAATAGCACATTCACCATAACTACATTCTCCCTGCCTTACCTTAGAAGCAATATCTGAGGCAATATATTCTGCCTCTTCGTACCCGTTGTCAAACTGTCTGAAATGAATTCTAGAACCTGCTTCCTTCTCAGACCAAAGAGCCTTTGCTTTTCTTCCCTTATTGTTTTTAATGACATTATTTGCAGCATTTAATATATTACCGGTGGAACGATAATTTTGCTCCAGCTTAATCACCTTTGCTTCCGGATAAACCTTCTCATAATCTAAAATGTTGCGAATATTGGCACCACGGAACTTATAAATGGACTGGTCATCATCACCTACTACACACAAATTATGATGTCTGTCCGCCAACAAACGTATTAACTCGAACTGCGCCGTATTGGTATCCTGATACTCATCCACCATAATATACTTAAAACGTTCCTGATACTGATAAAGAATATCCGGACACGCCTTAAAAAGTTCCACGGTTTTTACAATCAGGTCATCAAAATCCAAAGCATTATTTCTTTTCAACACCACCTGATATTCCTTATATACCGCTGCAATTTTCTTTTTGATGCTGTCACCAAAGGCATTGATTTCATACTCCAATGGAGAAATCAATTCATCCTTTGCAGAAGAAATGGCGCTCATAATGGCACGTTCCTTCAACTGTTTGGTATCAATCTGAAATCTTTTGCAAATCTCCTTCATGACCGCTTTCTGGTCATCTGTATCATAAATGGTAAAATTCGTATCATACCCCAAACGGTCAATATGTCTTCTCAAAATACGTACACAAGAGGAATGGAAAGTAGATACCCAGATTTGTTCCGCACCAAATCCCACAATATTGTCCACTCTCTCTCGCATTTCATCTGCTGCCTTGTTTGTAAAGGTAATCGCCAGAATATTCCAAGGATTTACTCCCATCTCATCTATCATATAGGCAATGCGGTGGGTTAACACACGGGTCTTACCCGAACCGGCGCCTGCCAAAAGTAAAAGCGGTCCGTCTATTGTCAAAACCGCTTCTTTCTGCTCTTTATTTAAAGTATCGTATATACTCATAATTTCCTTCCTTAAAACACTTACAAAATCTATTTTACCAGCTTCACACCGGTAAACATCCAAACCTTAATATTAAAAACTTCATTCACTACCGTACCACAGTAACGGCAAGTACGCTCTGTTCCCAGTTCAGCAATCGGTGCTCCACAATTAGGACAGCTTAAGGAATGTCCATCCATACCGGTTTCTGCAATATACTCTCTATCCTGAATATAGCTTACTTCGACATTATATCTACTCTGGGTGTAACGGTCCTTTTTACCACGAATTACCTTGCCATCGCGTTCCACATAATTAACACTCCCTACTGCAGATTGAAACACAATACTAACTCGTCCTCTTTCTTTATTGTAACGCATGATTTCTGTTCTATGTATCTTCACACCATCAAAATGCTCTCTACAGTGTTCACGTTGCAACATAGCAATTTTCGTATCCAGCTCTGCACGAAGTTCATCCGTCCCTTCCGTCAAACGAGCACTGTTTTCCTCAGTAATACTATGCAAATAAGACCTTAACACATTCTCTGCTCTTTCCCGCATTTCCTGCAAATGAAACTCCGGAAAATCTCTCATAATCTGCGGCAAATACATTTTCGTCGCACCGGACACGGTTTTTGGTGTATTTGCATACTCTAATTCTGTTCTCTTAATACCTTCTGCTAAATTCTCCGTGCCAAAAGCCATCCGTGAAAATTCTTTTACTTTTTGACTTGCCTTATACACAGCCACAAAAATCATAATCATTAATGTCACTGCCAAAACCAATATGATAATTGTGCCTATCATTTTTAAATCCATTTATATTACTCCCATAAGTATTAAATACTATTCTAACGTGCAGTATGGCGGAGCTTTCGCTCCGCCAACACCATTACTTAATTACTTAACATCGTTCTCGTCAAAAACATCTCCACATTCCGGGCAGAATTTAGGTGGATTCATAGGATCTTCCGGCTCCCAACCACACTTGTCGCACTTGTACAAAGGTGCGCCTGCCGGCTTCTTCGCTCCGCATTCACCACAGAATTTACCTTGATTTACATGACCACAAGAACAGGTCCAACCTGCATTATCCGGTTTCTTTGCTCCGCATTCCATACAGAACTTACCCTGATTTACATGACCGCAAGAGCAGGTCCAACCAAGAACCGGTGCCGCCGGAGCCGCCGGAGCAACAGGTGCTGCATTATATGCCGGTTGCTGTGGCTGTGCATTCATGTTACCGCCCATCATATTGTTACCCATCATGCCGCCCATCATATTGCCACCATTCATCATGCCGCCCATCATATTCATAGCCATCATGTTCATCATGCTGCTCATGGCATCACCGCCGCCTTCGCCGCTTCCTAAGTTCGAATTGCTAATCATCTTGTTAAATGCTTCTGCACTCTGGGCTGCTTTCATCTTATCATTGGTAAGCATTGCAGTGTCTTCCCACTTATTCAATGCAGCTCTTGCTTCTTCAGGAACGGTAGCAACAATGGTCATGGAAACCACTTCTATACCACGATCAAGTGTCCACTTCTCTGTCAGCCCCTTCTTCAATGCCTCACAGATAACATCTGTATAATTCTGCAGCTGGGAAGGCAAAATACCCTGTGCTCCAATAGGCGCCAAAGCCATAGGCAACTTAGAAAGTAATTCATTCTTCATCAAAGACAGAAGATGTGCACCTTCCTCACTGCTCTTCTTATATTCATCCTTTACATTACCACACACATTCTTGTAAAACAGAAGCGGGTCAACAATCTTAAAACTGTACTCACCTCTACACTTTACAACGGTGTTCAAGTGATATCCGCTGGTAGGGGATACTAACAGGAAATCAATAGGTGTCGCAGTACCATAAAGATTGTTCATAATCTCCTTAGTATTAAAATAGTATACTCTCTGGTCACTTGCTGTATTTCCGCCAAAGGTAAAACGATTCCAAAGAGTAGTGAAACTGTTCTTTAAATTCTCACCCAATTCACCATATAAAAGGCTGGGTTCTGAAGAAGTATCATATACAAAAGCACCTGCTTCTGCACAGAAGTCAACTACGCCCCCCTGGTCAACAATAATCATACACTGTCCTTCATTTACAGCAATCACAGAGCCATTACTGATAATGTTATCTACACCCTTTGTATTGCTATTTCTGCCCTCAGTAATTCTTTTCTGACCTTTCTTTACCAAAACATCGCTAGACATAGCATCACAATAAAAATACTCGCGCCACTGATCTGCCAACAAAGTACTAATCGAATCTTTTGCAGCTTTTAATAAACCCATTTTTTCACCCTCCATTTTCGTTTTGTTAAAACTACTGACCTTATTTTACCAAATTATCAGCCGATACTCAACAGATTTATAAATTTTCTTTACAAAAACGCTTTTGTACGTTACACTGATAACTAGCTAAATATAATATACAACAAGAACGAGGAAAAATATATGAGTAAAAAAGCTACGAAAGCGGCCGATAACATGTATTATATTGCACGTTGCGAGGCTGCATCATCCAATGATGACTTTAGCAGTCGTGAAAAAGCAGCAGAATTGGTAGGCATTGACCGTACCCGTTTAGCCAGAATTGAATTAGATACCATTGCCCCTTACCCGGAAGAAGTGAAGGCTATGGCTGAAGTATATAACACTCCCGAACTATGTAATTCTTACTGTGCCAGAGAATGTCCTATTGGTAAAAACAATGTTTCGGAAGTTACCATTGATGACTTTGACCGACTTGCATTAAAGGTACTTGGTTCCCTAAAAGATATTGATTCCCTACGTACCTCTTTGATTTCTATTTCGGAAGATGGTTACATTGCAGAGTCTGAACGAGGTGCTTTTCAGGATATTTTGGATTCTTTAGAAAAAATCAGCACCAACGCAAAAGCATTACAGCTATGGGCCATCAAAAACATTCGCATCATGTAATTTAAACCCTTATAGCGAACCTTTTTACCCAATCCGCAATATAATAAAGCATCGAACCATGTGGAGGTTATTTATGAAAAAGTTTTTACGAAACTGCTTCATCCACTCCCTGATGCTGATATTGCTGGTTGGGCTTTTTAGTGGTTGTGGCAAGAACTCTACTACCGATAACACTTTAACCAAGGTTACTTTAAATGAAGTAGCACACTCTATCTTCTATGCCCCTATGTATGTAGCAATCGAAGAAGGTTATTTTGCAGAAGAGGGTATCGACCTGATACTTGTTACAGGGTTTGGTGCCGACAAAACCATGACTGCAGTTCTTACAGACGAAGCAGATATTGGATTTATGGGTAGTGAAAGCACCATTTATACTTACGCAGGCGGCACCGAGGATTATGTAGTAAACTTTGCTCAGTTAACGCAGCGTGCCGGCAATTTCCTGGTTTCCAGAGAACCTGTTGAAAACTTCAGTTGGGATATGCTAAAAGGCAAAAATGTTTTGGGCGGTCGTGCCGGTGGCATGCCTCAGATGGTTTTTGAATATATCTTAAAAAAGAACAACATTGACCCTGCAACGGATGTCAATATAGACCAAAGTATTGATTTCGGTTCTACTGCTGCTGCCTTTTCCGGCGGGGATGCAGATTTTACCGTAGAATTCGAACCCCATGCCACTTCCTTGGAAGAAAAGGGGGATGGTTATGTCGTAGCTTCCTTGGGTGAAGACTCCGGTTATGTACCATATACTGCTTTTTCCGCAAAGAAAAGCTATATAGAGGCCAATCCGGAAATCATCCAATCTTTTACCAATGCATTACAGAAGGGTATGAATTATGTACAGACACATACCCCCGAAGAAATTGCTAAGGTAATCGCTCCTCAGTTTGAGGAAACCGAACTTAGTACGCTCACTACTATCGTAACCAGATACTATAACCAAGACACTTGGAAAGATAATTTAATCTTTGAAGAGAATGCCTTTGATTTATTACAAAATATTCTTGAGCAATCCGGCGTACTGGAACAACGTGTTCCTTACGAAGCTCTGGTAAACACTGATTTTGCCAAAAAAGCTATAGAATAAACAGAAGACCCTGTAGTGATAGGAATTGCATCAACAATACCTATCGCCATAGGGTCTTTTCTTATCTCATACGACTCTTCTTACGTTTCGCTTTTTCCATATACATTAAAATATCTGTCTTTTCCACAATACCCTCAAAGCTTAAATCATCCTCCGGCTGAGTAATATAAATACCCATACTTGCCAAAATAGCATATTCTTTCTCTGCACTATCATTAAACTTTTTAAGCGATGCATAAAAATCTTCCTTTACCTTTTCTTCCTCCCAAACTCCCGGGCAAACGGCTAACATTTCATCTCCGCCGAATCTGGTAAACAAAGAACCTTGTGGGCACACCTCCATCATAACTTGTGCTACTTTTGCAATGGCAAAGTCTCCTTCTTTATGACCAAAATTATCGTTAATATATTTCAGTCCGTCCAAATCCGCCATCATTACTGTTAAAGGCTGCTCATCCGGCTTTGTACTCAACATCTGATGGTATTCCAATTCAAAACCTCGACGATTACGAAGGCCGGTCAAAGTATCAACCTTATACATCTCGTCAATCTTCCTCAACAAATGATGCCTATATCGAATATTACGATAGCCACCTAAGGCATTATTCAAAGCATCCATGGTCTGTGGCACCTTCACGTAATTGGCGGCAACCAACTTATCAAAGAAAAAGCATGTGTACCCCATAGAAACATCCAAATAATGTAAAGCCGTAAAAATCAGAACACGATTCCACTCCAAAAGTTCTTCCAGCCTGGGCACTACATCCTTTAGTTTAAAGAGATATGGGCCTCCCTCCTTCTTGGGTTCACTTTCAAACAATACCACCATTTCCCGCTCAAAATCCATGCATTTAGATGCTTTCTCCATAGGATTTACTGTTTCGTCCAAGCAGGTTTTCTCCACAACACAGCACATATGAAAAATAATATCGTGGCGAAGCTGAGCTACCACCTGATCTATATTATCGCATCGGTGTACCTTGGCAATAATCTCAGACAACATAATATTTTCATTTTGAAATCGATAATAACGGTCACTGACAATATTAAAATAATCCGAGGCATTTAATGTTTTCTCTCCATCACAGCCACAGGATTGTGCCATGCAGATACGCAAGGGTACCAAATACGTTGCCGTTTTCTCTGCCAGACTCTCGCACCCGGTTAGTATTTCTGCTGTTTTTGCCGCCAAATCCTTAAAGTCTGTTACCACCGTCGTAATTCGCGGTGTCGAAAACAGCACCTCCCTAATACCATCAAAGCCAGTTACCGCCACATCCTCCGGAACACGATAACCATGCTCCTTTAGCGCACCACACACTGCAATCGCCATTTTGTCGTTGGCACAAAGAATTGCCTCCGGTACATTTCCTTCCTCAATCAACTTCTCTGTAGCAGCAACTGCCGGGTCTGACCAGAATTCCCCATAGCTGACCATACTTTCATCAAAAGACAGACCATTTTCCTCCAATACCCTTCGAAACGCATCCTTTCGCTGGTCTGAAAAATAATTCCCTCTGCTTCCTGCCATATAATGCAGCTTTTTTAAATTATGTTCACATATCATATGACGTACAATTCCGGAAAATCCGTTTTCATGGTCGAACTTAATATTAATACAGCCTTCATGAGCTTCACCGATTACAATAACCGGCACCCCCTGTACCTTGGCACGTCGAATCAACTCTTCCGTCAGCCCTTCATTCTTCAGAATTTCTTCGAAAATAATGACCACATCTGTAATGTCATAATTTATATAATTAAAAACCGACACCTGGGCATTCTCCTCGAAATCTTCTTCACCAATGGCTGAACTGGTGTTATATACAAATATATTGTAGCCATGCGGTGTTACTGCTTCATTCAGAGCCGTAATATATTCATGACATTCCTCATCCTGAATTCGGGAAAGGCATAATGCAATTATTTTTTTGTTTCCAATCATGTTACTACCCCCAATAACAGCCTTACAATCCTATTCTATCACAAATCATTTGTTTTGCGTTATTTTTTCCCAATAATTTTCTTGTGTATTTACAATTAACTCTTGAGGGAACTCCACTTCTGCCAAAAGTTCCTCCACCCACTCAAAATTACCAATAGTGTAACTGATGTGACTATCCGTACCAAGTATAATCGGACACTGATATTTCTTACATAACCGCAACATGGCAAGTATATTTTCTCTTGCCCCCTGACGCGCCGCCAATGGATGCAAAGAGGAATTGTTCACCTCTAATAAAACTTTCTCTTCCACCGCAGCCTGTACCAATCTTTCATATTCCAAAGGAAATCTGGAATCGTCCGGATGTCCCAAAATCTTTACATATGGATTTTTCATGGCTCTAATGGCCGCATCCGTATTTTCCTTGGCTGTTCCGGATTTAAAACAAGGGCCATGCATACTGGCAATACAATAGTCCAATCTGCTCAAAGTAAAATCATCTAAATCCAAATGCCCTTCCATATCCATAATATCCGCTTCCGCCCCACACAAAAGCTTCAATTCCCCATATTGTCTGGGCACAATCTTCAAATTCCAAAAATACATCACATGAGGACCGCCTAACATCTCCGGTCCGTGATCACTAATCCCTAAACACTTCAGGCCCATTGCCTGTGCCGCCGCAATATTTTCCTGCATCGTACTATAGGCATGCCCACTTGCCACGGTATGTGTATGCAAATCCATAAAATATTTCATTGCTTACTGTTTCTCCTTTTTGTCATGCTTTTCCGGCTGTTTTTCCTTCTTTTCTGCAACCTGCTGTTTTCTGCGCATATCATCTACCATCTTTTCAATCAACAGTTTTTTCACATACACGTCATAACTAAGCATGCAGATAAAAGAAAACTGCTTCAAAAATTCTGCTTCTTCTTCTGGAGCATTTGCAAAAGTACCTTCTGCCAGCTCATATTTCTTACAAATATCTTCTTTTAAGGATTCAATCTCCCCATCCTCCATACGGAACACTTCTTCATAAATATCTTCCAGCTTCAGTTCTGCTTCCCCATAGAAATATTTATCTGTAATAGGCTGTAAAAGCGTCTGAATATCGCTAATGGACAAAATCCCCTTATAATAATAAATAAAAATCAAAAGGAGCACATGTTCTTTAGAATATTTTTTCTTAACCGGCGGAGGCAATAAATCATTCTTTGCATAATTGTTAATCATGGTTTTTGTCAGAATTTTATCCTCACCGGGATAACGTGTAGTTGCTTTCAACTTACTGTCCATAAGTGTAGTAACCTGGTCCATGTACAAATCTATATCCGGAATCTCCTCCGGTTTAATATGTTCTATTCTGGATAAGCTCTCTAAAATACTGCTTACTAAATTATTATTGTCAATTGTCATATATAACCCCTTCCTCTTTTGAACTATATATTGCATACTAACTCACTTTCATTATATAGTATTCATTACTACATGACAACTATTTCTTTTTCATAAATCAAAACAAATTTTTTGTACTTCCTCTTTACTTTATTACTTTAGTATGTTAATATTTTAATAACGTAATGTACAACAATTTACAGTGTAAAAGTATTGAGCGAGGTATAAAGAGATGAACAAGAAAATTAAAACCGAAGCAGTAGATCGCTTATTTGATGCCATCTTAAGCTTGGAAAACAAAGACGAATGCTATAGCTTCTTCGAGGACTTATGTACAGTGAACGAATTATTATCCCTTTCACAACGTTTTGAAGTAGCTGCTATGCTGAAGAATCGTAATACTTACTTGGAAATCGCTGAAAAAACCGGTGCTTCCACTGCAACCATCAGCCGTGTAAACCGTTCCTTGAACTATGGTAACGATGGTTATGATTTAGTATTTGAACGCATTAACAAATAACTCCCAAAACAAAACCTCTAAGCAATTCGCTTAGAGGTTTTCTTCCGTTTCTCTTATGTAAATCTTAACCACTTATCTGCATAATGTCCATAGGATTAATAAAAATGCCTTCTTCTACCACCTGATATCCCAGCTTAGAATTGGTCGCCTCAATAATAAAGAGTGTAACGCCCTGACGCACCTCATCTCCCGCTTTTACCTTAGGTTCTCCCTGATTATAGTATACTGTCATATAACCATTCCCATGATTGATTACCATACGCCAACCATATTCCGCATCTTCTACCAGTTCTGTAATAGTACCGCTTGCAGTCGCAACCACCAATGCACCATCCGTTGCATAAAATATGCACATGGGTTCCAAGTCATCTGACTCCTCAATCGTAGCAGCACCGGTCAACGGTAACAAAGTAGGAATACTATAACCGGCTACTATAGAGGTCAGTTCATCCACCTCTTCCACCTTTTGATTAATGGTTTCACTCATAATCGTAAGTTTGTCATTTAATGCTGCAATCTGATTCTCATATTCCTTTTTAATGGTATTTTGTTCCTCTAAAGCGGCATCCGTTGCGGCTTGGGCCTGTGCCAGTTCACCTTCCATATCTGCAATGATATCCTTATAAGCATCAATCTTACCATTTGCAGCGGCCCAAATTTTTTCCTCATTAATTACGTATCCCAAAAACGCACCAATTAAAACACAGACAATAATCGCTACAAGTGTAAATGCCCAAGGCTTCACCTTAAACTTCTTTACACTGGCACCTTCTGCTTCCGAGGTTACGATAACCACATGGTCCCCTTTGGAATTTTGCTTTTTTGAGTCCATAGTTAATCTCCTTCAATAAATTTTATCTATTTTAGCACAGATTATTCTAAAGCTCAAGTTTTTTTAATATTTTCGTAATATTCAGTAAAAATATTAAAATTTTATAAAATAATTTATGAAATCCGCTTTACTTTTTTAAAGTAATATGTTATCTTAATTTTGTTGTAATCATACAACACATATATTTATCGGAGGTATCTACAATGAACAAAGGTACAGTAAAGTGGTTTAACAACCAAAAGGGTTATGGTTTCATCTCTGATGAAGCAGGCAATGATGTATTCGTACACTACAGCGGAATCAACACCGAAGGCTTCAAGTCTCTTGAAGAAGGCGCAGCAGTTGAGTTCGAAGTAGTTAACGGTGAAAAAGGACCTCAGGCTGTAAACGTAACCAAGTTATAATTCATTTTATAACGCTATAATCAGTAACTCGGTACCTGTTCTTAATATAATGCTTTGTTACATTTATTTTGAATTGCAATATCGTTTTATAGGATTAGAAAAAGGACTGCTCTAGAGCAGTCCTTTTTTTGTTATTCCTCTATCCGCTTCAACACTTCCTGCCAAACCATTTGACCGCCAAATAAATCCAATGCACTTCCGATGGTAACATTCAGTTTATTTTTTCCTACTCTCTTTAATAAATCCAAATCCTCGTAACTGTGTACGCCTCCTGCATAAGTAATGGGCAAACCATTCCATTTTCCCAACATGATTGCCAACTCTTCCTCAATACCACGTGCCTTACCCTCTACATCCACTGCATGAATTAGGAATTCGTCACAATATTCCGCCAACTTATCCATTAGTTCATATGTCACTACTTCCTCTGTGATTTTTTGCCACCGGTCGGTTACAATACGATACGTTCCATCCACCTTTTTACAGCTCAAATCCAACACTAAATGCTCTTTTCCCACTGTATTTTCCAAATCCTGCAAACGTTCATAATCAATACGCCCATCATGAAATACATAGGAAGTCACTATAACATGACTGGCCCCCGCATCCAAATACTCCGAAGCATTCCAAGCCGTAATGCCGCCACCTACCTGCAAACCTCCCGGATACGCTCTTAGCGCTGCCATTGCCTGCGCTTTTGTTGCCTCATAATATTCGCTTCCTATCGGATTTAGCAAAATAATATGTCCTCCCTTTAGGCCTGCATTTTTATACAAATTTGCAAAAAAAGCTGCATCCTGTGTAGCTACAAAATTTTCCTGCGCTTCATTATTTATGTCCGTCAGACTTCCGCCTACAATCTGCTTCACCTGACCATTGTGAATATCAATACAAGGTCTAAACTCCATACTTTTAACCTTTCTTAAAAAATCAATATGTATAATTTTATTTTTTTGCCACATACTACTCTCAGAGTCAATCCAAAAGGAGGAAAAATATATGTGCTTAACAAATAAAATGAAAAAACTTATAGTTCTCGGACTGCTGGTGGTATGCGTATGCTTTTCTACCGGCTGTACCAGAAACAACGAAAACGGTAACGATTCCGGCAACATGGCCGGAACGGAAACCGAAACACAATCTCCTACTCCTACAATGGAGCCCACAAACAATGCAGATGACAACACCATGGATAATAATGACTCATTACCTAATGATTCCGACAATGCTGTAGGCAACGTAATCGACGATGCCGGCAATACTGTAGGAGATGTCATCAATGATGTTACCGATGGCGTAACCGATGTTGTGGATGATGTTACCGGTGATACAAATGATACAAATAATACCACCGGCATTGGAAGCACTACTTCGGAAACAGGAAACGGTGCCCGCTAAAAAGGAATCGAGCAGTCAGGCTGCTCGATTTTCTTATACCTCTGTTAAGATACCTTCTGCATACGCCTCCATCAATTGCTCCAAATAATAAATTCTATTCTTTATATCCCGGCCAACGTCTGTATCATTAACCAAACGTCTGGTCTTAAAATCCTCTACAATAATTGAATCCGATACAATATCTGATTCATTTTCTACAGCTGCTCGGGCTGACTCAAAAGGCTCATGAGCTACCAAACGCATTCCTCTTGAATTACAAACCAATGTGTAACCTGCAATACCTGTTTTCTTTTGATATGCCTTAGAAAAACCACCATCGATAACCAATAGTTTGCCGCCACATTTCACCGGAGATTCCCCATGAATCTGTTCTACCGGCACATGACCATTAACAATATGGGAAGTTTTTACATCCAAACCAAATTCTTCCAGAATTTTATTAACGGTAGCCTCATTTTCATACAAACGATAATAACTGTTCTTCTTCTCTTTATGAGTCTCCTTATCAGCTACAAAATACCGCTCAAAGGTAGTCATTTTATCCTTACCGAATACAGGGGATGCTTCACCATTCCAGATATACCAAAGAATATCCTGACCAATCGTCCGCTCTTTCACATCCTTAGAATAATATCCCCTTCTGGCATAATATTCTAAAATATCATATAACTCTTTACCACTGTATTCTTTTTCTGTAATGGTTACCTTCAAAAAGTCCCCATTTTCATCCAGCGGCACACAACCATGATATAATAAATTACCATTGTAAATTTTATACATACCGCCTTTAGCATACAAAAAGCGCACATGCTTCTGCAGCTTTTCGCAACGGACAAATGCCTGTTGTAATCGCTCCATAACACGATATTCGCCTTCTGAAAGACTGTATGGATCTTCTTTATCAATCGTAGGAAAATTTGTATCCAACAAAGGATATTCCTTCCCTTCGATGGTAACCGTTCCCTTCTCTAAATCCATTTGATGCAAGAGCAAGCGCTTCTCCATATCAAACTCCGGATTACGCATAATCACTTGCCCTTCCAATTTAAACATTATAACAGAAATAGCCTTGTGCATTTTCTGATCCAGGCTCAAATCCTTGGTATTATAATCTGTATTATAACGAATGGAAAACGCTTCACAGTCATCATTGCCATAAGTTTCCAGTGCAAAGGTTGCTAACGGCAATAAATTAATTCCATAACCATCCTCCAATGTAGATAAATTGCCATAAATAGCTGCTGCGCGAATCACATTTGCAATACAAGCCAAATGACCTGCTGCCGCACCCATCCAAACAATATCATGATTCCCCCACTGAATATCCACGGAATGATAAGCACATAAAGTATCCATGATAATATGCGGTCCCGGTCCTCTATCAAAAATATCTCCCACAATATGTAAATGATCAATTACCAAACGCTGGATTAAATAACATAATGCTTCAATTAACTGTGGTGCTCGTCCGATACGAATAATCGTATAGATAATCTCGTTATAATATGCTTCCTTATCTAGAATTTCTTCCTTTTCTGTAATCAATTCTTCGATAACATAAGCAAAATCCTTAGGCAATGCTTTACGCACCTTAGAACGAGTGTACTTTGAGGAAACACGCTTTACCAAATGCACCAATCTATGCAAAGAAATATTATACCAATCTTCCAGATTATCCTCTTCCCGCTGTACAATTTCGATTTTTTCCTCCGGATAATAAATCAATGTAGCCAAGCTTTTTTTATCACGGTTACTGATTGTATTTCCGAATGCTTCATCGATTTTTCTGCGTACTGCACCTGAACCATTTTTTAACACATGATTAAACTGCTCGTGCTCTCCATGAATATCCGTCAAAAAATGCTCTGTTGCCTTAGGCAAGTTCAAAATCGACTGCAAGTTAATTATTTCCGTTGCAACCGCCGCACTATTTGGATATTCTCTTGCTTGGATTTTTAACAAAGCTAACTTTTCCTCTTGCATCCCCGAATCCTTCCTTTTACCCGATTACGTCTCCCATTCCGTACATTCCGGCATCCTTGCCTGCCAGGAACTTAGCCGCCTGCACAGCACCCTTTGCAAATACAGACTTAGAATATGCTGTATGAGAGAAAGTAATTACTTCATCCGTACCGGCAAAAATCACATCGTGGTCACCTACAATAGTACCGCCACGCACAGCACTAATACCGATTTCCTTCTGGCTTCTTCTCTCTCTTCTGGTGCTTCTGTCATATACATATTCATAAGAATTATCAAATTCTTCATTGATACTGTCCGCCAAAGCAAGGGCAGTACCACTAGGCGCATCCAATTTTAAATTATGATGCTTTTCTACCACTTCAATATCAAAGCCCGCCGGCGCCAGTACGCCAGCTGCCTCCTTCAACATCTTCAATAGTAAGTTAATACCTAAAGACATATTAGCAGATTTTAAAATAGCCACTTTTTTTGAAGCCTCTGCAACCTTCTCTAACTGTTCCGGTGTCAAACCTGTCGTACAAAGTACACAAGGTAAATTTTTCTCTACACAATAATCCAACAGTTTATCCACTACCTTTGCTGTTGAAAAATCAATCAAAACATCTGCATCTACATCACACGCAGTAATATCCGCAAATACCGGATAAGGATTGTGTCCATCATCTACCGGATCAATACCGGCAACCATGGTTAATTCTTCATCTCCTGCTACCAATCCGCTGATTACCTGGCCCATTTTGCCATTGCAACCATGCATAATCACTCTAATCATATCTATTCTCTCCCATTTCCAATATTTAACACAGGCTCGAAAACCCTAAAGATTTTCGAGCCCATACATTTTTCTTTGTAAAATCGGGCTCATAAAGCCTTACAGAATACCATAAGCCTCCATTGCAGCCTTTAATTTCGCAGCATTTGCCTCTTCCATATCTGTTAACGGAAGTCTCAAAGTACCGGCTTCCATACCCATGAAATTCAATCCCATCTTAACCGGAATCGGATTTACTTCACAGAATAATGCATCAATCAATTCAATGGCCTCTAACTGCATCTTGGTTGCTTCTGCCACATCGCCAGCCAGATATTTTGCACAAATATCATGTGTCTGCTGTGGAGCAACGTTAGAAAGAACAGAAATAACGCCCTTTCCACCCAAAGACATAATCGGAACAATCTGATCATCATTACCGGAATAAATATCAATGGTTCCCTTAGATAATGCTGCAATTTTTGCCACTTGACTAATATTACCGCTTGCTTCTTTTACTGCCACAATATTCTCACAGTCGTTACAAAGTCTCACAATGGTAGCCGGCGCAATATTCACACCAGTTCTGCCCTGAATATTGTAAAGAATTACCGGAATCTTAACCGCATCAGCAATTGCCTTAAAGTGAGCATACAAACCATTCTGTGTTGCCTTATTATAGTAAGGAGATACTACAAGAAGTCCGTCAACGCCCATCTTTTCTGCTTCAGTAGATAAGTAAATAGCTGTTTCGGTACAATTAGAACCGGTACCTGCCACAACCGGAATTCTCTTATTAACTACTTCCACACAGTATTTAATAACATCCAAGTGTTCCTCATGAGTTAAAGTAGAAGCTTCACCTGTTGTTCCACATACGATAATCGCATCTGTTCCGTTTGCAATCTGGAACTCAATTAACTTTCTAAAACTTTCGTAATTCACGCTTCCATCTGCGTTCATAGGAGTAACAATCGCTACACCTGCACCTGTAAAAATTGACATAAAATCCTCCATTCCGCTACCCTTCGTAGCACTATAATAACTTATGAAGGGGTCTGCATAAAAAAAGCCGGCAACACGCGCGCCGACATCTAAGTCAGAATATATCTATTCTAACTAAATTTGATAGCGCCCCACCTAAAAATATAGATGACAGTCATACAGCTCTTAACTGCATGCCCAAGACTTGACTTTCAGGACATCTCCTCTTTCGGCGTCTTCCCCTTTCCTTCTCCGTCTCTTGTGCCTGTCACATCTAAAGAACTACTTATGAAATACGCAACCTCTATCTTTATTTTATTACGTTAGAACCATAATAGCATTGCAAACCATGTTTGTCAATGCCATTATGGTAAACCTATGTAAAAATTATATTTATTCCTCCAAAAGCTCCAGCTTGCTTACCGAAACTTCAAACGCCACTCGCTTCTCCACTTCGTTTTCACTGAGCTTCTTCATATACTCTCTGCTTTGGATACGTCCCCAAACCGCACAACGTTCTCCTACCTGAAAATTATTAGCATAACGTGCATTTCTTCCCCAACAAATACACGGAATATAATCAGACTTTCCGTAAGGTCTGTTTACTGCCAAAAGCACATCCGCAATTTCTCTGCCCAAGGGTGTTTTACGGTAAATCGGTTCCTTACAAATGTAGCCATCCAAATAAATCTGATTCGTCTTAGAGCTTTCCTCCAACTCTTCAATAAATTCGATTTCTCTGGCAAAAACAGATAATACCAGCCTGTTTTTTCTTTCCTCGTGGCGATTATAAGAACGGAACTGCCCATTTACACATACGTACATTCCCTTATAATCTCCAGTTACATCAATCAGTCTTTCTGATACCATCAGCGGAATTACATCAAAACTATCACTTAAACGTTTTACTCTGACATCCACCAGATAGAATCCTTCCCCAAAAATTTCATGACTGAACACAAAATCACTCACGATTTCTCCCATTACTGTTACTTGATTGTTTTCGATAACCTTATCTGTCATCCCTGTTCTCCCTTCTTACACATTAAGAATTTTATTTTTTTGCCTGTAATGTAATACTATTTATACACCCTTTTTACGATTTAGAACACTCTTTTCCGTCGCTTAAAATCCCCTTATTCGCGTCTAAAACCAATTGTTTTACACCCTCCGACAAGATTCGATTTTCCCCTTTTCTTCCTTACAAAGTCCCCCAGCCCCACCCCGCCCCCAAAATATGGGTGTTTTTTCTTGCACTGACCACAAAATGGTGCTATACTGATACAGTTTGAAATCTAAGCAAAAGATTTCATTGACATTTTTTCCAAAACTAACATTATTTCATGTTTTTTGCAGCTATTTGTAGAAGAAAGGAATCGTATGAAACAAAAACGAGAAGATATTAGAAATGTAGCAATTATCGCTCATGTAGACCACGGCAAAACTACTTTGGTAGATGAACTACTAAAGCAAAGCGGTGTTTTCCGTGCCGGTCAGGAAGTAGCGGACAGAGTTATGGATTCCGGTGATATTGAAAGAGAACGTGGTATAACCATTCTTTCCAAAAATACCGCTGTACAATATAACGGTACCAAAATTAATATTATTGACACTCCGGGTCATGCAGACTTTGGCGGCGAAGTGGAACGTGTATTAAAAATGGTAAATGGTGTCATTCTGGTTGTGGACGCCTTTGAAGGCGCCATGCCTCAGACCAAATTTGTTCTGCGTAAGGCTTTGGAATTAAAGCTTCCGGTGATTGTATGTATTAACAAAATTGATCGTCCCGAGGCCAGACCTAATGAAGTAATTGATGAAGTATTGGAGTTGTTTTTAGAGTTGGATGCCGACGACGCACAATTGGACTGTCCTTTTATTTTTGCCTCTGCCAAAGCAGGCATTGCCTCTCTGGATGTGGAAGAACAAGGAACCAGTATGATACCTCTTTTTGAAACTATTTTAGACTATATTCCTGCACCGGAGGGCGACCCTGAGGCCGGTACTCAGGTACTTATCAGCACCATTGATTACAACGAATATGTAGGTCGCATCGGTGTTGGCAAAGTGGATAATGGTGAAATCAGCGTTGGCCAGGAAGTTGTTATCGTAAATCACCACGAACCGGACAAACAAACCAAGGTAAAGGTCAGCAAACTTTATGAATTTGACGGCTTGAATAAAGTGGAAGTAAAATCAGCCGGCGTTGGTTCAATTGTGGCCATTTCCGGTATTGCGGACATCCACATTGGGGACACTTTATGCGCTCTCGACAATGTAAATCCGATTCCCTTCCAAAAAATCAGCGAACCTACCATTGCCATGCATTTTTGTGTAAATGATTCACCTTTAGCCGGTACAGAAGGCAAATATGTTACCAGTCGCCATATTAGAGAACGACTTTTCCGAGAACTGAATACAGATGTTTCCTTACGAGTAGAAGAAACCGATACCACCGAAGCATTCAAGGTATCCGGGCGCGGCGAGTTACATTTATCCGTATTAATTGAAAACATGCGTCGCGAAGGCTTTGAATTTGCAGTAAGTAAGGCTGAGGTTTTATATCGAACTGATGAGAATGGTCATCGTTTAGAGCCTATGGAATTGGCTTATATTGATGTTCCTTCGGAATTTTCAGGTTCTGTTATTGAAAAATTAAGCCAGCGCAAGGGCGAACTTCGTGGCATGAGCACCCTGGGCGGCAGTGAAAATACCCGTTTAGAGTTCTCTATTCCCTCCAGAGGTTTAATTGGTTATCGTGGTGAATTTATGACCGATACCAAGGGAAATGGTGTCATTAACACCGTATTTGACGGCTACGGTCCTTACAAAGGCGATATTGCCTATCGCAAGACCGGTTCCCTCATTGCCTTTGAAGCCGGTGAAGCAATTACTTATGGTCTATTTAATGCCCAAGAGCGTGGTACCCTGTTTATCGGACCGGGTGAAAAAGTATATGCCGGTATGGTTGTAGGACAAAACGGACGTGGGGAAGATATTGAACTAAATGTCTGCAAGAAAAAGCAGCTGACTAACACCCGTTCCTCTAGTGCAGATGAGGCATTGAGATTGACTCCTCCTAAGATATTAAGTTTGGAGCAGGCTTTAGACTTTATTGAGACAGATGAATTGTTAGAGGTAACACCAAGCAGTCTGCGTATCCGCAAAAAAATACTGGATCCGACGCTGCGTAAAAGAGCTTCATTTAAGAAACAATAAATTTATAAACCCCTCTGATTATGTTGGTGGCTATATCCCTATACGGACACGTTCTCACTTGATGAAAAACGTAGCCTCACTAAGCTCGAAAAAACCTCGCTAAGTGAAGACGTTTTTCAACAGTCCTTTATAGGGATATAGCCACCACCATAATCGGAGGGGTTTCATTCTGCGTATATTTATTTCTCTAAATCTACCGTTTTCAGCAGTTCACGGATTTCTTCTACGGTCAGCCATTCGGTGTTGTTATCTGAACTGTAAGAGAAGCCTTCCGGAACTTTCTTGCCGGTAGGAACTGCTTTACGCTTCTCGCTCCATACCATCTGTGGATATACGATAAAGTGCTTGTCATACTCATAGGTGGTCATGGAATCTTCTACGGTAACCATAATCTCATGAAGCTTTTCACCCTCACGAATACCCACCTCCGGCATCTTACATCCGGGCAGCATCGCTTCTGCCAAATCTGTAATCTTGAAGGACGGAATCTTGGAAATAAAGGTTTCACCACCCTTTGCTTCCTCAAGTGCCTTAATTACCAATTCTACACCCTGCTGTAAACTAATCCAAAAACGTGTCATACGATAATCGGTAATCGGAAGCTCCGTGCCACCGTTTTTAATAATATTGTGGAAGAACGGAATAACAGAACCGCGGCTACCTGCCACATTACCATAGCGTACAATAGAGAAGTTAATATCCTTCTCGCCTGCATAAGCATTGGCAGCAATGAAAAGCTTATCAGAAACCAGCTTGGTACCACCGTACAAGTTAACCGGATTTACCGCTTTATCTGTAGATAAAGCAACCACTTTCTTCACACCACTGTCAAGTGCCGCGTCGATAATATTCTGGGCACCATTAATGTTTGTCTTAATAGCCTCTGCTGGATTGTATTCACATGCAGGTACCTGCTTCATAGCAGCTGCATGAACCACATAGTCCACACCTTCAAATGCACGGGTAAGTCTCTCCTTATCACGCACATCACCGATAAAGAAACGAAGCTTACTTGCATACTCCCTAAATTCATTCTGCATCATAAACTGCTTAAACTCATCTCTGGAGTAAATAATAATCTTCTTCGGTTCATAATGCTCTAATACATATTTTGTAAATGCCTTACCAAAGCTACCGGTACCTCCGGTGATTAAAATCGATTTATTGTTTAACATATTGTATCCTTTCTATAAACCATCTCGCCATATAATACAATTTACTATATTGCACTGCTATACAGAGCATAACAGTGCAATATGGTGCATAATTCTCAAATATTGTAGCACAGTCTACTTTGAAATGCAATCATTAAACATTTCCTTGAACACCAAATAAAAGGCCACTGTAGAAAGCATACCGGCTCCCCATGCAAATTCAAACATGCCAAATACCGGTGGTACTAGAGCAATCAATAAGCATGTAAACACCTCCGGCTCTGCCTCTTTCCAACCTCGATGCGTCAGTCTGCCAATTCCCCACCAGATAAATACGGTAAATAGTATCATAACCGGATAACCAAAATTGATACCATAATCTAAATAAATATTGTGGGTGTCCTGAATCCAATGATCTGCAGTTAATTGAAATCCCTGCTCATCGTAAGGCATACCACGCAAAGAAAGGTGGGTAAAGTACCATTTATAAATGGCATAACGAACTTCAAAGGCATTGCTACCGTCTTCCTTTGTTAAGACCGGAATTTTATCCGGATCTACTTCAGCCCCAATCGCTGTTAGCCGAACCGCCTGTACATATTCTACAGGCAGTGAATTTGCATTTGAAACCACCAACAATGGCTTCTCTTCCATTGCAACCGTATGGTCTTTTTTCTCACCTGACAAGCTAAACAACCGACCAAATACCGCTTGCATCATTTCTTCAAAATCCACAAATTTTTCTGAATCTCTGGCATCCCAAGAATGTACTCTGTCTTCAGAGTATCCCTCTTGAAAATAAAACAATACATGCGGATGAATGGTTGGCACATAACGTACTGCCAAATAAGTTACCGGAAGCATCGTCGCAAAAAGCACCACCAATAAGATTCCCATTCTAATAAACACTCTTTTACGAACAATCCTACAATAACCAATCAAGAAGAATACTGTAGCCACAACCGCCGCCAAATAACCCGAACGAGAAATTGTCATAACGATTAATGCGTAACACATACCTGCCAGCAAAAAGAAAAATACCTTCCATAACTTCTTTCCTTCTTGGCCGCAAAGAAACAATATTTTTGCCAATATCGCCACCAAGCACATACACAAAAACATGCAGTTATGATTTGGATTACAAAAATTTCCCTGATATCGAACCAAATCGTATGGTCTGCACAATAATGCATGAGCCTGAATTACAACAAATCCTAGGATGATACCATATATAACCCCTTGGATTACATTAGTCCGTTGCTGTTGGGTCTGCCCAGTCATGTAGTAGCATAAAAACAGCACAAAATAGCACTCCGGCCACCAATACTCACTTCGAGAGAAAATCATCAGTACCAACATGACTACCCATATGATAAATAAAGGAACAAACAATTTGGGTCGCGTTTTTTCTACAAAATACTGTATCAGTGTATAAATCACACAGTAACCCATTAGAAATATTCCCAATGCAATCACTAGTGTATCTGCCAATAAATATTCTGCACGTCTTGCACTGATAATGGGTACTAAAATAGTACTTGAAACAACTCCTACTATCGTCCAAACAATATAAGGGAGCTTGTACTTGATAATATTGCTCCACTTATAATGGGTAAATAAAATCACTGATATCACTACTCCCAGCGAATCTCTAAAAAAATCAATCTTTCCGGTATCCCATTTTACCGTTTGTATTTGTTGGGTTCCAATACATACAAACAAAAGGCACAACGAAACAATGGTTGATTGTATATTCCATTTACTAGTCCACTTCTTTATTAACCCCATACGCTTCCTCATACTATCTTTTTAATTATTCTGCGAAAAAAGAGACCGTATCACGATCTCTTTTCATTATAACATACATATTTCTATTATTCCAGATATCCCTTGCTTACAATCACATCTACCACACTATCTACGTATTTCTGACAGGTCTCCATATCTCCTGCCTCTACCATAACACGCACAATAGGCTCCGTACCACTCTCTCGCACCAGAATACGGCCGTCACTGCCAAGCGCTTCAGCCACCTTGGCTACCGCTTCACGTACATCTACATCTGCCTGGGCTACTGCTTTGTCCTTTACACGTACATTTTTCAGTACCTGGGGATATACTACAAAAGGTGCTCTTAACTCACTTAAGGTTGCCTTCTTCTCTAACATTACTTCCATCATCTTTAGCGCTGTGAGGATACCGTCACCTGTGGTGGCATACTTCTTGAAAATAATATGTCCGGACTGTTCGCCACCCAAACGATAACCGTTGGTTATCATGTTTTCATACACATACTTATCGCCAACTGCGGTCTTTTCATACTCGATACCCTTGGCATCCAATGCCTTATATAAGCCAAAATTCGACATGACAGTGGTAACAATCTTGTTGCCTAACAGCTTGCCTCTGTCCTTCATATAGCAGCCGTAAATATACATAATGGCATCGCCATCCACTACGTTGCCCTTCTCATCTACGCAAAGACATCTGTCTGCATCACCATCAAAAGCAAAGCCTACATCCAGACCATTGTCTACGACAAATTTCTGTAAGCCTTCAATATGCGTAGAACCACAATTGGTATTAATATTCAAACCATCCGGTTGATTATTAATTACATAAGTTTTCGCTCCCAGCGCATCAAATACACTCTTGGCAATCATCCATGCACTACCATTGGAACAATCCAGGCCCACCTTTTTATCTCTGTAAGAACGGGTTGCCAGGGAAATCAAATAGCCAAT